>DHPY01000059.1:16641-22248 GCA_002411015.1 Armatimonadetes bacterium UBA5352 | reverse complement strand
GACGCGCGACTCGCCCTTCGGCGGAGGCGGGTTGAGGAAGCCGTATTGTGTGGCGTCACGCTTGCAAACCATGAACGTTGCTCCGATGACAACTTGCACTATCACACGGACGCATGATTCCACGCAGACGGGCACGACACTTTCTTTCTGAACACAACCAGATGATCCGCCGAGTGTTGATGGGAACGCTTCTGATCGCGTTCTGCGCCCTTGCGAGCGCGGATGTACACGAGGTTGGGACCCCTGAGGAGCTTGGGGCGGCGCTTGAGGCCGCGGCGGCGGGCGATGGGATCGTCATCGCTGACGGCGAGTGGATGGATGCCACCATCGCTGTCGGCTGCTCCGGGACCGCGCGCGACCCGATCGTGATTCGCCCGCGCACGCCCGGCGGCCTCACGCTCACCGGTCTCTCCACAATCCGCGTAGGTGGCTCCAACGTGGTCGTGAGCGGCATCCAGATGCGCGGCGGAGCGCGGGAGGCCCCGGCAGACGGGGTGGACCGCGCCCGGACCAGTTCACCCGTGGACCTGCAAGGCGACTACTGCCGCCTGACCGGCTGCGCGATCGTGGACTACAACCCTGCGACGCGCGAGGAGCGCTACCAGTGGGTGACGGTTCGGGGCGTGGGCAACCGGGTGGATCACTGCTACTTCCGCGGCCAGGATCACTCAGGCGTCACGGTCGTTGTGAACGTGGAGCGCGGTCGGCCCAATGACGCACTCATAGACCACAACCACTTCGCGGGCCGGCCGGTCCTGGGTGAGAACGGGGGCGAGACGATCCGCATCGGCACGAGCAACGTGTCGGTCTACGATTCCCGCACAGTGGTCGAGCAGAACCTCTTCGAGCACTGCGATGGTGAGGGCGAGATCGTCTCGAACAAGTCCTGCGCAAACGTCTACCGCCGCAACACCTTCGTGGAGTGCGCCGGTGAGCTCACCCTCCGCCACGGTGACCGTTGCGTTGTTGAGAGCAACGTCTTCATCTGCAACGACTACCCCGGCTCGCGCGGTGTGCGCATCGTCGGACGCGACCATCGCATCGTCGGCAACTACGTCTACGACCCCGATCGGTATGGCGTTGCCCTGCAGCCGGGCATTGCTGACACGCCCCTGAGCGGCTATGTGCAGGTTGAACGCGCGCTGATCGCGCACAACACAGTTGTCGCGCCGCATGGCGAATGCGTGCGGCTGGTCTCGGAAGAGAACCCGGAGATGCTGCCCGCGGTCAACTCGATCTTCGCGAACAACATTCTCCTCGCGCCCGAGCGGCCAGTTCTCATCCGTGCGCCCAATCCGGACGATTTTGAGTGGCATGCGAATCTCGCGTGGGGCGGCGAGTTGGGGATACCGGAGCGAGAGGGCGTGACGTGGGAGGATCCGCAGCTTGTGCTCTGCGACGACGGCCTGATGCGGCCCACCCCGGAGAGCCCCGCGATCAACGCGGCCGCGGGCGCGTACGACTATGATCATCCGAGCGATCTATCGTGGCGGCTCGCCAACTACGCGCTGGACATCGACGGCCAGCCACTTGACGAAGCGCCCGACATCGGCTGCGACGAGCTTTCGGACGCGCCTTCCATCTACCGGCCGCTGACCGCGGCAGATGTGGGGCCGGAGTGGATGGTCCGGTGATCCGTTGCAGCCCATCAGATAGACAGCGAGGCCGGACCCAATGCGGGCCCGGCCTCGAAGTCGTCATCTCTCGTCAGTTGCGGCTTAGTCGCCGGCCTTCGTCGTCCACATGCCGGGCTGGGTGGAGTTCATCCACTTCGCGTGGCCGTCAACGAACGCGCAGTTGAAGCCGTCATTGTGGCGCTTGGCGACGCGCGAGATGCGGCCACCATCCATGATGTCAAGCAGGCGGTAATCCGCCGACCCACCGGTGAACATCTGGTGATTGTTCGAATCGAAGAAGTTGATGGTGCTCGCGGGCTCCTGGATGGCGGCGAGTTTCGCGCCGCCCTGCGGCGTCACGGCCGCATGGTTGGCATCGAGCGAGATGTGTGCCAGCGCGTAGGAGAGCGTGCCTACCTGCGGAAGACCGGGAGGCCGATTCGTGGTGTTGTAGGTGGTGTTATAGGCGAAGCCGCCCGAGGGGCACTGGATGATCTGGTAGTTGTTTATGTACGGCATGAGCAGGTCGAACCACCAGTAGAGGTGAGGGCTCGGGGAGAAGCTGTACTGATTCACGAGCCTCTCATCGTAGTCCTGCGCGTACATCATGTTCGCCAGACCGATCTGCTTGAGGTTACTCAGACAGCTCGTCTGCCGGGCCTTCTCGCGTGCGCGTGCGAACACCGGGAAGAGGATGGCTGCCAGGATCGCGATGATCGCGATCACAACGAGGAGCTCAATGAGCGTGAAACCGTTTCGACGTACAGACATGAACTCGTCCTTTCCGTTCTGGTTTTCCCTGGAGGGAGGCGCTAGAGGTGCTTACATGGTACTGGGTCTCAATCGTGTTGTCAAACAGGAGCGCCGCGCTGCGCTTGGCTCGCGTGAATGCATCACGACGACTGTAGTCGGCACCGATGCCAGTGGGGGTCTCCACGAGTGGCGGCGTCTGCGGTGGGCCCGACCTATCTCCTGGTCTCCGCCACCGATGCCGGCACTGCCGCGTCCGCGAGCTCGGCCTCGGCTGCAGGTTGGTCATCGGGCCGGTAGAAGGCGATGTAACCGTCCAGCACTTCCGTGGTGCCGAGGGTTCCTGTCAGGTTGCTGAGGAGCATCAGCTTGCGCCCCTGCCGGACTGCGAAGCCGATGTGTTGTGAGCGTCCCGAGCCGTAAGTGAACGGCCAGACGAGGATGTCACCCGGGCGGGGCAGCCCGTCCTTACGCGCCACGTAGCCGACCTTCGGCAGGCGCGTCGCCCACTGGTGGGCGTCTCCGAGACCCCATCCGAGCGCCTCCCGCATCGTCGCAGCACACAGGTTGGGGCGGTGGTGCACGCGCGCCTCGAGCATCAGCCGGATCGCGTCAGAGACCTCGCCCTCGGCCGGGTAGCTGATGCAGGTGCCACCATCGAGCACTGCCGTGGTCATACCGTCAACGTACGTCCTCCGCCACTCGGACAACGCCGCCAGACGCCTCGCGCCCTCCGCAGGCTCCTGTCCCGCGTCCGGGAGACACTCCATCGGCTGAAGCTCCAGCCGACCTGTGAAATGATCATCCAGGGGCAGGGTGGCCTCCGTCGCGCGCTTGACGAAGGCGTCTCCGGGGCCGATCGTGGGGAATATCTGCGCGAGCCGTGAATCGGCGGTGGCGCTGTGGGGCGCCCGAAGTACCGGCTCCAGCGAAGCTGTCTCGCCCTTATCCTGGCCGATCCCCGACTCCAGTGTCATCCAGCGCAGCGCGAGGTAGGGATCATCCGCGAAGCGACCCGTGCGGCAGACAACCATCAGGCCGATCTCTGCCTGATCCGTCCCCGCATCGAGGCTGATGTCGGAGATCCAGCCGCCGAAGATCGCATCAGGATACTCCTCGAACTCAACCGTAACAGAGCGCCCGATCCGAAACTCCGCGAGGTTCTGCGCGGGAACACAGGTAGTGAGCCGGGCGATCTGCAGGTTCGCCACTCGCAGCAGTTCGTCGCCCTGCTTGACGGTGCTGCCCTCGGGAGCCAGCACTTCGCTGATGACCCCGGCGGCGTCAGCCGGAAGCTCCTCCCACCGCGGAGCCGTGAGGTCACGCATCTCCTCGGTGATCCGGTAGACGCGGACCCCCGGATCTCTCTCGCCCGTGGCGGCCGGGTCGGATGCCGTCCGCTCCGGAGTGTCCGCGGGGGCCTCGGCGGATCGTGTGCCGCGCGTCTCAAGGGCGATCGGGGTGCGGGGAGCGGGCGGCGTGATCTGCCGCGCCGGCGCGGGCACACTGCGCTTCGCCGCAGCCTCCGCCCGGCGGGCGTTCTCCTCTCGAGCCGCCTGGACTTCCGCATGCGCCTTCTCCGCCTCCGCCTCGAGGGCGTGGATGCGCTCGGCGATCCGGTCGTAGCCCTCCTGCGCCTCAGCCAACTGCGCCTCCGCCTCGCTGTATGCAGCGCGCGCGGCGGACATCCGCTCCTCCGATGGCAGAAGCGCCTGCTCGGCGAGCGCGCCCTGCTCCAGGAGCCGGTGGCGCTGGGCAAGCTCATCCTGGGCCGCATTCAGCTCCTTCAGCGCGGCGCGGCACTCGTCGATCGCGGCGGGAACAGCAGTACCCGCCAACCGCGCCTGCTCCCGCAACTGGTCCTGCTCGGAAGAGTTCGCCTCGAAGTCGAACTGAGGTACCTGTACGAGCCTGACCGCAGCCGCGGGTCGAGTGGCCACCGGAGCGGTGGCGGGGGCTGCCGCGGCGGCTCGCGAGGACACTGCCGCGGTTGCCGCTGGAGTCGGCGCGGCGGCGTGAGGCCGCGCCGCCTGGGGATCCACTGCCTCAGACTCGGCCTGACGAGCGCGCATGGTGGCGATCGTCAAGGGGTGCACGTTCTCCGAATCCATCTGTCGGCGCGCGCGCTCAAGCTCAGACAGCAGCGCCGGGTCGTAGACGCGCACGAGCAGATCGCCGCGGCGGAAGACACCGTGCGGCGGGAAGAGGTACTCGACGATGCCCGACCAGACCGAGCGCACGGTATACGAAAGCGACTGGTTCGATGCGCGGCGCATGAGGGCTTCCGTGTTGGCGAGGCCAGGTCCGAGGCGTATCTGCGCCCGCGGCGTGAGCATGCGGGCGATCAGGTCGTCATTCGCGAGGTCGAGGTCCGTGACCACGGGGGAGGGCGCCGGGGCCATCCCCTGCTCAGTCGGCTGAAGCTCCGGGGGGGCGGCATAGCAAAGCGGCGCGGCCGCCATGACCAGAGCCAGGCAGCAGCACACCATGAGTTTGACTCGCGCGGTCGCGTGTGCGTGGATGTAGTTCATTAGCCGCGAGCTTAGATGCTTCGGGAGACCCGAAGGTTCAGCGTCCAAGCTGTTCGGGCAGTTGCCTCTCGCCCCATGGGTAACAACAGCGGCATCTTACCTTACCGCCCCGAGTAAGTCAATCGCCGAGACGGCAAAGCCGGACACGTACGCCGTCTGCCCGCCACATTAGTGAGCGAATGCAGAGATGGCGGAGGGTGTGCGCGCCGCAGAAGGGGACCTTGACGAATGCGTGCGGGATTGGGTATAATCACAAAGGTCAGGCGGCCGGTGATCGGGGCGTGGCGCAGCTTGGAAGCGCGCCTGCTTTGGGAGCAGGAGGTCGCCGGTTCAAGTCCGGCCGCCCCGACCAGGCGCGGATGCGCCGTCGTCCGTTACTTTCCGGTAGCCCTGCGGGCGTAGCTCAGCGGTAGAGCGTCAGCCTTCCAAGCTGAGGGTCGTGGGTTCAAATCCCATCGCCCGCTCCATTCGATCGTCCGTGCGCCCGTAGCTCAGAGGACAGAGCAGCGGCCTTCTAAGCCGCCGGTCGCCCGTTCGAATCGGGCCGGGCGCGCCACATTGCCTGACCCGAAGCCACGTTGCGCGCCGTTCCTTGTATGACCGTGGTGGGCGTAGCTCAACGGCAGAGCACCTGACTGTGGCTCAGGTGGCTGTGGGTTCGATTCCCATCGCCCACCCCATACGGCAGCGACGACGGCAACAGAAGCGAC
>DHPY01000059.1:0-16485 GCA_002411015.1 Armatimonadetes bacterium UBA5352 | reverse complement strand
GACGACGGCAACAGAAGCGACGACAGCGTAGGACAGGCTTTCCAGCCTGTCAATGACCGCCGAGACTCACGCGCCCGTAGCTCAGTGGATTGAGAGCAACGGACTTCGGATCCGTAGGTCGGAGGTTCGAATCCTTCCGGGCGCGCCAGAATACAGAGTGCGCCCCGGCAATAATCAACTCTCCGGGGCTTGACAGACGCGGGCGGAAGCCCTACGATATGCGCCCGCATCAGGACGTGGACCGGTAGCTTAGCTGGCAGAGCAGGGGACTCTTAATCCCAAGGTCGGAGGTTCGAATCCTCCCCGGTCCACCACCATTCACTTCACCGGTAAGGCGCGCTGGACTCGGCGCGCCATTTTGGTATGCGTCGTCGGCGCTTTGTCCATACAACACGGCCGGGCGCGTGATGGAACCGGTAGACATGCATGACTTAGGATCATGTGGGGCAACCCTTGGGAGTTCGAGTCTCCCCGCGCCCACCACCTGACCACCAGCCAGGGCCGCGCGAGCGGCCCCGTTTTTCTATTGCGGGCAGCATACCCGAGCACGGCCGGCCTCGCATCGGCCCGTGCGCGAGGACCGACGGGAGCGATCAACCGTGGATGTAGATGTACGTGAGCTTGGCGGCAGCCGATATACCGTTCACATAAGCCTGGATAAGGCCGAAGTCAACGACGCCTTCGGAAAGACCTATCAGGAACTCTCCCAGCGCGGTGGCATCAAGGGCTTCCGCCCGGGGAGAGTGCCGCGCAAGATCATCGACCGCAACTATGAGTCTGATCTCATCCGCGCCATCACCTACGATGACCTCCTTCAAAGCCGGCTCGAGAAGGCCATGGAGCAGGCCGATCTGCGCCCGATCGACCAACTCGATGTGAAGCACGGCGCCCCGCCCGCCGCCGATGAGCTGCTCGCCGAGAGCATCAAGGCGAAGCTGGCTTCCGACGAGGAGGCCGAGGACGCCGAGGAAGGCGACGAGGATGAGGCCGCCGATGAGGAGGCCAGGAGCCCCGAGGAGTCGCTCGAGGAAGCGATGGAGGACGTCCCGCTTCAGGAGGGCGAGCCCTTCGAGTTCTACGCCACCTTCACCGCCTACCCGAAGCCGCAGCTTCCCGACGTCTCCGGCCTCAAGCTCAAGCGCCCGGTGGCCGAGGTAGTTGAGGAAGCCGTTGACGAGCAGATCGAGGAACTCCGCCGGCTCAACACCGAGGAGGTCGAGACCGACCGCGACACCATCGCCGATGGCGACGCGGTGGTAGTCGAGATCGGCATCCTCCTTGAGGACGAGGACCGCGACGATCTGAAGCTGCGCGAGGAAGAGATCGTCGTCGGCAGCCGCGACTACATCGGCGACATAGACCAGGCTCTCATCGGCCATGCGCCGGGCGAGACGGTCGAGGTAGAGTACACCTTCAGTGAAGACCATCCGAACGAGGATCTCGCGGGGAAGAACGCGCGCGTCAGCGCCGAGATCAGTTCATTCTCGGCACGGAAACTGCCCGATCTGACAGATGAGTTCGCGCAGAGCCTCGGCGACTACGAGACGCTCGACGACCTCCGCGGCTCCATCAGAGAGCAGCTTGAGGCCGCAGCGCGCGCGGTGGCCGACGAAGAACTCCGCGGCCAGGTACTGCGTCAGATACTTGAGGGAACTACCGTCGACATCCCGGAGCAGATGATTGACGAGGCCGCCGGGCGCGGCTTCGACGAACTGCACAGCGAGCTGCAGCAGACCGGTATGAGCGTCGAGGAGTTCGCTGAGGCGAACGACATGGACGTCGAGGAGCTTCGCGAGAACCAGCGCTCGCGAGCCGAGACGACACTGAAGCTGCACTTCGCCGTCGAAACGCTCGCGCGCGCACAGGAGATTGAGCCTTCGGAGGCGGACCTCATGCTCGAGCTCAATCAGGTCGCCGAGCAGACGGGGAGCGACCTCGGCTTCGTGCTGCAGGCCGCCTCCGTGCAGCCGCAGTTCATGGATGACATGCGCGACCGGGCGACCCGCCGTCTCCTGCTCGATCGGTTGATCGCCTCGGCAGAGGTCGAGGAGGTCACGCAGGAGGAGTACGACGCGTGGCTCGAGTCGCGGCAGGGTGCGTCCGAGGAAGTCGGCGAGGTCAGCGCGGCAGAGGCGTCGGATGAGAGCGTGGAGAGTCCCGCTGAAGAAGACGCCGAGGAGAGTGACAGCGAGTGAACCTGATCCCCACAGTCATCGAATCGACCGCGCGAGGTGAGCGCGCCTACGACATCTACTCGCGCCTGCTGAAGGAGCGCATCATCTTCGTCGGCATGCCGATCGTTGATGAACTGGCCAGTTCCATCATCGCTCAACTCGTCTTCCTGCAGGATGAGGATCCTCTTGAGCCAATCTCGATGTACATCAACTCCCCCGGGGGTAGCATAACAGCGGGGCTGGCGATCTACGACACCATGCAGTACGTGCAGCCCGATGTCTACACATGGTGCATGGGTCAGGCGGCGAGCATGTCCGCCGTGCTGCTCGCAGCAGGCGCCAAGGGGCACCGCTACGCGCTCCCGTACTCGCGCGTGATGATCCACCAGCCGTGGGGGCAGTTGTCCGGCCAGGCTGCCGACGTCCAGATCCAGGCCGAGGAGATCCTGCGCCTGCGAAGCTGGCTTAACGACATCCTGGCGGAGCACACCGGGCAGCCGGTGGAGCGGATCGAGCGCGACACAGACCGCGACTACTTCATGACCGCCCAGGAGGCGGCGACGTACGGTCTGATCGACTCGGTCGTCACCCGCCAGCCCTCAAGCTACGAGTGACGGCGCTGCCGCGGTTGACGGCCGTGGGCCGAGCGAGTATCGCAGGACCGGGAGAGGTTGACGATGGACATTGATGGACAGGGCAGGGATGCACGACCGTTGCGCTGCTCCTTCTGCGGGCGCGAGAAGCCCAAGCAGGTCAAGGAGCTGATCGCAGGTCCGGGCGTCTACATCTGCGTTGAGTGCGTTGAACTGTGCAACCAGATTATCCGCGGCAAGGCCGAGAAGGAAGCGAAAACGGCCGCGGCGGATGGTCGTGTGCCCACGCCTCGCGAGATCTGCAGCTACCTCGATCAGTACGTCATCGGCCAGGATCGCGCAAAGCGCGTGCTGGCGGTAGCGGTCTACAACCACTACAAGCGCGTACGCCTCGGCGCGATGGATGCCGACGTTGAGCTTGATAAGACCAATATCCTGATGCTCGGGCCAACCGGTAGCGGGAAGACACTGCTCGCGCAGACGCTCGCGCGGATGCTCGACGTGCCCTTCACCATCGCCGACGCCACCTCCGTGACTGAGGCCGGATACGTGGGCGAGGACGTGGAGAATATCCTTCTGCAGTTGCTCATCGCCGCCGGCGGCGACGTTGAGCGCGCGGAGCAGGGCATCGTCTATATCGACGAGATCGACAAGATCGCGCGCAAGGCGGACAACCCGTCCATCACCCGCGACGTCTCCGGCGAGGGCGTCCAGCAGGCACTGCTGAAGATCCTCGAAGGCACCGTCGCCAACGTGCCGCCGCAGGGCGGGCGGAAGCACCCGCAGCAGGAGTTCATCCAGATCGACACCACCAACATCCTGTTCATCTGCGGAGGGGTGTTCGACGGCATCCTCGATATCATCCGCCAGCGCACCCGCAACCGCACGATGGGCTTCCACGCCACGGCAATCGCAGGCGCAACCGAGCTTTCAGAGGACGAGTTGCTCGCCGACGTCATGCCGCAGGACCTGATGAAGTTCGGGCTGATCCCCGAGTTCATCGGGCGCCTGCCCAACATCGCGACCGTCGATCACCTCGACAAGGATCTGCTGGTGCGCGTGCTCGTGGAGCCGCGGAACTCGCTCATTCGCCAGTACAAGAAGCTCCTGTCGCTGCTCGACAACGTCGAGCTCGTGGTCTCCGATGAGGCGCTGCATGAGATCGCCGCGAAGGCGCTCGAGCGCAAGACCGGTGCCCGCGGCCTGCGCGCGGTCATCGAGCAGATCATGCTGGACGTGATGTACGAGATTCCCTCGCGCGATGACGTGAACCGCTGCACGATCGATGCCGATGTGATCCGGGAGGGCAAGACGCCCACGCTGGAGAATGTGTCGGACGACGACCGCGAGGTCGCATAGGCGCGGCGGTAACCAACCCGAGACCATTCATCCAGGTGCTTCATATGCGTCGCATGTCATCCCGCTCCTCCAACGGCGGCTATCCCGCCGCGGGGGCCGACTCCGGCCTGCCGGCAGACTGGGCTGTCGTCTCCGAGGGAGATCAGTCTGCGCACATACCCACAACCATCCCCGTCCTGCCGGTGCGGGAGGTCGTGGTGCTGCCAGGTACCGTGACTCCGCTCGTCTTCGGGCGCGAGAAGAGTCTGCGTGCTCTTCGCCGCGCCCGCGGGGAGGACGCGCTGGCGCTCCTCGTCGCCCAGCGTGAGCCCGAGGAGGACGATCCGGAGCCGGACGGCCTCTTCTCCGTCGGCACCGTCGGCCGCTGCCTCCAGGCCTTGGAACTCCCAGACGGCACCGTGCGGGCAGTATTCGAGGGCACCAGGCGCGTACGCATCGTGGACGTGGTACGGACTGAGCCCTTCATGGTGGCTGCCGTAGAGCCGCTCGTTGAGGTGCAGCCCGAGCCCGCGCCGTGGATCGAGGCTCTAAGGCGCCGCACGCTCGAGGACTTCGAGGAGGCCACTGAGCTCTCCCGCCGCATACCCCCCGAGGCCCTCGTCACCGCGCTCAACGTTGATGACCTCGGGCAGCTCGCCGACATCATCACCTCCTGCCTCGATCTTGAGCTCGCCGAGCGGCAGGAGTTGCTCGAAGAGGTGGACTGCACCCGGCGGCTGCAGACGGCCGGTCGGCACCTGCGCGAGGAGCTTCGCGTTCTGCGCCTCGAGGAGGAGATGCGCGAGCGCGTCGAGGATGAGATCGAGGACTCGCAGCGTGAGTACTACCTCCGCGAGCACCTGCGCGCCATCCAGGACGAGCTTGGCGGCGGCGAGGGCGCGATGGGGGAGGCCTGGGAGTACCGCGACCGGATCGAGGCCGCCGAACTCCCCGAGGCCACACTTGCGGCCGCGCTGGAGCAGGTGGATCGCCTCGAGCGCACCCCGATGGCGTCGCCGGAGGTCAGCGTCATCCGCACCTACCTCGACTGGCTGCTCGAGCTCCCATGGTCGGCGACCACCGCTGACGAGCTCGACCTCGACGAGGCGACCAGCATCCTCGATGACGATCACTACGGCCTGATCAGGCCGAAGGAGCGCATTCTCGAGTTCCTCGCGGTGCGCCGGCTTGTTGAGGATGTGAAGGGCCCCATCCTGTGCTTCGTCGGCCCTCCCGGCGTCGGCAAGACCTCGATCGGCCAGTCCATCGCACGGGCGATGGGCCGCAAGTTCATCCGCGTCTCTCTCGGAGGCGTGCGTGACGAGGCGGAGATCCGCGGCCACCGGCGCACCTACGTGGGCGCCATGCCCGGCAGGATCATCCAGGCCCTCCGCCGTGTCGGCTCGAGCAACCCGGTCTTCATGATCGACGAGGTGGACAAGATCGGCGCGGACTTCCGCGGTGATCCCTCGTCCGCTCTGCTCGAGGTGCTCGATCCGGAGCAGAACGGGACCTTCAGCGATCACTACCTCGAGGTGCCCTTCGACCTGTCCAAGGTGCTCTTCATTGCGACCGGCAACCTGCTGGAGCCCATCCCACCGGCGCTGCAGGACCGCTTTGAGGTCATTGAGTTCCCGGGCTACATCGAGGAGGAGAAGCTTCAGATCGCCCGCGACTTCCTCGTGCCGAAGCAGCGGCGCGCGCACGGGCTTACGGGCAGTTCCATCCGCTTCCACGAATCGGGCCTGCGGGACCTCATTCGCCACTACACCCGCGAGGCCGGCGTGCGCAACCTCGACCGCGAGGTCGCCACGATCTGCCGCAAGGTGGCGCGGAAGGTCGCCGCGGGCGCAGACGATCGCGCACAGATCACCTCAGAGGCCGTGCGTGAGATGCTCGGCCCGCGCCGCTTCACCTGGGGCGCCGCCCGGCGCGAACCTGCAGTCGGCGTTGCCACCGGTCTTGCCTACACCGAGGCTGGCGGCGACATCATGTCGCTTGAGGTCGCGATCGTTGAGGGCGACTCCGAACTGCTCCTGACCGGCCAGCTTGGCGATGTGATGAAGGAGTCCGCGCAGACTGCACTCAGCTTCGTCCGCGGACGCGCGACCAAGCTCGGGCTTCCCGCGAAGTATTTCGCGGAGCGCGACATCCACCTGCATGTTCCGGCGGGCGCGGTGCCCAAGGAGGGTCCCTCCGCGGGCGTCGGCATCTGCACCGCGCTGATCTCGGCCGTCACGGGTCGCCCGGTGCGCGATGATGTCGCGATGACCGGCGAGATTACGCTGCACGGGCGCGTGCTGCCGATCGGCGGCGTTCGGGAGAAGGTCCTCGCAGCCCACCGCGCGGGCCTCAAGATGGTGCTGCTGCCCGAGGAGAACGAGAAGGACCTAGAGAACGGGGAGCAGTTCCCCGCCGAGGTCTTCGAGGACCTCGAGATCGTCTTCGTAGCCTCGATGGACGAGGTGCTGGACAGGGCGCTCCTGCCGGGCAGCTGAGGCCGCGGCCTTCACGCGGGCATCGCGGGCAGACAGCACGAGCCGCCCGCGCAATGTGGCGCCCAGCGCGCGCTTGACGCACAGGCCCCCGCTCCCGTATACTCACCGCATATCCGGTCGCACCCCCGACAGGCTCTGACGGGGAGGTGTGGCGGGTGCGCGATCCACAGAGAGCCGGCGGCGTGCTGAGAGCCCGGTGATCGCGTCCGCCGCTGGTCGCCCCCGAGCCGCGACTGTGACTCGCGAGCCGCGCACAACAGTCGCCGACTGACGGCCGTTACCCCGTTACCGAGTGCCGCACGGGTCACCTCCGACCTGGGCGGAACGTGGGTGGTACCGCGGGAGCACACTGCCTCTCGTCCCATAGCGATCGCCGATCATCGCGCGGGATGAGAGTCTTTCACTTTAACCGGACGAAAGCCCCGACCTTTCCGACAGCGAGGAGCAGGACCAATGCCCGAGAAGATGCCTCCGGCCTACGATCACGAAGCCGTGGAGAGCAAGTGGTATCAGTACTGGCTCGACAACAACGTGCCGCGCGCGGAGGTAGATCGCGAGCGCGAGCCGTTCTGCATCGTCATCCCGCCGCCGAATGTCACGGGTTCGCTGCACATGGGCCACGCGCTGGATAACACAATCCAGGACCTGCTGACCCGCTGGCGCAGGATGCAGGGCTACGCGGCGCTCTGGCTGCCGGGCACCGACCACGCCGGCATCGCCACGCAGAACGTTGTGGAGAAGATGTTGGCGGAGCAGGGGAAAACCCGTGAGGATCTCGGGCGCGAGGCGTTCCTTGAGAAGACGTGGGAGGTGGCGAACGATCACCATGACGTGATCATCGGCCAGCTCCAGCGCCTCGGCTGCACGCCCGACTGGTCGCGCGAGCGCTTCACGCTCGACGAGGGCCTCTCCCGCGCGGTGCGCGAGGCCTTCGTGACGCTCTACGAGCAGGGCCTGATCTACCGCGGCGCCCGGATGATCAACTGGTGCCCGCGCTGCGAGACCGGCCTCTCCGACCTCGAGGTCGAGCACGCGGAGCATACCGGCCACCTCTGGCATATCCGCTACACGGAACCAGGTGGTGGCCCGGGAGTGGTCGTCGCGACCACGCGCCCGGAGACGATGCTGGGCGACACGGCCGTGGCGGTCCATCCCGATGACGAGCGTTACGCGCACCTGATCGGGAAGACCGTGGTGCTGCCGCTGATGGACCGTGAGATCGCCGTGGTGCCCGATGAACTGGTGGATTGCGGGTTCGGCACGGGCGCGGTGAAGGTGACGCCCGCGCACGACCCGACCGACCTCGAGATCGCGCAGCACCATGGCCTGCCGAGCGTGGTTGTGATCAACGATCGCGGCCTGATGACCGACGAGGCAGGCGCCTACGCCGGGATGGACCGCTTCGATGCGCGGCGCGAGATCGTCTCGGCGCTGGAGGAGCAGGGGCTGCTGGAGAGCATCGAGGAGCACCATCACATGGTGGGCCACTGCCAGCGCTGCAACACGATCGTGGAGCCGCTGATCTCCGAGCAGTGGTTCGTGGCGATGGAGCAGCTTGGTCGCGAGGGCCTGCGCGCGGTGCATGAGGACCTCGTGCGCTTCGTGCCGGAGCGCTGGACGAAGGTCTACCGCGAGTGGCTTGAGAACATCGAGGACTGGTGCATCTCCCGCCAGCTCTGGTGGGGGCATCAGATCCCCGCGTGGTGGTGTCAGGAGTGCCGGCAGTGGATCGTCTCGCGCGAGGCCCCGACCGACTGCCCCGTCTGCCATCTGTCAGGACTCGTCCAGTCGCCGGATGTGCTGGACACCTGGTTCAGCTCGGGCCTGTGGCCCTTCAGCACCCTCGGCTGGCCCGACGAGACCGAGGAGCTTGACTTCTGGTTCCCCACTACCGTTCTCGTCACCGCGTATGACATCATCTTCTTCTGGGTCGCGCGGATGATCATGGACTCCATGCACTTCATGGGTCGCCAGCCCTTCGAGCGTGTCTTCATCCACGGCCTCGTGCGCACACAGGATGGGCGGAAGATGTCGAAGTCGCTCGGCACCGGCGTGGACCCGCTGCAGCTGATCGACAAGTATGGCGCCGACGCCCTGCGCTTCGCCCTCATGCAGATGATCACGCACGGGCAGGACCTGCGCTACTCCGAGGACCGCGTGCTGGGCGCGCGGAACTTCTGCAACAAGCTCTGGAACGTGACGCGCTTCGTCACGATGAACCTCGAGGACGCGCCGGAGGAGCGGATCGACCTCTCACAGGCTGAGCTGAGCCTCGCGGATCAATGGATCCTCTCGCGCCACCAGCGGATGCTCGCGACCATCGAGCATGAGGTCTGGGGCAGCGAGGGCGACGACGCGGCTCCATATAACATCGCGCAGGCGGCGGATGGGCTCTACGAGCACATCTGGAGCGAGTTCTGCGACTGGTACGTGGAGCTTGCCAAGGGCGACCTGTATTCGCCGCCGACGCCCGAGCGGAAGGCGGTGACGCAGGAGGTGCTGCGGACGGTCCTCAGCGGCATCCTGCGCGCGCTGCACCCGTTCATGCCCTTCATCACGGAGGAGCTGTGGCACCGGCTGCAGGACGATGCGGCGCCGATCGCGCTGGCGGAGTTCCCGACCGCGCACGCAGCGCTGCTTGATGACGGCGCTGAGGCTCACATGCGGCAGTTCCGAGCCACCGTGACGGGCATCCGGGGCCTGCGCGCGGCGCTGACTGTGCCGCCATCGCAGCGCGCGCCCGTTACCATCATTGCGGACAACCCGGATGCCCTGGAGCTGCTGCGCAGCCAGCAGGGCGGGCTCATGAGCCTGGCGATGGTGTCTGAACTTGAGTTGCTCGAGGCCGGAGCGCAGGCTCCCGAGCAGTGCCTGGCGACCACCGCACCCGGTGCGCAGGTCTTCCTGCATGTGCCCGGAAGCGTGGACCTTGGCGAGGAGCTTGCGCGGCTCGACCGGCAGATCGCGGAGATCGAGGGCGACATGCGCAAGAGCGAGGGGAAGCTCGGCAACGAGCAGTTCGTGGCGAACGCTCCGGCGGAGATCGTCCAGCGTGAGCTCGAACGCCTCGCGGAGTCGCGGGAGAAGATCGTGCAGCTTCGCGAGCGCCGGGAGACGCTCGAGAAGGTGCGGGGCGGGGCATAGCCGATGGCGAGACGCACGCGCGGAATGACCATTCTGAGCTACCTCATCTCACTCACTGCGCTCTGCATCGCGCTGGGCTACGTGGACGCCGTCGCGACCTTCTACGTGCGAGGCATGCTACAGGTCTCGCAGGAGGGAGGCGGCTTCGCGCAGGCGGTCACCGAGGCGATGCCCCCACGGATCATCGCTCTCGAGCAGACGCGGCAGGCGGCGATGCTGCTGGTGCTGGTTGTGATCGCGGTCGTGGCCGGACGCAACCTGCACCAGCAGTTCGGGACAGCGTTCTTCGCCATCGGCGGATGGATCATCTGCCGCTACATCGCCATCCGCACGATCACGGACTGGCCTGGCAGCCTGGCCGACGCGGATACCGTGCTCTATCTGCCGGAACCGATCTACGCGCCTCTTTGGATGCCAGTCGTTGTTGCGCTCGGTCTGTCCGCGCTCGGCGTCACGCTCGTGCGGGCGGGGGCGATGGCGCTCAAGCGGGGGTAGGCGCGGTTCACCGAGAGATGCCGCGCCCGCCGGCCCACCTCGGCTTGTTCGCGAGCGCTTCTTCGTGTTACAATCATGCTGCATGCCGCACATTCGCCGCCTGCATCGCAGCCCGCACAGCGGAGGAGCAACGATGTCCCGGCCGAAGGGATCAACGGGCGCACGGTTCATGGAAAGCGTGAAGTTCTGGTCGGTCGTCGCGGGGCTCTGCGCGATCGCTGGATTTGGCATGTACTTCGTCGGCCGCGACTATGTCGGCAAGCACCTGCAGGCGATGGAGGTCGAGCAGCGCGCGCCGGAGATCAAGCCGCAGTCCGCGTCGCCCGCTCTGGCAGACGGTGAAGGCAGCGATGGGAAGCCGCCTGTGGAGGCTGTGGTGTCGATCAGCGAGCGCGAACCCAGCGCTCGAGAGGTGCGGAAGGCGCGCGAGGAGCTTGAGTCGCCTCAGGATGGCTCGCGGGTGCATGCCGCTGAGGTGGCGGAAGGCAGCGATCGCGGCGACGATAGCAGCGGTGGCGGAAGCGGCGACGAGAAAGCGGACCCCTCAGCCGGATCCGACGGCTACCTTGTTGCAGCCGGGGCTTTCGCTGATGAGGAGAACGCGGAACGCCAGGTGCGACGGCTCTCGGAACAGGGCTACCATCCTTATATCACAACGCAGGAACGCGGCGGTATCACCTACCACCGCGTGAACGTGGGCGCCTATGACACGCGCGCTGAGGCCGACAGAGTGCGCGAGAGGCTGAGTTCTCAGGGATACGATGCTGCCGTCTGGGGCGAGAGGTAGAGGACACTGTCGCGCATCCGCTCGGTCATCCTGATCGTACTTGACAGCGTCGGAATCGGTGATGCGCCCGATGCCGCCGACTACAGTGATGGGGGCAGCAACACCGTCGGCAACGTCTCACGCGCCGTCGGTAGTCTCTGCCTGCCCACCCTCCAGCGCCTCGGCCTCGGCAACCTCACGCAGATCGACGGCGTGCCTGCCACCCGCGACCCCTCGGGCGCGTTCGGCCGCATGACCGAGCAGGCCGCAGGCAAGGACACGATGGTGGGCCACTGGGAGATGATGGGGCAGATACGCACGCGGCCTTTCCCGATCTTCCCCGATGGTTTCCCGCCGGAGATCATCAGCGAGTTCCAGCGCAGGACGGGGCGGCCGGTCATCGGGAACCGGCCGGCCTCCGGAACCCAGATCATCGAGGAGCTGATCCGTCAGCACGCGGAGACGGGCGCGTGGATCGTCTACACCTCCGGCGACAGCGTCTTCCAGATTGCCGCGCACACCGCCGTCATCCCGCTGGAGGGGCTCTACACGGCCTGTGAGATCGCGCGGGAGATGCTCCGTGGTGAGTGGGAGGTCGCGCGGGTGATCGCCCGGCCCTTCGTGGGCGAGCCCGGCGCATTGCAGCGGACCGACGAGCGCCGCGACTACCCGCTGCCGCCGCCCGGCCCGACGGCGCTCGACCACCTGCAGGAAGCCGGCGTACAGACCATCGGCGTCGGCAAGATCCATGACATCTTCGCCGGACAGGGCATCGGGCGCTGCATCCACACCGCCGATGACGCCGACGGGGCGGAGCAGGTGACCGCGCTCATCCGAGAGCGCACTGACGGACTGATCTTCGCTAACCTCAACGACTTCGACTCGAAGTTCGGTCATCGGAATGACCCGGAGGGGTATGCGCGGGCGCTGGAGGCTTTTGACACCCATCTGCCGGGGATGGTGGACGCGATGGACCGGGAGACGCTCCTGATGATCACGGCCGACCACGGCACCGACCCGACCAGTGCGAGCACCGATCACACCCGCGAGCGCGTGCCGCTGCTGGTGACGGGCCCGCGCGTCCTGCCGGTGAACCTCGGTACCCGGGAGAGCTACGCCGACCTCGGCGCCACGATCTGCGATCTCTTCGGCGCGGCTCCGCTGCTGGCCGGCCGGAGCTTCGCAGCCGAGCTGCTGGGTGCGGGCGCATGAGCATGGACATCCGCAGGCTCAGCGAGCGCAAGCTCCGCGGCGAGGAGCTCTCGGCGGGGGAGATCCAGTGGATCGTCGCCCGCTACACTGTCGGCGAGATTGATGACGCGCCGATGGCCACGTGGCTGATGGCGGTCTGCTGCGCCGGAATGAGCGACGCTGAGACGCTCGCGCTCACTGAGGCGATGGCCGATTCGGGCGAGCGGCTCGAGGTCCCCGACCTTTCCGGAGCGGTGGACAAGCACTCAACCGGTGGCGTCGGCGACAAGGTGACCCTGATTGCGGCGCCCATCGTTGCCGCGTGCGGCGGGTGCGTGGTGAAGATGTCCGGGCGTGGCCTCGGGCACACCGGGGGCACGATCGATAAGCTGGAGGCGATCCCGGGGCTGCGCACCGACCTCACGCCCGGTGAGGTTCTCACGCAGGCGCGGGAGATCGGGCTGGTCGTCGCGGCGCAGAGCAAAGACCTCGCCCCGGCGGATGGCAAGATCTACGCGCTGCGCGATGCCACCGGCACGGTACGCAGTTCGGCGCTCATAGCCTCGAGTATCATGAGCAAGAAGCTGGCAGCAGGCGCGCCGGCCATCGTGCTGGACGTCACCGTGGGCAGCGGCGCGTTCATGCAGACGGTGGCCGAAGCGCGCGCGCTGGCGGAGCTGATGGTGCGGATCGGTCGAGGCGCGGGCCGACGGATGGCCGCGCTGCTGACGGACATGAATCGGCCGCTCGGCCGCGCGGTGGGCAACGCCGTGGAGGTCGAGGAGGCTGCGGCTGTCCTCGCGGGCGGCGGTGCCGGGGACGTGCGCGAGGTCTCCCTCGAAGTCGCCGCATGGATGCTGGTCACCGCTGGCCTCGCCGGCTCGATCGCGAAGGCCCGCAGAGCGGCTGAGGAGGCACTGCGCTCAGGCGCGGCGGCCAACAAGCTGGTGGCGCTCGTTGAGGCGCAGGGCGGTGATTCGTCCGTCCTCGATCTGACGCTACTCGGTCACCTGCCCGCGCAGACCTCGACGTGGGGCGAGGAGAAGCAGGGCATCGTGACGCGCATGGACGCGGGCGGCATCGGCCGGGCCTCACTCGCGACCGGAGCCGGCCGAAGCGGCAAGGGCGATGCGGTTGATCCTGCGGCGGGGCTGCGCATCATCTCGGCGGAGGGCGAGCGCACTCGCGTCGGTCAGCCGGTGATTGAGCTGATGGCCAGCTCCCCCGAGCATCTGCAGGCCGCGCTGTCCGAGTTGGAGGCCGCAATCACCATCTCCGAGCAGCCAGCCGAGCATCGGCCGCTCATCATCGAGGTCATCCCGCCGGAGGGTCTGGCATGATCGGCGGGAAGGACTGGCTGGAGCTCGCGGTAGTGCTTGGGATCGCGCTGGGCGTGCTCACGCTGATGGTGGCCATCCAGGGCGCGCAGAACGCTCGCTCGCGCCGGCAGATTGTCGGCACGGTCGCACTCATCTGGGGCACGATGGCGCTCACTCTGACGCTCGCATGGCAGCTTGAGGAATACTGGGGAGGCGCGCTCATTGACGTGCTGACGGGACCGAGACCTGAGATCGTGACACGCTCGCTCACCGGCGGGCAGGCGGTCGCGCTGGGCCTGGTGCTGCTGGTGACCCTGGCGGGGTATGTCGCTTCCGCCCTGGCCGTGCGGCGGCTGACAGCATCTACAGCATCCGAGGCCCCGCGCCCTGATCCCGACGAAGCCGATGGAGGGGTCCGGTGATCATCTTCGCTCTCATCCTATGGGCCCTGCTGATCGGGGCCGTGCTGTTCGCCTGCTACGCGCGCTACATCGAGCCCGCGAAGATCGTCGTGACGGAGCGCACGATCCGCGTCCCTCATCTTCCGGAGGGACTACGGGGCCTGCGTGTCGTTCATCTCAGCGACTTCCACTGCCAGCGCAAAGCCAGCATCGAGCGGAGCAGCCGGCGCGCCATCGATCTCGCGATGGGCCTGAACGCCGACCTCATCGCCATCACCGGCGATATCTTCGACATCTGTAACGAGGCCGCCCGCTGCTCGCATCAGCTCGAAGGCCTGAGTGCGCCGCTGGGCGTCTGGGCGGTTCCAGGGAACCACGACATGGCGCATAACGATCCGTTCACAACCATGCAGGCGCCTCCTGAGAGTGTCGAGGTCCTGCGTCGGGTACTCAGGGAAATCGGCATCCGACTGCTCGAGAACACGTCGGAGACCATCGCAGTTGACGGGGCCAGGCTGGCGATCGCCGGCTCCGACGACCTCGGCTTCGGCCGCGACGACGTGGCCGCCGCCATGCGCGGAACAGCCGGGGCAGATCTCGTGATCCTGCTCGGGCACACGCCGGACATCATCGACGACCCGCACGCCGCCGGCGCGGACCTGGTCCTCTGTGGCCACACCCATGGCGGCCAGATCCAGCTTCCGGGCATCGGCTCGCCGTGGGCTCCGGTCTGGCGAGACCGGAGGCGGGCGTCGGGGCTGCTGCGCGCGAACGGGCGGCTCTGCTACGTTAGCCGCGGCGTAGCATCAGCGACGCGCGCGCGCTTCAACTGTCACCCTGAGGTCGCGCTGCTCACGCTGGAGCGCGGCGATGAGACTGAGGCCGTGGAGGTGCCGGTTCGCCGCAACGGTTCGAGCCGCAATGCATACAAGGAGGCTGCTCTGTGAAGCTACCGTCGGCCATCAACAGCGCGCTCGAGCGCACCGGGCTGAAGCAGAAGTCGCAGTTGCCGCTCACCCGCGAGCAAGCATTCGAGGCGCGGCCGGTGCGGAACCCGGCGCTCAAGTGGCGCGTCAACGATGAGGATTTCGTGGAGGTCATCGTCCCGCGCCGCAAGGACCTCTTCGGGCGCGCAATGGGGTTCCTCTTCTTTGTGCCGGAGAGCCGGCCGATCATCCTGGACGAGGTTGGCACGCGCGTCTGGCACCTGTGCGATGGGGAACACACCGTACAGGATATCGTGAGGGCGCTCTCGGCCGACTACAAGCTTCAGCGGCGGGAGGTTGAGGCATCCCTGACGGAGTACCTCCGCACGCTGGGGAAGAAAGGCATGATCGGCTTCCTCGTGCCGAAGGAGGCGCTCGAGGACGAGGATGCCGGGGAGCTGGTCGGACTCGAGGAGATAGGCACCACACGAGAGGACCTCGAGCGCGCTCAGCGCCAGGCGGAGGAGGAAGCCTCGGCAGCGGAGGCGTCCGAGGCCGAGGCGGCGGAGCCCGAATCGTCCGATGATGCCGCGCCCGATGAGGACGATCCGAAGCAGGTCGGCTGATATCACCCCGGAGGGCGAAGGCCGATGGTGCGCAACATTCTCGTGGGCTATGACGGGACGCGTCCGGCGGATGTCGCGGTCGCGCAGGCGATCGCGCTGGCGGAGCTTGCAGGTGGCCGGATTGCCCTTGCGCACGTGCTCCCGGTGACTGAGGATGCGGCGGGGCTCGAGGGCGCGGAGGCGGAGGCTGATATTGCGGCGCTCGCGCTCGGGCAGACGGAGCGGGGGGCGGGCAATGAGATCCCCGACGACGCCATGCAGCCGGTGACTGTGGAGGAGATCCACCGGCGCTGCCAGGACCTGCACATCGTCTGCGAGGACGAGCAGCTCTTCGGCGGCCACCCCGGGATCCGGCTGCTCCGGCGAAGCTGGCTGGCGGAGTTGCTGGTGGTCGGGCGCGGCAGGGAGCGCCGCTCCGGGCAGCCGGGCGCCAATACCACGTTCCTCCTGACCGAGCTCGTCGCCCCCACTCTCGTTGCCGCGCGGCAGTATGTCGAGCTGCGCAGCGTGCTCATGCCCTACAAGGTCTCGGTGGACGGCGGGCGCGGTCTCTCCTTCGCGGCACAGTTCTGCCAGATGCTGAACGCGGAGCTTGAGGTGCTGATCTGCGAGCCGAAGCGGACGGTCGCTCACGAGGCGCGGGCGTCCGTTGAGCGCTTCCTGCGCGCATATCACATAGAGAGCAGCACGGACGTGGCCCTGGCCGCGCCACATGAGGCGGTGCAATCGGCGGCGCTGGAGCGCGCGTCGTCGCTGGTGATCGTGCCGGGCGCGCACAAGCGCAACTACGTGCTCCCCTGGCAGCGCAACGAGACGCTCTGGCGGGCGCTCGAGGTGCCGGGAGCGGCGGTGCTCGCCTACCCGTAGGACAGGCTTTCCGGTTATGTTCAGAAAGCCCGCATTCGCCCGTCAAGTTGTCTTTCAGATCGCCCCGTGGGCGACGGGGGATCTGCATGGCTGATCGACGGTCAGCCGACCGCGGGCGGTCATGGAGGCGATCAGGCGTCGCCAGTG
>DHPY01000090.1:1772-62689 GCA_002411015.1 Armatimonadetes bacterium UBA5352 | reverse complement strand
GGGAACCACTCCGCGACCCACCGGGCGTCCTTCGAAAGCTCCATGTTCAGGTCGCTCGCGAACTCGCCCTCCTCGATGGTGCCATCCGGAAGCTCCGCGACCCAGCGCGTGGTGGCGGGCTCGATGCAGTGCATGAAGAGATACATCAGCTTCAGATCGTGCGCCTCAGTGGCCTTCAGGACCGCGTGCTCCACGATCTCAGTGGGCTTGAGCGTGACGGTGTGCTCGGCGTCGAACTTGTGGATCGTGGACCGCTTGAACAGCTCGATCTCATCGCCGGTGGCGGTCGCCCCGACCTCGACGGGCTGCTCCTCGCCATCCACGCGGAGGCTCACCGCATGCACGACCTCGCGGCCGCCCTCGGAGTGCCCGGTGCCGATGAAGTTGCTGCCCTCGGGGATGAGCACGGTGCCGTAGTGGCCCGTCGGGCCGGCGACCATGAAGTCCTTCCAGTGGATCTCATCGAGCGTCCATGCGCTCGCCGCCTCGAACTTCGCCAGCCAGTTCTCGGTCTCTACGGTGAGGAAGCCCACCTCGGGGACGCCCTCATCGTAGAGCATGTTCGGCCGGGGCTCCGGCTTCTGCGGCGGATAGCCCGCGCGGAGTTCGCCGGCCCGCGCGAGCGCCGCCGCCTGCCAGTCATCGCCGCCCTCGAAACATGCGAGGAGCAACGTGCCATCGAACTCGGTGCCCGCCTTCATCGGGCCCTTCGTCGGCTGCACCCAGAACTTGCGGTAGTTCGCGTGGTCCCAGAGCGTCACCACGCCGCCGGGCGACTTCTGCAGGTAGACCACCACGCCGCGACCGGCGGCGTCATTGTAGAGCGCGAAGGCCTGCATTTCGGTGTTGAGCCGGTGGGCGCCATCGCTGGTGAACTCGCCGGGCTCGGGGTCGCCCTCAGCCGGGATCGTGAGCCAGTCGGTGAACTCAGGCGAGAACGAGTAGATGAAGGGGTAGAAGGCGCTGAGGTTGATCTCCTCGGCGAAGCTGAACTCGTTCGTCTGCCGCAGCACGCCACCGCTGAACTCAAGCGTGGCGGTGTGCTCGACGGACGCGAGCTTCGAGGTCTTCACGATCGTGACTTCCTCGGTGATGGCTTCGGTGGGAGGCGTGGCGCAGGGCTCTCCGTCGGTGCTGAGCGAGAGCACCTCCTCGGTGTTGCCGCCCATCGCACCGCCGCGCCAGCCGGTCGCCTCGGAGTTGATCACGGCGCTCTGGCCGCCGGCGTTGATCGTGATCGGCATCCCGCCGCACTCCATCGTCATGATCGTCCAGGCGTTAGCCTGGCCCATCGTGGCGGTCAGGTTCGCGCTCTCCACCGTCATCTGGCCCTCAGGGCCGCCTGCCCCGAGAATTGCAGCAGCAAGCATCCATGGCAGCATCGCGCAGCCGCCTCCTGTTGTCAGAGCTATGAGCGCTTCGAGGGCTCATTCGCCCTCGCACCGTCGGTGCCCTTCGCGGGAGGGCTGTGGGTTACGCACATCCTCGATCTAGCCGCAGAAGGGCCGTAGGCCGTTGTGGAGGGGCCGCCCGAGCGTCCGCTGTCGTTTTGCGGCGCGAGGGTCCCGCGAAGCGGGAGGTTCCACCCCGGCCCGTGTCGTCGGTCGTTCGCACCGCAGAGCAGACGGTGATCGGCATGCGTGGGCCGGGGTGGAAGCTGAGGCGCTGGCGCGCCTCACTCCTCGCCCGCCAAACGACAGCGGGCTCGGAGCGGCCCCTCCACGAAAACGGCAACGACCGCGCGGGACGGGGATGTGCGTCATGCACATGCGGGAGGGAAGACGGATCGGCGGGCGAACCTGCGTCTGACGCGCCGGGGAGGACCACGCGATGGCCGACCGCAACCTCGCCCTGCTCGACCTGCACCTGCGGGAGACGCCCTCCCCGCCGCCTGATGTCGTGGATGCGCTCGCGAACGAGGCGCTTGTGCATCTCATCGGTCCCCGCCAGCACGAGAGGATCATGCACCGGGCTGCGCTTCGGGCGCGCATAGATGAGATCGACGCCGAGCGCCACCGGCTGAACACCGCGATCGTCTGGCCGTGGCGGCTGCTCTGGCGCATCCGGCAGATCGAGAGGCTGAGCGACCGGCTCGATGCGCTGACGGAGCAGTCGCGGGCGCTGCGCACGCAACTGCACGAGGAGGGCCTTGCACGCGCGGAGCCGGAGGCGCTGATCCCGCTGAGCGATGGCCGCTTCGCGATGCTGACGCCCGAGGGCATGAACGCGCTCCATGGCTGGATGTACTCGGGCGCCTTCGACCGGTATGTTCACGCGGAGGCCGGGGCGCAGTTCGCGGAGTGGACGATGGCCGCGTGTGAGCGGCTCATGCGCGAGTGGCGCGTGGCGTGGCCGCCGCCGACCGTCTCCTGCGCGGCCGCTCTGCTCGCGCGCGCGGGCGAGGAGCGCCGCGAGGCGCTGCTGGACGCGCTGATCGCGCTCTTCGGCGAGTGGCGGCGGCGCTACCGAGACTGCCCGGCGGATCGGCTGATGCTCGGCACGCTGATGGTGCTGGCGGATGACGCGCGCGGGGAACCGGCAGAGGGGGAGCGGCGCGCGCTCGACTATCAGCAGGCGCTGCACGACCGCGACTTCCCGCTGGAGCGCGAGACGCTCTGGGCGGGCGCGTTGCTGGTGCTGCACGGAGCGCCTCGCGAGATTGCCCCACGCGTCTACGCCATCTGGCGGGGCCTGATCATTGCAGGATGGACGATGTCCGCGCAGACCTACCCCTACGCCGCGCGATTGGCGCTGGCTCACGGCAATCCGACGGCGATCACCTCGCGCGTGCAGGGGATCTTCGACCGCATCTCCCCGCGAGTGGTCACCACGACCGGCACGAAGGCCATTGCCGCGAGCGTTCTTGCGCAGAGCGACCTCCACCCGCAGCCCGTTCGGCGAACAGCACGCATCCTCGAGGAGCAGACGCGCTGGGATTCGGCAGCGGAGCGCCTGCTCGCGCTGCATGAGCGCCTCCCGTCGCCGGGCGTGGAGATACCGGGCGCCGACACGCGCTCGGTGCTGGCGGCGATCCTTGCGCAGATGCCGGGCTCGGAGGCGCTCATCCTCGACAGCTTCAGTTCAACACTGGCGGCGCTGCGAGAACAGGCCGCCTCCATGCTGCCCCGTGCAGGCGACACCGGCCTCGATCCGCTGACGGGAGCGGCGCTGCTGCTGATGGATCGGGGCTGGCATGGCCGCGCGGACAACGCGGTCTTCGCGCTGGAGGCCTGCGCCTGCTGTCGGAACGAGCACTGGGACCCGATCACGATCTTTCGGCTGAGCGCGATAGACGGGCCAGTGTGGCACCCGAAGTCGCCTGGAGGCATGAGCGTCTGAAATGGCGAAGTTGCATCTGACGCTCAACCGGCGGCGGGTGCAAGGAGATCCGATCACGATGCGAAGGCTCAGTTCATTGTTGGTAGTGCTCGCAATCATGACGCTCGCGGGGTGCGCGATGGCCCAGACACCCGAGGCGACGAACCTGCGCGGCTTCTACCGCGCAGGCCAGGTGTTTCTGCAGTGGGACGAGCCGGAGGCGCTGGAGGGCGTGCGTCTCCGCGTGCTGACGTCCGACGCGCCGATCACTGACGCGAACGCCGCCGATGCGCTGATCCTCGGCGACTACATGCTCCCCGGCTCCTCGACGGACTGGTGGCTGAACCCGGAGACATACGGGAAGCCGCTTGATGTGCGGCCGGAGGAGGTCGTGGTGGATGGCTGGATCATCGAGGAGGGCGGCGAGCGCCTCGAGCCTGGTAACGGCCTGTTCGTGCATACGGTTACGGCTGAGACCGCCGGCCCGCGCTATTACGCGGTGGTGAGCTGGCCTGAGGGCGCGGTGGGGGAGATCGGGCCGGTCGTCCCCGGCGCCAACGCGCTCACGGAGCCGATCGCGGGCGAGGTCGCGCCGATCGAGCCGATCTGGCAGAACGAACCTGCAGCGAAGCCCGGACTCGGCGCGGGCGCGGAGATGCCGCTCGACCTGTCGTTGCACGCGAAGACCGGCCGCGGCGGGATGGACTGGCTGGTCTTCGGCCCGGCGGAGCTTGGCTGGCGCGAGAGCCTCCCGTTCAAGTTCGGTGCTTCCGTGGCGGGTGAGGCGGTGCGTGTTGCGCCCACCGATCGGCACTGGATCGACCGGATGTTCCCGGAGGGGAACGATCTCTGCCAGCGCCTGACGCCCGCCATCCATTCCTTCTGGGCAGGCTACAATGACCACATCTACGACCCTGCACTGATGGATCAGGGCGTCTGCGTGATGTTCGGCGAGCGGCAGGTGCTCTGGATCGTGGACTGGGTGCAGGACTACTTCGGCACCGACCCGATGCGCACGTATGCATCCGGTGGCTCCATGGGCGGCTGCGCGAGCTTCAACATCGCCTTCCGGCACCCGGAGGTCTTCGCGGCAATCGCCCCGCTTGTCGGCATCACCACCTACGCCGCGGGTGAGGGTGGGAACAGCGAGGTGCGCATCAACGACATCATGCGTTCCCTGGATCTCCCGACCGACCACGACATGACGGTGCGCGAGTGGCTGGATGCCTCCCGCTTCGTCCGCGATCACGAGGGTGACGCGCTGCCGTTCGTCATCATGGCGAATGGCCGCAACGACACCTCGATCCCGTGGTGGATGACACCGCCCTTCTACGCGGCGATGCAGGAGAGCCGCCAGGGGCTGATCGCTGCCTGGAACGAGGGGCAGCACTCCACCACGCAGGGGCTGCTGCCTGATGATATCCGCGAGCGCATGGCCTTCGACTGGATGCACCGCTTCGCGCTCGACCAGAGCTACCCGGTCTTCACGAACAGCAGCGCCAATGAGGATCCGGGCGATGGCACTGCGGCTAGTGGGGATCCCGAGGGCTGCATCAACCGCGGGCTCGACTGGCAGGACGTGGTGGACGAGCGCGACCGGTGGGCGGCCACGGTGACGTGGTATCTCTCCGACACCGAGCTTCCGCTGCGGGTGGATGTGACCCCGCGGCGGGTGCAGAACTTCATCCTCAAGCCCGGCGAAAAGGTGGACGCCGACGTGTACTGCTTCGTCTGCAAGGGGAGCGTGGGGAGCCAGGTGCTGACCGCGAACCAGCACGGCCTGGTGACGTTCTCCGGGATGAAGATCCTCGGTCCGGCGGGCGCTCGGATCACCCTTAAGCGCGCGAACGCGAACGCACAGCCGGGCCTGCCACCCGGGGGTGGGGGATAGGGCGGTTCGGATGCAGAAGCCGTGAAGGTGTCGTAGGCAAGACGTCGAACCTCCCGCGACACTCTGGAACCCATACTGGAGGCATCTCGCGATGGACAAAGTACGAGTCGCCATGATCGGCTGCGGAGGCATCAGCCGAGCGCACGTGAACGGTCACATGTCGGAGCCGCGATCCGAGCTTGCGTATTGCGTGGACATCAATGAGGACCTCGCGAAAGAGAAGGCCGAAGCCGCGGGCTGCAAGTGGGCCACGGACATGGAGGCCGTACTTGGCGAGGTTGACGCGGTCGACATCTGCACCCCCGTGGATGTGCATGCGGAGCAGACGATCATCGCCGCCGAGGCCGGCAAGCACGTGCTGTGCGAGAAGATCATGGCACGCACGCTGCAGGAGGCCGAGACGATGATAGAGGCCACCGACAAGGCCGGCGTCATGTTCATGGTCGCCTTCGTGCTGCGCTATCGCCCGGAGTTCCAGATGCTCCATGACATGTGCGTGAATGGCGACCTCGGCCTGATCCACCAGGGCTTCTGCTCCACCACGATGTTCATGGACCCGGCGCATGTGCGGCCGTGGCGGACGACCGTCGAGCAGTTCCCGATGGGCGCGCTCATGAGCCACGGCTGCCACTACGTGGACCAGCTCCAGTGGGATATGGGCACCATCACCGACGCGCTCGCGATCGGCAACCGCTTCACCCTCGGCGACGTCATCCCCGGCGGCGATGACACCGAGTGCATGGTCATGCGCCACGAGAACGGCGCCGTGAGCGCTTACGTGGAGAGCTGGGCGACCCCGCACCGGATGCAGGGGATCAGGCTGGAGATCTTCGGCAAGAAGGCCTCCGCGCGCCTCGTCTACAACAATGACGGCACCCGCCAGATCTGGAAGAGCGACGAGAGCGGCATGAATGTGGTCTGGGAATATGACCCGGCGAAGGAAGACCACATGGACGTCTTTGGCGGCGCCAAGGACATGCAGGGCCAGATATCGCACTTCATCGAGTGCATCCTCGATGGCAAGCAGCCGATGACGCACGGCCGCGAGGGGATCAGGCCGATGCAGGCGATCGCCGCGGCCACGGAGGGCGGCGAGCAGGGCGTGCTGATGAACGTGGCGGACTACGTCGCGCAGCAGAAGAAGTAGCAGCGGCGCGGCCCGAGAGGTAACGAGAGGGGACGGCTTCGGCCGTCCCCTCTTCGGTTTAATGCCCGGCCTTCCGACAAGAGATGGTAAATATTTCGAGTGGCGACGGAGGTGCTGCTACGATAAAGTGGAAGAAGTCCCGTGGTTCTGTGTTGAATGTGACCTATGGGGGCCTCGCTTTGGACCAACTGCGGCAGGAACTTATGATCGCCGAGATCAGGATGATAGAAGAGGCAATCAACCGTCTATCGGGACAGTGCTTTCTGGTTAAGGGCTGGGCACTTACGCTCGTTGTGGGTACCCTCGTACTGGAAGGAGGACCATTCGGGCCGTCTCTCGCGGTGCTCCCCCTGCTGTCGCTATGGTGGTTAGATGCCTACCTGCTCCGCGCCGAGAGGAGTTTCCGGCAGATGCAGATTTGGGTCGCCCGGAACCGGCCTACCTCAGATGAGTCTTTGCTTGAGCTGGATCCTCGCAGGTTTGCCGACAGAGCAGGGCCCGCGAGGGGATTGATGGTTTCATCCACACTGTGTTGTTTCTACGGAAGTATTCTGTTATTGGTGCTGTTCTTCGCCACGTGGCAAGCTATCACGAACGGGAGATGATCTACCTTGGCGAGACGAGCGTTCTTCAGCTTCCACTACGAGAGGGACATATGGAGAGCCTGCCAAGTCAGGAACCAGTGGGTGACAAAGCCGGATCGTGAAGCTGCGGGGTTCTGGGACGCCTCTCTTTGGGAAACGGCAAGAAGGCGAGGAGACGCGGCGATCAAAGCGATGATAGACGATGGGCTGCGAAACACCTCCGTAACGTGTGTCCTCATCGGTGCCGAGACAGCGACCCGCAAGTGGGTTAAGTACGAGATCGAACAGAGTCTGGAGCGTGGCAACGGGTTGCTTGGTGTCTACATCAACGGCCTGAGAGACAGAACGGGTCTCACCGATCCCCGAGGCGCCAATCCCCTCGACGACATGTACACCCGAAATGCGGCTGGCCTGACGGTGTCACTCTCAGTGCTTTTCAGCACCTACGACTACACACTCAACGACGGGTATGGCAACCTTGGAAGATGGATAGAGGAGGCCGCTCGTAAGTGACCCACTGTGCCATTGGCCCACGACTCAACATGCGCGCCTTCTGCCATCAGTCGGTTCGGAAGGCGCGCATGTGCCCACTGCGCTGATCGTGAAGGACTCACCCCCCGTTCAGTCGAACTCCTCCGCGCCACCAATCCCGACCACTCCCGAATGGATGAGCAGTGTGCCCGCAGTCGAGCCGCACGTCCGCCTCGTTCAGCATACCGAGCGCCCCGATGAGGTCATCGCCTCCGCCGCGCGCCTGTGCTACGCCGACAGCACCGAGGGGCTGCTGGAGGCCTCTCCGGGCGAGGCCGCCGCGCTCGTGCGGCGGCTCAACGCGATGGGCCATCACAGCCCGCTCGAGCACGCCAGCTTCACCTTCTACCTCGAGGGCGTCTCGCGCGTGCTCACCCACCAGCTTGTGCGGCACCGCATCGCCAGCTACTCTCAGCGCTCCCAGCGCTACGTGGCCCACGACCAGTTTGACTACATCATCCCGCCACAGCTTGAGGGCCACACCGTCACGGCGGATGGCCGCGAGGTGGACGCGGTTGACTACTTCGCGGAGACGATGGGCATCATAGGAGAACGCTACGCAGCGCTGAACGACGCCCTCGGCCGCACCGGCGAGCGCAGTAACGAGGACGCGCGCTACGTACTGCCGAATGCCTGTGAGACGAAGATCTTCGTGACGATGAACGCGCGGGAGTTGCTGCACTTCTTCGCCGAGCGCCTCTGCCAGCGCGCGCAGTGGGAGATCCGGCGCGTGGCGGAGATGATGCTGGAGCAGGCGCAGCCGGTTGCCCCGGCGGCCCTCCAGGGCGCAGGCCCGAAGTGCATCCGCCTCGGGCACTGCCCGGAGGGGAAGATGACCTGCGGCCGCTACACGGAGATGAAGCAGCGATACGACGAACAGGGATGAGTTCCGGGGGATGACGCTGATTGAGGAGTGACCGAAGATGACGATAGACCAGTTGCTGGAGAACGGGCGGATTGCGATCGCTGACGGCGCCTGGGGTACGCAGTTCTCCGAGCGCGGCCTGCAGCCGGGAGAGGCGCCTGAGAGCTGGGTGCTGCATCAGCCGGACGCGGTGCGCGAGGTCGCGCAGGCCTATGTGGACGCGGGCGCCGAGATCATCCTCACGAACACCTTCGGCGGCAGCCGGCTGAAGCTCGCGAAGTGCGACCTCGCCGATGGCGTTAGCGAGATCAACCGCCGAGCGGTGGAGCTCTCGAAGGACGCGGCGGGGGAGAGCGCGCTCGTCTTCGCCTCCATGGGCCCCACCGGCGAGTTCATGGAGCCGCTCGGGCTCGTCAGCGAGGAAGAGATGGTGGATGTCTTCGCGGAGCAGGCGGAGGCGATCGTCGCCGGCGGCACCGATGGCATCCTCATCGAGACCATGACCGATCTCGGTGAGGCGAAGGCCGCTCTAGCGGCCGCGAAGAGCTGCTTCGACGGCCCGGTGGTTGTGTCGCTCACCTTCGACAAGGGCCCGCGCGGCTACGCGACGATGATGGGCGTGACCCCCGAGCGCGCGGCGGAGGAGCTGCAGGCGGCCGGCGCCGACATCGTCGGCAGCAACTGCGGCCACGGGATCGAGAACATGATCGAGGTTATCGCGCTGATGCGCGGCGCGACCGATCTGCCGCTCTGGGCGAAGCCCAACGCGGGCATGCCGAAGCTGATCGCCGGGAAGACGGTCTTCACGCAGACGCCGGAGGAGACCGCGGCGCACTTCGCGGCACTCGTCGAGGCGGGCGCGCGGATCATCGGCGGCTGCTGCGGCACCACACCGGAGCACATCCGCGCGCTCGTGCGGGCGCGAGACACACTTGCCGGGGAATGAACTCCATAGACGCGAGAGGAGACGTCAAGGTGAGCAAGATCGGCATCGGATTCATCGGCTGCGGCGGCATCCACAACAACCACGCGAAGGCACTGGCGGACAATCCGGACGCCTACATCGCCTGCGCGATGGACGTCAACGAGGACGCGGTGAAGAAGCACCAGGGGAACTACGGGACCGAGTGCGGCACCACGAGACTCGATGAGCTGCTGGCGAACGATGCGGTCCAGGCGGTCGTGGTCTGCACGCCGACCGGGCTGCACCCCGAGCACGCGATCGCGGCCGCGCAGGCCGGCAAGCACGTGCTCTGCGAGAAGCCGATGGCGCTCACCGTCGCGGAGGCCGAGCGGATGGCGCAGGCCTGCGCCGATGCGGGCGTCGTCCTGCAGATCGCGTTCGTGCGGCACTTCTGCAACGAGTGGCTGAAGCTGCGCGAGATCATCCAGAGCGGCGCAATCGGCCGCCCGGTCGTCTGGCGCTCGGTCTCGGCGAGCGGAGGGCCCGCGTCCCCGTGGTTCTTCAGCAAGAAGCTCGGCGGCGGGCCGTTCATTGACGGCGCGGTGCACAACTACGACTTCGCGCGCTTTACCTTCGGCGATGCGACGGGCGTCTGCGCGAACCTGCGCACCATGCGCGATGACTCCGACGCGTGGGACACCGGCACCGCGATCGTCGACTTCACCGCAGGCGATCAGCTCATCATGTGCTGGTCGTGGGGCCTGCCGAAGAGCGAGACGCGCATCAGTGCGGGCTCCGCGCACGACATCCTCGGCCCCGGAGGCGCCATCACCTTCACCGGCGAGGCGCTGAAGGTCACGACGCCCGCGGGTGAGGAACTCGTGTCCTTCGAGCCGGACGGCGGCCTCGAGTGGTTCAAGAAGCAGATGGCGCACTTCATCGGCTGCGTCCAGACAGGCTCGCAGCCGGAAACCGGCGGCCGCGAGGGCATCGAGGCCACGCGCATCGCCGAGGCGATCCTGAACATCGGCGATCAGCCGGCGGTTGTGAAGCTGTAGCCGGCCTGTGCCTCAGGAGGCAGCCATGTACATTGGCGCCACGACGCACATCATCATCGAGATTCCGGCGACCGAGGTCCTGCCGTACATGACCGAGGCCGGCTTCCGCGGCGGCGAACTGGCGCTGGTCCATCTGCGCCAGTTCGCTGAAGCCGCCTACCCCGAGCGCACCGCCGAGCAGTTCCGGGTGCGCTGCGAGGAACTGGCCCTGCAGATCCCGCAGGTCCATCTGAGCGTGGCCGCGATGGGGACGCTCGATGCCGATCAGCGCGAGGCAGATTTCGCCCGGATGCGCCGGGAGATCGAGCTTTCCGCGCTCGCCGGCGCGAAGACTGGCGTCCTGCACCCGATGGGCGGCTGGCCAGCGACCCTCGCCGAACAGCGCGAGATCGAGCGCCTGCGGGTGGAGGACTTCGCGCGGGCATGCGAGATTGCGGCGGAGCATGAGTTCACGATCGCGATCGAGAACACCTACGATGCGCACGCCGATGAGCACTCGGCGATGGGCCGGAGGCGCTTCGGATCGCTCATTCCGGAGCTGCACTCAGTCGTGGACGCTGTGGGCGCCGAGAACTTCGGCATCTGCCTCGACACCGGCCACACGAACCTGATCGGGCTGCCGCTGGGCGAGGCCTTCCGGCAGTGCGGCGACCGGCTGATCGCGACGCACGTGCATGACAACAACGGGCACCAGGATCAGCACACCGAGCCGACGCGTGGGACGATCGACTGGCCCGATGCCATCGCGGCGCTGCGTGAGATCGGCTGGGATGGCATCTTCAACCTGGAGATCGCGCCGCTGCGCGGGCAGCCGCTCGAGTTGCAGACGCTGCGCATGCGCCAGGTCGCGAAGACGGCCAAGTGGCTGCTGACGCTGTAGCGGAGGCATCAGATGAAGCTTTCCCTATGGACGAGCATTCTCGTTGAACTGTCACCGGCGGAGGCATGCGCGCGCCTCGCGGAGCAGGGCTGGGAGGGCCTGGAGCTTTCCACCGAGCACATCGTGGCGGTGGACAGCGCACCCGACCCGCTTGCGGCCGCAGATGAGGTGCGCGCGGTTATCGGTGCATCCTGCGTGGAGATGCCGCAGGTCCACCTGCTGATCTCCGCCAACATCGCCATGGCCGACGATGCGAAGCGCCTGGAGTTCATGGAGACGCTGAAGCGCCAGATCGCGCTCTCCGCCCGCATGGGCATCCGCATCGGAGTGATCCACCCCGGCGGCGTGCGGCCGAAGGCCTTCGCGGAGGAGCTGGCGGAGCGCCGCAGGCGCGTCGAGGGCTTCCGGGAGCTTGCGGACTACGCGGCGGAGCGCGGTTTCTCGCTGGCGATCGAGAACATGACCGACGGTGCGCGCGACTGCCGCTCCGCGATGGGACAGCGACGCTACGGGGCCACGATTGAGGAGTTGCACACGCTCATCGATGGCATTGGCCGCTCGAACGTGGGTATCTGCCTCGATGTCGGCCACGCACATGTGCAGGGCTACGAGATGGCGGAGGCAGTCCGGCAGTGCGGTGAGCGGCTGATTGCCACGCACATCCAGGACAATGATGGAACCCGCGACGGCCACCTCGCCCCGACGCGCGGCACGATCAACTGGAGAGTCGGGATCGCGGCCCTCCGCGAGATCGGCTACCACGGCCTCTTCAATCTTGAGATCCCGGGCGAGCGCGGCCTCCCCGCGCATCTGACGCTGAAGCGGCTGGAGGGTGTGCTTGCCACGACGCGTTGGCTGCTCGATCCCGAGCAGGGGGATGCCTGATGAAGCTCACGGCTGCCATGGTGCTGCTCGCGCTCCTCATCCTCAGCATGACGGCCGCCGCCCAGGAGGACCGCTACTGGGAGGAGGACCTCGACGTGCCGACGGTGGCGCCGCGGGCCAGCGTGCAGCTTCTACTCCCTCCCGGGTAGGAGAACCTGCTCGCGGCGACGAACACTCACCTGCCGGGACCAACAGAGTGCGCGCAGGCGCGAAAGGAGCAGGGCTGATGAAGGCGATCATGGTGGGCGTGGATGGCTCCCCCCAAGCGGAAGTAGCGCTGCGATATGCAATAGAGATAGCTCAGCTCTCAGGTGCAGGGGTCGTGGGTGTTGCCTCGATTTTCGGCGACTTCGATGGAGAGTCTGAGCCCGACGAGCATATGTCCAGGGAGATGGAGGGCCTGAGGAATCTCCCCCGGGCAGCGGTGGACTGGTTCAAGCAGGCGCTGGACAACTGCGGGCAGATCTGCGCGATCTCTGATGTGCCGTTCACCGCGCGCCTACTGGCCGGCGACCCCGCCGATGTGCTCACGCGAGAGGCGCAGGCCGTGGACATGGTCGTCATCGGCGCGACCGGGAGGCGTGACGTGCACAGCGAGCTGCTGGGCTCGACCGCCTCGCGCGTGATGCGCAACTGCATCAAGCCGGTGCTGATCACGCGAGATGAGTATCGCCCGATCGAGCGCGTCATAGTCGGCTACGACGGCAGCCCAGCCTCCGGACACGCACTGGAATGGGCGGCCGATCTGGCAGCCGAGGGCCGCTGGCGGATGGCGATCGTGACCGGAGCAATGCCCGAATCGGCCCTGGCCGAAGGCGCCGAGTACGGGGCCCAGCTCGTCGCTACTCGCGGAGTAGAGGCTGAGACGATGCTCGTGGCAGGCGACGCCCCGAGCGTTATCTTCGAGCAGGCGAAGGAATGGAAGCCGGACCTGATCGCGATCGGCGGGCCCATCAGGGGTGCCCTGACAGGCTTCTTCCTCGGTGAGGCGTGGCCGGACATCGTCGAGCAGGCGGAAGTGCCGGTCATGCGCTGGCGGTAGCGCAACCTGGCGACAGCAGTGGCCCGTGGCTTCTGCCATGGGCCAATGCGTTCCGCGGGGAGCTTTGAGCGCCTAATCCCACCAGTAGCGCTGGTACTTCTCCATGGCAGTCAGCACCGCGTCTATGTTCTGCGGCGGGGTCGGCGGGTAGACCCCGCAGGTTATCATCAGCCCGCCCTGCGGCGAACCGAGTGCGCGTACCTCGTGCTCGATGAGCTCCGCTATCTCCTCCGGTGTCCCGTGCGGCACGATGCTCTGCCGGTCCACGTCCAGGTCCACGCACACTCGGCCCTTGAGCGTGTCGCGGATGTTCTCGACGCCATTCACGAGATCCTGAATGTTGCAGATGGTCATGCCGACCTCGAGAAGCTGGTCGATGATGTCCATGACGTAGCCATCCGAGTGGCTGTGCGCCTGCACACCTGCCGCCTGCAGCGGCTCGATGAGCCGTCGGTACGCCGGGGCGATCCACTTCCGGAACATCCGCGGACCCAGCACCGAGCGGTCCTGCGCCCCGAGGTCCTCGGCCAGCCCGAAGACATCCACGCCCATCTCGATGTAGCGCTCCACCTGGTCCCTCTCGGTCCACAGGAACCTGCGCATGCGGGAGTCCCGATCAGGGGCAGGGCTGCATGCGCGGGGCAACGGGGGAACTACCGACCCCCTTGCCCCCGCAACACTCCCGTGGTATCCTGCGCCCGATGACCGAACGAGGGAGGTCGTGCCGATGTGCAACATAGCCGGCTATGTCGGCACCGAACGCGCCGCGCCAATTCTGCTTGAGCTGATTGAGCGCCAGGAGGGTCTTGCCGGAGGCTACTATACCGGAATCGCCACCATCCACAAAGGGCGGCTGCACTGGCGGAAGGTGGTCGGTGACTGCGCAAGACTCCGCGAGGAGACCGACGCGGAGGAGCTTCCGGGCACGATCGGCCTTGCGCACAGCCGCTCCAACTCGGGCGGCGATTGGCTTTGGTCGCACCCTTTCATCGCCTGTGATGACAGCCTCGCGTACATCGCCAACGGCGCCATGGGCTACTTCGCCGAACGTGTGGACACCTCCGCGGCGGCGCAGGCTCTTGAGGCGGCGAAGCACGAATTCACGGCTGTAGCCGACCGGCAGATTGGGAAGTACCCGTCACTCGATGGCGGGCGCTCTGTTCACGTGAGCGACATGATGGCACACGCGATTGAGGCTCAACTCGCCTCAGGACGCAAGCCGGAGGACGCGATCAGGCAGGCAGTTATTGACATCCCGGCGGAGATCGTTGGTCTTTTCATCACACCTGCCCGGGATGATGGCATTTTCGCGGCGCGATACACAATGCCGATGTGTGTTGCAGTAGATGCAAAGGGCGCGCGGATCGCCAGCAGTCCGACCGGCTTCAATCCGCGCCCCGCGTGGTGGACGTGGGTGCCGCCCTTCTCAACCGGGACCGTCAGGGCATCAGGATTGAGCATCTCGCCGCTGCAATGCCCACACGGGCCGCTCAGCGACGATATCAGCCGGGCCGATGCCACTGCGGCGATTCTCCGCGAGATCGGCGAGAACGGGCCTACATCGACGGGAACGCTCCTGGGGGCGGTCAAGGGCTGCTCGGGCCGGGACGAGCTTGTTGCGCGCTACGACCCCGTCTACGAGGTGCTTTTCGAGCTGCTCCGGTCAGGCGCCATCGGGCAGACCACAGAACGGGTGCCAGGCGCGGCGGAGGGAATCACTGCTCCACGCTTCCGGTTTGGCCTGAGAGGAGAGTCGCAGAAGCCCTGAGTTCTTGACTGAGGGTAAATCTTGATGTATACTGACGGCCGTAGAATGGGTAGCTTTCCGCGCGGCCTGGACGGCCTACATCCATGCACCACCGTCCGCACGGAGGATCATCCAGGTGATCTCGCCCGTAGACATCCTGTGCATCGCTCTGTGGGCAGGCCTGATGTTCCTGGAGAGCCGCAGGGGGATCATCCCTGGTCTGGCGGACTTTCTCTGTGTGCTGTTCGGCGTGATTCTCATCGGCTACGCCTACGTGCCACTCAGCGAGCACATGCGACCGTCCGCGGCGTACCTTCTCTTACTGGCCGCCCTGCTGCTCCTCACGGCAATCGGCGCGATTGTCGTCTCACGACGGTTTCACGCCGAGGTCACCGCGGTTGAGGCGGCGGTGGGGGCCTTGCTCGGGCTCGGCTCCGGGATTGCTCTCACCTACGCGCTCTTTGAGTGGTTGAAGATTCGTTACGGAGGCGCCACGCCGCTGATCAGCGACTCGCTGCTGCACTGGGCGATGTCGGAGCTTACAGGGTTTCGTGTGCTCATGGAGTTCTATGAAAAACTCACGGGGAAGTAGACCCCGTTGAACGGTTCTTTCAAGATCGGCCATCCATCGCAGCCTGAACCGCAGCAGACATAGTGCCGATGATGTACGGGAGCGCTCGTGCGCGATCCCGTGCAGGCAGCGCCCAACGTGTCTTTCAGTGTCCGGAGGTGTGTTGCGTTGCGGGGCAGCCGTGACGCTACAGGAGGTGGAGCTGAGAGAGGCCGTAGTTGCATCGCCTGCGTTGCATCCACGAGGCTGGCGGACGACGTGAACTGTGGCTGGTGGCGGGGCGGCTTAGCCCGGGCTTGCTCTGCAAGATCGGGAGAGGTAAGGTCACAGGTTCGGCGTGCGAGCCCTCAACCTCCACCGCGAAGGCCGAGGTGAGCGGATGGTTAACCCAGCGGAGTTCTTCCGTGACGACAGTCCGACACGAAGGCGGGTCGCACTGAGCGAGTGCACCGATGAAGAGCTGGTTCGGTCGGCCCAGTACAACGGCGACAAAGAAGCCTGCGAGTATCTGCTCTACAAGTATCGCAACCTGGTCAGGGCGAAGGTCAAGTCATACTTCCTGATGGGTGCGGAGCGCGATGATCTCCTGCAGATCGGGATGGTCGGGCTCTGGGAAGCGATAAACGATTTTCGCGCAGATCGCCATACTTCGTTCGCATGCTTCGCGAAGGTGTGTATTCAGCGGCAGATGATCTCCGCCGTGAAGGCGGCGACGCGACAGAAACAGGTGCCTCTCAACTCGTCCATCTCGCTCGAGGCGGCTCCTGGAGGCGACGAAGACGACGAGCGGTCGCTCTCCGAAGTGCTGACGGCAGTCCCGCAGATGGACCCGGAGACGGAAGTCCTCGGCCTCGAAGGCGAGCGTCTGCTCAAGGAATCCCTGCGCGAGCACCTCTCCCCGTTTGAGTGGCAGGTCCTCACCGAGTACCGGACCGGCAAGTCCTACAAGGAGATGGCGAACGCCCTGGGCTGTAAGATCAAGTCCATCGATAATGCCCTCTCCCGAATCCGGCGCAAGCTGCCGAAGGTCGCTCCCGAACAGGCGGCACGTCTCGGCCGCGGCTGAGCAATACGATCGTAATCGCGCATGCCCTCTTGTGCGAACAGCGGGGCGGGTCGGCTCTGACCCGCCCCCTTCTCATGACCGCTGCGCGTTGGAGGATGGTGGGCCGTATGACGCTCCAGGACATCTTCGCGACACTCGACCGCTTCTGGGCGGAGCAGGGCTGCCTGCTCGCTGAGGCGTACGAGATCGAGGTCGGCGCGGGCACGATGGCGCCGGACACCTTCCTGCGCTCCCTCGGGCCTGAGCCATGGAATGTCGCCTACGTGCAGCCCTGCCGCCGGCCCGCCGACAGCCGCTACGGCGAGAACCCCAACCGCCTCGGCCGCTACTTCCAGTACCAGGTCATCATGAAGCCGTCGCCTCAGGAGTTCCAGGACCTCGCGGTCGCGAGCATCGAGAAACTCGGCATAGACCCCCTCCAGCACGACATCCGCTTCGTCGAGGATGACTGGGAATCGCCAACCCTCGGCGCATCCGGCGTCGGCTGGGAGATGTGGCTCGACGGTATGGAGATCTGCCAGTACACCTACTTCCAGCAGGTCGGCGGGATCCAGTGCCGCCCGGTCGCAGTCGAGCTCACCTACGGGCCGGAGCGACTCGCGATGTACCTTCAGGGCGTCGAGGACTACCGCGAGCTTCAGTGGTCCGACAAGGTCTCCTACGGCGAGCTGCGTTTCGAGGAGGAGCGGCAGTACTCCCACTACAACCTGGAGATCGCGGACATCGAGATGCTCGCGGGGATGTTCGAGATGTGCGAGGCGGAGGCTATGCGTGTTAACGAACTGGGCTTCCCGCTGCCGGCATACGATTACGTGCTGAAGTGCTCGCACCTGTTCAATCTGCTCGACGCCCGTGGCGCGATCTCAGTCTCTGAGCGCACAGGGATGATCGAGCGCGTGCGCAACCTCGCATCCGCCGTGGCGCGGACGCATGTCGCGCGCCGCGAGGAGCTTGGTTTCCCGCTGATGGGCGACGAGGCGCGCACGGACGAGGGCTGAGCGGATCACGCTGCGATCAACTGACAGAAGTGAGGCAGACTGATGGCGGAACCGACGGCTGACCTGCTCTTCGAGATAGGTGTGGAGGAGATCCCCGCGCCCGCGGTGCTCCCGGCGCTCGCGCAACTTGAGAGACTGCTGCGTGACGGCCTTGCCGAGGCGCGGCTGACGTGCGGCGAAATCTGCACCTACGGCACGCCGCGGCGGCTCGCCGTCGTCGTGAGTGATGTGGCGCTGCGTCAGGAGGACCTCGCCGAGGAGGTCAAGGGGCCGCCGGCCGCCGCCGCGTTCGATGCCGATGGCAATCCCACGCGCGCCGCCGAGGGATTCGCCGCGGGACGAGGGCTGCAGGCTGCTGACCTCGAGGTCCGCGAGACAGACAGGGGCCCGTACGTGTTCGCGAAGGTAACCGCTGCTGGCCGGCCTGCCATTGAGGTCATCGGTTCGATCCTCGAGCGCGCGGTTGGCTCACTGACTTTCCCGAAGACGATGCGCTGGGGCAGTCTGGACTTTCGTTTCGCGCGGCCGATCCGCTGGCTGCTGGCACTGCTTGGGCCCGATGTGGTGCCGATGGAGGTTGCAGGCCTGCACTCCGACCGAGTTACCTGGGGCCACCGCTTCCTCAGCGACGGTCCCGTGGCCATCAGCGAACCCTCGGAGTATCTAGCGAAGCTCGAGGAAGCGTACGTCATAGCCGATCACCAGCGGCGGATGTCGCTGATCGAGCAGCGCGCCGGTGAGGCCGCCCGAGAGGCCGGCGGGCGCGCGCGGCTGGACCCGGACCTCGTCGAAGAGGTCAACTTCATGGTCGAGTACCCGACGGCGCTTGTGGGGCGCTTTGACTCGCGCTACCTGCAGCTTCCCGCGGACGTGATCGTCACCGTGATGAGCGGGCACCAGCGCTACTTCGCAGTCGAGAACCCCGACGGCTCGCTGCTGCCGCTCTTCGTCGCGATCCGCAACGGCGACGAGCGCGGACTCGACACCGTGCGTAAGGGCAATGAGCGCGTGATCGAGCCTCGCCTCGCCGACGCCGAGTTCTACCTCGTCGAGGACATGCGCACGCGGCTGCCTGACCGGCTGGACAGCCTCCAGCGGGTCACCTACATCGAGGGCCTCGGCAGCCTCTATGATAAGACCGAGCGGCTCGTGACCATCGTCCACTGGCTCTGCAGCTACGTCCAGCAGGTCGAGGAGGCCGATGAGTCGCATGCGGCACGGGCCGCGCGCCTGTCCAAGTGCGACCTGAACACGAACATGATCGGGGACACGAAGCTCGCGAAGCTCCAGGGGCGCGTCGGCGCAGAGTATGCCCGCCGCTCCGGTGAGCCGGAGGAGGTTGCGCTGGCGATCGCGGAGCAGTACCGGCCGACGAGCGCCGCCGACGCCCCTCCAATCACCACGCCGGGGCGGATCGTGTCGCTGGCCGACAAGATTGACCACCTCGCGGCCTGCTTCCGCATCGGCCTCAGGCCGACCGGCTCGGCCGACCCGCACGCGCTGCGGCGTGCCGCGCAGGGGATCGTGCGGACGATCCTCGATGCTCGGTGGCGCGTGCAGTTGCCGGAGTTCATCGTGCTCGCGCTGCGGAACCTGCCTGCGGTCGCTGCCCCGAAGGCGATCACCGAGGAGGAGGCGGCCGCGCAGATCCATGAGTTCCTGCTGGCGCGGCTGGAGGCGGAGCTTGAGACGCGCGGCGTGAGCTACGACCTGACGCGAGCCGTCCTCAGCGCGGCGGTGCCGGACCTGTTGGACGCGTACGACCGCGCACTTGCGCTGCGGGATGTCCGCAACAGCGACGCCGAGGCCTTCGAGCGCGTCATCATGGCTGCCGGCCGCACCGCGAACATCTGCCGGGGCCCGAAGACCGAGCTTGGGCTGAACCTCGATCTCGAGGCGCTTGCGGACGAGTATGAGATCGCGCTCTACGTGGCATACGTGGCTGCGCGCGCCGGGCTTGAGGTAGCACTCGCGGGCGACGATCCTGACTACCAGGCCGCGTGGGCGGCGCTTCAGCAAATGTGCGCGACGATCGACACCTTCTTCGAGAAGGTCATGGTCATGGCCGAGGACGACGCGGTCCGGCGTAACCGACTCGCGCTGCTGGCGAATATCGATGACCTGTTCCTGCGGCTGCTGGACGTCCAGCAGATCGTGATCGAGGGCGAGGCGTAGGCCAGGCGGGGCTGCAGGAGGGGTGAGCTTCTCTGCTCGCCCGTGAAGGCGATGGCGCAGCACTCACAGCCGGCGACCATCCGAGAGCGGCTCGAGGCGATGGAGCGCGAGCAGCTCTCTCCCTATGCCACGCTCTCCGCGGAATCGTGCGGCCGGGCGCGGCCGACTGAGCCTGATCCGGTACGCACCGATTTCCAGCGCGATCGCGATCGGATCATCCACCTCTGCCGGTCATTCCGTCGCCTCGCGCACAAGACGCAGGTCTTCATCGCACCTCGTGAGGACCACCTCCGCACGCGCCTCAGCCACACGCTCGAGGTCTCGCAGATCGCACGCACGATCTCCAAGGCCCTGCGGCTCAACGAGGACCTGACCGAGGCGATCTCCCTCGGCCACGACGTCGGCCACACGCCCTTCGGGCACGCGGGCGAGTGGGCGCTTGATGAGAGCTACCGGCGCTACGATCCTGACGCGGGCTTCCACCACGCGCAGCACAGCGTGAGGGTGCTGACGCAGATCGAGCGCGAGGACCGCGGGCTCAACCTGACTCAGGAGACGCTTGAGGGGATCGGCGCGCACTCGAAAGGCCAGTCTGACACGGGCGCTTCGATGGCTCCGCCGGACGGGCTGACCATGGAGGGGATGGTGGTGCGCATCTCGGATCGCATCGCCTACCTCGCGCACGATCTGGATGACTGCCTGCGCTCGGGGCTGCTCGCGCTGGAAGACCTCCCCGCGCCGTGCATAGCTGTCCTGGGCGAGCAGCACAGTCAGCGTGTGGGCACCATGGTCGAGGACGTCATCGCGCAGAGCGACGGCCTGTCGGCGCTCTCGATGAGCCCGCGCGTCGCCTCCGCGATGGATGAGTTGAAGGACTTCCTCTTCGAGCACATCTACCTTGGCCCGCCGCTCCTGCCCGCGCGGGAGAAGGTCTACGGCGTGATCGAGGCGCTCTTCGCGCTCTACATGGAGGACGATCGCGCGTACGCCACCGACATCGGCTCCGTGCCCGGGTTCACGCAGATGCGCGCCCGCCAGGTCTGCGACTACATCGCAGGGATGACCGACCGCTTCGCCCGCGATCGCTACGTTGAGCACTTCCTCCCCTCCGCCTACCCGCGGTTCTGAAGCGCCTACACCGCCTCGGTGATCATCTCCACGAGCCGGCCGAGGTTCGTCGCGGCGTCATCGCCGAGGTCCACGCGCATCACACGCCTCCCACGCTCCTGCAGCACCGCGAGGTCGCCTGCGGCCTGAGCGTCCTTGAGGGTGGCGAAGTCATAGGGAGCGCCGGGGATCTCAACCCGCTGATCGGCGGCCTCGGTGAGCTGGAGGAAGACACCGCTGTCCGGGCCGCCCTTGTGGAGCTGGCCCGTTGAGTGCAGGAAGCGCGGCCCGTAGCCGAACGTTGTGGCCACACCCTTCTCCGCCGCGATCGCCACACGGATACGCGCGATTGCGTCTCGCACAGCCTCCGTGTGATGCAGGTAGCCCATGATCGCAACGTAGTCCCGGGGTTTGGTCGAGTTCAGCAGGTGGCGAACGGCGCCGCGGACACTTCCGTGCAGGATCGAGCCCTCTACCACATCCGCATCCTGCTTCGGCAGTTTCCCGCTCTGGATGAACTGCTCAAGCGCCGCCTTCGTGCGGCTCTTCGCCTCCTGCACGTTCGGCTGGTCGAACGGGTCTATGCCCATCATGGCGCCCGCGACGGCGGTCGCGAACTCCCAGCGGTACATCTCGGCGCCAATGCTCACCGGATCGGAGATGCGTATGGCGACTACGGGGTGACCAAGCTCCGCCAGCTCATCGGCGAACTCGGCCTGCGCGTCATCATGGTCGAGGCAGATGCAGACAAAGACGCGGTCGTCGCCGTAGGCTTTGGCCTCCAACGGCGGCTCGCCCACGACAGGGATCAGGCCCTTGCCATCCTTGCCGGTGCTCTCCGCGAGAAGCTGCTCGGCCCAATCACCGAAGCTCTCGAGTTGCCGGGAGGCGAGGAATGTGACCTTGTCCCGGCCGATCTCATGGCAGCAGCCGAGGAACGCGCCCAGCGCTGCTCCCGGGTTCTCGTCCGCAGGCGCCTCCGGCGAGCAGGCGTTAGCCATCTCCTCCGCGCGCTCGATGATCCTCCGCAGCGGCAGGCCCATGAGCGCCGCCGGGACCATTCCGAAGTATGACAGGGCCGAGTAGCGGCCGCCGATATCCTGCCAGTTCTCGAAGACCGCGCGGACCTGGCGCTCATCACCAGTTCTCAGCAGCGGCGAACCGGGGTCGGTGATGATGACGAAGTTCTCGCCCGCCTCCTCCTTCCGCGCACCTACCTCGCCGTAGAAGTAGTCGAAGAACGCGTCGGTCTCACTGGTAGTCCCGGACTTGCTCGAGACGATGAACAGGCAACGATCGAGCGGCGTGCCTCGATTGACGGTCAGGACATCGTCCGGTACAGTGCTGTCGAGCACCGAGAACGCCGGATGGTCCGGCATCGCGCCGAAGATCTCGTTGAAGCACCATGGCGCGAGCGAACTGCCTCCCATGCCGAGCAGTACGATGCGGTCGAACTCCTCGCGTAGCGACCCGCTGAACTCCTGCAGCATCTCGACCTGCGGCATGATGCGTGTCGGGAGGTGCAGCCAGCCAAGCCTGTTCGTGATCTCCTGCACGTGCTCCGGCTCCGAACGCCAGAGTGTAGCGTCGGCGTTCCAGACGCGGGCGATCCAGTTCTCCTCCGTCATGCGTCGCAGTGCGCCGCGAATGAAGCCCTCAAGCTCTTCCGTGAGCATCATCGTCTGAGTGTTCATGGTCTCGTCCACAGGAGGCCACTCCCTCCACTACCGCGAAATCGTGATTCTCCTCTATGCCCCGATTCGGCACCGGAGGATGGTTCGCCTGCAGCAGTTCTCGGGCGCGTTCTACCTGATCTCATCGAGCAGTGAGGCGGGCATCATGTTGCCGCGGTTGAGGACCCGGTGCGGGTCAAGCCCGACCTTCGCGCGCGCGATCTCCAGCAGCCCCTCGCGGCCGTACATGACCTCCAGATAAGGAATCCGGCGCCCTCCAACCGGCAGCGTCTTCTTCCCGACGCCATGCTCAGCAGTAATCGTGCCGCCAAGCTCGATCGCGTGCTGCGCAAGGATCGCGTACTGCTCCATCGAGGCGTCCTCCTCCGCGGCGTTGGCGGGAAGGAAGTCAATGTGCAGGTGGTAGTCGCCGATATGCCCGAAGAGCACCGCTGAGGCCTCCGGGCGACCGGTGACCTGCAGGAATGCATCGCAGGCATCGTGGTAGGCCTGCATCATCGTCGGGAACTGCCCCGCAGGCACCGCGTAGTCGGTGCAGAGCTTGTCGGTGCCATGCTGCCGGAGGAACGTGTTGACGTTCTCGGGCAGGGCGTGCCGGAAGTCACGCTGCGCCTCGCGCTCGCGATCGGAGTCCGCGAACCAGTCATCCATCGGATCGCACCCGATGATGATCTCCGCGAAGCGCTCGACAATCGCAGGATCACCGGCGTCGAGTTCGGTGAAGATGGCCGCCTGGTGCTCCGGCCTCACCTGCGGATGGTCGGCCATGAAGCGCAGCGCGCCCGGGTCGTAGAACTCCAGCGAGACCAGTGGCAGGCCGTTCGCGGCCGCCTCCCGGAGCGTGTCCGCACATGCGATGGCCTCCTCCTCGGACGCGAAGAACGCGGTGTCCGAGAAGAGCGTCGGGCGAGGGGTGAGGCGCACGAGCACGGCCGTGATGACGCCGAGGATCCCCTCGGAGCCTACGAAGAGGTCGATCAGGTCCATCCCGTCGGCTGCGTAGAGGCCGGCTGCGTTCTTCCGCGTGGCGGGCATGGCATAGCCCGGCGCCTGGACTTCGTACGGCGTGCCTTCGCGTGACGCGAAGCGGAGCGTGCGGCCGTCGGCCAGCACATCGCCCCGCGCGACGTGCAGCGTATCGCCCGTGGGCAGCACGATCTCCAGCGCCTCGATCCATGCGCGGGTGGGGCCGTGCATGAAGCTGCGGGCGCCGGAGGCGTTTTCGGCCACCGCGCCGCCGATCATCGCCGAGCGTTCCGTAGGCGCGGGCGGGAAGAGCAGGTGAGGCGCCAGCAGCGCCTCCACCGCGTCAAGGGTGATCGCAGGCGGGCACCAGGCATGGCCCGAGGCGGCATCGAGCATCACCGTGTAGTCGAGCCCATCATGCACGGAACTGACCTGCTCGAAGCCCTCACGCGGCTCCGCGTGGCGCATCAACTCCATCGTGACGACGAGGCCGCCTTCGGTTGCCACGCGTGCACCGGTGAGGCCTGTGCCGCCTCCCGAGACAGTGACGGGCGTGCCGGATGCGGTTGCCTCGCGCAGAATCTCGGCCAGATCAGCCTCGCTCTGTGGGAAGAAGATTGCCTCGACGTTCTCGGCGAAGAACGTGTTGCTCTCGTCGGCGGCATAGCGTGCAATGACATCGGGATCGCTGCTGCGGCGCATGGCTCGGCCTCCTTGTAGGCGCTTCAGGCGGACATTTCTCCGCGGGCGCTGCGACCTCCTGTGCGGAGGAATTCGCGCCTGACGTGACGAACGGTACAGTCCGCGTGCAGACGCACCATCAGGGGAAGTGCGATGAGCTACGAACGTGGCTGGCAGGCGCTGAATCTGCAGATGCCGGAGCGGATTCCGCACACGGAGTACGTCTCGAACCCTGCGTGGGTGAAGCGCCTGACGGGCCTCGATCTCGACAGTCCTGCGGAGGCGGCTGAGGCGCGCGTCGCGATCGTGCGAGAGTGGGACTACGATCTGCGCTGGTTCAACATGGCCCACCCGGCGCAGCCGCGGATGACGCACATGGGGACGGCCATCTGGAGGAAGGACTTCGAGGTCAAGGACAATCGCCGCTGCCCGTTCGAGGAGCCGGAGGATGTCCTGAGCTTCGAGCCGGCCAGCGCGATCCAGCTGCCCCCTCACGAGGAACTGGTGGATCACTTCTCGCGCACCTGGCGGAAGGGGCAGGAGGAGACGCCGGACGCGGTCGTGCCCGGCGGCTACTACAACACGATCTTCTCGTGGTGCATCCTGACCTTCGGCTGGGACATGTTCCTCACCGCGGCAGCGCTCGATGAGGCGCGCTTCGACGAGGTGCTTGAGGGCTTCTGCGAGGTCTCGCTGCGCAGCTTCAAGGCGCAGGCTGAGTGCGGCTGCAAGGTCTTCATCTGCCACGATGACATCGTCTGGACGCAGGGGCCGGTGTTCCGGCCGGAGTGGTACCGGGAGCACGTCTTCCCGCGCTACAGGCGCCTCTGGCAGCCGATCAAGGACGCGGGCATCAAGCTCCTGTTCTGCTCCGACGGCGACTACACGGTCTTCATTGACGATCTCGCGGACTGTGGTGCAGATGGCTTCATCTTTGAGCCGATGACCGATCTGGAGTACGTGGCGGGTGAATACGGGCAGGAGAAGGTGATCATCGGCAACGTGGACTGCCGCATCCTCACCTTCGGCAGCGAGGAGGAGATCTGGGCGGAGGTTGAGCGCTGCGCGGAAATCGGCCGCGACTGCCCCGGGTACTTCTTCGCAGTGGGCAATCACATACCGTTCAATGTTCCCGTAGAATCGGTCGCCACCTATGCGCGGGCGATCGTTGAGCTTGGCAGGCGCGATTGAGGAGAGGATGACGATGGGGTACGTGCTGACGGATTTCACGGAAGTGCCGGACCTGGTCGCTCAGGTCACGAAGCTCGACAACAGCGCCTTTGCGGAGTACGAGGGCGCGATGGCGTTCGACGAGGCGGTCTCAGGGTGGTACCTCCAGCGGCCGGGGACGGACCTGCAGATGTGCCAGGCGGCGCTCGATGGTAGTACGCTGGTCTCGCAGGTGATCGTCTGCGCGCAGCCGTTGCAGCTTGGTGGGCGCACGATGCGCTGCGGGATCATCGACAGTGTGGCGACCGACCCGCGGCACCGCAAGCAGGGCCTGGCGCGGCAGTTGATGGAGCGCGCGCATGAGGCAATGCAGGCGGCGGGGCTGGATGTCGCAGTGCTGTACACGAACCCGTTCGATCACCCGTACCGCTTCTACGGCCGCCTCGGCTACGTGGAGCGCGCGAGGGCCAGTATGATGATCGGCGCGAGGACTTCGCCCAGCGAGTGCGGTGCGCAGGTGGTGGATGCCTCCGAGGAAGCTGACAGCCTGCGCGCGCTGCTCAATGGCTACTATGGGAGCTATGAGGGCTTCTCGCCGCTCTCCGAGGAGATCTGGCGCTGGCACAAGGTGGCTTCGCCCGTGAAACCCACAGTCGTGGCGGAGACGAGTGGCAGCGGAGCGGTCTCCACCGCCACCTTCGCGGACGCGCCGGTGCGGATCGAAGGCCACGACTACACCGTCTCGATGGCCTATGACATCGCGGCCACAGTGATGAACGCGGATGCATACGAGAGTCTCCTCTCGCTGGCGCCTCGTGACATGCTCGGGCTGATCGTTGATGAGCGCTCGCCGGAGTACGGATGGGCGGAGTCGATGGGTCTGGAGCCGCGTGTCGCCGAGGTCTCCATGGTGCTCCCGTTCAGCTCCGAGGCGTGTGCGGCTCTCGAGGAGCACTCCGCACCGTGGTACGTGATGATGGAGTCCGTGGTCGGCGTATGATGTGGAGGTGGCGCGCATGCTGAAGCCCGAGGGGCGCCCTCAGGTCAACTCGGAGCTATGCAACCGGTGCGGCCGGTGCGTGGCCGTCTGCTCACTCGACGTGCTTGAGATGGGGGAGAGCTGCCCGGCTGCGACTGGGAGCGCGCCATGCTTCCGCTGCGGGCATTGCGTGGCCGTCTGCCCGAGCGGCGCGATCTCCCATCCCGGCATGAACCCGGAGCACTTCCGGCAGCTTCTGCCGTGGGATGAGGGCGTCACGCCCGAGCTTCTCCTCGACCTGCTGCGCAAGCGCCGGAGCATCCGCAGCTACACCGACGAACAGGTCACCCAAGAGGAGATCACGCGGCTGATCGAGGCCGCAGTGCAGGCGCCGAGCGGCCTCAACGCGCAGTCGTGGCATTTCACGATCATTCAGGACGCCGAGCGCCTCGGGAAGATCCGGCGACGCACGCTCGCGATCTACTCGATGCTGCTTAAGATGCTGGACAGCCGGGTGAGCCGATTGATGCTCCGGATGCAGCTCGGCGCAGAGGCGCTGGAGGTGCTCGCGGAGGCGCGACCGCTCCTCGAGGGCATCCTCGACGCACAGAAGAGCGGCGGCGACCGCCTGCTGTGGGGCGCGCCTACGCTGGTAATCGTGCACTCGCCGGAGGAGGACTCCACCGGTCCCGAGAGCGCGCACTACGCCGTCGGCAACTTCATGCTGATGGCCACGACGATGGGCCTCGGGACCTGCGTGATCGGCTTCGTGAGCGCCATCGCCGAGCGCGACGGGCGGATGCGCGACTTCATCGGTCTGCCCGAGGACCACACGCTCGCGGCGGTGCTCGTTGTGGGCCACCCGAGCGCGGAGTATCTTCGCTCCGTGGACAAGCGCGCGGCGGCGATCAGCTTCATCTGAGGCAAAGACATACTCATGCGATGGACACCAACACGAGGTGAGACGATGGAAGGCGCCGTTCGCCCCGAAGTCGATGAAGAGGCATGCATCCTCTGCGGGCAGTGTGTTCGCGCCTGCAGCTTTGAAGTGATGAAGCTCCGCAAGCGCAGCGCTCAGCCGCGAGGCATCGGCGAGTGCATTGTCTGCGGCCAGTGCGTCGCGGTCTGCCCGCAGAACGCAATCAGCCACCCGGCCATCCCCGATGAGCGTATCAGTGGGCTGCCCGCGACGGCAGCCGTGGGATACGACGAGCTTGCGGCCCTGTTCAGCCAGCGACGCAGCGTCCGGCGCTATCGTGACGAGGAGGTCAGCGATGAGCTGATCCTTGAGCTGATCGCGGCTGCGGTCATGGCGCCGAGCGGGCACAACCAGCAGTCGTGGCAGTTCATCGCGATCAAGGACCCGGACGAACTGGCAGCCGTGCGCGATGCCGCCGCGGCATTCTACGGTGGGCTGCTCGCTGCGCTGGAGGATCCTCAGATCCGCCAGGGGATGATCGCCGAGATGGGGGAGGAGGGCGTGGCCGGGCTCGATGAGATCGCGCCGGCGGTCAAGCTGATCCTCAGGGCCCACGAGCGCGGCGAGGACCGGATGATCTGGGGCGCGCCGGTACTGCTGCTTGCGCATGCCCCGGCGAGTGACCCTACCGGCGCTGAGAGCGCGCACTACGCCGTCGGCAACCTGATGCTCGCGGCGGTTTCGAAGGGCCTGGGCACCTGCGCGATCGGCTTCCTGACGGTGCCCGCAGGCTTCAGCCCGGAGTTGCGCGAAGCGCTACATGTCCCTGAGGGGCAGACGCTGCACGCCGCGCTCGCGCTGGGGTGGCCGGATGTCACCTACTACCGCTCCACTGGTCGCCGGGAGGCACAGGTTCGCATCATCTGAGGAGGACGCCCATGCCGGATGCGCAGCTCAACCACACGGTGGCCACGCTGACAGATGGCTCCGAGGTCCGCATACCATGGTGGCGGATCGACTCCGGCCACGACGGCGAGACGCTGCTCGTGATCGCCGCCCAGCACGGGAACGAGGTGCAGGGCTGCGAGGTCATCCGGCGCTTCAAGGAGCTTTGCGAGAGTGAGCTGGTGGCCGGTGAGGTGCGCCTCGTGCCCTTCGCCAACCTGCCGGCGGTGCGCCATCGCCGCTCGCACATCAACCTCGGCCCGGAGCAGCCCTACGGGGACCACGAGGGGCACAACATGAACCGCGGCTGGCCCGGAGACGCGGATGGCAATGACACAGAGCGTGTTACGCACGCGCTGCACGAGGGGATCGTGCGGGACTGCACCCGCGCGCTCGACCTTCACTCGTGGTCGCGCTTCACGGCCACCTGCACACTTGCTCGCGATGAGGGGCTGTCGCGGGAGATGGCGCTTGTCTCCGGCATTCGCTTCATCAACTGGCGCAGCCTGGGCGCGACCGGCACGTCCGTCTCAACCATCGGCACGCTCTTCAACGACAGCGGCCGAGGATCGATCACCATCGAACTGGCGCCGCAATGGGTGATCCGCCAGAAAGAGGTCGCGCTGGGCCTGCGCGCGGCAACGAACCTCGCGAAGCTGGCAGGCATGATCGAGGGGGAGGTCGAGCAGATCGACGGCCCCTACGTCGAGTTCGGACGCGATTCGGAGGCGGACGCTGCGCGCAAGCACCCCCTCCATGCGCCGTGCTCGGGGCTGTTCGTCGAGGCGGGGCTGGAGACGAGCGATCACGTGACCGAGGGCCTGTGCATCGGCCACATCATTCGCGACGACAACCTGGAGACGGTGGAGGTCATATCTCCCGCGGATGGCTGGCTCTACCAGTTCGGCTGCTATCGTCCGGACTGCGACGTGGCGCTGCCTCCGCAGCACCCGTACGCGAGTGAGGGCGACGCGCTCGCATTCGTAATGGAGGAGTGACACAGAGGAGTCGCCGCAGATCAGCGGCGCCTCCTCGTAGTAGCAGGAAGCTCAAGAGGGGCCTCACTCGCTCACTACGAGCTCCCGCACGCGGGCAAGCGTTGCCTCGTCCACCTCCGCGTGCGTGATAACGTACGCAGCCTCGTACTTCGTCTCCGAGACATGCCCGCGCTCGTTGAGCAGCTCCATCAGCGACATCTGGCTGTAGGGGATGTGCAGTGTGACCTCGATGAGGCCCGCGAAGAGCAGGTCGGACATCCGCCTGCGCAGGTCATCGAGCCCCTCACCGGTCTGCGCGGAGATGCGGATGGTGTTGTCTATGCGGCTCTCAATGATCTGCAGCTTCCGCTCGGAGCTCACCGCGTCTATCTTGTTGAGCGCCACGATCGTCGGGATTGTGACAGCGTCAAGCTCCTCAAGGACCGACTTCGCCGCCTCGTACTGCTCCCATGCAGCCGGCCAGGAGGCATCCACCACGTGGATCAGCAGATCCGCCTCCGTGACCTCCTCGAGCGTGGCGCGGAAGGCTGCGACGACCTGCGTCGGGAGGTCCTGGATGAAGCCGACGGTGTCGGTCAGGAGGCATTCGCGGCCCTCATCAAGCTGCACGCGGCGCGTGGTGGGGTCGAGCGTCTCGAAGAGGCGATCCCGCACCGCAACCTCGCGCGAGCCGACGAGCGCGTTGAGCAGCGTGGACTTGCCGGCGTTCGTGTAGCCGACAAGCGCCGCGGTCGGCAGGCCGGAGCGATCGCGCGAGCGCCGCTCGACCTGCCGGCGCTTCTGGACCTCCTCGATCTCCCGCTCCAGCCGCTGAATGTTCCGCCGCAGCATGCGCCGCTCGATGTCAATCTTCGTCTCGCCAGGGCCGCGCACACCGATGCCGGCTGCGCCGCCGCCGATGCGGTCCATCATCCGGCCGCGCCCGGCGAGACGGGGCAGGAAGTAGCGCGCCTGCGCAAGCTCGACCTGCAGCTTGCCCTCACGCGTGCGCGCGTGCTGGGCGAAGATGTCGAGGATCAGCTCGGTGCGGTCGATGACCTTGGTGTCGAGCTGATTCACGAGGTTGCGGTTCTGCACCGGGGAGAGTTCGGCGTTGAAGATCACGAGGTCGGCGCCCTCGCCCCTCGCGAGCGCCGCAAGCTCCTCGACCTTGCCGCCGCCGATGAAGGTGCGGATGTCCGGCTTGTCACGCTGCTGCGTGACGAGGTCTATCACCTGGGCGCCGGCGGTCTTCGTGAGATCAATCAGCTCACGCATGGACCGCCGGCCGCGGCCTTCGAGGTCGTCTATCCCGACGAGTATCGCGCGCTCCACCTGCGGCGTTCTGCTCTGTCTGCGGTCTTCGTTCTGGCTCAAAGCGCGCTCACCTCATCAGACGCGTCGTCCTTACCAGGCGACGCCACCGTCTCTCATGTTGCTGATTGCCTGATCTATCTGCGCCAGCTTATCTGCGCCCTTGATCGTGAGCGACATGCGCACGAAGCCCTCGCCTGCGGCGCCGTAGACGGCGCCGGGGATTGCGAGCACCTGGCAGTCGCCCAGCAGCTTCGTCGCGAAGCCCTCTGAGGTGTAGCCCTCAGGCACTGGCACCCAGACGTAGAACGCCGCCCTCGGCGCCTCGATCGGGCAGCCGAGGCTCTGCAGGCCCGCGATCAGCGCGTCGCGGCGGCGGAGGTACTCCGCCTGCATCTGCGGCGCGAACGCGTCGTAGTTCTCCAGACCAACCGCGGCCGCGCGCTGAATCGCCATGAAGGTGCCCGAGTCTACGTTGCTCTTCGCACGAGAGAGCGCTTCGACATGGTCGCCGCCGCCCCACGCCCAGCCGACGCGCCATCCGGTCATGTTGAAGGTCTTCGAGAGCGAGTGGATCTCGATCGCCACGTCCTTCGCGCCCGCGATCTCGAGGATGCTGTGCGGACGGTCGGCGGCGTCGTAGTAGACCTCGGCGTAGGCGGCGTCCTGCACGATGACCATCTCATACTTCCGGGCGAAGGCCACCGCTTCCTCGAAAAACTCGAGCGGCGCCACCCCGCCGGTCGGGTTGTTCGGGTAGTTGAGGAAGAGCATCTTCGCCTGCTTGCGCACGGCCTGCGGAATGGCGTCGAAGTCCGGCAGGAAGTCGTTCTCGGCACGCAGCGGCATCGGGAAGGCCGCGCCGCCGCACCAGCTTGTCTGCACCTTGTAGACTGAGTAGGCGGGATCGGGCACAAGCACCACGTCGCTCGGGTCGATGTAGGCCCAGACGGTGTGGACGAGCGCCTCCTTCCCGCCGATCGTGCTCTGGATCTCTCCGCTCGGATCAACGGTGATGCCGAAGCGACGCTTGGCGAACTCAGCGATCGCGTCCTTGTAGCGATCCGTGCCGAAGCCGGACTCATCGTAAGGATGAGTCTCCGGGTCGTTGGCGGCCTCGCAGAGCGCGTCGATGACGAACTGCGGGGTCGGCATGTCCGGGTCGCCGATGCCAAAGTCGATCGGCTCCTTGCCCTCCGCGATCATCTTCGCCTTCAGTGCCGCGATTTCACGGAAAGGATAGGGCGGGATGCGCTGAAGTCGCTGTGCCTGCTCCATCTCGTGGTCTCCCTTGTGTGGCAGTGACTACGTGCGGCTCCCCCACAGGATGCGTTTCCTTATCTCACAGCAGCGCCGGCGCCAGGAAGTCATCGGGCAGGACGCCCTGGTAGACCTCCACCGCCGGGCCGGCCATGAACACGTGATTGTCCTCGTGCCAGTCGATCTCGAGGTTGCCGCCGGGAAGCTGGACCTGTATGGCGCGCTCGGTGAGGTCGTTGACGGCGCAGGCTACGCAGGTGGCGGTGGCGCCGGTGCCGCAGGCGAGCGTCTCGCCGGCCCCGCGCTCCCAGACGCGCATCTTCACATGCTTGCGGTCGAGCACCTGGATGAACTCAACGTTGGTGCGCCGCGGGAACGCCGGATGCACCTCGATCTTCGGCCCAAGCGTGGTCACCGGGGCGGTCGCGACGTCATCCACGAAGATCACGCAGTGAGTGTTGCCCACGTTGACCGCCGTGATGCGCACGACCTCGCCGTCAACCTCGAGCTCCTCGTTGATGGCGGGCGTGTCAGGATCGCCGGGCGCGAACGGGACGTCCTTGCGCGCCAGCCGCGCCTCGCCCATGTCCACCGTGATGCACGTGACCTTCCCGTCCTCCACGGTGAGCGATGGCTTCACGATGCCACCGAGCGTCTCGAAGGTCAGTTCGGTCTTGTCCGTGAGCCCGTGATCGTAGACATACTTGGCGCAGGAGCGCATCCCGTTGCCGCACATGTTCGATTCGGAGCGATCCGGGTTGAAGATGCGCATGCGGAAGTCCGCGATCTCCGAGGGCAGTATCAGGATCAGCCCGTCGCTCCCGACGCCGAAGTTGCGGTTAGAGACCATCTGGGAGAGCTTGCCGAGGTCGTAGCGATCGAGGTCCTGATCGTGCCCGGTCATGTAGACGTAATCATTGCCGAGCCCGTGCATCTTCGTGAAGTTCAGTGGCATGGTATACTCTCCAGCCCGTCAGTGTTCTCTGCTTCGTGCCCGTACCGGTCCGATGACCGCGATCGCGCTCTTGAACACCAGCACCTCGTCGCGGCGGCAGCGCAGCTTGATCGTGAAGGCATCGAAGCACTCGACGATGCCCTGCAGCGACTTCCCTCCGAGCAGCACGATCTCAACCGGGCGCTTGCGCAGGCGCGCCTCGTTGAGGTACTCATCCTGAACCTGTGGCCTGGTTGCCATGGCTGCTCTCACCCGATGCGTCCTGCCTGTGTCACGATCATCGCCACGCACGCGCGCTGAGCCGCCTCGCCTGCAGGCGCCAGCCAGCTATAGCCCTCGCTGCCTCGCAGCCAGGTGATCTGGCGCTTGGCGAAGCGGCGCGTGTCACGCTTGATCAGACGTGCTGTTTCGTCGAGGTCCCGTTGGCCGTCAAGGTGCTCGCGGAGTCGCCGGTAGCCGATCGCCTGCATGGACTGGGCGTCGGAGGGAACGCCGGCGGCAACGAGTGCCCGCACCTCATCCAGCCACCCCGCGGCCATCATCGCATCAACCCGGCTCTCGACTCTGTTGAAGAGCGACCTTCGTGGGGGGCTCAGGACGTACTTCGCGCAATTATACTTAGCCGCAGCCTCAGCGTCAACGTCGCGCTCGGCGGAGAATGGCCGCCCCGTCAGCTCGTACACCTCGAGCGCCCGGACGATGCGCCGCGCGTCGGGGGGCGCAATCCGCTCAGCCGCCACCGGGTCCACCGCCGCCAGCCGCTCGTGCATGCGCTGTGAGCCGATCTCCTCGACCTCCGCCCAGAGCCGCTCGCGGACGCCTCTGCCCGTGGGGGGAGGCGGGAAGTCGAAGCCTTCGGTGAGCGCGCGCAGGTACAGCCCGGTGCCGCCTGCAACAATGGGCAGTCGCCCGCGCCCGTGAATCTCCTCGATGAGCCGCGCTGCATCGCGAGTGAACTCGGCGACCGTGTACGCGCCATCGGGCGGCACGAAGTCTATCAGGTGGATCGGTGCGCGTGCCCGTTCCTCCGCCGTCGGCTTCGCGGTTCCGATCTCCATGCCCTGGTATATCTGCATGGAGTCAGCGGAGATGACCTCGCCACCCACCTGCTGGGCCACCCGCAGCGCAAGCTCAGTCTTCCCCGCCGCTGTCGGCCCGGCGATGATCAGCAGGGGGAGGCGCTCCTCGGGCGTCATGGCGTCAGGATCACCTTCAGCGTCGTGTCAGGCTCGTCAATCATCAGCCGGAAGGCCTCCTCCGTCTCTTCGAGGCTCATGTGATGGGTCACCAGCCGCTCAGGGCGCGCCTGCCCGCCTTCCACCAGCGTCGCGGCGACCGGAATCGTGCCTCCATGCAGCCGCGAGCCGAGGAAGTCGAGTTCCTTACGCACCATCAGCGCGCCCGGGATGCAGATCTCTTCGGTGCACAGACCGATCATCACCACGCGCCCGCTGGCCGCGACGAGATCGAGCGCCTGCAGCACCGTTGCGGCCCGGCCGACTGCCTCGATGACCACCGAGGGGCCGCTCGCGCCTAAGACGTCGGCCAGCGCCTCGCGCATATCGCCCTCAGCCGGGCTGAGCGCTGCGGTGGCTCCAAGCTCCCGCGCAAGCTCCAGCCGCCCCGGGGAGAGGTCGCTCACCGCCACGCGCGCTCCTCGCGAGCGGCAGACCTGCAGCACGCACAGGCCAATCGTGCCAGCGCCGATGATCAGCACACTGTCAGCCTCGGTCACTCGCGCTCGCGTAGTCGATTCGACGCCGATGGAGAGCGGCTCGATCATCACTGCAGCGTCCGCCGAGAGTCCTGCGGATACCCCTTGCAGGCACTCGAGCGGCGCCACCATGAACTCCGCGAAGGCTCCCGGCGCGTGTACGCCGAGCACCCGCATCCGCTCGCAGCAGTTGTAGCGCCCGGTGCGGCAGGGATAGCAGCCGCCGCAGGGCATCGAGGGATCGAGCACCACGCGCTCGCCGACTGCCGGTGGATGAGGCTGCACGCGCCCCGGGATCGGGTCGAGCGGCTCCTCATGCGGCACCAGCCCGACGACCGTGCCCACCACCTCGTGGCCGCCGATCTGCGGGTAGCGGAAAAACGGCTGCGTGCCCTCGTAGGCGTGCAGATCGCTCCCGCAGACGCCTGCCGCCTCGATCTGCAGGAGCGCCTCTCCCGGTCCCGGCGATGGGCGCTCGACCTCCCGGATCTCGACCTCGTGTGGTGCAACGATCACGGCCGCTTTCATGGCGGGTGCTCACTTCCCGTTCGTGGCTGCGCCATCGTGTATCGACGGCCAGTTCGGCGGCGCGTGCCAGAATCCTGCGACAGGCCCCGGCGGAGGACACAGTCACCGCCCCGGCGAACATACCATCATGCCCAAATCGGCCCGGCGCTCAAACCACCCTTTTCCGCACTCAGGGCGCGTGGCGATCGTGCTGCTGCTGCTCGCGATCACCATCGTCACCGTCGGCGGGCTGACGATGCGCCTTGGGCCGCGTTGGCCGCGACGGCTCTTCTTCCGCGGCCCCGGGGGGATCGTGATCCACCACACGGCCTCCGCGGGAAGGGTAGACGGGCAGAAGGTTGATGCCGAACTGATCGGCTCATGGCACGCGCGGCGCGGCTTCGCGGCGGAGTACCGCGGGCATGAGTACAACATCGGCTATCACTACGTGATCCTGCCGGATGGCGCCGTGCAGCAGGGGCGGCCGGAGTGGATGGTGGGAGCCCACGCGTACGGCTACAATGACTACCTGGGGATATGCCTGGTCGGGGACTTCGACAGTGGTGCCAACCCCAACGGGGCTCAGCAGCCTTCGCGCCCGACGGAGAAGCAGATGGCGGCGCTAAAGGGCTTACTGACCGACCTGATGCGCAAGTACCGCCTGCGGCCGGAGGATGTGCATGGGCACAATGAACTCGGGTCAACGGCGTGTCCCGGCGATCGCTTCGATCTTGATGGCCTGCGGCAGGCGCTGGGGGAGCCCGGGGACGATCCGTGAACGCGAGGAGGTGTTCCTCCGGCGGCGGGGAAGGGCCGTGCCGTCTGCCTGTCCATCCCCTCCTCAGGGGCAGCCGCTATCATCGTCGTCGCGACACTGACTGATCGACTCAACATGTGGTACGCAGGAGGATGCCGATGGACCAACAGGTGAGCCCGGCAGTCGTGGTAATCGTGCTGATCCTGATCGTCGCGATCCTCGTGGGCCTCTACTTCCTGATATCGGATCGCAATGAGCCAGTCGAGGATGGCGCCTCGGTCGTGCCCGCACCGGGCACACCCGATCCCGCGGCACTCCGCCCGACACCACCGCCGGCCGTCACGGCACTCGATGACAACGAAGCGGGCGCCGAGCCTGATACCGTGGTGGATGCAGAGGCCAGCCAGCAGGAGGACGAGGCCGCAGACGGACGGACTGAGGGGGGAGACGCGCCTGCTGCCGCAGAGCCTGCTGACGACGCTACGCGCGCAATCCCTGATGGTCACGCCGTTCCCGCACTCAACCTGGCCGGTAGTGTCTGCGGGTCTCTCGCCCGCGCGGTGTGAAGTTGGCTTGCGCCCCCAGCCCTGAAGCCTGTGGCCGGCGCCGCCGGGTCTGTCCGGGCAGAGACGGCGCCGCTGGCCTCGCCGCAGATGAGATTCCCTTGCAGGTCCCCCCACCCCCTCTGGCGAACACACCCGCGATGCGGCGTGCGCCGCTTTGCCGCAAGACGCCGCCAGGCGCTGCTAACGAACCGTGCCGCATGCCGCCCACCGGCTGGAGGCACTGGTGACAGAATGCTGGAGGTCCTGTATGAGCCAGACGAAGATCGTCATCACCGATTACATTGAGGACAATCTTGACTGGGAAGTGGGGGAGATGAAGAAGCGTGACATAGACTTCTCCTACCACCAGCTCAAGCTCGCATCGCAGGATGAACTGGTCTCGGTCATCCGCGACTGCGACGTCGTGATCGTCAACATGGCGCCGATGCCCGCCGAGGTCATCGAGCAGCTTGAGAAGTGCAAGCTCATCATCCGCCACGGCATCGGTTACGACAACGTGGACGGCGCTGCCTGCGCGGCGCGCGGTATCCGGCTCTCGAACGTTCCCGACTACTGCGCGCAGGAGGTCTCGGAGCAGGCGCTCGCACTGATCTTCGCCTGCGCCCGCCGGCTCTTCGAGAGCCGTCGCATCCTCGAGGAAGCCTCCGCCAACGGCATCTGGGACTTCTCAACGCTCGGCCCGATCCATCGCATGCACGACCAGACGCTCGGGATCGTCGGCTGCGGCCGCATCGGCTCGCGCATCTACCGCATGACCGAGAACATCTTCGGGAAGCGCATGATCTGCGACCCGTACATGGGCGACCGGCGGCTTGCGGCACTGGGCGTTGAGGAGCGGTACACGCTGGAGGATGTGCTGCGCGGCTCGGACGTTGTTACGATCCACACGCCGCTCAATGAGGAGACGCGCTACCTGATCGACGAGGAAGAGCTTCGGATGATGAAGCCGAGCGCCTTCCTCGTGAACACCGCGCGCGGCGCGATCGTGAATACCGAGGCGCTCACGAAGGCCGTCCGCGAGGGCTGGATCGCCGGAGCGGGGATTGACGTCTACGAGGTCGAGCCGCCGCCCGCGGATCTCGAGCTTTTCGGGCTGCGCAATGCGACGCTCTCGGCGCACCTTGGCTGGATGTCTGTCGAGGCAGGCTGGGACATCCGCGAGAAGATCATGCAGGACGTAGACCTGTTCCTTGCCGGCAAGCCGCCGCGCTTCACGGTCAACGAAGAGGTAGAGGCGGTCCTCTGCGGCGCAGCGTACCGGCAGGTCTGAAGCAGATGCAGGATGTTATTTCCTAAGTATCAGTGTAAATCTACAGGCTGTGAGACTGGCTTTCCAGCCTGTCATAAAGGAGCGCTCAGAATGCCAAAGTACAACCTCCCCGGCCCGAAATCGGCCGAGTACCTGAAGATGTCCGACCAGTATGAGGGCGGCGCGACCAGCCGGCAGCAGCAGTTTGTGTGGGATCACGCCGAGGGCGTCCGTATCTGGGACGTCGATGGCAACGAGTACCTCGATTGGACCTCCGGTGTGCTCGTCACGAACGTCGGTCATTGCCACCCGCATCACGTCGAGGCGATCCAGAAGCAGGTCGCGCGGCTGATGAACCCGTATGACTTCCCGACCCCCGAGCGCGTGACCTACGCCAAGCGCCTGGTGGAGATCACGCCTCCGAACCTCGACGCCTGCTTCATGGTCACCACAGGCTCCGAGGCCACTGAGGCCGCCATGCGCATGGCCAAGCGCTTCACCGGCAAGCACGAGATCATCTCGTTCTACGGTGGCTTCCACGGCCGCACCGGCATGGCCATGTCCGCGGCGGGCAAGCAGGGCACAAAACTCCGCTATGGCCCGACGCTCACCGGCCATATCCAGTCGCCCTATCCGTACTGCTACCGCTGCCCGTTCGATCTCGAGTGCGGGAGCTGCGGCAACAAGTGCCTCTCCTTCCTCGACCTCGTGGTGAAGACGCAGAGCACCGGCGCTATCGCGGCGGTCATCACCGAGCCCTACCAGGGCGGTGCGGGCTTCATCTTCCCGCCTGAGGGCTGGCTGACCGCGCTGCAGGAGTGGTGCGTCGAGCATGAGGCGCTCTTCATCCTCGATGAGGTCCAGGCGAGCTTCGGCCGCACCGGCAAGATGTTCGCCGCCGAGCACGAGGACCTGCGGCCCAACTTCCTGCCGCTCGGCAAGGGCATCGGCTCGGGCATCCCGACGTCGGCGCTGATGACCGAGAAGCGGATCATGTCCACCTTCGAGCGCGGCGAGGCCTCCTCGACCACCGGCGGCAACCCGGTCTCCTGCGCGGCCGCCCACGCGGTGCTGGATATCTTCGAGAGCGAGAACCTCGTGGAGAACTCGGCGAAGATGGGCGCCTACATGAAGGGTCGCCTGCAGGAGCTGCAGGCGAAGTCAAAATACCTCGGCGACGTCCGCGGGATGGGCCTCGTGATGGGCATGGAGTTCGTGCGCGACAAAAAGACAAAGGAGCCCGCGCCGGATATCATGTGGCAGGTCATCGACGCCTGCGCGACCGAGGGCCTCTGCTGCGGCTCAGTGGGCTTCTACGGCAATGTGATCCGCGTCGCCCCGCCGCTGGTCATCAGCCAGGCGGACGCCGAGGAATCCTGCGACATCATGGAGCGCGTGGTGCTGTCGCTGGAGTAGCACCTGAGGAGTTGGTCGTCCCGGCTCTGTCGTAGTATCTGGCGCGACGCATTCGCCTGGAATGCGTCGCGCCCCGTTCGCTGACACCGGGGAGGGTGACAGCGATGTCGGGCAATGCTGGCTCCACCTCGCCGTGCACTCCGGAGGGACTCGGTCCCTCCGAGCCCCTTCGTGTCTGCGCGCAGAGTGACCTGTTGCCGGACGGCCGCTTCGGCCGCGAATGGCTCATCATCGGCGAGACGAAGCTATGGGTCATGGCCGACGATGGCGGCGCGGAGCCTGGTAAGCTGCGGATCGAGCTTCCGCTCGCCGAACTGAGCGAGCCGACCGCGCATGCGCTGGTGAATGGTGGCGCGCTGGAGGTCTCGCGCAACGGGCAGCGGATCGAACTTGTGCGCTACACGAACGCCCGTGCCGCGCGCTTTGGGACGGTGGCCGGGGCGCTCGAGAAGTGGCTTCAGGGCGAGGAGGCGGAGGTCCCCGAGGAGGACGAGAAACGCTGCCCCCGCTGCGGTCTGCCGCTCGCGGAGGGCACGAAGGTCTGCCCGGCCTGCCTGCCGCGCACGCAGACCCTGCGCCGCCTCGCGCGCTACCTGGTGCCGGTCTGGCGGCCGGCTGTCGGGCTGTCGGTGATGGCGCTGGCGCACACCGCCCTCGGCCTCATCCCGCCGTACCTGCAAAAGCCGCTCATGGATGGCGTGCTGGCGCCACAGGAGGGCGTGCGTCCGTTCGATGAGCGCCTGCGATTGCTGGGGCTGCTCGTCATCGCGCTCCTGGCGGCGCACCTGCTGATGGCTGCGCTGAGCGCGGCCCGCAACTGGCTCTCCGCCTGGCTCGGCAATCGCATCAGCCACGACATCCGGGTGGAACTCTACCGGCACCTGCAGTTCCTCTCGCTCGGCTTCTACGACAAGCGCCAGATGGGCAGCGTGATCTCGCGCGTCAACCAGGACACGGGCCGGCTCCAGGAGTTCCTGGTCTGGGGCTCGCAGGATCTCGCGACGAACTTGCTGCTGATCGTCGGGATCACGATCGTGCTGCTGGTGATGAACGCAAAGCTGGCGCTGTTCGTGTTCCTGCCGGCGCCGATCGTGGTGCTGCTCTCCTCGACCGTCTGGCGTCGCATACGCAGCCACATGCACCGCTTCTTCCACCGCTGGAGCCGCCTGAACGCCGTGCTCAACGAGACGCTCTCGGGGCTGCGCGTAACGAAAGCATTCGGGCAGGAGCCGCGGCATATCGACGACTTCAGCGCCCGCAGCATGGACCTCGCAATCTCCGGCACCGGCGTCGAGCGCGTCTGGTCCATCCTCTTCTCGGGTATCTCACTTGTCATGATGGCGGGAACGCTGCTGGTCTGGTACGTTGGCGGCCGCGAGGTGCTGTTCGGCCCGATGACACTCGGGACTCTCGTGGCCTTCCTGACCTATGTCGGCATGTTCTACGAGCCCCTGCGATTCATGTCCATGCTCCTCAACTGGGCCTCCCGCTCATTGGCCGCGGCAGAGCGCGTCTTTGAGGTGCTTGACACGGTGCCGGATGTCAAGGACGTTCCGGAGCCGGTTGCGATGCCGCGCATGGAGGGGCGAGTGGAGTTCCGCAACGTCACCTTCGGCTACGAGCCTCACCGGCCGGTGCTGAAGAACATCTCCTTTGAGGCGCAGCCCGGGGAGATGATCGGCCTCGTCGGGCAGAGCGGCGCGGGCAAGACCACCACGATCAACCTCCTGTGCCGGTTCTATGATGCGACCGAGGGCGAGATCCTGATCGACGGCGTGCCGATCCGGCAGATCCGGCTCGAGGACCTGCGCCGGCAGATCGGGATCGTCCCACAGGACACCTTCCTGTTCTCCGGCACGATCGCCGAGAACATTGCCTACGCGAAGCCCGGCGCAACCAATGAAGAGATCATCCACGCGGCCCGGATCGCGAACGCGCACGAGTTCATCATCAAGAAGCCGGACGGCTACGAGACTCTCCTCGGCGAGCGCGGTCAGGGCCTCTCAGCAGGCGAGCAACAGCGACTGGCGATCGCGCGTGCGGTACTGCATGATCCGGCGATCCTGATCCTGGACGAGGCGACCTCGCAGGTGGACGTGGAGACCGAGAAGGGCATCCAGGAGGCGATCGAGCGCCTGGTGCAGAGCCGGACGACCTTCGCGATCGCGCACCGCCTGGCGACGCTCAAGAACGCGCATCGCCTGCTGGTCCTCAAGGAGGGGGAGATCGCCGAGATGGGCACGCACGATGAGCTGCTGGCGGCTGAGGGCGAATTCCACCGGCTCGTGCAGACCTACCAGGACATCTCCGCGGTGAGTGTGGTGCAGCGATGATTGACGATAGCCTCGGCCCCAGCGCAGAGCCAGCCGAAGCGGCTCCAGAGGAGAGCCGCCCTGCTCCCGAAGGGCGGACGCTTGACCCGGCGGAGGTGCTCTTCCGGCGCGAGACTGGCCGGCTGCAGATGCGCGAGGGAGATGGCGAGTGGCGGGACGTGAGCGCCCTGCGGCTCTTCCCGCTGAGCGAACCGGAGCGCTGGATCTCGGTGGTAGACGAGAAGCAGGTGGAGATCGGCGTCTTCAGCGACCTGCGTGCGCTCGAGCCGGAGCAGCGCGATCTGATCGAGGAGGAGCTCCGCCGGCGATACCTCGCCCCGGCGATCCTCGAGATCATCTCGATCAGGCATCGCTATGACGTGACCGAGTGGACGGTCGAGACCGATCGCGGGCCCGCGGTCTTCATGATGCGCAGCGTGCAGGAGAAGGTGAAGGAGCCGCGCCCCCGGCACCTGATACTCGAGGATGCCGAGGGCAATCGCTACGACATCCCGGACATCGAGGCGCTCGATCCCGTCAGCCGGCGCTGGCTCGATCAGGAGGTCTGATCGCGGCTTACGCACTGGCCGCGGCGGGCCGATGTGGTATAATGCCGCGTGTCCGGCGGGCAACCACGTTGCTCGCCCGAGTCTTCTGCCGCAGGACGCGCAGCTTGCCCCGAAGGAGAGTTCAATGAGCAACCCGCACCTCGAAGCCGCATCCAGCCTCTACGATGACGCCGCCGCGCTGCTGTCGGACCTGATCGCATTCCCCTCGACCGTTGGCAATGAGGGCCCCGCGATGCGCTACATGCACGAGCGCATGCGCGAGGTCGCCGATGAGGTCGAGTTCGTTGAGGTGACTGAGGCGATCAAGGACGATCCCGACTACTCCTACCCTGTCGTGACGCAGTACGGCGACCGCCCGAACGTGCGCGCGGTCCGCAAGGGCACCGGCGGCGGGAAGTCGGTCATCCTTAATACGCACCTCGACGTCGTCCCGCCCTCCTCGGGCCACGTGGATCCGTTCAACGCGCGCCATGAGGACGGCATCATCTACGGCCGCGGCGCCTGCGACGCCAAGGGCCAGGCGACCACGATCTGGCTGCTCTTCAGGCTGCTCGATGCGCTGGACATCCAGCTTGCGGGCGATCTCATCGCGCATATCGTCATCGAGGAGGAGATCGGCGGCAACGGCAGCGTCCGCATGGCCCGCTACGGCGACACTGCCGATGCCTGCGTGGTCCTCGAGCCCACGAACTTCGTCCTCCTCCCGCAGGTGCGCGGCGCGGTCTGGTTCGACGCCACTGTCTACGGCCAGGCCGGCCACTCCGGGATGCCGGGCGGCACCGTCAGCGCGCTGCTGAAGGCCATCGACATCGTCCGCATCTTCACCGAGTATCATGATCGGATCCTCGCTGAGTCGCGCGGCAAGTACCCGCTCTTCGACCAGTTCGAGAACCCGATGCCGCTCACCGTCGGGCAGCTTGAGGCGGGCGACTGGCCCGCGCAGGCACCGCGTCGCGCGAACCTCAAGGGCGTCCTCGGCCTGCTGCCCGACCGCACGAAGGAGCAGGTCATGGCCGAGATGGAGGCGGCAGTCAGGGACTCCGGCGATCCGTGGCTGGCCGATGAGAAGAACTTCGAGATCGAGTTCACCTACCGCCATGACGCCAACGTCATCGAGCCCGATCACCCGCTGGTTCTGGCGCTGCAGGACGCGGCCCGCACGGTCGGCAGGGACGGCGACGTCTCCGCGATGACCGCCTCTTGCGACGCCTGGCTCTACAACAACCAGCTTGAGATCCCGACGGTTGTCTTTGGCCCGGGCACGCTCGGCGTGGCGCACTCCGACCGCGAGCAGATCCCGGTGCAGGAGATGCTGGACGCCGCCGCCGCCCTCGCCACCTTCATGGACGGCTTCTGCAGGTAGCGACGCCCTGAGGTGACACGAAGGCATTTCCGGCAGCATGGCGAACTACGCGGTGTTCCCGCTGTGCGGTACACACACTGCCTGTGATCGGTCACGCGGGAGGCTGATGGGCGATGGACCGCAACGAGGCCGTCTGGTACTATCGGCTGGGCGAGCAGACGCTGGGGCCCGTGTCATGGGCGGAGATCGAGCAGATTACGCGCGACACCTTCTCAGGCACCGATCTGCTGGTGGCACGAGGAGGCGACGCCGGATGGATGGCCGCCGCGGACGCGCTGGCGGCCCATCCGGAGCTTGCGGTGGTCACTGAGCCACCTGCTCCGGCACAGCCTGTGGTGACCGAGACGGTCGAGACCAGCGGTGACTGGAGAGTGTTCGACGAGGAGCAGCCCGCCGCCGCCGCGACCGGTCCGGGGCAGATGCCTCCGGCGCCCTCCCATGCTGCCTCCGAGGTGCTCGGCGGAGCGGCCATTGCGCGCGATGCGGGGCGCTACCAGGCCCCCGCTATGCCGGGATCTGGCATGCGGCCCAAAGAGGGCCTCGGCTCGTGGATCGGCCAGGCGTGGGAGATGGTCATCGGTGACGCCGCGGCCTTCATCCTCGGGACGATCCTGGCGGCTGTCGTCACGATCGTCACCATCGGCATCTGCGGGCCGCCGTTGCAGGCCGGGCTGTTCATCATGGCGCTGAAGCGCTACCGCGGTGAGCCCATCTCCGCGGGCACCGTCTTCGAGGGCTTCCAGTTCTTCCTGCCCGCCTGGGGTATCGCCCTGATCCAGGGCCTCCTCGGCGCAGTTGCCGGAGGCATCGTGGGCGGCATTCTCGGCGCGGCCCTCGGCGCGGCCGGGATGAGCCAGGAGACGATCCAGGCAGTCGGCCAGTTCGTGGGAGGCATCGTCGGTCTCGTGATCGCCGCCGCCTTCTTCTACGCGTGGGTGCTGATGGTGGACCGTGGCATGGGTACGATTGCCTCTATCCAGAACTCGTGGACCGTCACCAGCGAGGAGCTACTCAGCTACATCGGCACAGTCTTCGTACTGCAGCTTCTGGTTGCGGCAGGGGTAATCGCCTGTGGCGTCGGACTGCTTGTGACGGCCCCAATGATGCCCTGCGCAGTGGTGGCCGCCTACATGTGGCGCTTCCGCAACATCAGTCGCACCGGGGCGATGATATGACCCGCGACGAACCCATCTGGTACTACGTGCTCGGACGGGCGACCCTCGGACCTGTGGCCTGGACTGAGATCGAGGCGTTGACCCGCGACACCTTCGACGCGGAGGACCTGCTCGTAGCGCGCGCCGGAGACCCTGAGTGGCGCTCGGCGAAGCAGATGGCCGAGGAGTTTGCGGAGCTTGCAGCGAAGTCCGATGAGCCTGCGCCAGAGCCAGAGGAGCCTCTCGCTCCCGAGCCTGCGCCGGTGGCGGAGATACCGGCCGCGCCCGTGGCACCCGTGGCTGCGCCTGCAACCGTCGCGGCAGCGCCACCTGTTGGAGCGGTCGCTGCGGGCGTGGGCGGGGCGTTCGTGCCGGTGCATGGTCTCGGCCAGTGGATCGGCCAGGCGTGGGAGATGGTCATCCGCGATGTGTGGCCATGGGTTGGCGCGGTTGCGCTGATGATGCTCGTCGGCTTCGTGACCCTCGGCATCGCCGGGCCGCCGCTGACGACCGGCCTCTACATGATGGCCCTGAAGCGCTATCGCGGCGGCCAGCTTGGCGCGACCGATGTCTTCCAGGGCTTCGGGCGGTTCCTGAGCTCCTGGGGTCTGGCGCTGCTCACGATGATCCCGGCGCTTCTGCTGATGGCGCCCTTGATGATCCTGGCGGTCATCCCGATCATGGAGGCGCAGGGCGAGCCATCCGAGGACGTTGCGGTCGGCGCCGTGCTGTTCATGCAGGCGCTGATTCCGGTGTTCTCTCTGCTCGTGATGGCCGTGCAGACGATCTTCTTCTACTCCTGGGTGCTTGTGGCGGAAGGCTACGGCGCCTGGGAATCGGTCACGATGTCGTATGACAAGATCCGCACGGCGTTCTGGTCGTACTTAGGCACCTACGTCGCGGTGAGTTTTCTGGCTAGCCTCGGCAGCTACGCCTGCTACGTGGGTCTGCTGGTAAGCTGGCCGTTGATGCCATGCGCGCAGGTAGCCGCGTACATGTCGCATTTCAGGCGGGTACAGCCCGCAAAATGACATGAACAGCGGAACATATTGGAGCGAGTACGATGCTTGCACTGCAGAAGGTCGCGAAGGGCGTAGGTAACATTGAGCTGCGTGAGGTCCCCGAGCCCGAGCCGAAGCCGGGCTGGGTGAAGATCGAGGTGAAGGCCGCTGCGATCTGCGGCACCGACATCCACATCCGCCACGACCAGTATCCCTACTGGCCGCCGGTGACGCTCGGTCACGAGTTCTCCGGCGTCATCGCGAAGCTCGGCGAAGGCGTGACGGACTGGCAGGTTGGCGACCGCGTGGTCGCCGAGCCGCACACCCTGGCCTGCCAGAAGTGCTGGCTCTGCCGCCAGGGCCATGTGCAGATCTGCGCCGACAAGCGCTCACCCGGCTGGGGCATTGACGGCGCGTTCGCGAAGTACGTGGTGATGGACTCGCGGCTGCTGCACAGGCTGCCCGACAGCGTCAGCTTTGACGCCGGCGCCCTCGTCGAGCCGACTGCGAACACCGTTCACGACGTGGGTGAGCGCGCGCGGGTCGAGCCTGAGGACTTCGTGGTCGTGCTGGGCCCGGGGCCGATCGGCCTCCTCGCGGCGCAGGTCGCGAAGGGCTCAGGCGCGCGTGAAGTGATGATCATCGGCACGCCCGCCGACGCCGCCCTGCGCCTGCCGACCGCGGAGAAGCTCGGTATCGACCACGTAGTCAACCTCGCCGAGGTCAATGCGCAGGAGCGCGTGATGGAGCTGACCGGCGGCCGCGGAGCCGATCTCGTCGTCGAGTGCTCCGGCGCCGCCCCAGCGATCAACTCGGCGATCCAGCTTGTGCGCAAGAAGGGCCGCGTCTGCGTCATCGGCATGACCGGCAAGGAGAAGATCGAGTTCACCTGGGACGCGGCGATCTTCAAGGGCATCGACATGTTCTTCAACATCTCGACAAGCTACTCAAGCTGGGACCGGGCGATCTCGATGATCGAAAAGGGCAAGGTCAACGCCGAGGCGATCGTGACCCATCGCGAGCCGCTGGAGAACTGGGAGGCGACCTTCGATGCCCTCGAGCGCCAGGAGGGCCTGAAGGCGCTGTTCATTCCGTAGGCGGATCAGGTAACCAGGTGAGGCCACCTGCCGAAGGGTGGCGGTACGATGCCGCTCCCGAGGACATTTGCGAAGCCATACTCTTCGCGGCGCCGCGATCAAGTACGCTTCTGCTGCTGGATCGTCATTGGCGTTCCGCTGATCATGTTCGCGATCGCCGTCTACAGAGCGGTCGTGGCATTCATTGACGGAACCCGGCGCGCCCTTGGCGCCATCGCCGCTGCCTCATGGAAGCTTCTCTCCGCACCGGTGTGGCTGGTGTCTGAGCGGCAATACGTTGAGGGAAGCGCTCTACTGCTGTTGTCCGCCGTGGCGTTGTGGGCTGGCGCGGTCGAGTTGATTGAGATGGCTACCGGGGGGCCGCGTTCCCCTCGGAGAGCAACGGTTGCCCTGTGTGCGGCGGTGCTGTTTGTGGTTCTGGCGGCGGCCAGTAGACGATAGCAGTGGCCGCCGAGTGCACCATCAGGCAGTCCGGCATAGTGGCCGGGAAGTATCTCGATGCATCGGCCGTACCTCACCAATCAGACGGTGACGCGACGTGGGCACATCACGTGAGCACTTGCACCGCTTGGCGGCCGACCACGAGCTGCCTGAATGAAGGAGGAGGTAACACATGAGTGACCGGAAGATGGGCTTCGGTGTCGTCGGCTGCGGGCTGGTCTCGCAGTTCCACGGCGCCGCCATCGTGAACTCACAGAAGGCGGAGTTGATAGCCGCCACAGATCCGAATGAGGAGCGCCTCGACAAGTTCATCGAGGCCTACGGCGGAGAGAAGGCGGCGAGCTTCGAGGCGCTGCTCGCGGATGATCGCATCGAAGTCGTGAACATCCTCACGCCGAACGCCATGCATGCGGACTTTGCGATTCCCGCGCTGAACGCCCGCAAGCACGTCATCGTGGAGAAGCCGCCGGAGATGCTGCTCTCGAAGACCGATGAGATGATCGCGGCCGCCGACGCCAACGACCGCAAGCTCGCGATCAGCCTGCAGGTGCGCTTCCGCGAGTCGATCCGCGCGATCAGGAACGCGATCGATTCGGGCCGCTTCGGCAAGCTCCTCGAGGGCGACGCCTACATGAAGTGGTTCCGCCCGACCGACTACTACCTGATGGACGACTGGCGCAGCAAGCGCGGCCAGGGCGCGGGCGTGACTATCCAGCACGCCTTCCACTACATCGACCTCCTGCACCACCTGATGGGGCCGGTGAAGGTCGTGGACGCGCGGATGACCAACCTCGCGCACCCGCAGGTGCAGCTTGAGGACACCCTGAAGGCCTTCCTCTACTTCGAGAACGGGGCCGAGGGTGTCGTCGAGGCCTCAACCGCGCTGTGGCCGGGGCGCCCGCCGCGCATCGAGATCAACGGCGCCGACGGCACCGCGATCACTGAGGGCGAGATCGTTCTCACGTGGGACTTCCGCGACGATCGCCCGGAGGACGAGCACATCCGCCAGATCGGCCGCGGGAGCGTCGCCGCCGGTGGCACCGGCGCCGCCGACCTGTCCTACGAGGAGCACATGTGGCTCATCGACGACATGGTGGACGCCATCAACGAAGACCGCGACCCCTACGTGAACGCCCGCAATGCGCGGCATTCGCTCGAGATTGCGCTGGCCATGTACCTCTCCGCCGACGCGGGCAAGCCGGTTGAGCTGCCCCTGCCCGCGGATGTCACGATCTGACGCGCACACTTACACTGCAGAACCGCGACGGCAACGGCCTCAGGGCCGTTGCCGTTGTCGTTTTCGGGTGAATGCCGATGGCGCTGGCTACCAGCCCAGGCGGTACTCCAGCTCCAGCATGTCCTGATGTACGCGGCCGCTTTCGAGCGCCCGCACGTAGTGGTCGGGGAGCAGCGAGCGCGAGGTCGTGTAGGCGACCGCCATCAGCTCCATCATCCGGATATCGTCCGCGCGCGAGACGCCAGGCGGGATGTAGTCATCCACCGCGAACTGCAGGTCCTCCACCAGCACCTCGTCGTGGCCCTCCTGGAAGGCCCGCCGCTGCGCGATCCGCACCAGCTCCCGCAGGTCCGCGCCCGAGTACCCGGCGGTCTTCTCGGCGATGCCGCTGAAGTCGCCCTCTTCGAATGCAACCTGCAGGTTGCGGAAGTTGACCCGCAAGATCGCCTCGCGCGCGTCCTCATCGGGCAGCAGGAACGGGATCTTCATGTCGAAGCGCCCGGCGCGCATGGTGGACTGATCGATCAGGTCGGGCCGATTCGTCGCCGCGCCGAAGATGATCTCGCCCTGGTGCGAGTCATCCGAGAGGAAGTTGTTGAACATACCGAAGACCCGCCGCGAGACGCCCGAATCGCTGTCTGACGCGACGCGCCTGCCGTAGCTCTGGTCGAACTCGTCGATGAACACGAAGATCGGCGCGAGCGCCTCCAGGTAATGGAAGAGCTTCTCGAGGTTCGCCTCGGTCGAGCCGACGTACTTGCTGAAGATGTTGCGCAGCTCCACGAACGGGATCCCGATGTCGCGCGCGAAGCACTGCATCGTGAAGGTCTTCCCGGTGCCAGGCGGTCCGAGCAGCAGGATGCCCTTCGGCACGAGGCCCTTGCGGCCCTCACGGAGGGCACGGACGGTGTCGAGCAGAAGCTGCTTCTGCTTATCCGCGCCCGCAACGGCGTCAAGGCCGAGCGGCGATTCAGTGAACTCCACGAGGTTGCCGATCTCGGCCTCGATCGCCTGGCGCTTGTGTACGCTCACCTCCGCCAGCCCGAGCGGCCGGTCCTCGGCGTGCGCCGAGCGGACCATCGCCGCGATCTGGCCGAATGTCATCCCGTTGGTGACCTGCGCGAGCACCTCCCGCGAGACAGCGAGGTCGCCGCTGTCGGCGGGCGGGGCCCCGTTGGGCTGCACGCTGTCGAGCAGGTGCGCGATGTAGCCGAGGCGCTGGGTCTCGTCGGGGAGTGGGACCTCGATGACGGCAGTCCCGCCACCGCGCGAGTAGAGGTCCTCGTCCACATCGGCCAGCGACTCCGCGATCATCAGCACGAAGCTGTTGCGCTTCATCAGCCGCGGGTCGGTCGCCAGCGAGCGCACCGTCGCGAGCAGCCGCCGCTCCTCGGCGCTCATGAAGCGGTCCTCCTGCTGCGGGAAGACCTTGTCCACGAAGTCGATCACCAGTGCGACCCGCTGGCGACTCATCAGGTACTCGTGCAGCACCGGGATCGCGAGCGACGGCTGGTAGCTGTCGCGCATGGCGAAGGTCGGCTCACCACGCGCCGCGCGCACCTCGAGGAACGCCTTGAACTCCTTCTCGTCCTCGGGCGCGGGGAAGTAGATGCCCTGGCCGATGTCGTAGAACACCGCGCGCTTGTTGCCGCAGAACGCCCGGTGGATGAACTCCGGGAGCGTGTGATACTCGTTCCCGAAGCGCACGAGGTCGCGGACGCCGTGCAGCAGGAAGACCGAGGCCGCGCCGCTGGTGAACGCGGCGCGGATCTCATCTGCCCACGCGGGCCCGCGTGCGGGCGGTGTGGCGGCTGCCATGGCGCCCTCCATCACTCCTGCGGGCCGGACTGCGTCTGCGCCTGCTCTGCCTGGATGCGGGCCTCGAGGTCGCGCATCTCCTCAGGCGTGACGCTCTCAGTGATCTGCTCGGTGCTCGGCTGCGCGCTCACAGCCTCCATCGTCCGCTCGGCCTCTTCCTCCGGGATCAGCCCGAGCTGCCGCTGGTACTCGACGTAGGCTATCTCAGCCTGCTGGTCGGCCACGTCAAGCTCAAGACCGGCCATCTGCGAATCCAGCGTCTGCGAAGCGACCTCCTGGCGCGCACGTGCGCGGGCGAGGTCCTCGTCGATCTTCTCGGTCATGCGCTCGAGCGTGTCGGACTGGTCGCCCACCTCGAAGGCCGCCATCGTCGAGGCGATCTGCTTCTCCACCTCAGCCTGCTTCGCGCGCGAGAGCTGGCGCTTGGCCTCCTCGATCTGCCGCGTCACCCGCGATTCGTAGGCCTGCCGCTGGCGCATCATCTGGTCGGAGTTCTGCTTCGCCCGCTCCAGCGCCGCCTCGAGGTCCGCAAGCTCGCCCTTCGCCATCTGCAGCGAGGCGATCAGCCGCTTCGCAAGGTCCTTCTTCTCCTCGCCGAGCTTCACCGCCATCTCCACCTTCGGCTCGAGGTCCGCAACGATCTGATGCTTGCGCTCGACGTCCATCTCAAGCTGCTTCTCATGCTTGACGACTTCAGCCACCTGCGCGTTGAGCTTCGGCATCGTGCTGCGCATGTCGTCAATGTACTGGCGCAGGAGCATCTCCGGGTTCTCGGCCCCCCGGATCATCCAACCGAACATCGACCGGAAGATCGCCTTGATGCGCTGCCACATGCGACGTCACCTCCAGATTGAGCCAGGCGCCCGCCCGGCTCTGCGTGCGTCAGTGAAACTGCGGTCCGCGGCCACAGCCCGTCAAAGCGTCTCCGCCTCAGCGCCCAGCACTTCCTCAAGCGCCGCTACGCTTGCCCTCATCTCAGAGACCTTCCGCTCCGGGGAGCGCTCGTCGAACGTATCATACTCCACCGGCACGCCTGCTGCGAGGTCTGTCGCGCGATCCACGATCTCCGCCGCCGTCGTCTCCAGCGACTTGATCGTCGCGCGGTAGCGCTCGAGCCGCCCGAGCAGCCGCTGTCGCCGCTCGATTCGCTGCTCGTGATCCGCCAGTGATGCCTCAAGCTGCCTGCGCGCGGCCTCGTCGCTCGTCGCCTCAAGCCGCGCCCGAAGCGCCGCGGCGTCTGCCTCCATCTGCTCCGGCCGCATCGTCTCGAGCCGCCGATGCAACGCCCCGGCGCTCAGACCAAGCTGCAGCACCGAGCCGCGGAGCTCCTCCGCCTCGCGCTCAATGCCCTCGAAGAGCGGTCGCTGCTCTGCGGGAACCGAGCGTGCGGCCACCTGAAGCTGATCGAGGGCGCTCATGACGCCCATGAGGTCCGCCTGGATGCTTGGCGGCAGGTGGCCGATATCGGGGGGGCGCGCGGCGGCGGGCCCTCGGCCACCCTTCACGGCGACCGTGGCGATCCAGATGATGCCGAACGCGACCGCGAATGCAGGCTGCCCCAGGGCCAGCGAGAGCGCCGCGGCGATGGCCGAGCCGACAGCCACCGGATGCAGCACCGCCCGCCTGAGCCGCTCGCCGATTGATCCTCCCTGTGCCGAAGCCACCAGATCACCTCGCGTGCGTCAATGCGTCGGTGAGGTATTCCCCAACGTGCGTTGGCGCACCTGCAGGTCCGTCGCTCCCTTCGGCGAAGAACCGCCGCGGCTTGAGCAGGCGAAAGAGTGCGCGCCGGCTTCACATGAAGGGACGGATCACGATGGGTGAGCTACGGGTAGGAGCCGCTCGGGTGGACATCACGCCGAAGCTTGGATCGGTGCTGGCGGGGTCGCTCGGGCCGCGCTACGCCGAGGACGTGAGCTACCCGCTCTACGCGAGCGCGGTGGTCTTCGATGATGGCGAGCGGCAGGTCGCTTACGTGCAGAATGACCTGATCATCCTCACGCGCGAGCAGTTCGCGGTCGCGAAGGCCCGCGCGCAGGGACTGACGGGCATCCCGCCCGAGCAGATGATGATGTCCTGCACGCACACCCACTACGGCCCCGCGACCTACACGATGTTCGAGGTCGCCGCTGAGGAGGGGTACGTCGAGTGGGTGCTGCCGCGTATCGGTGATGCGGTGAAGCTCGCTCAGAACCGCCTGCAGCCCGCGGTGATCGCGCATAGCAGCGGCTCGTGCCCCGAGGAGACGCACAACCGCCGCTGGTGGATGCGCGATGGCTCGGTGCAGATGAACCCGCCCGTGGCCGTCGAGGAGCTTGTGCGCCCGGCGGGCCCCACTGACCCGGAGGTCGCGCTGCTGGTCGCTGAGACGCCGGCGGGCGAGCCGATCGCCGCCATCGCCAACTACTCGCTGCACTACGTTGGCGGCGCGGGGAACGTGATCTCCGCCGACTACTTCGGCGCCTTCAGCGAGGCCCTGCAGCGCATGAGCGGCTCGCGCTTCGTCGCGATCATGGCGAACGGCTGCTGCGGCGACGCGAACAACGTGGACCGCACGAAGCCGCCCGTGCAGCCCGCGCGCCCCTACGCGAACTACCGCGTGGATCGCGTGGGCGCGGCGCTCGCGGCTGAGTGCCGGAAGATCTGGAGCCAGCTTGACCGGCGTGTGGGTGAGGGTACGGTGGATGCCGCGCTCTCCACGATCACCTACCGCCGCCGCACCGGCGCTGAGGAGGAGCAGCGCGAGGTCGCGGGCGGGCAGAACGCGGTTGAGCAGATCGGGACGAAGTGGCCGCAGTTCGTTGGCAGCTATGCGAACGAACGCGCGGAGATAGACAGGTGGCCCGTCGAGCTTCCGACGGAGGTCCAGGCGCTGCGCATCGCCGACCTCGCGATGGTCGGCTTCCCGGGCGAGTTCTTCGTGGAGTATGGCCTCAGCACCAAGCGCCACTCGCCCTTCGCCCGCACGATGACGATTGAGCTTGCGAACGACTGGATCGGCTACGTGCCCACCGACGCCGGCCTCGCGCAGGGCGGCTATGAGACCTGGCTGGCGCGTTCGGCACGTGTGGCCTCCGGCGCGGAGACGCTCTTCCTCGACGCAGCCAGCGATTGCCTCGCGCGCGTCTCTGAGTGACCGGCGCTGCATCATCCGCCGAGGCCGGCTCGCCCTCGCACGGGCCGGCCTCGCTCTACTTCGTCTGGAGGCTTGTGCCGCCGCTCCTGAGGTCTATCTCGCCCCCCGGCAGGCCGACGATCTCGCGGGTGGCCGAGGCCGGACGCGCCTTCCCCTGCGTCTCCTCGACCCGCTGAAGGATCAGCCGGAAGATCGCGTCGCGTGTGACGCGCCTCTGCTTGTAGTCAACGACATAGCGCACGCTGCTGGAGGAGTTTCGCGCGGAGCGAGGAAGCAATCACCTCGCCGAGCGTGACGCAGGCTGCGTGCGTCGCGCCGCTGCAGCGTCTGAGCACAGGACGAGTCGCTCACCCCCGGAGGCAAGCATGAAGGTCTACATCGTGACCGACCTGGAGGGTGTCGCGGGCATCAGCCAGTGGGACCCGCGCCATCAGGGAGATACGCACTACGGCGCCACCCTCCGCGAGCAGTTCGGACGGCTCCTCACCGAGGAAGTGAACGCGGCCGCACGCGGCTTCTTCGCGGGCGGCGCAACCGAGGTCATCGTGAACGACGGCCACGGCGCGGGGAGCACGATGAACCCTGAGCTCTTCGACCCGCGCATTCAGGTCTTCCACGGCCTTGAGCGCCCGAACTACTGCACCGGCCTCGACGAGACCTGCGATGCCCTCGCGAGCGTCGGCACGCACGCGAAAGCCCGCACCACCGCCGGCAATCTCCACCACACGATGGGGAAGAGCATCCGCGACTACTCACTCAACGGCATCAGTGTCGGCGAGACCGGCTACCAGGCATTCCTCGCAGGCTACTACGGCGTCCCCTACATCTTCTGCGCCGGCGATGAGTGGGCGGTGCGCGAGATGCAGGAACTATGCCCCGGCTGCGTCGGCGCCGCGGTCAAGGTCGGCACCAGCCGCCTCTCCGCGCTCACGGCAGCGCCGGAGCGCGCGCGAGAGATCATCGAGGAGGGCGCCCGCCTCTCCATGGAGCGCATCGGCGTCGTCAAGCCACTGACACTCGAGTCGCCCGTGGTCTTCCGCGAGGTGCACGAGGACCCGATCTTCGACCCTGAGAACCAGGACAAGCAGCCCCCCGGCAGGCGGATCATCGACTGCCGCACGATGGAAGTCGAAGCGCCTGATATCAAGGCGATGATGGACCTCAAGTATGGCTTCAAGCCGGACTGGATGCCGATCTGGAGGAAGGAGGGCTGACCCATGCGCTTTTACGTGATGACCGATATCGAGGGTGTCGCCGGAGTCTGCGGATGGGAGGACCGCAAGGACGAGAGCATCTACAACTCCATGCGCCGCCAGCGCATCGGCCGCCTGCTGACCGGTGAGGTCAACGCGGCCGTTGACGGGCTTTCGGCGGCCGGCTTTGATGACATCATCGTCAACGACGGCCATGGCGCGGGCTCGACGATCAACTACGAGCAGGCGGACCCCCGGGCGGTGTACTTCCACGGCCTCGACCGCCCGTTCTGGCTGCCCTTCCTCGATGAGACGTGCACCGCAACGGGGGCGGTGGGCGCGCACGCACGAGCCTCTACGCCCGACGCGAACCTCTCCCACACCATGAGTGGCGCGATCCGCCGCTGGACCTTCAACGGCATCGAGGTAGGGGAGACGGGCCTGCAGGCGCTTATCGCAGGCTACTACGGCGTCCCGTTCGTCTTCGCCGCGGGCGACGTGCACCTCTGCCGGGAGATGGAGGCGCTCTGCCCCGGCTGCGTGACCGTCGCGGTCAAGCAGGGCACCAGCCTCCTCTCCGCGCTGACGCTCGCGCCCGAGCGCGCCCGCCAGCTCATCCGCGAGGGCGCCGAGCGCGCCGCGGAGGCCGTCGATCGCGTGGAGCCGCTCACGCTCGAGTCGCCGGTGCTCTTCCGCGACGAGCGCAAGGAGCCGACCTGGGACGAAGAGGACCCGGGCGAGGCGACGCGGGTGATCAATGCCCATGTGCGCGAGATCGAGGGCGAGGACTTGATGGATGTGCTGCTGAAGGTCTACCCGAAGTACGAACGTGATCTCAAGCCCGAGCAGTGGCGGCCGGGAGTGCGCGGCTGAGCGCGGCGGGGTGTGCCAGAAAGGAAGCGATCATCGTGTCCAGTGATAAGCGAACCGGCCCGGTCAGCATCTGCCTCGTCGGGGTCAGCAACTTCGCCCGCAGCCACAGGACCTCGATCGAGCGGATGGTGGAGGAGGGCTTCGCCACCTTCGACTGCGTGGTCATCCGCAGTCCGCAGAAATATGCGGATGCCGTCGCCGAGTATGCCGAGCGCGGCATCAAGGTCTACAACGACTACGAAGAGATGCTGGAGGCGGAGCAGGGCCGCGTCGAGCTCATTGCCCTCCCGCTCTCGATCCAGACCCACGCGGAGACGTCCATCGCCGCGATGCAGGCCGGCTATAACGTGCTCGTGGAGAAGCCGCCGGCCGCCACCGTGCAGGATGTTGACGCCATGATCGCTGCCTCCGAGGCCACCGGGCACTTCTGCGAGGTCGGCTTCCAGAACCAGTCGAAGAACACGGTGCGCAGCCTCAAGCGCCACATCTGCGACGGGAAGCTCGGCGAGATCACGCGCATCTCCGTCATGTCCGAGTGGGTGCGCGATGATGACTACTACGCGCGCAACAAGTGGGCCGGGCAGATGGTCATTGATGGCCGGTACGTGCTCGATGGCCCGACAAACAACGCCCTCGCGCACTACCTCTTCAACGCGCTCTACTGGTCCAGCCAGACCTGGAACCACACGGACACGCCGGTGCGCGTGAAGGGCGAGCTCTACCACGCCCACCAGATCCCGGGCGAGGACACCTCGTCGATCCTCGTCGAGACCTCCGGCGGCACGCAGATCGCCTACAACGTGACGCTCGCCGGATGGGAGACGCGCGGGCCTCTCACACGTGTCGAGGGCACGAAGGGCACCGCGTGGTGGGATCACGTGGGTGACACGCAGATCAACTACAAGGATGGCTCATCCGAGACGATCGCGTGGGACAAGGAGCGCGAGCACTTCGAGGTCTTCCGCAACGCCATCCGCTATCTGCGCGGCGAGAGCGACGAGCTGCACGCGCCGATCGCGATGACGCGGCCGATGACCGTGGCGCTCAACGGGGCGTATGAGTCCGGCGCGCCGCCGCACGAGGTGCCGCCCACCTACGTGACCCGCGAGGACCGCGGAGACAAGGTCTTCACCGGCATCAACGGGATCGGCGAGCTGCTCGATCGCTGCTACGCCGACGCCATCAACTTCACTGAGGCGGACGCCCCCTGGGCCTACGAGACCGACTGGTTCGACACCAGCCGCTACTCGGAGTTCAAGATGGATCTGGGGTGACGGCGGGGCATCGGGATCGGGCATGGAGGGTACCGTGGTGCAGCCGTTCCTCCCCCTCTCCCGCCGACGCTGCGTCGTTTGCAGCGTCAAGGGGGAGGGGGCCGGGGGGAGGGGCCGCTGTTGCCGCGTAACGACGAACGGAGGCACACATGACCGACCAGGGCCAGTCAGCCGTCACAGAGCAGCCACCCGGCCAGTTCCTGCCCGGCAGCCAGATCGAGATCATCCGCCCGGAGATCGAGCGCGGCCGCATCCGTCACGCGCTCTTCGACTTCGATGGCACGATCTCGCTTATCCGCCAGGGCTGGCAGGACGTCATGGTGCCGATGATGGTCGATCTCCTCGCGGAGACCGGCACTGATGAGTCGCGTGACGCGCTGACTGCTATCGTGCGGGAGTTCGTGGATCGCCTCACCGGGAAGCAGACGATCTACCAGATGATCGAGCTTGCCGACCAGATCCGCGCCCGCGGCGTCGAGCCGCTCGAGCCGCTCGCATACAAGCACCGCTACCTGGAGCTTCTCTGGGAGCAGATCGAGCATCGCGTCACGGGCCTCAAGGCCGGCACGATCGCGCCCGAGCAGATGATCGTCCCGGGCTCGTTCGAGATCCTCGAGAACCTCCGCGAGCGCGGCGTGAAGTGCTACCTCGCCTCCGGCACCGATCAGCCATACGTCCTCGACGAGGCCGAGGCGCTCGGCGTCACCGGCTACTTCGAGGGCATCTACGGCGCGCTCGATGACTACGAGAGCTTCTCGAAGGCGATGGTCATCGAGATGATCATCCGCGAGCACGACCTGCACGGCAGCGAACTGCTCGGCTTCGGCGATGGCTACGTGGAGATCCAGAACGTGGCCGAGGTCGGCGGGATCGCGGTCGGCGTGGCTACTGATGAGGAGCGCCGCGAGGGCATCGACGCATGGAAGCGCAATCGGCTGATCGTCGCCGGCGCGTCCGTCATCATCCCGGAGTTCCGCGAGCATGACCGCCTGCTTCGCTGGCTCTTCGAAGAGGAGGCATGACCGGTGCCCTACGAGCAGTTCGATCGCTCTCGGCTGCGCCTGAAGCCGCTCACCGAGCGGCAGCATGACCTCGACCTGTCGGTCGTCATGCGTCTCGAGGACGCTCCCGAGCCGCCGGATGATCCGGACCTGATCGCGCTCGCTGACCGGCTCATTGCCGCCCGGGATGGTGGCTCTGCGCTCATCTGGGCGCTCGGCGCGCATGTCATCCGCTCAGGCGTGCAGCGCTTCCTGATAGACCTGATGGAGCGCGGTTTCATCACGCACCTCGCGGGCAACGGCGCGGTCGCCATTCACGACTTCGAGCTCGCGCTCATTGGCGCCACGACCGAATCGGTCGCCAAGTATATCAGCGAGGGGCAGTTTGGCCTCTGGCAGGAGACCGGGCGGCTCAATGAGATCGCCCGCGCGGCCGCCGACAACCACCTCGGCTTCGGCGAGACGATCGGCCACGAGATCGCGACCGGCATGTTCGCGCACTCGGAGATCAGCGTGCTCGCGGCCGCATGGCGGCTGAAGATCCCCGCCACGATCCACGTGAGCATTGGCTATGATATCGTCCACGAGCACCCGAACTGCGACGGGGCCGCAATCGGCGCCGCCAGTTACACCGACTTCCTGGTCTTCGCCCACTCGGTGGAGGCGCTGGAGGGAGGCGCCTACCTCACCTTCGGCTCGCAGGTGATGGGCCCTGAGGTCTACCTGAAGGCCCTCGCGATGGCGCGCAACGTCGCGCTGCAGGAGGGGCGGGAGATCGCGGACTTCATCACTGCGGTCTTCGACCTCAAGCCTCTGCCCGAGGACTACCGCGCGCAGCCCGCGAAGGACGACCCGAACTACTACTTCCGCCCGTGGAAGACGATCCTCGTCCGCACCGTCGCCGATAGTGGCGCGAGCTACTACTTCCAGATGCCGCACGTGGAGTCGATCCCCGCGCTCTGGCGGCTGATTATTGAGCGGGTGGAGGTACTCGAACAATGAGGGTGGCCAGCTACGAAGAGCTTGAGGTCGAACGTCTTCAGTACATCCTCGAGATGTGGGACACGGCCCTCACCTCGATCGCCGTCGTCGGCGACTTCTTTCTCGACCGCTACCTGATCATCGACCCGGCGCTGACCGAGCAGTCCATCGAGACCGGGCTTGACGCGTATCAGGTCGTTGAGAAGCGCCCTCAGCCCGGTGCGGCGGGCACCGTCACGAGCAATCTGTTCGGCCTCGGGATCTGCGATGTGAGCATCATCGGCGTCTGCGGCGACGACGGCGAGGGCCACGAGCTTCGGCAGGCGATGCAGCACCAGTTGCTCAACGATGAGCTCTTCATGACCCTCGAGGGCTACATGACGCCGACCTACACGAAGCCGCTCGTGCGCGAGAGCGATGGCACGTTGCGGGAGCTCAACCGGCTCGACATCCGCAGCCGCGAGCCGCTGCCGGCCTCGACGCAGGAGATGATCGCCGATCGGCTGAACTGCCTTGGCGCCGTCTCCGATGCCGTCATCATCTGCGACCAGGAGGCCGATCCCGAGCTTGGCGTCGTGACGCCGTTGCTCGTGGAGGCACTTTCGGCCACCGCCGAGCACAACGGCGACCGCGTGTTCTGGGTCGATTCGCGCGGCGATATCTCGCGCTTCCGCAGCTGCATCATCAAGCCGAACGCCCATGAGGCCTGCCGGGCCGCGGGCGTAGCCTGTTCTGGTGAGCCCACCCTCGACCAGGCGCGCGAGGCGGGGGAGAGGCTGCTCGAGCAGACGGCCTCCCGCGCGGTGGTCGTCACGCTCGGCAGGGAGGGCGTGCTGGTGGTCGCGCCGGGGATCGAGACCACGCACGTTCCGGCCGTGCGGGTCGAGGGGCCGATAGACATCGTGGGCGCGGGAGACAGCTTCACCGCGGGCATCGCCTCCGCGCTGGCGGTGGCTACCGCCGACACGACCCTCGTCCAGGGCGCGATCGTCGGCAACCTGGTTGCGTCCATCACCATCCAGCAGATCGGCACCACCGGCTACGCCACGCCTGAGCAGCTTCTTCAGCGGCTGGAGGATGTGCAGGCCGGGCGGATGTCAAGCGCATAGTGGCAGGCAGATCACGTGAAGGGGGCGTTGCTGTGGTACCACATGAGGCCTACGAAATGCCCACACCAGAAGGGGCTCAGTTGGCTTACGAGACGCTGCTCGCAGCGATCGAGCACCAAGGACGATGGTACTGGAGCAGATGGCACTACTTCCTGCTTGCCAACTCACTACTGTTCGTGGCGGCGGGGCAGGCATATCTGCGGCCGGGCGGTGAAGACATCTCAATGGTGGTCGTTGTTGCAGTGGCTGGGGTGCTGCTCAGCCTATTTTGGTGGATAACATCCGTCAGCACCGACGCGTTTCATCGTATGCGCATTCATCAAGCTCGAGAACTGGAGCGATACCTCGGTTCCGGCACCTACGGCGCCTTCAGCCACGGGGGGACCATCCGCGACCGGCTGCTTGCGTCCGGATCGTACACTTTTGAGACCGGGGAAGAGATTCGTCTTTTTCCACACGGTCCGCGCGTGAACTGCATCCTGAGACGGATAACCACGAGCGATGTGACGGCGAAGTACGTGCCGTGGCTGTTCGTTTTGACATGGTTGACCGTCGGATGCTGTGCGGTCGTGCCTGAATATGGCGTAGTCACGTTACCTATCACTGTTGTGATCGCCGCAGCATATCGGCGGCGTTCGCTGGTGTCATGCCTACGATGTTTGGCTGATTCGTAGCCGCAGACGCGAAAGGATGATCCACGATGGCACTGCAATTCGGCTGCTTCACCCGACCATGGAGCAACTTCTCCTGGGACGACTTCCTGACCGGCACCGCCGACGCAAACTTCGAACTCGTCGGCACGATGCGCCTCGGCAAGGACTGGATCATCGGCCCGGAGACCTCCGAGAGCGTCGCCCGCCAGCGCCGCGCTGAGGTCGAGGCGGCAGGCCTCACGCCCTCCACCTGCCTCATCAGCATCCCGCTCGATGCGGGGCCGGAGGAGGCTGAGAAGGGCCTGCGCGACTTCATCGACGCGGCCCCGACCTTTGGCGCGCAGTACCTCCTGAGCTGCGGCACCGCGCGCGGGGCGACAGAGGACCTCTACTTCGACACCATCGCCGCCTGCTGTGACTATGCCGAGGAGAAGGGCGTCATGCTCACCCTCAAGCCGCATGGTGGCATCACTGACACGGGCGCGGACCTGATCTACGCCCTCGATCGCGTGGCGCATGACAACTTCGGCATCTACTATGACCCGGGAAACATCGTGCACTACAAGGGCCTGGACCCGGTGAACGAGCTGCGCATCTGCTCCGAGTTCGTGGTCGCGATGTGCATCAAGGACAGCCTCGGGCAGCTTGAGGGCGTCAACATCCTGCCCGGGACCGGCACAGTGGACTTCGAGGGCGTCTTTGAGGAACTCTTCGACGTGGGCTTCGACGGCCCATGCATCGTGGAGTGCCTCGGTGGCGAGACCCTTGACGAGGTGAACGCCGCCGCCACGGAGACTCACAACTGGCTCGTTGAGATGACCGATTAGTCGAAGAGCCGTTGCCGCTGCCGTTTGCTGCCGTTTGCTG
>DHPY01000090.1:0-1630 GCA_002411015.1 Armatimonadetes bacterium UBA5352 | reverse complement strand
CGTTTGCTGCCGTTTGCTGCCGTTCCAGCCGTTGGCGGCCGTTCGCCGTCGTTCGCAGCCGTTTGCTGTCGTTGCTGTCGTATGCTATACTCACCGGCCAGTATATGGGATTCCGAGCTCAACTCACCACTCAGGAGGGCATCATGTCACTCAAAGGCAACGCGATCATCGGCCAGTCCGGTGGTCCCACGATCGTTATCAACGCCAGCCTGGTCGGCGCGATCCAGGCGGCCTGGGACATTGACGAGATCGACCGCTTCTTCGGCGCGGTTCACGGGATGGACGGCGTCCTCAACGAGGATCTGTGCGACCTGTTCCGCGAGGACCCGGACACCGTCGAGGCCATCAAGCTCGTTCCATCTGCCGGGCTCGGCACCTGCCGCCTCAAGCCGAAGGACAAGGACCTCGAGCGCGCGATGGAGGTCTTCAAAGCACACGACATCCGCTACTTCTTCTACATCGGCGGCGACGACTCGCAGCTCGCGTGCCACCGCGTCTCCGAGCTGGCCAAGTCCAGCGACTGGGAGATGCGCGTCATCGGCATCCCGAAGACCATTGACAACAACCTCGTAGTCACCGACTGCTCGCCCGGCTTCGGCTCGGCGGCCCGCTACGCCGCCACCTGCTGCCAGGCGGTGGGACGAGACGCTGAGGCGTTCGGCAACCTGGAGGTGGTGGAGATCATGGGCCGCAACGAGGGGTGGCTGACGGGCGCAACCTCCGCCGCGCGGCCGACTCCCGAGGCCCCGCCGCACCTCGTCTACCTGCCCGAGGTGAAAGTCACGCGCGAGCAACTCATCGATGATGTGAAGGCCAAGTATGATGAGCTGGGCTACTGCGTGATCGCCGTCTCTGAGGGCTTCGCCTTCGAGGGCGAGGACCGCGTCACGAGCAGCTCGCAGGTGGATGAGTTCGGTCACTCCCGCCTCGGCGGCGTCGCGCAGTGGCTGTCTGACGTCGTGGAGGAGGGCACGGGCGTCCGCTCGCGCCACGACAAGCTCGGCAACCTGCAGCGCTGCTTCTCCGCCACCGCCAGCCAGGTGGACCTCGACCAGGCGTATGCGGTCGGGCAGAAGGCCGTCTATTGGGCCGTGGAGGGCCAGACGGACATCATGGTGACGATCGAGCGCGAGAACGACGATCCCTACCAGTGGGAGTGTGGCGCGACGTCGCTGATGACCGTCGCAGGCGCGTCGAAGGCCGTCCCGCGCGAGTGGATCAACGAGACCGGCAACGACGTCACCGAGGAGTTCGTGACGTACTGCAAGCCGCTGCTCACAGGCCGCGCGTGCGAGCTGGACACGGGCTTCAGCAGCTTCCCGAAGTTCCGGCTGCACCGCATCGACTGCAAGCTCTGCGCCTACGAGCGCGAGTAGACCGGTCATCGGCAGAACACACACGGGCCGCCGCGATATCCGCGGCGGCCCGTTCGTTTACAGATCGCAGGCTGGAAGCCTGCGCCACGGTGAATGCGTCGCTTCCTTCCGTGGGGCAGGCATCCTGCCTGCCGCCGTGGCTGTCCTCCCCCTCATCCGGAACGGCTATGCGTTACGCACATCTTCGCCCGGCGCGGTCGTTGCCATTTTTCGTGGAGGGGCCGCTCCGAGCCCGCCGTCGTTTGGCGGGCGAG
>DHPY01000011.1:13637-43161 GCA_002411015.1 Armatimonadetes bacterium UBA5352 | reverse complement strand
ACAACCCAAAACCGATGCTCCTGGAGGACCCTCCAGGCACGCGACAGCGCTCTTGCGATCCGTTGCCGCTTGTGGTATGATTCAATGCCCGCGCCCACAGGCAGACGGCCGAGCGCGGGTCATTGTGCGTACAACAGACCGCCGAGCGGTCCGGAGGATATGGAACATGAAACCCGACATTCATCCGAATTATGTCGAGTCGACAGTCATCTGCGCCTGCGGCGAGACCTTCAAGACCCACTCGACCAAGCCCGAGATCAAGGTCGAGATCTGCAGCCAGTGCCACCCGTTCTACACCGGCAAGCAGAAGATCATGGACACCGAGGGTCGCGTTGAGAAGTTCATCAAGCGCTACGGTCTGCAGGACCAGTACAAGGACGAGCAGTAGCGCTCCCCACTGCATCCTATCCTGACCTCAGCCCGGCGGGGCTGAGGTCGGTCACTTAAGGGCACCCATGAGCGAGGAGAAGCACTTCTACGGCGGGCAGGCCGTCCTCGAGGGCGTGATGATGCGCTCGAAGACGGAGTATGCTACGGCGGTGCGGCGCCTTGACGGGAGCGTCGTCGTGGGCATGCGCCAGCTCAGTACATGGAGCCAGCGCTTCCGCTGGGCGAGGCTGCCGTTCATCCGCGGCAACGTCGCCATGGTCGATTCGCTGACCATGGGCCTTGAGTCGCTGACCTTCTCCGGCAACGTCGCCCTCGAGGATGAGGCCCAGCACCTCGAACCGGATCACGCCCTCTCCGACGCCGAGAAGCAGACTCACGCGGTCGCCGCCGTCGAGGCGAAGGAGAGCAGCCTCGGTGAGAAGGCGCTCTGGCTCACCATGATCCCCGCCTTCGCGCTCGGGATCGGCCTGTTCGTGCTGCTGCCCGCGTGGGCTGTGGACTGGATCCTCGGCACCGCGCAGGCCTCGGTCACTGAGGACTTCGGCACCGTCCTCGCGCGCAACCTGCTGGAGGGCGGCCTGCGCCTGCTCGCCATCGTCGGCTACATCCTGGCGATCTCGCTCATGCCCTACGTGCGGCGCGTCTTCGAGTACCATGGCGCGGAGCACGCGACCATCAACGCCTTCGAGGACACCGGCAAGGTGGACGTGCAGTCGGCCCTGACGCACTCGCCGCTGCACCCGCGCTGCGGGACCGCGTTCCTGCTCGTGGTGATCCTCGTGAAGATCATCGTCGGCTGCTTCCTCGGCTGGCCCGAGCTGTGGCTGCGCCTGATCCTGCGGCTCGCGGTCCTGCCGCCGATCGCCGGGATCGCCTACGAGATCATCTACCTCGCAGGCAGGCACCGCGGTGGCCTGCTGGAGAAGGTGCTTGCCGGCCCGGGGCTGCTGATGCAAAAGCTCACGACCCGCCACGCCGATCGCGAGCAGGTGGAGATCGCGGTCTACGCGCTCGCCGCGGTGGCTCCCGAGGTCGAACTTCCCGAAGGCCTTCCGCAGCCTGAGATGGTCTGCGTCGGACGCGGCGGGGAGATCATCCGCCGGCCGGGCACGGCTCGGGCCGCGGGCTCCGCCAACTGCCCCGACGTCGCCGAGTTGTAGCAGTCCCTGCGCATCTTCCTGGAGAGATATGATGGAGATACTGCCGGCGCTTGAGCGCCTGGAGGATGAGTTCAAGGAGATCGAGCAGCAGCTCAGCACGCCCGAGGTGGCCAACGACCCCTCGCGCCTGCGGGAGCTGTCGGTTCATCACTCCGAGCTTGTCCCCGCCATGGGGAAGCTCGCGGAATACCGCGAGCACCTGAGCACGCGCGATGACGCCGCCGCGATGCTTGCGAGCACCAATGACGCGGAGATGCGCGAGTTCCTCGAGGCGGAGCTTGAGGGGTCCGAGGCGGCCATCGAGGCGATGCAGGACGATCTGCTCCTGCTGCTCGTGCCGCCCGACCCGATGCGCAACCGCAACGCCATCCTCGAGATCCGCGCGGGCACAGGCGGCGATGAGGCCGCGCTCTTTGCGGGCGATCTCTTCACCATGTACGAGCAGTACGTTGCCCGCCACGGCTGGAGCCTCGACGTGATCTCCGTCAGCGAGGGCGGGATGGGCGGCTACAAGGAGATCATCTTCCGTGCTGAGGGGCCCGGCGCCTACGGGCGGCTCAAGCACGAGTCAGGCGTCCACCGGGTGCAGCGCGTTCCAAGCACCGAGTCCCAGGGCCGCATCCACACCTCCGCCGCAACCGTCGCCGTCCTGCCCGAGGCCGAGGAGCTGGACGTGGATATCAGCCCGGGCGATCTGCGCTGGGACACCTTCCGCGCGGGCGGCCCCGGCGGTCAGAGCATGCAAAAGAACGAGACGGCGGTGCGTGTCACGCACATCCCCACCGGCATCGTCGCGGCCTCCCGCGATGAGCGCTCGCAGATGCAGAACCGCGAGAAGGCGATGACCGTGCTGCGCGCGCGGCTCTACGAGCACGAACAGCGCCGGCAGATGGAGGAGGTAGACGCGCAGCGGCGGGCCGCAGTCAAGAGCGGCGACCGCTCCGAGAAGGTGCGCACCTACAACTTCCCGCAGGACCGCGTCACCGACCATCGCGTCGGGATGACGCTGCACAACCTCCCCGAGATCATGACCGGCGCGATCGACCCGCTCCTCGATGCCCTCGTGGAGGAAGAGCGGCAGCAGCGCCTCGCGCAGTTCATCGAGACCGCATAGCCCGCCATGAAGCTCAGAGATGCCGTCAAGGACCTCCATCAGCGGCTGCAGGAGGCTCAGGTGCCCGAGGCCGAGCACGACGCTCGCGCCATCGCCGCACATGTCCTCCGCATCCCGCTCTCGCAGCTCACGGTGCAGCAGGAGCGGCTGCTGACCACCGATAGCCTCGCCGCGATGGACGTGCTGGCGGTGGCGCGCGAACGCCGCGAGCCCCTCCAGTACCTCCTCGGCTGCACCGGCTTCTACGGCCGCGAGTTTGCCTGCGACCGCCGCGCGCTCATCCCGCGCCCGGACACCGAGACGCTCGTGGAGGTCGCGCTGGAGCTCATCGCCGACCTGCGCCTGCACGTCGTCGCCGACGTCGGCACCGGCACGGGGATCATCGGCATTACCCTCGCCGCCGAGGTGCGGGGCCTGAAGGTCCTCGCGACCGACGCCTCCGTCGATGCGCTGGCGCTGGCGGCCGAGAACGTCGGCCGGCACCGGCTCGACTCGCGCGTCACCCTCGCCCAGGGGCAGTGGCTCGAGCCGGCGCTGAGCGAGCAGTGGCGCGAGAGCGTGGAGATGGTCGTCAGCAACCCGCCCTACATCCGTGCCGATGAGATCGGCTCGCTGATGCCCGAGGTGTCGAAGCACGAGCCCCGCCAGGCGCTCGCCGGCAGCGATGACGACGCCCTCGGCGCCTACCGGGCCATCATCGAGCAGTGCGCCTCCCTGCCGAAGCTTCGGGCGATTGCCTTCGAGGTCGGTGACGGACAGGCGGCGCAGGTCGCCGAGCTGATTCACGCCACGCTTCCCGTCAGCGAGAGCATCGTCCGCAAGGACCTCGGCAGCGTCGACCGCGTGGTTGCGGCCGTGATGGGAGCTCCGGAGCGATGAGCGGCCCGGCCGTTATCAGTGTTGCGCGCGCAGGCGTGGAGGCGGCCGCCTCAGCCGCTGCGGAAGCCCTGGAGGCCGGCGGGCTGGTCGTGCTGCCGACCGACACCGTCTACGGCCTCGCGGCCTCACTGCGGCGTCCGGATGCCATCAGAGCGGTCTTTGCTGCCAAGCGCCGCCCGGAGGGAATGGCGCTGCCGGTGCTCGTGGCCTCGCCGGAGGATGCTGAGCGCCTCGTGCCCGGGGCGCTGGATGCCCACGATGCGGTGCTCCGGCGCTGGTGGCCGGGCGCGCTGACGGTGATCGTGCCGGCCTCGGCGCAGCTCCCGCCGGCGGTCACCGCGGGCCGCACAACCGTTGGCCTGCGCGAGCCCGATCACCCGGTGGCGGTCGCGATTCTGCACGCCGCAGGCGGCGCACTCGCGGTCACCAGCGCGAACATCTCCGGCGATCCGTCCGCCCGCGAAATCGCCGATCTGCCCGAGGAATTGCTGCACCAGGTCGCAGTCGTGATCGATGCCGGACGGTGCCCGGGCGGCACCGCCTCGACGGTCCTCGATCTCGCCGCCCACCCGCCACGAGTCCTGCGCGAGGGCGCCATCCCGGCGAGTTCGTTGCGCGAATTCCTGCCGGATCTGGTCGGCTGAGCCGACCCCATTCGTCCAGCCGTCAGCCGTAGTCGTTGTGGCCCCTGCGCCCCGCAGGTGATTGCTCTTTTTGCGCTCGCACAGAGGCGCGCCCAAGAAAACATAGCAGAGGAGAGCCTCTCCGGGCGCTATGTTAATGGATCACACTCTCACGCCAACAGGATAGATGAACGATGAAAGTCGGCTTCCTTGGCTTCCCCGGCAGTGGGAAGACCACGCTCTTCAATGTCGTCACCGGGCGCGTCGAATATCCCGCGCAGACCGGTAGGCCCGAAAGCCATCTCGCGGTCGTGAAGGTTCCGGACGATCGCCTCTTCCGGCTCGCGGAGATCCTCAGCTCGAAGGAGATCATCCAGCCGGAGATGACCTTCGTGGACCTCGCGCCGCTGCACCGCGAGAACGGTGACGGCGGCCAGCGCGATGGCCTGATGAAGCTCGTGGGCGACGCCGCGGCCCTCGCGCTCGTCATCCAGTGCTTCGGCGAGTTCGACGCCGAGGGCAACCCGCTCGATCCGGCAGACGACCTCGAGTCGCTGCTGCTCGAGATGACGATCACCGATCTCGGCGTGGTGGAGCGCCGCCTGGAGCGCATTGAGGCCGAACTGAAGTCGTCGCGCGACAAGTCCAGCGCCGAGCGCACGCTGCTGCAGCGCGTCGCGTCGCACCTCGGCGAGGGGAAGCTCGTCGCCGATCTCGACCTGACCGAGGAAGAGACGATGGTCCTGCGCGGCTTCGCGCTGCTCACGCACAAGCCGCTGCTGGTGGTACTGAATGTGGCCGAGGACGATCTCGATGGCGAGCGCTGCCGCGCCGCCGCGCAGGTCGCGCAGGAGATGGGTCTGGCGTGCGAGATCATCGCGGCCACCCTGGAGGAGGAGATCGCGGCGCTTGAGGACGAGATGCGCGACGCGTTCCTCGCGGACTACGGCCTCAGCCGCCCGGCGCGCGACCGCTTCATCCGCGCCTGCTACGACCTGCTCGGCGTCATCACCTTCTTCACCGGCAACCACAAGGACGCCCGTGGCTGGACGATCGAGGGCGGCCGCACCGTGCGTGACGCCGGCGGCAAGATACACTCCGACATCTACGACGGCTTCATCCGCGCGGAGATCACGCCCTTCGCGAAGCTCGACGAACTCGGCTCTTTCGCCGCCTGCCGCCAGGCCGGTGTCATGCGCCTGGAGGGCCGCGACTACCTCACCGAGGACGGCGACTACCTCGACATCCGCTTCAGTCGGTAACGGCGTGGCACGGGGCAAGGGGGATGGGGCATGGGGGGACGGCATAAGACGGCAGGCAGGATGCCTGCTCCACGGTTCTGTTCCGTGGCGCGGGCTTCCACTCATACTCCAGAAATCGGCCGGTGCTCAACAAATGGCGCCTCCGCGACCATCCAGGAGGGGCTGCTTTTGCCGACGCCGCCTGCGGCGGAGGGGCAGCGCTTGCGCAGTGGCGCCCGAGCGTCGTTTGCGAGGGCGACAGCTTCCTTGCCGGCCCGCCGTTCGGCGTTGCGGGCTCCGTTAACCGGGCGAGCTAGGAAGCTCGCCCCTCCTGAACGACTTTGTTATCGGCCTCTCAACCCGCCGACGCTTGACCCTCGCGCGATTTCTGGAATGCAGGTTCCAGCCTAGCGGTGGGGAGGAGAACCGGAAGCTCACGCCGAAGCCGCCTGTTGCCGGGCGTAACGCACCTTGATCTCGTCGTCAGGGAGGCGCGTGCGCGATGAAAGTGGGATTCCTCGGACTTCCCGGAAGCGGCAAGACCACGCTCTTCAACGTCGTCACCGGACGCGAGCCGGACCCTTCCGAGATCGGCCGCTCTGAGGCGCGGCTGGCGGTGGTCAAAGTACCTGACGAACGCGCCGAGCGTGTGGCTCAGATCTACGACTCGGCGAAGGCCACGCAGCCGGAGATCACCTTCGCCGATCTCGCCGCGCTGCACACCGGCGACGAGCACACCCGGCGCGACGACAGCCTCACGAAGATCGCCGGCGACGCCGATGCCTTCGCGCTCGTCATCCAGGGCTTCGGCACGATGGACCACCGTGGCGGGCCGCTCGACCCCGGCTCCGACCTCGAATCGCTGCTCCTCGAGATGACCGTCACCGACCTCGCGATCGTGGAGGGGCGCCTTCGGCGGCTCGAGGATGAGCTGAAGTCCTCGCGCGACAAGCTCAGCCCGGAGCGCGATCTCCTGCAGCGCGTTGAACGGAACCTCGGCGATGGCGGCCCCGTGCGCGAGATGTCGCTGACACCCGACGAGGAGCGCATGCTGCGCGGCTTCAACCTCCTCACCAGCAAGCCCCTGCTGGTGGTCTTCAACGTGAGCGATGGGGACCTGCGTGCCCGCACCTGCACCGGCGCCTGTCAGCTTGCCGAGCAGGCCGGCCTCACCTGGCTGCCCGTCTCGGCGGCGCTCGAGCAGGAGCTTGCCCAGCTTGACGAGGAGACGCAGGCGGAGTTCCTCGCGGAGTATGACCTCGATGCCGTCGCCCGCGATCGCTTCGTCCGCGCCTGCTACACGCTCCTCGACGTGATCACGTTCTTCACCGCGAACCGCCACGAGGCGCGCGCCTGGACGATCTCAGCGGGGACGACGGCTCGCGAGGCGGCCCGCAAGGTGCACAGCGACCTCTACGAGGGCTTCATCCGCGCGGAGGTCATCCCGTTCGCGAAGCTCGATGAACTCGGCTCGATCGCTGCCTGCAAGGAGGCCGGCTGCGTGCGCCTTGAGGGCAAGGAGTACGTGGTGCAGGACGGCGACATCATGGAGGTGCGCTTCAGCAGGTAGCGGCGGGGCATGGGGCATGGGTGAAGGCGGGGGAACGGTGGATGCCTGCCCCACGGTTTCCGACTCGACAGACAGGGCCACGATTCGCTTCTGTGGGGCAGGAGGGAGGCCCGCCGCGTCATCGCGTCGAATCCTCTTCCTGCGCTTCCGAGCCCGTTCCCGAGGTGATTGTTCATGCGCGTGCCGTTGATCACTCTGATTGCCCTCACCGCAAGCCTTTGCTCCGCCGCCGAGTTCGTCGTGCTCGATGGTGATCGCCAGGCCGTCATCGTATACGAGACCGGCGCCGCCGCGGAGGCCGAGAAGGCCTGGCAGGACCTCGCGAAGTACCTGAAGCTCTCCACCGGCCGCGACTTCGCGGCCGTACCCGAAGGCGAGTATCAGCGCTCGCTCGGCAGGCCGATCTACGTCGGGATGTGCGAGCCGGTCGCGAAGGCGCTCGGGGCGAAGCGCAACAGCCTCGACCGCGATGCGTTCGCGGTGATGATCCGCGAGGACGCGGTGATGCTGGCCGGAGCGAGCCCGTGGGCCACCTACTGGGCGGTCTGCCAGTTCCTCGAGGACCAGGTGGGAGTGCGCTGGTTGATCCCAGGGCCGCTCGGCGAGGACGTTCCTACCCACGAGCGGCTGCGTGTCCGCACGATGAGCAGACTCTACACGCCCGCGATCCTCTCGCGCCTGTGGAGTGGCGCGCAGTATGGCGGCGACTGGAGCCTGCGCCAGCGCATCCACGGACGCTACCAGTTCCACCACAACCTCAACCAGGTCTTCCCGCGCGAACTGTATGCGGAGCACCCGGAGTACTTCCCGCAGCACGGTGAGATACGCTATGAGCCCGGGGTGGACGATCATGGATGGCAGCCGTGCATGACCGACCCGGGCGGCATCGAGCATGCCGCGCAGGTCGCCCGCGACTACTTCGACGCGAACCCGATGGCCGAGAGCTTCTCCTACGGCATCAACGACGGGCAGGGGTACTGCGACTGCGAGGAGTGCCTGAAGATCCACAAGCCGCTGCCCGAGTGGAACGGCTTCTCGGGCGAGCGCTCGATCCAGTACTACACGTGGCTGAACAAGATCGCGTCGGAGCTTGAGGCGGATCATCCGGAGAAGATGCTCGGCTGCCTCGCGTACTCCGCGGTGATCCTGCCGCCGAAGGGCATGCGGCTGCACCGGAACATCATTCCCTACCTGACGAGCAACCGCGCGGACTACTGGGACCCGAAGTTCCGCCGGCAGGACCAGGAGATGCTGCGCCGCTGGTCGGCGGTCACCGAGCAGATGGGCATCTACGACTACGCCTACGGGATGGGCTTCGCGATCCCGCGGATCTACAACCACCTCTTCCAGGACGCGATCCAGCACGCGGTGCGGCTGGGCGTGCGCGGGTTCTACGCGGAGGTCTATCCGAACTGGGGCCTCGACGGGCACAAGCTCTACGTGATGTCGCGGATTCTCTGGGACCCGAAGGTGGATGTGGACGCGCTCACGGACGACTGGAACGAGCGCATGTTCCGTGAGGCCGCCGAGCCGATGAAGGCGTACTTCGCGCTGGCCGAGCGCTCGTGGAGCGAGAGCAACTTCGGCGCCGGCCACTGGGCCTACCGGCTCGCGGCCGACCCGCAGCAGTTCCTCATCTTCCCTCCGGAGACGCTCGCGGAGATGAGCGGCTATCTGGCGCAGGCGCGGGCGCTGGCCCGGGAGGATACTGTGCGCGACCGGATCGAGTTCTTCGCGAAGACCTTCGACGTGACGAAGGCCCTGGCGGGGAACTACTGGGCCACCTGCGAGGTTGAGGAGGCCGTCTCTGATGGCTCATCGCTGAGCGACGTCGCGGGCGCGATGCAGGAGATGGCGAGCCGGCTCACCTCCGTGGATGTGGATGCGTACATGGCCGAGCGCGTGGGCGATGACCCGATCGCGTTCTTCCCGCCGAAGGCCTCATGGATCACGCCGCTCAAGTCCGGCGGCATCATGAAATCGCTGCGCTGGGCCGCAGCCGAGGTGGCGAGCGCGCAGCTTGGGCGACAGCGCGGTGGCGCCATCGATGCCGCAACTCTGCGAGCGAACATTGACGGAGAGATCGCGCGGCTCTTCGCGCAGCCGGCGGGTATGGCGCCGGAGGCCGCCGGGCGCTACCAGACGATGGTCTCGCAGGTGCGCGCGATGGCGACGAAGGTTGGCACAGCGGTCCGCACCGATCAGCCGCCGACGATCGACGGGGACCTTCGCGACGACCTCTGGGGCCGCACCGACGTGCTGACCGACTTCATTGTGTGGGGCGGGACGAGCGCCGCGAAGCACACCACGCGGGTACGCGCGGCTCATGACGGGAAGAACCTCTACATCGCGCTCGACTGCGAGCAGGACACCTCGAACATCGTGGCGCGCTCGGCGGATAGGGACGGCTCCACCTGGAAGGATGATTCGGTGGAGATATTCGTGAACCCGAAGCATGGGAGCACGGAGTACGCGCAGTTCATCGTGAACGCGGGTGGGGCGTTCTTCGATCAGTACCGCAAGAAGGAGGACCAGTCCTACGGGGATGCACTTGCCTACAACTTCGATGCGGACTGGGCGGCGCAGGTGCGGCCGGATCGCTGGACCGCCGAGCTGCGCATCCCGCTGGAGGAACTGCGGGTGAATGCCGCGCGCGACCGGCTGCTGCCGATCAACTTTGTGCGCAACGTGCAGGGGCCATCGGCGGAGATATCGGCATGGTTCGCCTCGATCAGCGCGCACGCCGACCCGATGGCGCGTGGGTGGATCGTGCTGGAGTAGCCTCGTATCGACAGGAAGGCTGCGAGGTGGCGGCGCCGGCGCAGGCGCCGCCGCCATTTTGCAGGAGCTCGTGAATCAGGGAGACGCCATGTCTGAGACCGGCCTGTCCACGCGCGCGCACGTGCTGCTTTTGTCGAGCACGAACTTCTTCATCTTCATGGGCACCGGCGCACAGCAGGCCTTCCTGGTGCCCTACCTCGAGGAGTTCACAGACTGGAGCGCCTTCCAGCGAGCGCTGGTGATCGCGACCGTCTACGCATCGATGATGGTCTTCCGCCTCGGCAACGTCTACCTGCTGCGCGACTGGCCGCAGTGGAAATCCTCGATCGCGGGCGGGGCCGTCTACGTGTTCTTCCCGATGGCGATGCTCGCGCTCTACTTTGTGCCGAGCTATGCGCTGGCGCTGGCGGCGGCGGCGATCTGGGGCTGGGGTGGCGCGGCGTTCTGGATGGGCAATACGCTGCAGGTGCTGGCGCTGGCCGACCGCGCGAAGCGCCACGGCACGGGGATGGGCGTCCTCTACGGCGCAACGAACGGTGGCTGGGCGATCGGCGTCGTGGTGCTCGGCTCGATCTTCACCTACGCGCAGGCGGTGGAGATGCCATGGCTGCTTTACCTCGGCGCCACCTGCTTCTCGCTCATCGGCTTCCTGATCATGATCACCCTGCCGCGCAAGCCTGAGCCGATGCCGGAACTGCCGACGTGGGCGGCGCTGGTTCAGATCATGTCGCAGACCAAGGCGCGGATCGGCGCCTTCCTGCTCTTCTCCGCCGCGATGGCCTTCGGCTTCGTCCTCGGCACCTTCACGAACTTCGTGGAGAACAGCTACGGTGCGCAGTGGCTGTGGATCTCGACGGCCTTCTACCCGGCCGCGCTCTTCATGCTCAGCCCGTGGGCGGGCTTCCTGAGCGAGCGCCTTGGGCACGGGACGGTGCTGGCGGTTGGCTTCTTCGGGGGCGCGTGCGGGATGGCCATCCCGCTGCTGTGGGAGAGCCCGCTGGCGCTGGCGGGAACCGCGCTGATGCTCGGGCTGCTCAACGGGAGCGTCCCGGTGGTGAGCGCCGCGCTGGTGGGAGGGTCGTCGGAGCGGCAGCGCCGGCCGCTGGCCTACGGGGCGATGTTCACCTGGCGCGATCTCGGCGTGGTGGTCGCGTCGGTGGCAGGCAGCCTGCTGGGCCTGCGCGTGGGCGGCGTCACGCTGACCTTCGGCGTGTTCAGCGGCGTCTTCGCAGTCTGCGGCGTCGTAGCGCTGATCCTCAATCGCTACGCGGAGCAGAAGCTCTGATCCGTGCGCGCCTACCGGTGTGGCACCGGCCTTAGTTGCAGGCGCTTCGTGTAGTCGCGCGCGCGCTGATGGGCTTTGCGGCGCGCGTCGCGATCCACCGTGTCGGCGGTCACGAGCAGCACCGTGACCTTGCTGACGGCCTTCTTCGCCGGGATGACCCCGACCGCCACCGTCTGCCCCGGAAAGGCCACGTACTGCACCGTGGCGGACGCAGTCTCGACCTCCGTGTGGGTGCACCGGAGGCTGACCTGCACGGTCACCAGGCCGTTCGCGCCCACAAGCGCCGCGAGCCGCAGCCCTGGCTGGCCTGAGGGCATGGTGTGCTCGCAGTGGAAGGTGACGGTGCCGCCGACGCCCCTGTGCTCGGCGAAGCGCGGCTCCCACGGCATCTCCACCGTGCCGTCCCGGGCCATCCGCTCCACCTCGTCGGGGTCCACGTAGGGGTTTAGCACCACGATGCACGCGTCCGCGTAGTCGGGCGCCACCGGACAGAGCTTGCCGACGTCGAGCTGGTCGCTGCTGAGGTCAAGCTGCGTGCCATCGGGGCGCTCAATGATCCTGGGCACGCGCTGCTGGCAGAGCAGGCGCTGAGGTTGCGTGGTCTCGACGGCGACGCAGGAGACGGAGATCGTGGCGGCTTGAGGCACATCGAGGCTCTCGATCAGCACCTGCAGGCGATCGAGCGCGGCGGGTGCGCCGATGATGAGGAGGCCGTTCTCCTCAGGAAGCACGCGAATCCGGCGCACCGCACTGGGGTCTATGTCTCTGAACTCATGCTGCGAGAACTTCCAGTAGAGCCAGCCTGCCACGGCGCGCGCGTCAAGATGCTCCAGCCGGATCATCGCGCGATGATCCTGGTCGCCGTAGCGTGATGCGGCCAGCAATTCCCGCAATGCAGCGAGTCGATCAGGCATCCCGCTCACCTCCGCACCTTAGAAACCAACGGGCTCCCGCAGAGGCGCCCTGGCGCGCGGCGTCGGGTCCGGTCTTGTTCCTTGCGGCGGACTCTGCGGGTCTGGCGCCCCGCGATCTGCCCTCAAGCTTCGCTCTTAGTTTTCCACCGCGGGCCCGATCCGAAACGGAACCACGCCTGCTTCCTCACCATCTACCGTCAGAAGCACCTTGTAATCGCCCGGCTCAAGCGACGTGCTGCCACGCGCGGGGTAGAAGGTCACCGCAAGGCTGCGATCGCCCGTGACGCGCAGCAGCCGTCTCGCCTCGACCTCCGCTCCCCTGCCCACCGTCACGCCGACGATCGTGTTGGGCGCCGCACTATCCAGCTTCAGGTAGACCATCAACTGCCGCACCGGGCCGCTGAAGTCCTGCCGGGCGGTCTCCAGATCGTTGTTCGGGCCAAGCGCGGTGCACACCAGCACGCGCGAGACGGGCGCCGCGAACTCCGTTGCCCCGCCGGGCGCTACGGGTTCGGGTGCGACAGGCGCGGGGGCCACCGGCGCCGGTGTAACTGGCTCCGGCGTGACTGGGGCGGGCGCCACGGGCGCGGGCGCCGAGATCGCGGCCTCGAAATCGGGTACCTCGCGCTGCTCGGGGATCGGGCCCACGCCCGCCGGCATGCGCATTGTCTCGCGGAGCTTCTCGATGGTCAGGCCGGTCATCCACCACTGCTCCGCCGCGTACTGCTCGGGGCTGAGGCCGCGGGCGCGCTTGAGTCCGGACTTCGCGCGGATGTTCTCGGTGATCGGCGCCGCTCCGCAGGCCGGGTGGCGGTAGGACCAGACGTAATCGATGACGGACCGCTCCATGCCGGGCAGCAGCCGGTTGAAGTCATCGTCGCCCATCGTGCGGGCAGCCTCGAAGATCTCAGCGATCTCGCGGATGAGCACCGCGTCCTCGGGCGGGAGGTTGTGCATCTTCTTCTCGGTTGAGGCGACCTCGTCCGGATGCGCGTCCTTCCACCACTGCGGCACGTGGATCGGCGAGACGGCTTTGGGAAGCTGCCGGAAGAAGTTCGCCTTCCACTGCTCAATGACGGTCTTTGCCGGCGTTCCGGCGGCGTCCTCGGGGTAGACATCGATGATCGTGGTGTTGCCGATGCCAAGGGCCCAGCGGCCGTTGGCCTGGAAGACCTTCAGGCGCGGTCCGTCAAGCTCGCGGATGAAGATCTCGCCGCGCTCGTCGCTGAGGACCTTGACGATGCGCTGGTCGATTGCGGCCTGGCGCTGGTTGATGGAGCCATACTCACCGCCGGTGCGTATGCGGGCCACGACCTGGCCGCCAACCACGATGTCGGCGACGTTCTGGGCGGCGGCTATTCCGGCCATCGCCACGAGTGCTGCGATGCAGGCTGCGAGGGTCAGTCGTCTCACGATGTTACCCCTGTTCCGCCCCCGTCTGAGGGCTGGTCTGGTGGGTGCGCACAAGCTTAGACCCCTGTAGGGTGGCCGGTGTTCCTTCTCCTTCTGAGTATATCATGATAGTCCTGCCGCGTCTCCCCGGGCGGGCGAAGGGAGCATTTCCACAGCCACCACTCATTCCGCGTGCCACGTCGTCAGTGGCTGGATGCGCAACGTCGGCGTGCCCTCGATCTCGCGTACCGGGTAGTAGTGGAAGCTCGTGGAGCCGCCGGTGACCGTGAAGTCGGGGGGCTCGGAGCAGACCAGGACAGTGGCGGCGCCGCGCGTCTCCACCCGCTCGGCGGTCAGCAGCGAGAAGCGGCCATCGGCATGCTCGACCACCACCGGACGGCCTGCCAGGGCCGCGCCGGCGGGCAGATCGCCCTCGACGACCACCTCGGGCGAGCCTGCCGCATAGCCGCCGCTGCAGGAGGTGACGGTGGCGCTGAGCTCAGGCTGCAGCGCGATCTCGCGCTCGCCGATGCGCAGCAGCGTACCGCCGGTGGCCTGCGCGATGATCGGCTCGTCGCCGCGCAGGCGGATCACCGTCAGCGGCGCGTCGGTGGCGACGCCGACTCCCTCCAGCGAGATCGGCTCGGCCAGGTTTTCCGCGGGGGCGATGATGAGGTCGCGAAGCTCGCCATGGCGCACCTCGACGCCCACGGTCTCACCATTTGCGATGAGCGGTGATACCTGCGGCGCAGCGGCCTCGCCGGGCCAGAGGACGCTGGCGAAGCGGCTGCTGAGCGGCGCCTCGCCGGTGCGGCGCGCGATGATAACCGGCTGCCGGAAGTCGTCCACCTTCGACGAGTCCTCAGCGGCTCGACGGATGCTCGGGCCGGTCGCGAGGAAGTACTCGCTGCCGGGCGCGCCCAGCAGCGTCACCGTCAGTGGCGGGCCGGTCTCCTCGAAGGAGAAGGCCGCGGTGAAGTCATCGTCGGTCGCCACCTGGCGCAGATCGCGCAGCAGCCCGTAGACGTTGTACTGGGTCTCCTGGCCCTCCTCCACGGCCACGTTCGCATTCCCGGCGCCGATCGCGACGGTGGCGCCGCCGCCCTCGTTGATGTAGGGCACCATCTCGCGGCCGGGCCCGAGGAGGGTGTGATCGAGGGCAGCCATCTCAGCCGGCGAGGTCGCGCTCTGGTCGGCGTCGGCATTTCCGCGCAGCAGCCAGTCGTGCTGTGCGCCACCCTCGACATCGAAGAGGTCCACCACATACGCCGACCCATCGGGGCGGGAGACGAGGACCACTGTGCGCTGATAGCGCGAGGTACCGGGGGCCACGCCGGGCTGGTTCATGGAGGCTGCCTGCGCGAACTCCCCGTTCGGCTCCCAAACGCGCATCTCGCCGGTCCACGGCAGGTCTCCGCCACCGGTGCTGCAGTCCCGCTCATCCACGATCACCAGGTTATGCGAGGCGGACGAGGTGCAGTAGCGGCGGTAGGTGGTGTGCGTGTAGCCGAGATCGGAGACGAGTTCGCGCCCGGCTGCCCAGTAGGTGAGGTTCAGCGGATCGCAGTGCGCGTGACCGTGGGAGCCGGAGAAGTGCAGTTGTAGCTGCGCGCGGCTGTCGCCCTCGCCCGAGCCGAGGATCGCCTGGCCCATCGCCCAGAGCATGCGCGGCGTCGCCGGGTCCTCCGCGGCGGCAGTGTGGTTGGTCCAGGTATCATGGACGCAGCAGAAGGTGCCATCGGGGTACGCGAGAGCATTCTGCGCGACGAGGCACTTCTGCAGGAAGGTCTCGGTTACGAACGGATCGAGATCATCGAAACGCTCGCCGGTCTCCGGGAAGTTGTAGTCGGGGGGATCGGAGTAGCCCACGACCGACTGCCAGGCGCCGCGGAGGCCGTTGGCGGTCTGCGTGTGGTAGGAGACTGAGCCCTCCTTCCACATGCCGTCGGCCATGAAGTCCTGAGCGAGCAGATCGCGCAGCATCCCGGCCGCAAGATGGATGTAGCTCGGCTCGCCGGTCACGCGTCCGACGGTGATCAGTCCACGACACCACGAGGGCGTCATGTTGGTGAGCCAGCGCTGGTCCTGCTGGAGGGTGAAGTCGGCCATGGCGCGGATGAGGTCGCGCTCGACGAGGGCCCGGGAGTCCTCACCGATACGCGCCGAGAGTTCGTCCCACGCCGGGCTGCTGTAGGTGAGGTCGTAGGCCATGACCAGCGCGTGGCTGATCTCGCTGTAGAACCAGGTTGAGCCGAGCTTCTGCGAAAGGTAGGGATGGGGCGGATCGTTGTCGTAGAAGGCTGGCCGGCGGAAGCTGTAGTCGCTGAGGCCGTGGATGGGCAGGTGCGGGTAGACCTCAGCCATGCGGTGCAGGATGAGCACCGCGCGCCGGGCGTAGTCATCGCCGGCGCCCCAGTGCCAGGCGCGCGCGCAGTTGAACGCCATGGACGCGGCCCAGTAGCGCGCGAGGAAGTCAATCCGGGCCTGGAAGAAGTGCTGGAAGCCGTCGGGGCCCTCGTAACAGGGGTACTGCTGTGTCTCCCCGGTCGGAGCCACGTGCTCATAGACCCTGTCCATCGGGTACTGCTCGCTCGGGTAGACGTGGCCGCAGTAGCGGCAGGTGACCTGGTTCGGCGCGTCAATAGTCCAGGTGAGTTGATCGCCCTGCTTGCCTGAGGTGCAGTTCGGGCACTGGATCTCGTTGAAGCCCGCTTTGTCGGTGATGAGGGCGTGCACGGCCTCGTCGGACATGGCCATGATCGGCGCGGAGGCATCCACGGCACCCTTGAGACGCTCGGCGGTGAACTCAAACTCGGCGGCATACACGGGGTGTACCACCTCCGCGGTGGCGGCGACGGCGGGCGCGAGAAGGGCGATTATGGCGATGAACGCGGGCATGATCGGTCACCTGCCTGGCTCTGGACGATTGTACGCGCAACAGCGGACGGGCTGCCTCAAAGGACAGCAGCGGGCGCGGCTGGGTTCACTTGTCGTCAGGCGAACGTCCCCCGCACCTCGTCATACAGGGCTCCCTCTGCACCACGTTGCAGTTACGGCACGGCGGACGACCGTCGCTGGCCGCCCGCCGTTGTTGTTCCCTATTGCCAATTCCCCATTGCCAACTCCCGCCGTTCGCGCCGTCAGGCGACATTCCACGTATCGTACGCGGCCTGCGCGGCGGCGATGCGGTCGTCGCCCTTGGGGCCGAACTCGTGGCCGACGTAGCCCTGGTAGTCGAGCTCGGCGATGGCGCGGGCGACCGCCGGGTAGTAGATCTCCTGCTGGTCATCCATGTCGTGGCGGCCGGGGTTGCCGGCGGTGTGGAAGTGCTTGAACCACTGGATGTTGTTCTGGATCGTGCGGATCAGGTCGCCCTCCATGATCTGCATGTGGTAGATATCGTAAAGCAGCGCGACGCGCGGGCTGTCCACCATCTTGCAGACATGCACGCCCCACTCGGTGCTATCGCACATGTAGCCGGGGTGGTTGACGCGCGAGTTCAGCAGCTCCATGCAGAGGTTGACGCCCTTCTCCTCGGCGGTCGGGGCGACGCGGGAGAGGATCTCGGCGCAGATCTCGGCGCCCTGCAGGTCGCTGACGCCTTCGTAGCGGTTGCCGGAGAGGCAGAGGATGCTCGGGATCTCGTACTTCTCGGCGAGTTCGAAGCTGGCCATGAGCTCATCGTAGATGCGCTCGTGGTTCTCGAGCTTGTTCAGGCCGTCGGCGAGGGACTTGTGGCCGACGAAGATGGCGATGTCGAGGCCGGCGTCCTTGATGATCGGGAAGACGTCGGGCTGGGACATCTCGATGGACGAGTAGCCGATCTCCTTGACCTTCTTCGCGACTTCCGCGGGCTCTCCGGCTGAGGCGACGACGCCCCAGCAGACTGACTGCTTGATGGGTGTCATGGTCAGATGATCCTCCTGTTGATGCGTGGCGTTGGGGCGTGGCTTCGCCACAGAGGAGAGGATACCTTCTGCGGGGGAACGGATTGATGTGGCTGAGAAGCGAGCGTCCGCGGCTGAAGGACTGCGGCATGCTTCTCTGCCAAGAAACGCTGCAATGCTACTTGACAGGTGCAGTGAATGGTCTTATCCTACACTCATTACTCGAACACCAGTTCGTGCGAGAAGATGCGAGGGGGCAACCGGATGCCAGAGGAGCGGTTCCAGTCGGGCGAGCCAGAACCCCAATCGCTGGTCAAGAACGCAATCGTCCAGAAGTACTTCGGAGCATGGGCTAACGCCATGAAGGCCCACAGCTTGGGGCTGCTATGCTACGCGGACTTCTATGCAGGAGAGGGAATGTGGGACGATGGCACGCCATCAGACCCGCTGAGGATCTTGGACATCGCCGAAGCGGACGGAGAACTCATGCGCCGCTTGGTAATCGTCCTGAATGATAGGAACACCGAGGTGGCAGATCATCTGCGAGAGAATGTCGGTGCGCATCCTGCGGCCACGAAGATGGCGCATTGGCCGAGCGTGCTCAACCACGAAGTTGGCAGCGAGGATGAGGCACTGCTTGAGTTGATGCCCGATGCTCCGTGTCTCTGCCTGTTGGACCCAACGGGTTACAAGGGGCTATCGCTTGATCTGATCGAAGCCGTCACCACTGGTTACGGTAGAGAGGCGATCATCTTCTTCAACATGAATCGCATTCGACCCGCGGTGCGTAACGATTCGGTTTTCGATAGGATGTGCGACCTGTTCGGAGAGGGCAACTTCCCTGCGGTGCGAGAACGCGTGAGAGGGTTGAGCGGCTATCGGCTGGAGCTTGCGGTATTGGAGGAGTTTGCGGAGGCTCTTCGCGATAGGGGCCTCAGTTTCGTGCTGCCCTTCCGCTTCCTGGACCACCGGGGAACGAGAACAAGCCACCATCTGGTTCATGTCTGCCGCCACGTTCGGGGGTACACGATAATGAAGGAGATCATGGCGGCTGAAAGCTCAGGAGCCGGGGAAGGCGCGCCGAGCTTCGAGTACAATCCGGCCGACGAGGAATACGCGATCCTCTTCGAGTATGGTCGCCCCTTGAGCGAACTGAAACATCTGCTACTGCGGTGTTTCGCCGGAAGGCGGCTGTCGATGAAAGAGATCTTCGAGTCACACCATGTTGGGACACCATTCATCGGGAGGAACTACAAGGCCGTACTTCTCGAGATGGAGAAGAATGGTTTGGTAGAAGCTGATCCGCCGGCTGCGAAACGACCCAGGCGGTACGGCAAGCCAACGTTCGGGCCGAAGACGGAAGTCACGTTCCCGGACGCATAGGGGTATTCAAATGGCGATCTCAAAGATCGAATGGACTGAATGCACGTGGAACCCGGTCACGGGGTGCACGAAGATCAGCCCCGGGTGCGACAACTGCTATGCAGAGCGCATGGCGACGCGCCTGAAGGCGATGGGGCAGCCCAAGTACGCACGCGCGTTCGAGGTTATCACGCACCCGGACTGCCTCGCCGACCCGCTTGAGTGGAGCAGCCCGCAGGTGATCTTCGTCAACTCCATGAGCGACCTCTTCCACAGGGATGTTCCGCTGGAGTTTGCCCAGCGAGTATTCGCCACTATGTGGCAGGCCGAGAACCATACCTTTCAGATCCTCACGAAGCGGTCGGCGCGGATGGCTGAGCTCAGCGCGAGCCTCGACTGGCCGCCGAACGCATGGGCGGGCGTGAGCGTCGAGAATCAGGACTATGTTTTCCGTCTCGATGACCTTCGGCATGTTGACGCGGCCATTCGCTTCGTCTCCTTTGAGCCGCTCATCGGGCCAGTCACCGACGTCGATCTCACCGGAATTGATTGGGTCATCGTGGGCGGGGAGTCCGGACCGGGTGCGAGGCCCATGGAGTGCGAATGGGTGCTCGAACTGAAGCGAGCTGCCGACGATGCTGGCGTCGCCTTCTTCTTCAAGCAATGGGGCGGGACAAACAAGAAGAAGGCCGGGCGAATGCTCCTGGGCCGGACGTGGGACGGCGTTCCTGATGTGGCGTGCACTCACCGAGCCGCGGCCGGCCCCTGAGGAGCACTCACAAGGGGAAGTCGCCCTCGGCGGGCGAAGGATGACTCGGCAGGGACATTCCGGGGTGCGAGGTGTGGATGGGGATGAGGAAGGTGCATTTCAGGTGTTGCGGATGTTGTCTCACCATGCTGATCTTCTGGCCCGCGGTCGTCCTCTTCGGTGCGCTCTTCGGCAGGCCCGACAGCACCGCCGAGGATGAGGAGAACGCCGCGATCACGACGCTGTTCATGGGATAGCACGCGGTCGGCAGGAAGGGGACGACGCTCCGCACGATGGACCATCACGAAGTCGGCGCCGTGATAGCTCCGGCGCCGTCACTCGCTACGCAGCAGCTTGAGCACGAAGGCGTCGCCATTCCCGCCATGCTCGGTCTGCAGCGCACCGGCCGTCACAGGGAAGTCCGGTGAGCTGGTGGTGCCAACGAGGTAGAGCGAGCCGTCCTCACCCCAGGCGAGGCTGCGGATGAGGTCATGGCCCGATCCTCCGAGGTAGGTGCAGTAGACCAGCCGCGATCCGTCTGCGCTGAACGCCGCCAGCAGCCCGTCGTCCTCGCCGCCGCCGAAGGTGCGCTGCAGGGCATCGGGCGTCACGGGCAGATCGCGCGCGGAGGTGTTGCCGACGACCCAGATGTTGCTGTCAGGGTCGGGCGAGGGCATAAGGAGGTTGGCCCCGCTCGACCCGCCGAGCAGTGTGGCGAACTCGAAGTGCGCCGCGTCTGGCGCCAGCTTCGCGAGGAAGCCGGCGTTGTTGCCGGTCAGCCCGCCCGGGTAGGCGCCAGGAGTGACCGGGAAGTCCACCGAGCCGCAGTAGCCGGCCAGGATGAACGCCCCATCCGGAGTCAGCCACGGGCGGTGCTCGGCATACTCATTGCCACTGCCGCCGAGGTAGGTTGCGTAGAGGATGGCGTCCGCGTTCGGACTGAGCTTCGCGAGGTAGCAGTCGGACATGCCTCCGAACAGCGGCTGAGCACAGCCCGGCGTGACGGGGAAGTCGGCGGACCGGGTGTGTCCGGCGACGTAGATGTTCCCGGCCGCGTCCACACGAGCGCCCATGATGGCGTCGTCCTCACGGGTGCCGCCGAGCAGGGTGCTGAAGACGAGCCCGGAGCCATCTGCTTTGAGCTTGGTGACGAACGAGTCGCGCGGGCCGCTGAGCTGCGGCTGGACCACGCCCGACGTGGTGGGAAAGTCGGACGAATCGGTGGTGCCAACGATGATAATGTTGTCCTCGCTGTCGAGGGCGAGCCCGCCGCGGGGACTGGCGCTGCGCGATCCGTTGATGTAGGTGCACCAGATGACGTCCGAGCAGTCGGGGGTGAGCTTGGCCACGGCGATCCCGCCGTCGCTGGTGCGCTGGAAGGCGCCGGGCGTGGTGGGCATATCGCTCGAGCGCGTGGAAGTAGTGACAATGATGTTGCCGGCGCTGTCGAGGCCGAGGCCGTAGGTGTTGCGCTCCTGCTTCGAGCCGCCGAAGTAAGTGGCGTGGACCATCTTGCTGCCGTCGGCGCTGAGCCGGCCGATGTAGCAGTCGCCGCCGTAGACGCCGGGGTTGCCGAGGTTCGGGTCATCGCCGGCGTACTGCTTCTGGAAGGCATCATCGCTGACCGGGAGGTCCGGCGAGACCACCATGGCCCCGATCAGCGCCGAGCCGTCCTCGGCAGGGATGACCTCCCGCGCCTCCTCCCACCACGGGCCGCCGATGAAGGTGCCGTAGCTGATGCGGAAGCGCGGCGCCTCAGGCGGTTCCTGAGCCGAGCACACGAACGCTCCCGCCAGCGCTGCAACGAGCGCCAGACCGAAAATGGCGAGCCACGTGCGCGACTTCATCGGAGGCCACCTCCGTAGTACTGTGGACCTTAGAGTGTCGGTATCTCCACCCGCTCGCCGGATCTCGCGGCCTCGAGCGCGGCTTCGATGAACGCGATGATCTCCAGCGTCTCGCGCACGTCAATCGGCGGCTTGCTGGTCTCGAACATCGCGATGACCTGCTTGAGCAGCTCGCGGTAGATGAACTGCGCGCTCACCATCTCCTGCCGCGTCCCCGTCTCCCCCACCGCGCGGAAGCCGAAGCCCGCGCTGCCCTCGACGAAGCCCCGGACGCCGCCGAGGCGGCCGTCACGCCAGCGCCCGGCGACGAGGATCCCGAGCGGGCTCTCGATCGCCTGCACCGATTCGCAGCCGGGCCCGAGGAGCGTGTAGAGGATCTCGACCGCGTGAATGCCGTAGTACATCAGCCCCGGGATGCCCTCCACCGCGAGCTTCGACGGGGAGATCGTGTCCGCGCCGACGACGCGGCCAACCGCCTCGCCGGAGGCCACCTCGACGACCTCTGGCGAGTACCGCAGCGAGGAGGCGGAGTACAGCGGCACCTCGCGCTCGGCGGCAAGCTCAGCAAGCTCCCGCGCCTCCGCGAGCGCGCAGGTCATCGGCTTGTCCACGAAGGTGGGCACGCCGCGCTCGAGCAGCATCTTCGCGGGCGCGTAGTGCCGCCGGCCGTCGTCGGACTGCACGAAGGCGGCGTCCACCATCCCGACGAGCGCCTCGGGCGAATCGACCATCTCCACGCCACAGTCGAGGAGCGTCTGCGTATACTGCTCGTTCTTCTTCTGCGCATCCGCGACGGCGGTGGAGAAGCCGGGGTATGCGGCGACCACCTGCGCCCCATCCACCCACTGCTCCTCGTCGATGCCGCAGTGGTTGATGCGCCGGGTGAACTCGGTTGCGTGTGAGCTGTCAACGTCAACGATGCCGATCCTGATCATGATGCGCCTCCAGGTAATGAGCTACTCACGCGGCCAGGGAAGCTGCCAGTCGGGGCGGCGGCGGAAGGGCTCGGTGAAGGTGTTCGTGAGCTTCCCCTGCTCCTCAAGGTGGATCATGCACGCGCGGATGCAGCCGCTGGCGCCCTCCAGCGCGCGCCCGTAGTCATAGGTCGGCCCGACCTTGTAGCGCTGCGCCTCGCCGACGGGCTTCTGGAAGCCCTCGCGGTCCTCCTCGGTGACCATCCACGGGTTCTTCTCCGGCGCCGCGCCGCAGAAGTACCGGCTGCAGATCGTGTAGTCTATGTTCGCCCACTCCAGCGTGTGCCCCGCGATCTCGATCCGCACGCAGTCGCTCTGGTCGGTCGGGATGGCGCCGCCGGTACACTGCTTCGCGCACATCATGCAGCGGTCGCACAACTGCGGGCCCTCGTAGATCGGATCGGGCTCAAGCTCGGCGTCGGTGAGGATGATCGCGATCCGCTGGCGCGGCCCGAACTTCGGCGAGATGAACATCTTCGACCAGCCGATCTCCCCGAGGCCGGCCATGTACGCCGCGAGCCGCAGGTGCGGCGTGACGTCGGGTGCGGGGCGGTCGGGCGAGACTGGGAGGCTGCGCGCGGGGTTGTAGACGCCGGTGCGCTCGGGGTTCTGCCCGGACGAGTCGGAGTTGCCCCACGGGAAGTTGTTCGCGATCGGCATCGTCTCGTAGCCCGCGTCCTCGAGCATCGCGGTGATGCGCCAGAGGACCATCGGCTGCAGGACGTGGTTGATCGCCGCGTAGCCGAGGGAGGCGTAGGAGGTGTAGAAGGTGCCTTCCTCGACGCCGCGCAGCGTCCCGCGGGGGATGCGGAAGCCCAGCGCGATCATCGACTTCGCGTCGGGACAGATGTAGCGCGCGTCCATCTGCTTCGGCGCGCCCTCCCAGCGGTCCATCGGCGCGATACCGACCAGGTCGGCGCCCATCGCGAGCGCGTAATCCTTCACGTCCTGTGCCTTGAGCATGGGTCTACCCCTTGCGTCGGCGTTGTGCCCGGTCCGGCAAGGTTCGCGCCGCCGATAGCGATACCTTCGCGCGGAGGGGATTGCCCGCGCACGCAGAAGGTGGGAGTGCACACAGCCTGACGCGGGAGGGACGCTCATGGAATACCGCCAGCTCGGCAGCAGCGGGACGCGCGTGTCGAAGCTCTGCCTCGGGACGATGAACTTCGGCGGGAGGACCGAGGAGGATGAGGCCCATCGCATCATAGACACCGCGATAGACGGCGGCATCAACTTCATCGACACCGCGGATGTCTACGGCCGCGGCATCTCAGAGGAGTTCACCGGGCGCGCGCTGCAGGCGAACGGGAAGCGCGACCAGGTGGTGCTCGCGACGAAGGCCGTGGCGCGGATGGGCGATGGCCCGAACGATCAGGGGGCCAGCCGCTACCACCTCACGCGCGCGGTCGAGGACTGCCTGCGTCGCCTGCAGACCGATCGCCTCGACCTGTTCTACCTGCACATCACCGACATCACCACGCCGATCGAGGAGATCGTGGACACGCTGGGCGTGCTCGTGCGGCAGGGGAAGATCCTCTACGTGGGCACGAGCAAGTGGCCGGTGCCGCTGATCATGGAGCTGCTCTGGAAGGCCGACCTCGCGGGCGGGCCGCAGATTGTGGCGGAGCAGCCGCCCTACAATCTCACCGACCGCCGCGCGGAGATGGAGCTTGTGTGGACCGCGCAGCGCTACGGGCTGGCGCTGATGCCCTTCGGGCCGCTGGCGGGCGGGGTGCTCAGCGGCGTGTACCGCAAGGGCCAGCCGATCCCGGAGGGGCATCACTTCCACGAGGTCGGGCAGCGCGACGGGCATCGGCGGCTGACCGAGGAGACGCTGGACCTCGTCGAGGCGCTGATCCCGCTCGCGGAGGCGCGCGGAGTCTCGCTCGCGGAATTCGCGCTGGCATGGTGTGCGGCGCAGCCGGGCATCACCTCGCCGATCACCGGCCCGCGCACGGCAGGGCACGTGGAGAGCGCGCTGCGGGCGGCGGAGATCGAGCTGACCGCTGAGGAGCTGGCGCGCGTGGATGAGATCATCCCGCCGGGGACCGCGGTGACGCGCTACTTCACGATCTACGACCGCATGGTGAAGGCGACGACGACCGGCGAGCCCCTGGGGCCGTTCTGAAGGGCCAAACGAACACGGGAGGGAAGTCAATGCAAACACGCACACTTGGACGCAGCGAGCTACAGGTCCCGGTGATCTGCTTCGGATGCTGGGCGATCGCGGGCGACGCGATCTGGGGGCCGCAGGATGAGCGAGCCGCCATCAGGGCGATGCACGAGGCGGCCGACAACGGGCTGAGCTTCTTCGATAGCGCGGAGGGCTACGGCGCGGGCGATTCGGAGGCGCTGCTCGGGCGCGGGCTGCACGACCGGCGCGACCGCGTGATCATCGCCACGAAGGCCTCGCCGAGCAACCACGCGCCGGCTGCGCTCAAGCAGGCCTGCGAGGACTCGCTGCGCCGCCTGCAGACCGACTACATCGACCTCTACCAGCTCCACTGGCCCAGCCGCGAGGTCGGCTTCGAGGAGACCTGGGCGGCCATGGAGGAGCTTATCGTGGAGGGCAAGGTGCGCGCGGGCGGCGTCTCCAACTTCGGCCCGCTGGACCTTGAGGAGATGCTCGAGCACGGCCGCCCGGCCACCGACCAGGTCGCCTACTCGCTGCTCTTTCGCGCACCGGAGTACGAGATCGCGCCGATGTGCGGGGAGGAGGGCATCTCGATCCTCTGCTACTCCTCGATCATGCAGGGGCTGCTCGCGGACAAGTATGCGACGCCCGATGAGGTGCCCGATGGCCGCGCGCGCAGCAGGCACTTCTCGGGCGACCGCCCGCAGGCCCGGCATGGCGAGGCGGGCGCGGAGGAGCTGACCTTCGACACGATCGCGGAGATCCGCCGGATCGCGCGGGAGCTTGGCGAGCCGATGCACCGGGTGGCGATCGCGTGGCTGATCGAGCAGCCCGCGGTGGGCAGCGTGATCGTGGGCATCCGCAGCCCGGAGCAGGCGCGCGACAATCTCGCCGCAGGCGACCTCAAGCTCGGCGAGGAGATCCTGCGGCGGCTGGATGAGGCCACGCAGCCTCTGAAGGAGCGCCTCGGCACGAACGCCGACATGTGGCAGGGGAAGTCGCGCATACGATAGGCCGTGACGGTGCGGGGCGACGCGCCGGGAGGTGCGGGAGTATGGTGAGGCGACTGGTGCTGTTCGCGGAGGCGCCGCTGCCGGGGCACACGAGGGGCCGATTGTCTGAGGAGCTTGGTCCGGTGGCGGCCGCACGGATAGCGGAGGCGCTCGTGCGCGACAGCGTTGTTGCGTGCGAGGCGATGTGCGATCCGGTCCAGTGCGATCCGCCGCCACGGCTGGTGCTCGCGCATCGCGGCGGCGCGGAGTGGCTGACGCCGATGCTCAGCGCCGACTGGCGGCTCATAGAGCAGCGCGGCGAGGAGCTCGGCGACCGCATTCAGAGCGCGCTGGGGGAGCTGGCGGTCGCGGATGATGACGAGACCGTCTTCATCGGCGTGGACTGCCCGCAGGTGACGCCGCAGCGGATCGCGCAGGCGTTCAGCGACCTCGAGGAGAGCGACGCGGTCCTCGGCCCATGCGACACCGGCGGCTTCTACCTGATCGGGATGCGCGGGCGGCCGAGCGCGGCGGCGCTGCACGGGCTGCGCTGGAAGACCGCCGACGCCCTCGGCGACCTCATCGCAGGGCTTGAGGGGTTCGGCCTGACCATCGCGCGCCTCACGCCCGGCTATAACGTGGACACCGCGGAGAGCCTGCGCCGCCTCGCGCGGGATCTGGCCGCGGATGCCCTCGATGGCGTCGCGAACCTGACGAAGACGCTAGCGGACCTGGGGCTGTAGCCGCAGGCCCAGGCCCTCCATGATCCGCGCCGGGAAGTCGGGCTCTTCCCTGCTGCGGAAGATCGCCCACCGCCTCAGGTTCGCGCCTGTTGGCGCTTCGGCCGTCCACTCAACCTCGATCGCGTACGCGCCGGAGGACACCATCGGGTCGCCGGTCACCTCGTAGAGCCACGTGTCCCGGCGGCGCGTGATGGGGTCGATCGGCATGTCCAGCAGCCACGGCCCCTGCGCGCCGCCCTCGATGGCGACGCGGTTGCCGCTGCCATCGAGGCCCCAGGCGGGCGGCTCCGCGGCCAGCAGGTCGGCAAGCTGCACGGGGAAGGCTCCCGTGTCGTCGGCGAACTCCGCGAGCGCATCATCCAGCGCCTTCAGTGCCTGATCCATGCGCGCCTCGATCTCCCGCGCCTCCGCCGAGCCGCTGCCTGCCTCGGCCGGACCCATCAGGCGCATCCCGCCGGCCATCACCAGGAGCCCCATGAGCGCCGCGACGGTGGCGAAGCCGGGGGCGATGCGGCGGGACTGGGCCGACGCGAAGGGCGCGATCACGGTGAAGCAGAGGATCGCGATGCCCATCGCGAGCGCCGCCACGTGCAGAAGCGCCGCCCAGCCCTGCGGCGGCATCCCCATGAAGACCCCCGGCATGCTCAGGCCGAACCCCATGGTCATCAGGTAGAGCAGGGCCACGCTTGCCGAGAGGCGGAGGAGCAGGCCCGGCTGGCGGTCAGGCCAGGTACGAAGCTGGCCTCGCAGGAATACTAAGGTGGCGAGGATCCAGAGCGCCTCGAGGCCGAAGACGAGGATCTGTGCGGGCACAACGGTCGTCAGGGCCCAGTAGGCCCTCGCCGCCGCGCCATCGGCGACGACGAACGCCGGGGCGGGGTCGGAGGTGCCGGCCTCGATCAGAACCGCAGCCCAGCCCGTCGCCACGAACGCCGCGAGCGCCAGCGGCGGCCGGGGTGCAGGCTCACGGCCCTGCGGATCGGGCGGCGCCGGCTGCGCGGTGGGCGAGACGGCGCGGAAGCCCTCTCGAACGAGCAGCACCAGCGCGCCCACCACCATCAGTCCCGCCAGCGGCCGTGAGAGCGTCAGCCCTAAGGGCACGCTCAGCATCAGCAGGGCGATGCCCGCGATAAGTTCGCGATTCGGCATCAGGCTGCCCTCAGGCACGCCATCGCGCCCCACCTCACGCTCCACCGTCAGCAGCAGCACCGGCAGCGCCACCAGCAGGATCAGCAGCGTCGGGACGGCCACCCCCCAGATCGCGAGCACCACGCCGAGCACCGCCATCAGCCGCACGGCCTCCTGCCGCCAGGCGCCTCGGCTGAGCCCGATCACGAGCAGGAAGAGCGCACCGGCCAGCAGCACCGCCCACGGTGAGCGCGCGAAGATGTCCCTGACGGTAGCGGAGCGATGAACGATGGGATAGCTGCGTGGCGCGAGGGCGGCGGCGAACGTGAGGTCCTCCATCTGCTGCGGACCCACGATCGTGAACATCCGCGTGGCCGTGAGCGTTCGGTCGCTTTCTTCATCCGGCGCCCAGCGGCCGACAAGCATCGCGAGGTCAGCCGGGATCGGCAGTTCCGCGAGGCGCTCGCAGCATATCGCGGGCTCACCGGCTCCGACTGTGCCGAGGCGGATGGTGGCCCACGAGGAGCCCGTAGGGATCGGCCTGCTCTCAGCGATGTCGGCCCAGCCGATCTGCTCGCAGCCCACGGCGCTCTCCGCCAGCACGATGAGCGAGAGCGAGGTCCGCACAGGCGCGCTGATGCGGGAGATGTGCAGCGGGAAGGTGAGCCGGTCGGTCGGGAAGCGGATCGCGATCGGCTGCACGTCCGCGAGCAGGGGGCGCTCGCGTGCGATCTCCGGGCGCACCTTCAGCGCGACGAACTGCCACCCGCGGCCGATGTAGTGCGCGAAGGCGGCCTCCGCGGGCTCCGCGACGGTGTAGCCCTCGGCGGTCAGCCAGGCGAGCAGCGCCCGCTCATCGCTCGCAGAGAGCACAGCAGCGTCATAGTCGCCGGCGGTCATCCGGCGATGGACGGTGACGCGGCCAGAGCCGGCATTGGCGGCATCTTCGCGCAGCGGGACGCCAGCGAACATCATCCCGCTCTGACCGGTCTGCACGCGGACGTCGGTCACCGTGTGGACCTGCGTGAGGTCGAAGACCATCTCGATGAAGTACGGGTCGGGGGCGAAGACGCCGCCCTGCGGCGGGAGGCCGGGGACGGGCACGATCCAGGCGAAGTCGGTGGCGGGGCCGCGGTAGGTGGTCTGGAGGATCAGCAACTCGGTGCCGTCGCCGCCGTCAATGATGATGCCCTTCTGACCGGGCGAGGAGACGCCGCCGATCTCGCCGCTGCGGCCGGCCATCCGCGGGCCGATGAAGCCGCCATCGGCGCAGGCAACCATCGCGGCGAGGAGCAGCACGAGGAGCGTCAGTATGATCGCGCGCATGTCTTTCCCCTCCGAACACGGTCGCGATAGCCTCTACCCGAGTGAACGAATGCACTCCGTGGTAAGTTCCGCCCGCCTTCTCTGATCACAATATACCCGGGTTACGCGCGATCAAGCCTCCACGCGTCAGGCGTCATGTTGTTGCCGGCAACCACCCAGAGCGCGTCATCGTAGACGCAGACGCTCGCGGCATGGCGCGGGAGCCACGGCGTGTCTGGCAGCTCATACCAGTGGATGCCGCAGGGCGAGTGCCAGACGTCCCTGCGGTTGCCGGTGCCATCGTAGCCCTCCAGCACCCAGAGCCGCCCATCCCACGCGGCCACCTCGTGATACTGCCGCGGCGCCCACGGCGTCTCCGCCGCGACCTGCTCTCAGCGAGGGCCATCCGCGGAGGCCCAGACATCGTTGCGGAACTGCCGCGTGGGCGTCGTGGGCGTGTCGTAGGTCCCGCCACCGAGCAGCCAGATGCGCCCGTCGTGGATCGCGCTGCCGCCGACCAGCCCGCGCGGCGCCCACGGGAGGCCATCCGCCACGTGCCCCCATGCCGCGCCATCGGTGGAGCGCCAGACGTCCGCATAGAAGCGCTCCTCGGCCGGTGCGAACTGCGGCACTGTCTGGCCGCCGATGAGCCAGATCGCGCCCTCGAAGACCACCGTGTGGTGCAGCACACGCGGCCCCCACGGCGCGTCATCGAGCACCTGCTCCCAGTGCTCGCCGTCCTCGCTGCACCACACATCCGACTGGTAGTGGCCCTGGTTCGCGTCGCCGCCGACGATCCAGATGCGGCCGTCGTGGACCGGGTAGCCGGCGGTGTGCCGCCCCTCCCACGGCGCGTGCGTGACGAACTGCCAGTCCGCGCCATCGGCCGAGCACCAGACCTCTGAGTTGCAGATCTGCGGGAAGTGCTCCTTATCGCGCGGGTTCCAGCCTCCGAGCAGCCACATGCGATCGCGGAACGCGACCAACCCGGCGCCATCGCGCGCGGCGAAGGCGGCGCTGTCGGTCATGCAGGTCCAATGGTATTCGGCCGTCAC
>DHPY01000011.1:0-13497 GCA_002411015.1 Armatimonadetes bacterium UBA5352 | reverse complement strand
CACATGCGGTCACTCCCCGATGATGCTTGTGGCAATGATGATCGGCCGCTCCCGGTCTGAGCTACCGTCGCAGGCGTAGCAGCATGCCGCCGCCCGGCTGCAGGCGCAGCAACGCGCGGGAGCCGTCGCTTCCCGGCAACCACTCACGCCTGCTCGCGTTGAAGACCTCCAGCGGCCCCGGGCCGACTACGGTCGTGGTGGCGCTGCGGCGGTAGTCGAGGTTCACGACGACAACGTGCGTCGGCTCGTTGGAGCGGCCGAAGTAGCCGAGCAGCATCCCCTGCAGCGGCTCCGGCGGGGTGTAGTCCGTGCGCGCGACGGGCGGATCGAGCGTGAACGGCTGGTCCGCCGGCAGCTCTGTGGCGCCTGGCGGGATCATGCCAACGTGATACGCCGCCAGCGAGGTCAGCGGCTGAAGCTGCTCGCGGATGGCCAGGAACTCGTGGTTGCTGCGCTTCATGCCGTGCCAGAGCGCCGTCGCCTCGCCCTCGGCGGTGACGGGGCAACCGGTATGCGGGCCGCGGTCGGAGTAGGTGTAATGCGCGAGCGCGCTGGCGCCGTAGGCGAGGGAGGTGTAGGTGAGGAATCGCAGCTCGTTGGAGTTCGGCTCGCGCATCGAACGCGTCCAGGTGCAGGCCTGGATGAAGTTCAGGAAGGGCAGCCCCGAATCCAGCGCCGCACGCCGGATGAGCGCGAGGTTCAGGAAGTACTGGTCGCGATCGAGGCCGCCTGCGGCGAAATGGTAGTGATCGTAGCTGAGGTAGTCCGGGTGGGCCTCATCGATGAAACGCCGCACATGCTCCTGGTAGGCCGTCACCACGTCGCCCTGCGTCCCAAGCTGCTCGTTGCTCGCGTATGTCGGGAAGAGGTTGATGTAGCCCGGATGCGCCGGGTCGCGCTCGCGGAGGTAGCTCAGCAGCCTCCCCAGCGCCTCGAAGCGCGAGGCGTTCGGCTCATCCACGATCCAGTACATCGACAGCGCGGGGTGGTCCTTCACGCGTGCGATGAACTCATCGAGCTCCGCGCGCTTCGCCGGATCATCGAGCGTCTCGGGCGTGAGGAGCCCGCTCCTGAGCAGCGACCGCAGGCCGTGCTGGTGGAGGAGATCGAGGTCGCCCTCGCCGGACAGGATGAGCGTCCAGCCGCCGTCTTTGAGGCGCTGGGCCTCGGTCTCGTTGAGCGTGACGCCGTAGCCCATGATCGCGGGCCTCGCGGCCTCGCGGGCAGGGCCGGCGATGGCGTTGAGTGTGGCGGAGAGCATCACCGCGAGTGCGCAGGCGACGGTGAGCGAGTGGCTGAACTGCATGCGAAAGCATCTCCTCTCGGCACCCTAGCGGTCCATACGGGTGGGTTTTCCGCGAACGACGCGCGTTCCCTCCCGTGGGAGGAACTTACCCTCGCCTCCGGGAAGCACCCATCATCTGACCCAGCGAGCACTATTTGCGCCCCCCGAGAGGTGACTTATGCGAAACCGCCCGGCCGGCACAGGACGTGCAGGATATGCGCTGCTGTCACTCGCGCTGATGCTGACCATCCTCGGCGCACTCACCGCCGCTCTCGCCCAGGAGGCCCCTATGGTCACGCAACCTCCCCTCGTCGGAGCCACCCGTTGTGCAGACGTGCAGACGCTGAAGGCCCTCGCGGAGTTGGAGGAGGGGGCGTTCGTGGAGACGCTCGGCTTCTACGCGCCGGGCGACGGCGGCGGCGCGCGTTATCGTGTCGAGCAGCCTACCGAGGAACTCCAGCCAAACGACGCCGACGTGCTCGCACTGCCGAACGGTCTGGTGGCCGTCCTGCAGGAGCGCGAGGCGGTCAACTACCGGATGTTCGGCGCGATCGGCGATGGCGTGAACGACGACGGTGTGCAGATGAAGCTCGCGCACACGTACGCCAACGCACACCGGGTCCCGGTCGTCAACCTCACCGGCGAGTTCTGGATCAGGGAGACCAACGGCATCCCGATCAGGACGAGCGTGAAGTGGGGCCAGACCAGGTTCCACATAGACGAGGAGTTCAACAGCCAGAGCGTTCCTCGCTTTTCGGTTCAGAACGACGAGCCAACGGTGAACATTGAGCTGACCGACGAGTTCAAGGCCGCCCTACTTCAGCGCATTCGGCCGGGCGTGCAGATCATCCCCGAACTCGCGCAGTACGCGGGCCACCTGATCTCTGTCAGCGACGACAACGACCGCATCGGTCTGCGGGCGGGCTATGAGGGCAACCGCGGATGGGCGCGGGAGGAGTTGTTCTACGTCGAGCAGGAGGGGCGGATCATCGGCGACATCGCGTTTGCCTTCGATGACATCACCGCCGCCTCGGCCATCCCCTGCAACGATGTCTACACGATCATCGAGGGCGGCGCGTTCTACGTCTCGGGCGAGTCGCCCGCCACCGGCTCGACCGGCTACCACTACAACGGCTTCTCGATCGGGCGCAGCCGCACGATCATCCGTGAGCAGTGGGTGGGGCTGGAGAAAGGCGCGCGGGACGTGTCGCTCGCGGCCCGCAGCGGCTTCTACTCACTGCGCAATGTCTTCGATGTGACGCTCGAGAACATCCGGCTGATGCCGTGGGAGAAGAACCGGCGCGAGCCGGAGATCGCGGTGCCGCACGGCACCTACGGCATCGGCGGCTCACGGATGCTCAACTGCACCTTCCGCAACGTCACCGCGGAGTCGGGACCGATCGCGTGGGGCGTCTTCGGCACGAACATCAACAAGAACTTCCGCATCGAGCGCTGCCGGCTCAACCGCGTGGACGTGCACTTCCACTGCTGGAACCTCTACATCGAGGACTCCGAGATCGGCTTCGCCGGGATCTCCGTGACCGGCGGCGGCGACCTGTTCCTGGACAACACCACCCGCTTTGGGAACAGCTTCATCGCATTCCGCCGCGACTACGGCTCGCGGTGGGACGGCCGCGTCCGACTGCGAGGCTGCACCCTCAGGCCCAACGGCACGGGCACAGTCTCCGTGCTCGCCTACAACCCCGCCGACTTCGACTACCAGTACCCGATCGGCTTCGGCGAGAGCGTGACCATCGAGGACCTCGTCGTGGACTTCAGCGCGGTGCCAGACTCAGTGGCGCCGTGCTGGCTGCTGAGCGTCCCGCCCTTCGCCGAGACGGGGGACGGCGGCCGGCTCTTCTTCCCGAACCTCGTGCAGTTCAGCGACGTTCGCGTCCGCGGGCGCGATCAGGGCGTGCGGCTGATGCGCATCCCGAACCCGTACCAGTATGACCTGCGACGGGTCGGCGGCTATGACGGCAGCCGCCTCGAGCCGAACTGCTCGATCGAGGTCGCGAACGTGCAGCTTGAGAAGCTGACGCCGGAGCGGCCGGATGATCCGAACAACGTGCACCTGCTGATCGGCAGCGCTGAACCTGCGGAGTACACCGATGAGGTCTCGCTCTACCCGAAGCTGCGTATCAGCGACTGCGACGGCGTCAGCGCGTGGCTCGGCAGCAGCATCGCGAGCGCCTCCTTCGAGCGCTGCTCGATCAACACGCTGGCCGCGCCGGGGCTGCGTGGCGCGCTGGCCTTCACTGAGTGCGAGTTCCAGCCGAACGTGCTGGCGGCGGAGGGCGATCTCTACGCGCTCGACAGCACGCTCGGGACGCGGCTGACGAACTGCACGGTGCACGCGCCGGTGGTCGCCGCCGACTGGCGGCCGGAGCTGGTGGATCAGAGCGGCCTCCTGCAGATCAACGGCCCGGTCCGCCACTATCAGCTCAACACCGCGCTGGGGAACGATGTGCTGGACTACCTGCGCGGCGCGGGCATCGCGCTGGACCCGGCATTCATCGCGAACCTGCGGGCGCACCATGCGCTGGAGGAATAGGCGACCGTAGTCACTTTGCACCGGGTGGGATGGAGGCGCGTGCGCATGATCAGACGGCGTGGCCCATGGCGGAAGGCGTTCACTGTACTGGTGATCGCGCTGTGTGGCGCGTGCTTCCGGGCTCAGGCCGGCCCTGAGTGCTACGTCTCGCCTGAGGGCGACGATGGGAACCCCGGCACGCGCGAGGCGCCCTGGCGCACACCTGAGCACGCGGGCGAGATGGCCACTGCCGGCGACACGGTGATCTTCCTGCCGGGCGAGTACTCCGGCCGACTGGTCCCGATGCACAGCGGCACCGCGGAGGCGCCGATTGTCTTCCGCGCGGAGCAGCGCCGCACGGCGCGGCTCATCGGCCACGCGACAGGGGAGTTCGTGGTCGGAGTGAGCGGGACACAGTCGCTCGCGGGGGCCGCACGGGTGGAGATCCTCGGCCGCAAACACATCGAAGTGCGGGGCCTTGAAGTGCGCGGCACCGGCGGCTCGGCCTACGAGGGCGGGTGGCTGCGCGCGGTTGACAGCACGGACATCACCGTGGTGGACTGCGGCTTCTCCGGAGGCTATGACTACATGTGCTTCTGGGTCGAGGGCTGCCGCGACGTCCGCATCCTCGACAACGACATGGCGCGCAATGCTCACGCGTCAGACATCTGGCGAGTGACGAACTCGCGCCGGGTGCTCATCGAGGGCAACTCCTTCAGCCGCGCCGGGCACGGGCCGGGCGTCATCCGCTACTCCCGGGAAGCGATCGTCCGCGGCAACGTCTTCCACTCGGGCTGGTCGCGGAACTTCTCAATCGGCCCGGATAGCTGCAGCCAGATCCTTGTCGAGGGGAACATCTTCGCGAACCAGTACGACGGCGGCAGCAGCGCAGGTCCGGTCAACCAGATCCTCGGCGAACGGCTGATCTTCCGCCACAACACAACCTTCGACGCCTGCGGCCTCGCCTGGATCTACCAGGGCGTCTCGACGGTGCCGCACCTCCACAACCGCACCTACCACAATGTCTACCACGGCGGCGACGCCGTCGCGCTCGTGGCAGGCACAGCCTACAGGAACTTCAACGACCTCGTGCTGCTGAACAACATCTTCGACCGCAACGGCCGCTTCGACTCAGGCACGCAGGTCTGGTTCACCGGCGGGCAGGCGCGCGCGGTGAGGATGGTGCGCAACGCGCTCTTCGCAGGCACGGAGGACGCGGGCGCGCTGATGCTCTTCGGCCGGACGCCGGTGAGCCTCGCCGAGGCGCAGGGGACGCGCTCGCAGCGCGATCCCTCTGTGCCTGTCGCTCATGCGCAGAGCGACGGCCACGGCCGCCGGCTGCCCGTGGATGAGACGGCTGCGCTGCAGCGCGCGCTGGCGCAGCGCACAGAGCGGCTGATGGTTGCGCTGGGCGACCCGGAGAACCTCGTCGGCATCACGGAGATCGAGGCCGGTGCGCGCGTGGTGCTCCTCGACCGCGACGCTGAGTGGACTGCCGGCGCGCCGGTGAGCCTGCTTCCGCTGCCGGAGCGCGAGGTGTTCTCGCGGAACATCGAGACTGACCCGCGCTTCGCCGATCCTGCGCGCCTCGACTTCTCCCTCGCGGAGGACAGCCCGCTGCGCGATGCCGCGGCGCCGCTGACCACGACGCGCATGGCCGGTCAGGGGCGGCTGCTGCCGGTCGAGGATGCCTACCCGTTCTGCGACGGCTACGGGATCGCGGGCGAGGAGGGCGATCTGATCGCTATCGGGTCGCCGGAGAATCTCGCGCGGGTGCTCGATGTGGACGAGGGGAAGCGCCTGCTGCGCCTCGACCGCGTGCTGCGCTGGACGGAGGGAGACCCGGTGTCGCTTCCATGGGCGGCGAAGGCGCCGGATATCGGCGTCTTCGAGCACGGGGACTGTGCCCGGCCGAGCGTGCAGGTGCTCGCGGACCGAGTACGCGTCCGCACCGGCGAGGACGTGACGCTCACGGCGGTTGTGCGCGGCATGACGCCGCCCTGCGAGTACGCCTGGCAGCTCGGCGACGGCGCGGTCGCGCAGGGGCAGAGCGTGACGCACCGCTACAGCGACGCGCTCGACTACGGTGTGCGGGTGCGCGTGACCGACGCCACGGGCCGGCGCGCCATCGGCGTCGGCTACGTGGACGCACGCACGCCGCCCGGCGAGGACGTGCTGATCCACAACACCTTCGATGCCGATGATCCGGACTGGTTCGTGCACTGGCAGTTCTACCGCGGCCGGCGCGACACCGGGAACTCCAGCTACCGGCGCATCCTCGACGAGGCGACCGGCGACGGCTACGTCCGCATCTACCAGCGCGCCGATGATTCCCCGCTCCCAGCGTTCACCAACCCGCGCGGCTGGGACATCGACCGCTACCCGACGGTGCGCTTCCGCTACCGCATCCGACCGGGCACGCCGGTCGCGGTCTTCGTGCGCCCCTTCCCCTCGGCCTACTACACGCTCTGGGACATGGACAGCGCACAGGATGGCCGGCGGTACTACTTCGCGGGAACGCCCGACGTGCTCGACCGAGCGCCCGCCCCCGAGGGCACTGAGAAGTATCGCGGTCGGGGGCCGCTGCCCGAGGAGCCCTTCCCGCAGACGCTGATCGCTGACAACGAGTGGCACGAGATCTCCTTCGATGTGCGCGACATCCGCAGGAAGTACCCGGATGTGCAGATGCTGCAGGCGCTGAATATCGGCGATCTCGAGGTGGACGGGGGCGCGCAGGTGGACGAGCGCGACGAGTTCGCGCTGGATGAGATGTACATCGGCAAGTGAGGGAGCGGGCGGCATGACCGACAGGCGGCTGTTCGTGAGCTGGAACATGGACTGCGAGACGGTGCAGGAGGAGTCGCAGGCTACCGGCGGCTCCGCGGACTGGGCGACCGCAGAGCGGGCGATGCGCGGCTACGTGGAGCGCCTCGTCGAGCGCGGGCAGAGGGTGACGCTCTTCCTCGTGCCACGGCTGGCGGAGGCGCTGCCCGAGGTTGTCCGCGACCTCATCGCCGCTGGCGCGGAGCCCGGCCTGCACATCCACCCGCAGACCACCGACCTCGGCTATGACGCGCACCTCGGGCAGCTTCCTCTCGAGACACAGCGCCTGCTCCTGCAGCAGGGGCGCGATCGGGTGGCGGCCGTCGCCGGTCGCGCGCCCACCAGCTTCCGCTCAGGCTGCATCTCCGAGAGCTGGGAGATCTTCCCGATGCTGCTGGAGCTCGGCTTCACGCAGGGCAGCACGACGCTGCCGGGGCGCAATCTGCCCTCGGTGGCGGCGGTCTGCGTAAACGACACCCCGTTCGCCAACTGGCGCGAGGGCGGCTTCGGCCGGCGGTTCCTCGAGCTGCCCGTGGGCGTCGCGCTCGATGAGGTCGGCCCGCATCGCGAAGCTCCGTGCAGCCCGCGGCACCTACGGCTGGAGTACGAGGGGATCGCGGACTGGGGGCCGGGGCTTATCCGCGAGTATGTGCGGCGGCAGGTCGAGCTCGGCTGGTGGCTCAAGTCGCTGGGAGTGATGACGCACAACACGCGCTGCTACGACGATCCGGCAGAGCCAGCGCGGAGGAACCTCGAATTGATCGCCGACGCCATCGAGGCCACCGCGGAGGAGTTCGGCCTGGAAGTGGTGCCTGCGACGCTCGCGGAGGTCCACGGCGCCGCCGTCTGATGGGATGTCTCAGGACAGGAGTGGGTTCGCATGCTCAACATCCACGTGATCGGAGATCATCCCGCGCTGACGCTGGCGGCTGAGGAGCTTCAGCGGTGCCTGGCGCAGATGGCCGGAGCACAGGCGCAGATCGCTCCGGCGGAGGGGTTCACGGGCGCACCAGGCATCTGGCTTGGTATAGCGGACACCCTCGCCGATGCGGTGGAATTGCCGGAGGTGGCCGATCCGCTCTGGGATGACGCGTTCTGCATCCGCTCGGTCGAGGGTGCGCTCGTCATCGCCGGCTCCAACCCGCGCAGCGTGCTCATGGGCGTGTACGAGTACCTGCGGCAGCTTGGCGCGGAGTGGACGGTGCCGGGCGACGCGGGCGAGGTGCTGCCGGAGATCGCTGAGGTGCCGCTGGGTGGCTTCGATCTCGAGCGCAGGCCGCCGAACCGGCACCGCGGCGTGTGCATCGAGGGCGCGCCGTCGCTGCGGCACGTGCTCGACATGGTCGAGTGGATGCCGCGCGTCGGCTACAACGCCTATTTCCTGCAGTTCCAGGTCGCGGGGTACTTCTGGCGGCTCTGGTATGAGCACCGGCTCAACCCCGAGTGGAGCGAGACGCGGGAGCTGAGCGAGGAGGAGTGTGAGGAGCTTGATCGGACGGTGATCGCCGAAGTCAAGCGCCGGGGCATGATCCTCCACCAGGTGGGCCACGGCTGGACAGCCGCCGCGCTCGGGCTGCCCACGGACGGCTGGGTGACCTACGATGGTGAGATCGCGGAGGAGGACCGCGCGCTGATCGCGGAGGTTGGCGGGAAGCGGGAACTCTGGGGCGGGATCCCGATCAACACGGAACTCTGCTACTCGAACCCGCTGGCGCGGCAGAAGATGCTCGATGGCGTCATTGAGTGGGCGCAGGCGCACCCCGACGTGGATGCGCTGCACTTCTGGCTGTCGGACGCGCCGAACAACCACTGCGAGTGCGCGGGCTGCAGCGAGCACTCCCCCGCCGACTGGTACGCGCTCCTCGCGAATGAGCTCTCGGCGCGGCTCGCGGAGGCCGCTCCGCGGATGAAGATCGTGCTGCTCGCGTACCACGATCTACTCTGGCCGCCGGAAACGGTGGAGATCGACCGCAGCCACGACAACCTGATCTCGATGTTCGCGCCGATCAGCCGCTGCTACGCGCACAGCATGGACGATCCGGAGTGCGACTCGGGCGAGCCGCTGGTGCGCCCGGCGCGCAATGCGATGACGATGCCGCGGCAGAACCGGCAGCTTGCGGAGCTCTGGCGCATCTGGGGCTGGGGCGACCGTGCCAACTCGTTCTGCTTCGATTACCACTTCATGTGGCCCTTCATGGGCGACCTGCTGTCCATCAACCTCGCCACGCTCATGCCGAAGGACATTGCCGACTACGAGGCGATGGAGCTTGGCGGGCTGATGAACTGCGGCAGCCAGCGCACCTTCTACCCGACCGGCTGGCCCTACTGGGAGACCGCGCGGCTGCTCTGTGGCGAGCCCGCCGGCGCAGCCGATCGCGAGCGCTACTTCCGCCTGGCCTTCGGCGACGGGTACGAGACCGCCATCGCCTTCCTCAACGGCATCGCGGCGGTCAGCGGTGCGCCACGCCATGGCGCGGAGTGGTGGCAGCAGGTGGCGCCAGGGAAGGCCGGGGCGCTGCGCGAGTACCTCGACGCCTGGGCCCCGAAGCTGGACGCGGCCGCGAGCGCTGCAGACGAGGCGCAGCGCCACGCGTGGGCGCTGCTGCAGCACTTCCGCGAGCTTGCGGGGCACTTCGCGGCGGCGCAGGAGCACCTGGAGTCCGGGCGCACGGGTGAGGCAGTGGCCGAGATCGAGGCGGCGGAGGAGTTTGTGCGCCGTACGGAGTCGCGGACGGCCCCAGCGCTGGAGAGCTACACACTGCTGAGGTACCTCGCGGGCCTGAAGGCGCGGTGGGCTGAGACGGGTGCTCGCAAACAGCCCTGAGGCGGCTACTGCAGCGCGAGGCGGCTCTTGGTCCAGCAGTAGAAGGCGTCGCCCATCTGGTAGTAGCCTCCGGGGCTCGGGTGGAGCCCGCTGCTCATCCGTGCGATCTCTACCTGGGCGTGGACGTCTGCCGGCGCGCTCACGGTGGGGTAGCCGTGGACCGTGTCCAGCGCGACGAACGCCGGTACCAGCGAGACGCCTTCGGCCTCGCGGCCACCGTAAGTCTCGTACTCCCGCTCGGTGGTGCGGTGCTGGGTGCGACGGTGCTGCCAGCGCGTCTGCGCAGTACCGTAGCTGGCCGCGAAGGCATCCTGACTCGCCGCGGGTGGCGTCATCGGAACCACGCCGATCTGCGCGTCGGACGCGGCGACGCGTATGGCTGCGATGAGCTGGTCAAGGTAGCCGAACATCGTGTCAATGCGCGCCTCGACATCGGCCTCGGTGGCGGTGAAGTTCTCATTGCCGACCAGCAGGATCGTGATGACGTCGGGCGGCTGGCCGCCGTTGTTGGCGTCGAGGTAGCGCTGAAAGTCGAGGCGCGGCTCCCCGTCTATCTCGAAGAGGAATGGGCTGCGCCCGCGACGCACCCTCCCGTCGATCTCCACGTAGTCCTGCCCGTCGGCTCAGTTCTCAACGAAGGTCCTGCAACTCCAGCCGCCGCAGCCCTCGTGGCGGTTGCGCGGATCATCCTCCGGGCCGGCCTCGCCGATGAGCCGGGCCTCGACCGCCGGGTCGGCCGCGAACAGCTCAACCAGCCGCGCGGTGTAGTGCGAGGCCGCGGTGCCGCTCGCCCCGATGCACAGCACCGTGATCTCCCGGCCCGCACCGGCCTCGGGATCGAGCACGTGCAGCGTCGTCTCCATCTGGAGGAGCGTCTGCATCTCCGGAGACACCACGCGCACCGTCAGCGGGTGCTCGCCGACCTGCTCAGCGGTGGGCACGGCCGTCCAGCGCTCCCGCTGATGGGCGCCAAGCGCGCAGTCAACATCCCACAGGAGACGGTCGCTCTCGGGGCTGAGGATGATGTTGTCGAAGTAGACGTTCACCTCAACGCCCGGGACCGCGCAGATTTCAGGCGGCAGGATCGGACGCGGCGCCGGTCATCTCAGTCATGGTCTCGTTGTCCGGCATGATCGCAGAGCCATCCGCTCCCCGTGGGCTGTTCGCCAACAAGCATCCGGGAACCTCGCATCGCCACCGAGGAGGTCACGGGCTGACGCCGGTGAACTGACAGTTGAGGATGCGTCGCGGAGGTGAGGGCATGCGCGGGCGCGCCGTGTTAGTGGCAGTGGGGGTAGCGATCGGGCTTGGAGCGGGCCTGCTCTCCGCCTGGCTCTGCAACCCCGCCACCAATGCGGGCCTCCTCGGCCAAAGCCTCTACCGCGCCGAACTGAGCCTCTACGACTATCGCCTCGCCTGGTCGCCCTCCCCCGGTCGCAGCGATGAGATCGTCATCGTGGAGATGGACGAGGAGTCGTTCTCCCAGCCCGAACTCAATATCTGGCCGTGGCCCCGGCGCTTCCACGCGCAGGTGCTGCGCAACCTGGCGGCGGCGGGTGCAAGCGTCATCGGCGTGGACATGATCCTCGCCGGCACCTCGAGCAACGTGCAGTGCCCGCCCGGACAGGATCCCTTCTTCTGGACGCCGCCGCTGTCGCCAGATGACGAGGCGCTCGTCTCCGCATTGAAGGACGCCGGGAATATCGTGCTCGCGATGGAGGTCGTGCAGGAAGAGGTTGGCGGCGACGAGGCTTCCGGCGAGTTGATCGCCGCCAACTTCCCGCTGCCGGAGTTCGAGGAGGCGGCCCTTGCGCTCTCTTCGGTCAACCTGCCGAAGGACCTCGATGGTGTTGCGCGCCGCTACCTTACCTCAGTCACTCACCAGGACGTCGTCTGGCCCTCAACCGCGATCCGCCTCGTATCGGTCCATCAGGACCTTGACCCGGAGGCGCTTGAGAGGGAGGTACTGGCCGCCGCGCGCTCCGATCACCCGGCGCTGCCCTCGGATGACTTCCTGATCAACTACCGCGCCTCCGTAGGGCGGGGCTTCGGGCGGATCCCCTACTACCGGGCGCTCTCCGGCGACTTCGACCATGCGCGGGTCGCCGGGAAGATCGTGCTTCTTGGCGCCACCGCGCGCTCGCTGCAGGACCTCCACGACACCCCTGTCTCCCTCCGCGGCATCCCGGGCAGCAGTCAGAACTTCGCGCCGATGCCGGGGGTGGAGATCATCGCGTCAGCCACTGACACGGTGCTGCGGCGTGCGTGGATCCTCCCCGTCGAGGTCTGGCTGACGACGCTGCTGACCGTGCTCGCCTCAGTCCCTATGGGCGCGCTGGTGATCTGGCTGCGGCCGCTGAAGGGCCTGCTGCTCGGATGGTTGCCGCTGATCGTGCTGGCGGTGGTGGCGACCTTCGAGGCGATGTGGCTGCGCTCGCTGTGGCTGCCGCTGATGCCGCTGCTGCTCGGCGTCACCCTGACCTACGTGCTCGACACAGTCTATCTTGAGCTGACCGCTGAGCGGGCGGAGAGGCGGGTGCGCCGGGCATGGGCGATGCGCGTATCGCCGGAGGTTCTGCGGGTAATCCTGGCCAACCGCGAACTCACGAAGGTCGCCGGGCGCACGGTGACCGGAACCGTCTTCTTCTCCGACCTGCAGGGCTTCACCACCTTCTGCTCCAACTCATCGCCGGAGGAAGTCGTGCGGCAGATCAACCGCTACCTGACCATCGCGACCGAGGTCATCCTCGCCCACGGCGGGACGGTGCACAAGTTCATCGGCGACGGCGTGATGGCGGTCTTTGGCGACCCGGTTCCGCAGGAGGATCATGCGGTGCGGGCGGTCGCCGCGAGTTTGGAGATACAGGAGCGCATGGAAAAGCTGCGTGCGGGGATGACTGAGTGCGACTGGCCGATGATCGTGCGGATCGGGCTGCACACCGGTGAGCTGGTGGCGGGCGACATCGGCTCCGAGAGCATGCTGGAGTACACGGTCATGGGCGAGACGGTGAGTGTGGCCTCCCGCCTGGAGGGCGCGAACAAGGAGCTGGGAACCTCTATCCTGATGAGTGACGCCACAGCGAATCTCCTCGGCGGGATTTATTCGCCGCGCAGCCTGGGTAAGATCGAGGTACGCGGCCTCTCGGAGCCGCTGGAGGTCTTCACTGTGGGGGCGCCTGAGGAGGATACGTGATATGTCAAGTCGATGTGCGTCCACGCTTTTCGTAGTGCTCGCCGCGATTGTGCTGCTGACCACCGCTGGAGTCGCATCTGCCGCAAACGCGAAAATATCCGCCATTGTGCTTGAGGTCAGTCACCGCGTCGGACCGGATGGAACCTTCGTGACCAGCACGCTCGGGGCGCAACTGCCGGCCGGGAGCCGCGTCAGGACCGGCCCCCGCGGGAAGGCTGAGGTCAAGTTCGCCGATGGCTCTTCAGTTCGGATGGGCCCGCGCAGCGACATGGTCGTAACCGACCCGACCACGAAGAAGGTCAAGGTGATGGCAGGGCAGGTCTTCGCCAACATCATCTCCGGCACCGGCGGCGCGCAGATCCAGGGCGCGACGGCCACTGCCGCGGTGCGCGGCACGCAGGTCCTCGTCGAGGTCACTGAGCCCGTGGAGAGCGAGGAGTGGGTGACCACCCCGGAGGCCGATCAGGCCGAACTCGACCCGTCGTGGGAGGGCCTGAGGACCTTCGGACAGGGGCCGGTCGTGCAGGGCGAGGTCCCGGCGGAGACGGCCACCATGACCGCCAGCCAGATGCGCACGGCAATGGTTGGTCTCGCGAAGAGCCACCTCGCGCAGCGCCTCGGGATCCGGCCGGGCAGGATCTACCTAGCGAGCCTCGAACCGGTGGTCTGGCCGGACGCAGCGCTCGGCTGCGCGGTGGAGGGGCAGAGCTACGCACAGGTCGAGACGCCGGGCTACAAGGTTCTGCTTGACAGCCCGCAGGGCTTCTACAACTACGCCACCGACACCCGCGGTCGTGTGATCACCGACACCGGGGAGCTAGTGCAGCGTCCATAAAATA
>DHPY01000110.1 GCA_002411015.1 Armatimonadetes bacterium UBA5352 | reverse complement strand
TTCAAAGGCGCTGCACTAGAGCGCCAGGTCAGAGTAGACGTAGCTCAGCCCGATGACCGCGCGGTCCATATCCACCATGCCCGCGTAGAGGATCGTGTGATCGTCGAGGATCTCGCTCAGATCAAGCGAGATCGCCGCGTTCGGGTTGAAGCCATCGTGCTCCGCCATGATCGTCAGGTAGTCATGCGCGCGCCACGAGACGCCTCCGAAGAAGCTGGTGTCGAAGCGCCCGCTGCCATACCCGAGCGTAAGGAAGATCGGCCGCTCGGCCTCGCCCACCTGCTTCGTGGCGACCACGTAGGGTGATTCGCTCGTGTGCGGCTTCCCGCGGACCTCGTCGCGGTTGCCGAAGATGTCCTGCAGGCCCACCGCGACCGCAGGCTGCCTGGGCCCCTCCGGCATGACCTGCTGCTGGATGCTCTGTACGGGCTCCCAGTCCTTACTGGTCGGCATCTCGCAGAGGAACAGCCCGCGCCCGGACTTCCCGAGGCCAAGCGCGAGGTAGCCTGTGCCATTGACCTTCGGTCCCTGCGTGTCAATCGCGAAGCTGCTGTCGTAGCTCGCGGAGGAGTAGCCGACTATCAGCCCGCGGTGCGGCGTATAGGCGACCGGCACGTTGAGCTGCATCGCACCCTTGAAACCAGGTATCCCATCGGGTGTTACCCCCCAGCCGCCACCGGGGAGGCCTGAGGTGTAGCGGAACTCCCAGAACTTCCTGAACTCCTGCTGTGCTCCCGCCGAAAGCACGGTAGCCGCGAGGAGTGAGCAGAGGAGCGTCGTCGTCATCAACCGGCGCATGCATGTCCCTCCTGTATACCAGATCAGGCGCAACAGTTCGCCGGGCGATCCACGGAGTCCTCCGCGCCTACCACTCGGCCGCCTCCTCAGGCGGGAAGTCCACCCTGTGTGCCCGCTCGATTGCAGTCGCGGCCTCGGCCTCGATACGCGCGGCAGCCTCCAGCAGCTCCGCCCAGTCCTCGCGCCCCTCGCGCGTCTGCAGCGCCTCCAGCGCCTCCGCGCTCCCCGGCAGCCCCCGCGCCTCCAGCAGCCGCACGACCTCCCGCCACAGCTCCCCCGCGCGAGCCAGCCACGCCGCCGGGACCTCCGGCTCGTAGGCCGCCACCTCCTCGGCGAACTCCGCGGCCGCGGTGCGCGCATCCGCCAGAAGCTCCACTGCAAGCTCATGGCCCGGATCCGGCACGTCGTCGAGCAGCCGCATCTCCTCGATCCAGGCGCAGTAGCGGGCCGCCCCCTCCTCCTCGAGACGCCGCGCGCCACTCTGCAGCGCCGCCTCAACCGCCTCCGGGCCACGCGGCCGAGGCCGAGCGGCAGTCGTCACCAGCATCGCCAGCGCAGGCGGCCATGCCTCATACTGCTCACGCGGCGCATCCAGCAGGCAGTGCCCCAGCAGTCGCCGCTTTCCGCGATCGTAGCCCGTGATGACGCTCCACTCGTGCTTCTCCGAGCCCCAGCCGAGGGCCACGCACGGTCGCCCCTGCTCCACCACGCGCGCGACGGCCGCCAGCACCTCATCCTCCGACTGCCCCGCGCCCTCGGTCAGCGTCAGGCAACGACCAAGCGCCTGTGAGAGTTCCTCCACAGCCTGCGCGATCTCCTGAGGCGCAAGGTGCAGCGTCCCCGGCCATTCCGGCGTGCGGAAGGCCAGCCCCGACAGCCCCATCACCACGCCATAGCCCAGCGGCAGACCCGCCCGCCTCAGCGCGATCTCCATTGTCTGCGCCAGGCTGTGCGCCCGTCCCTCGCCCCGAAGTGGCGCGGGGACGCCGGGCAGCGCCACCGGATGACTGCCGTCATAGCCCTGGAAGCTCAGCCGCCGTGCCACGAAGCCGCCTCCTCCACGCCTTCGATGAATGCCAGGTAGTTCGCCAGGGGCACATGATCGCCGACGATCGTGTTCACCGCCGCGACATAGCGCCCGCCCGGTCTGCCGATCTCCACCATCTCCCGCGCGAGCGTTCGTATCTGCCGCGGCTCGCCGGTCGCCAGGATCACCGGGTCGAAGTTGCCGAAGAGGGTCATCCTGTCGCCGAAGCGCTGCTTCACATCCGCGAGGTCGTTCGCCTGCGCCTCAACGCCATGCGCGCCCGCCACGCCCATCTCCAGCCAGATCGGGTAGACGTCGCTGATCCGGCCGTCCGTGTGCATCAGCATCGTGATTCCGGCATCGTGCAGGACCTGCGCGGTCGCGTTGGTCGGCTCGAAGATCAGGTCCCGGTAGTGCTCCGGGCTGACCATCGTCGAGGTCTTGAACGCGCAGTCCGCGTCGAAGATCGCGATGTCGGGCACGATCCCGGTGCTCAGGATCGCCTGCAGCGCCTTGCGGTTGAATGCTTCCACGCGCCGCATATACTCCTGCAGCAGGTCGGGCTGGTCGTAGACCATCATGCACAACCGCTCCATGCCGACGCCAGTCGCCGCCGAGTGGAAGCAGTGCAGCATGAAGATGTGCACGAGCAGCCCACTCGCGCGGATGGCGCTCGCGCGCTCGGCGTGGGTGGCTGCCAGCGCATCGAGGTCCGGCCCGGTCATCGCATCGAGATCATCCCAGCCCAGCTCGCTGCCGCCCGCGTAGTGCGAGGTGCCGTCGGAGGCGACCTCATTACGTGCCCCGACCCGCACACCCCAGCTTGTCCCGCGCGCCATCCCCCAGCCGATCCTCTGCACGAACTCGATCTCATCGGTGACAGCGCTGCTCTGCGTCCGGCCGAGGACGTGGGCCGCGATTGTCGGGTTGCTGAGGAAAAACTCCTGCCGCGGGACCTGCCCGGTGTCCTCGCCAGCCAGCGTCGCCTGCAGATTGCGCGCCTGCGGGAGGAGATCAGGGCAGGAAGTGACCGCGTGCATGGCGTATTCCTTTGTGTCGGATGCTATCGTTGAGATGATCGCTTCCCCCGGCGCCGTGCGGAGACCTTCATCAGGTCGCTTCCGCTTGACGCCGGGCGCCCTCTCGCATACGATAGCACCTGCCGTGGACGGAAGACTTCAGGATAGGTGGCGTGTGCATGGCAAAACCGCTCGATGTGGCGCCGGATCAGTTCGAGGCCGAGGTCCTGCAGGAGGAGCGGCCGGTCGTCGTGGACTTCTGGTCTGAGACCTGCGCGCACTGTCTGACGCTCAATCCCCACTACGATCAGGCCGCGAGCGAGAATGAAGAGGTCAAGTTCGTGAAGGTATCCTTCCAGGCCGCGCGTGACCTCTTCCGCGAGTACGCGGTCCGCGCCACTCCCACGCTCGTGCTCTTCTCGGGCGGCGAGGAGATCGCTCGCACAGTCGGCGCCAAGCGCGCGGATGAGCTCAATGACTGGCTGAAAGAGAACACCGCCGGTTGACGCGCCCGGTGGCTACCACGCGCGTTCCGCGCGTGCTGGCGATGGAGGAGACTTGATGGCACAGGGCGATGTCACCTGTGACGTGCATATCATCGGTGGTGGTCCCGCCGGCTACACCGCCGCAATCTACGCCGTGAGAGCCAACCTGAAGACCGTGGTCTCCACGCCCTCCGCCCTCTCGGGGATGATGGCAATGGCGCCTGAGGTAGGCAACTTCCCCTCGCAGGTCGAGCCCGTGGCGGGGCGCGAGATCCTGTCGCGCATCCACGAGCAGGCCGTCCGCGCGGGCGCCGAGATCGTGCTGGAGTCAGTCGCCGGCGTGAACTTCAGTGAGGAGCGCGGTCTGCAGGTCTTCGGCGGCGCGCAGCTTCACGTCGCGCGGGCGGTCATCGTCTGCACCGGCGCGTGGAACACGGCGCAGAAGACGCCCGGTGAGGAGGACCTGCTTGGCCGCGGCGTCGCCTACTGCGTCGCATGCGATGGGCCGCTCTTCGCGGGCGAGACCGTGATCGTCGCCGGCGCGGACCCGCTGGCCGCCGAGGAGGCCCTTGCGCTCAGCAAGATCGCCGAGAAGGTCGTCCTCACCATGCCGAACCCGTCGCCTGACCTCGAGGAGGACCTCGCGGCCGCGCTTGAGGCCGCGGGCAATGTTGAGGTGCGCACGGGGCTGCGCCTGCGGGAGATCCTCGGCGACAAGGCCGTAGAGGGTGCGCGCTACACCGATCGTTCCGGTGAGGAGCAGATCGTGGAGGGCGCGGGCATCTTCATGTATCTGCGCGGAAACGCCCCGGCAACTGAGTTCCTGATGGGCGCGCTGGATCTTGACGAAAAGGGTTACATCATCACCGACGAAATGATGCAGACGAGCTTCCCCGGCGTCTTCGCGGCGGGGGATGTGCGCCGAAAGCAGGTGCGCCAGCAGGTGGTGGCCGCAGGAGAGGGCGCAATCGCCGCTCTCGCCGCCGAGCGCTTCATCCGTGGCGGCGAAGTCCGCGCCCAGCGTGGCGTGAAGTAGTCTGCGGAATCTTCTACTGTGAGCGGGAGGACACCATGGCCGATTACAGCCGAGGCCGAGAGCCCGAACCTGATCTGCTCGCGAACATTGCGGAACAGGCGATCGACGAGCGGATCACGTTCTTCGAGACCAAGCCGTGGGATGAGGCAGGGCTCACCACGCCCAAGTGCGAGCTGCATGAGCCCTCCTATCGTTCGACCGTTGAGCGGCTGCAGAACGTCTCGGATGAGGACCTTGCGGACGTGACCATCGCGTCCATCTTCATCGGCTCGGAGGTCAGCGCGCAGCAGCTCGAGCGCATGCCGCAGCTCAAGCTCGTCTGCACCCGCTCGACCGGCTACAATCACATCGACCTGGACGCATGCCGCGAGCGCAACGTCACCGCCTGCAATGTGCCCGCCTACGCCGAGCACACCGTGGCCGAGCACTGCTTCGGGCTGATGCTCACGCTCTCGCGCAAGATCATCATGGCCTACGAGCGCACCCGCCGCGGCGACTTCAGCCTCGACGGCCTCACCGGCTTCGACCTCAAGGGCAAGACCCTCGGGGTCGTTGGCGCGGGGGCCATCGGCCTGCGCGTTATCCGCATTGGCGTCGCGATGGGCATGCGCGTGCTGGCGTATGATGTCCGCCCGCATGGCCTGCTCGCCGACGTGATGCAGTTCCAGTATGCGGAGCTCGATGATCTGCTGGCCGAGTCGGATGTGGTCTCGCTCCACGTGCCGCTGCTGCCCCAGACACGCCACATGATCAACCGCGAGTCGCTCGCGAAGATGAGGCGTGGCGCGCTGCTGATCAACACCGCGCGCGGCGAGCTCATCGACACCGACGCGCTCCTCGAGGCCCTCGCGAGCGGCCACCTCGGCGGCGCGGGCCTCGATGTCATCGAGGGGGAGGAGCGGATCGGCGACGAGGCGCAGATGGCCGCACAGAATGCTCCGCGCGAGGACCTCGCGGTGGCAGTCCAGCGCTACGCGCTCCTCCATCATGACAATGTGGTTATCACCCCGCACATGGCCTTCTACTCGCGTGAGGCACTCCACCGGCTCATGGAGGTCACCTGCGACAACATCGGGGCGTTCCTGAACGGCACACCGCAGAACGTGGTGAGCTGAGCGATTCTACGTGGGAGTGGTGGCGTGATGGGCGATCATACGCAGATCGAACCGGTCGAGCTTGAGGTGCCTGTTGCCGATCAGGATCACATGAAGGGCGCGCCCGACGCCCCGCTGACGCTGGTCGAGTACGCGGACTACCAGTGCGAGGGCTGCATTGCGTCATTCGGAGCGGTGGAGGAGCTGCTGGAGACGCACGCCGGCAAGGTGAACGTGGTCTTCCGGCCCTTCCCGCTCGTGACCCATCATCCGATGGCGATGCCCGGGGCGCTTGCCGCTGAGGCCGCAGGGAAACAGGGGCGGTTCTGGGAGATGCACGAGCGCATCTTCGGCGCCGACGGCGAGTTCACTGACGAGGACCTCGTGCGCTGGGCTCGGGAGATCGGCCTCGACATGGACCGCTGGGAGGCCGACCGTCAGAGCGATGCGCTCGAGAAGCACATCCGCAAGGTGCGCGTGGATGGCTCACGCACAGGCGTAGACGCCACGCCGACCTTCTTCCTCGACAACTGGCGGATTCCGGTCGAGCCGACGCACGAGCACCTGGCCGCCTACGTGGACCACTTCCTGTCGCACATCGAGGGCACAGCCGACCACTAGTGCAGCGTCCATAAAATA
>DHPY01000024.1:7056-7340 GCA_002411015.1 Armatimonadetes bacterium UBA5352 | reverse complement strand
CGATCACCGCCGTCGCGATCGCGAGGCCGACCACGACCACCACAGCGGTCCGCCGGTAGTGCCAGAGGCTCCGCAGAACGAGGCGCGCGAGGGTCATTGTAGCTCGCGGACCCCCTCCCACGGCTCGAGCTTCCCGTCGCTGAGCAGCAGGCCGCGGTCGAGCAGTGCCGCCTGGCGCACATTGTGCGTGACCATCAGCACGACCACGCCATCGGCCGCGAGACCCTGCAGCAGCTCGACCAGTCGGTCACCGCTCTCGCGGTCGAGGTTGCCGGTCGGCTCGT
>DHPY01000024.1:6539-6921 GCA_002411015.1 Armatimonadetes bacterium UBA5352 | reverse complement strand
CGGCTCGTCGCACAGCAGCAGGGCCGGCTGGTTGATCAGCGCACGCGCCGCCGCCACTCGCTGCCGCTCGCCGCCTGAGAGGCGCCCGGGGAACGCGTCCGCGCGGTCGCCGACGCCCATCCGCTCCAGCAACTCGCGACCATGCTCCTGCGTGCCCTCGCCGGTTCCTGCGGCGATTGTCGGCAGCAGAACGTTCTCCAGCGCGCTCAGTTGGGGGAGGAGGTGGTGATCCTGGAAGATGAAGCCGACCTCGGTTGCGCGGAACGCCGCCAGCGACGGGCCGGCCAGCGAGGTGACGTCGATCTCACCGAGCCGCACAGTGCCGGAGGTGGGGCGGTCCAGCGAGCCGATGATGTTCAGCAGTGTGCTCTTGCCCGAGCCG
>DHPY01000024.1:5704-6416 GCA_002411015.1 Armatimonadetes bacterium UBA5352 | reverse complement strand
TCTTGCCCGAGCCGGAGGGCCCGAGGATGGCCACCGTCTCACCGGGCGCGGCGGTTAGCGAGGCGCCGGACAGGACGACGCTCGCCTCTCCCGGCCCCTCATACTGCTTCGTCAGGCGATCTACCGTCAGCGTCCTCGCGCCATCGCTCCTCATCGCCACCAGCTTCCTCCTCCGCCTCATCAGCGTGCACGAGCGCGCCCGTCGGGCAGACCTCCGCACACTCCAGCGCCGCCCGGCGCAGACCATCCGCCAGCGGCGAGCCGAACGGCACCGCCGTGCGCACGTCGAAGCCGCGGCCGATGAAGGTGAGGCCGAGCTCCTCCTCGTAGCGCTTCGCGACCTCGATGCACAGCCCGCACGCGATGCACTTGCCCGGCTCGAAGATGATCGCCGGGTGTGTGCCATCGCGCCGAAACACTCGCCTCCGGCCTTGCCAGGCGTGTGTCCCTGCACGGCACTGCTCTCCCAGCGCCCTCAGCCGGCAGTTCGGGAGCGCCCGGCAGTCGCAGTGCATGCAACGCAGCCCCTCGCGCACGGCCTCCTCGTCGTTGAAGCCCGCACCCTCGCCGCGCGATGGCTCAATGCGGCCGTGCACGCTGGCATCCGCCGCCATTCGCAGAGCCTCCTCACGCAGCAGGCGGCCCATCGTGACGTTGAACGGACGGCCCTCCGGAACGATCTCCCTCCGCCGCACGAACTGATCCACGGAAA
>DHPY01000024.1:4494-5570 GCA_002411015.1 Armatimonadetes bacterium UBA5352 | reverse complement strand
GCCGCACGAACTGATCCACGGAAAGCGCCGCCGCGCGTCCTGACGCCACGGCCCGCACGGCCATGTGCGATGGGCTCAGCGCCGAGCCTGCGATGAACACACCCTCCAGCGGGCCTGCGTGCGTGTGACGATCGGCCTCAAAGCCGCGGTGCCCCCAGGGCAGGCCGACGGCCTCCGCCGTCGCTTCGTCTGCCTCACCGATAGCGATCAGCACCGCGTCGAAGTGCCGCTGCAACTGCGCGAGGGTCACATCGCGCCCAAGCCGCGTCTCAGGCTGGAACCCCACGCCGAGCGCCAGCACGCGCTCGACATCGTCCGCGAGCGCGTCGGGTGGCAGCTCCCACGTGGCGATCTCCAGCAGTCGCCCGCCGGGCTGCGCGCGCTCGTCAATGAGCGTCACCTCGTGCCCGAGCAGCCGCAGGTAGTAGGCCGCGCTGAGGCCCGCCGGCCCCGCGCCCACGATCGCCACGCGCCGGCCCGTCGGCTTCGCGACCTCGGGCCGCCACGCACGCGCGTCATGCTCGGCATCCGCCACCCAGCGCTTGAGCTGGCGGATCGCGACCGGCTGATCAACGGTCCCGCGCCTGCAGGTACCCTCGCAGGGAGCGGGGCAGACGCGGCCGAGCACGCCCGGCAGCGGGATGCGCGCCAGCACGGTTTCAGTTGCCCCCGCGAGATCGCCGGCGATGATCTGCCGGATCATCAGCGGGATGTCCAGGCCCGCCGGGCAGCCGAGCTGGCAGGGCGCGAGGCAGTCGCCAAGGTGATCGGAGAGCAGCAACTCCAGCGCCATCCGCCGGGCGCTGATGACCTCAGGCGCCTGCGTCTCCACGACCATCCCCTCGCGGACCGGGGTGGCGCAGGAGGGGCGCAGCTTCTGCGCGCCATCCACGCGCACCACGCAGACCATGCAGGAGGTCTGCGCGGGCAGCCCCTCGTGGTAGCACAGCGTCGGGATCTCCACGCCGATCAGGCGCGCAGCCTCGAGGATCGTTGCGCCCTCCGGGGCCTCGACCGGTTGTCCGTCAATCGTCAGCCTTGGCATCGTCAGCTACCTTCGGTCAGAGCGCCGGCGC
>DHPY01000024.1:3686-4386 GCA_002411015.1 Armatimonadetes bacterium UBA5352 | reverse complement strand
TACCTTCGGTCAGAGCGCCGGCGCTGGTCACATGCACAGCCCTGATGGGGCAGACGCCCACGCAGGTGCCGCACTTCACGCACAGCTCGTGATCGACCTCATGCACCTCATGCGCGCGCATCGCGATCGCGTCCGCCGGGCATGCCTGCGCGCAGAGCGTGCAGCCGATGCACTCGTCACTGATCTCGTAGCGGATGAGCGCCTTGCAGACGCCCGCAGGACAGCGGCCCTCAAGGTGCGCCACGTACTCCTCCCGGAAGTACCTCAGCGTAGTGAGCACCGGGTTCGGCGCGGTGCCCCCGAGCGCGCAGAGGCTCGAATCGCGCACCATCGTCCCCAGTTCCTCCAGCCGGTCGAGGTCCGCCGGCTTGCCAGCGCCCGTCGCGATCCGCTCGAGGATGTCCAGCATCCTGCGCGTGCCGATCCGGCATGGCACGCAGCGCCCGCATGACTCCCGTTGCGTGAACTCCAGGAAGTAGCGCGCCACGTCCACCATGCAGTCTGTGTCATCGAGCACCACGAAGCCGCCCGAGCCCATGATCGCCCCAAGCTGAGTGAGCGCCTCGTAGTCCACCGGAGTGTCCGCCAGTCGCGCCGGGATGCATCCGCCGGACGGGCCGCCGATCTGCACCGCCTTGAACTGCCGCCCCTCCGTCACACCGCCGCCGATTCCCTCGACGATCTCGCGGATGGTGATGCC
>DHPY01000024.1:2564-3566 GCA_002411015.1 Armatimonadetes bacterium UBA5352 | reverse complement strand
GACGATCTCGCGGATGGTGATGCCCATCGGGACCTCGATCAGCCCGCCGCGCGCGACCTTCCCCGCGAGCGCGAAGACCTTCGTGCCCCTGCTGCGCTCGGTGCCCATCGCGGAGAAGCGCTCGGGGGCCTCGCGCATGATCCATGGCACCGTCGCGAAGGTCTCGACGTTGCTGATGAGCGTCGGCTTCCCCCACAGGCCGCTATCTGAAGGGTAGGGCGGGCGGAGCCGGGGAGTGCCCCTGCCCCCCTCGATCGACGCGAGCAGCGCACTCTCCTCACCGCAGACGAATGCGCCCGCGCCCTCACGGATGCCAAGCTGCAGACCGAAGCCGCTCCCGAGGATGTCCTCGCCAAGGTAGCCATGCTCGCGGCACTGGAGGATGGCGTTCCAGACGCGCTGCACGGCCAGCGGGTACTCCGCGCGGATATACAGCAGACCGTCGCGTATGCCTGCGGCGTACGCGGCCACGATCATCCCCTCGAGCACCCGGAAGGGGTAGCTCTCGAGGATCATCCGGTCCATGAACGCCCCCGGATCACCCTCGTCGCCGTTGCAGATGATGAACTTAGGCGAGCCTTCGGCCTTGCGCACAAGCTCCCACTTCAGCCCGCTCGGAAAGCCCGCGCCTCCGCGCCCGCGCAGGCCGGATGTCTTGACCGCCGCGATCACTTCTTCAGGGCTCAGCTCCAGCGCCCGGCGCAGGCCCTCGAAGCCGCCACCTGTCACGTACTCGTCGATGTCGAACGGATCGAGGCAGCCACCGTGCTCCGTTGCCACGTGCACCTGGTGGCCGAGGAAGTCGCAGACGGGGCCGTCGCGTGTGTCCAGCGCGTAGCGGGTCACGGGCTGCCAGGCGCGGTCATCGAGCACCCGGTCGAGGGCCGTCGCGACCGTCGCGCGGAGCCCCCGGAGGCCTTTCGGGGCGAAGTGCCGGCGGATGATCGCAGCAGCGTCCTCCGCTCGCACCTTCGCGTAGATGGCGGGCTCCTCGCCGGGCAT
>DHPY01000024.1:1118-2455 GCA_002411015.1 Armatimonadetes bacterium UBA5352 | reverse complement strand
GATGGCGGGCTCCTCGCCGGGCATGGCGACCTCGACGAGTGGCGTCCGGTGGCACATTCCGACGCAGCCGACCGGCTTCACCACCGCGGGCGCCGCAAGCTCGCGCACAGCCTCCTCCAGCGCCTCCCGAACGTCCATGCTCCCGCCCGCGATGCAGCAGGAGCCGATGCCGATCCGCACCTCCGCGAGGCCATCGGCGTCAGGGCCGGTGCTGCGCGGGCCGGGTGAGAGCAGGCCACGGTCCTCCAGTTGCAGGAAGTCGTCAATCGCCTCGGAGACTGTATCGGGGGTCAGATGGCCGTAGGTGATGCCGTCTATCTGCATCACCGGGGCGAGGGTGCAGCAGCCGAGGCACGCGACCTTCTCCACGGTGAAGTGGCCATCGGGGTCGGTGTCGTCATCGGGGGCGATGCGCAGGTGCCTGCGGATCGCGTCGTTCACCCGGTCGGCGCCCTTGACGTGGCAGGCCGTCCCGTGACAGATGCGGATGAGGTGCTCGCCCACGGGGTGGTGGCGGAACTGTGTGTAGAAGGTCGCCACGCCCTCGAGCTGCGCCGGGGTGATCTCGGTTAGCTCGCAGACACGCTCAAGCGCCGCCTCGGGCAGATAGCGGTAGTGCTCCTGGAGGCGCTGCAGGATAGGGATGACCGCCTCGCGGTCGCGTCCGGTCTCCTCCACCACCCGATCGACGTGGCTCAGGTCGATCGCCTCAGACTGCGGCGCCTCAGTGGTCAGTGGCCCCAGTCCTTCGGCTCGGCCCCGTCATCATCGGTCTCGATCTCCGAAACGCCTCTGCGTCGCCTCAAGGGCAGCATCGCCGGGTTCGAGGGCCGCATCGGTGCCGAATCGCCGTGCTGGGAGGCGGGGCTGGCGTCGAACGGGCCGGGAGCGGGGCGAGCGCCCCCGTTGCCGTTACCGCTCCCTCCGTTAGCGGGCGCGCCGATGCGGTAGAGCTTCCTCTCGCCGCGGATGAAGATGCTCCCGTCGGTGAACGCCGGCGTGCTGTCGGACTTCTCGCCGAGGGACGCGCTTCCAAGGTGCTGCGGCACGCTGCCGGTCGCGAAGAAGTGCATCACGCCATCGCGGTTCATCACCCAGACCTGATCGCCAACGATCGTCGGTGACGAGTAGTACATGCCTTCCGGAAGCTCCTGCTCCCAGAGCTGTTTGCCGTCGGTGAGGCGGTAGCAGCTCATCAGGCCGAAGCTCGCGACGACGTAGACGTTGACGCCATCGCTCGCGGGGCTGGCGGTATCGGGCATCGAACCTGGCGACTGCCATGCCACGTGGCTCTTCGTGACGTCGCCCTGGCCATCCGGCCGGATTGCGACGAGGTC
>DHPY01000024.1:0-1000 GCA_002411015.1 Armatimonadetes bacterium UBA5352 | reverse complement strand
ATCCGGCCGGATTGCGACGAGGTCGGTGCCGTCGCTGCAGGCAATCACAAGCCCGTGCGCGAAGATCGGCGAGGGGGCGACATCGCCCATCAGCACGTCCGCCCGCCAGAGCTCCTTTCCGGTCTCTGCATCGTATGAGATGACCCACGGGTTGGCGGCCGTGACGATCTGCGCCTTCCCCGCGTGCTCGATGACCAGCGGGGTGCTCCACGAGCCCCCGGTCTCTCGCTCAGTCTCCCAGACCCGGCGGCCGTCCTCTGCGCTCAGTGCGCTGAGCGACGACGTCCCGCCCTCGGCCTCGCCCTGGTCCAGCAGCACTATCACGCGGTTCTTGTAGGTCGCCAGCGATGCCGCATGGCCGTACATGTTCTCCAGCGGGCCCATGGCACGCGTCCAGAGCTGCTCACCGTCGAAGCTGAAGGCGGCGATGTCGCCGTTCGCGAAGCTCGCGAAGACGCGCTCGCCATCGGTCGCCATCGTCGGAGCAGCGTAGCCCGTATCCGTCTCAACGTGCGGTGGTTCATCCTCGGCGCTCAGTTCGTTCTCGACGCTCTTAGACCATACCATCGCGCCGGTCTTCGCGTCGAAAGCGTAGACCTGGCGAGCGTCCTCGGTTGCGCCCGTAAGAAAGACGCGGCTCTTCCAGACAATCGGTGAGGACTTGCCGGGTAGCGGGACCTGCGTGCTCCACGCGATGTTCGTGCCGGCAGCGCCATCCCACTGTGACGGGTAATCTCCAGGCGGCGCAACGCCCAGCCCGTACGCTCCGCGGAAGCGCGGCCAGTTGCGCGCGAACTCCTCATCCGCGGCGCTCACCGGGCCGGTAGGGACGCCTACTCCGGCGGGTCCAGGCGGTCCGGCCGGCCCTGCAGGTCCAGCCGGGCCTGCAGGACCTGCGGCGCCTCGCGCGCCGGCCGCTCCCGCCGGTCCGCGCGCGCCGCGCGAGCCACCCGGACCCTGCGGCCCCGGGGGGCCAGGCAAGCCAGGGCTGCCAGGAGGG
>DHPY01000037.1 GCA_002411015.1 Armatimonadetes bacterium UBA5352 | reverse complement strand
GGAGCGACAGGAACGACAGGAACGACGGGAACGACAGGAACGACAGGAACCACAGGAACGACAGGAACGACAGGAACGACGGCAACAGGGCGGCTGACGGCGAAGAGGCCGCCAGCCGCCCTTTTTTCTTGTTCGTCTTATAGGTGCCTGCGGACCCTGTCGCGAAGTTGCGGCTGGGGCAACGCTGTGCTACAATTCAGGGCCAGCCGATGTCGCTTGATTTCGGCGCTAAAGACCAATCAAACCCGTGCGGGGCGGCCCGCCGCTCCGCACGTCTCAGAAGCTCCAGGGAGCGACCAACAATGTCACAGATGATCTACCTCGACGGCCAGATGCTTGAGCGCGATCAGGCCAAAGTCTCCGTCTTCGACCACGGCCTCCTCTACGGAGACGGCGTTTTCGAGGGCATTCGCGCATACAACGGACGCGTCTTCAGGCTAGACCAGCACATCCGCAGACTGGAGCGCTCCGCACGCGCCATCATGCTGGATATCCCGCTGACCCACGAGGAGCTCGTTGAGGCCACGGTGCGCAGCTGCCGCGCCAATGATGTGCGCGACGGCTACATCCGCCTCGTCGTAACCCGCGGCGTGGGCGACCTCGGCCTCGACCCGCGCAAGTGCCCGAAGCCGTCAGTCTTCATCATCGCCGCCAACATTCAGCTCTACCCGGCTGCGCTCTACGAGACCGGGCTCCCGCTCATCACCTGCTCCACCCGCCGCAACTCCGCCGACAGCCTCGACCCCGGCATCAAGTCGCTGAACTATCTCAACAACATCCTGGCTAAGATCGAGTGCATCCAGGCCGATGTAGAGGAAGGGATACTGCTCACCCGTACAGGCATGGTCTCCGAGTGCACCGGCGACAATATCTTCGTCGTCTGCGATGAGGCGCTCGTCACCCCGCCCGCCGAATCGGGGATACTCAACGGCATCACGCGCGGGGCCGTCATCGAGTGCGCCGAAGCTGCGGGCATCACGGTCTGCGAGAAGGCATTCCCGATCACGGACGTCTATACCGCCGACGAGTGCTTCCTGACCGGCACGGCGGCAGAGCTCGTGCCCGTCGTGAAAGTAGATGGCAGAATCATCGGCGCAGGGAAACCTGGACCGGTCACGAAGCGTCTACTAGGTAGGTTCCGCGATCTGACTCAGTCCGAAGGGACGCCGATTTACGAGTAATCGCCGATCATTTCGGGAATGATTACTCGGGCAGGCGATGAACGGTAACACCCGCCGCCCTGCTGGAGAAGATGGTAGAGGACGACCTGACTTCTCTCCACGCGGGGCGGCGGCAAGCGAGGCCTGTCCCAACTGAGATCGCGGAGCCATTATCATGCATGGTGCACTCTTAAGATAAGGAGCCAAATGCAGCATGGAATTGTGGCAACGCTTCACACATCGCGCGCGAAGAGCCATCCTCATCGCCCATGATGAGGCCTCCCAGATGCGCATGCATCTGATCGGGACCGAGCATCTCCTCCTCGGCCTCATCCGCCTTGGCGAAGGCATGGCGGCGGAGATCCTTCGTTCGCTGAACGTTGATCTGGGGCAGCTTCGCGCCGATCTTCGTCGCAACATTGACATGGGGTCCGAGGATCAGCCCTCGAACGAGATCTCATTCACGCCCGAGGCTCAGCGTGTGCTCCAACTCGCCTACGGGCAGGCCCGCGAACTGAACGATCACCATATCGGCACAGAGCACATCCTTCTCGGCCTCGCGCGAGAGGGACGTGGCGCGGCGTACCGCACGCTGCGCAGGCACAACGTGGATGCCGTCCGCGTTCGCACCGCCATCACGAACCTCGCCCGTGGCGAGTCTGAGGGCGAGGAGAGCACGAGCGAGACGCCCACGCTCGACCACTTCAGCCGCGATCTGACGCAGCTTGCCCGGGAGGGCGAGCTCGACCCGATCGTGGGACGCGACGAAGAACTCGAACGGGTCATTCAGATACTCTGCCGCCGCACGAAGAACAATCCGTGTCTGATCGGCGACGCCGGCGTTGGCAAGACCGCCATCGCCGAGGGGCTCGCGCAGCGCATCGCCACCAACGAGGTGCCCAAGCCGCTGCACGGGCGACGCCTCGTGGCGCTTGACCTCGCAAGCCTCGTGGCAGGCACGAAGTATCGTGGCGAGTTCGAGGAGCGCATGAAGCGCGTCATGGAGGAGATCCGCGCCTGTAAGGGCAGCGTGATCATCTTCATCGACGAACTGCACACGATCGTCGGCACCGGCGCGGCCGAGGGCGCGATGGATGCCTCCAACATCCTTAAGCCCGCTCTGGCGCGCGGTGAGCTGCAGTGCATCGGGGCCACCACGCCCGATGAGTACCGCAAGCACGTCGAGAAGACGCCCTCGCTCGAGCGGCGCTTCCAGGCCGTGCGCGTCAATGAGCCCACACCCGAGGAGACGCTGCACATCCTCTATGGCATCAAGGCGCGCTACGAGGACTTCCATCACGTGGACCTGACGGCCGACGCGCTCAGCGCCGCGGTGGATCTGTCGAGCCGCTACATCACCGACCGGGCGCTGCCCGATAAGGCGATCGACCTGATCGACGAGGCCGGTTCGCGCGTGAAGCTCCGCCGCTACCGTGAGGAGTGCGAGGCCGAAGGCTTCGAGGCTGAGTTCTGCGCGGCCGTGGAGCCGGACAACTCGGAGATCTTCTACTTCGACGAGAACGAGGATGCGATCGACTTCGAGCAGGCGGAGGAGGAGCCGCGGCCCGAGGTCCTGCGCCATGACATCGCGGAGATCGTCTCCACCTGGACCGGCGTGCCGGTCACGCAGCTCTCGCAGGAGGAGTCGCAGCGTCTCCTGAAGATGGAGGGCGCCCTACGCGGGCGCGTCGTTGGGCAGGATGAGTCTATCTCGACCGTGGCGCGTGCGGTGCGACGTGCCCGCGCAGGCGTCAAGGACCCGCGGCGGCCCATCGGCTCGTTTATGTTCCTCGGCCCGACCGGCGTCGGCAAGACGCTGCTCGCACGCGTGCTGGCCGATTACCTCTTCGGCGATGAGGACGCGATGATCCGCATCGACATGTCCGAGTACATGGAGCGCTTCGCGGTGTCGCGTCTGATCGGCGCGCCGCCCGGGTACGTGGGCTACGAAGAGGCAGGACAGCTCTCCGAGGCCGTGCGGCGTCGCCCGTACTCGGTCGTGCTCTTCGATGAGATCGAGAAGGCGCACCCCGAGGTCTTCAGCATCCTGCTGCAGATCATGGAGGACGGCCGCCTGACGGACGCGCAGGGCCGCGTGGTTGACTTCAGGAACACGGTCATCATCATGACCAGCAACGTGGGCGCGCGCACCATCTCCGAGACCACGAAGATGGGCTTCACCACCGAGCACATCGAGCGCAATGCCGAACAGCAGCGCCGCGAGTATGAGCGGATGAGGTCGAAGGTTACCGAGGAGCTGAAGAAAGCCTTCAGCCCCGAGTTCCTCAACCGCGTGGACGATGTCGTGGTCTTCCACTCGCTGACGCAGGAGCAGATCCGCGATATCGTTCAGCTTGAGATCGGCTACTTGAACGAGCGCCTCGGCGAGCAGGGCATCCACCTCTCGATCACCGCTGAGGTGGAGGAAGTCCTGGCTCACCAGGGCTTCGATCCGGCGATGGGCGCCCGGCCGCTGCGCAGGCAGATCCGCTCGATGCTCGAGGATCCGCTCGCGGAGCACATCCTGGCCTGCGAGGCGAGGGCGGGCTGTGAGGTCCTCGCCGACCTCGACGCTGAGCGCCAGGTCACCTTCCGCTTCGTCGAGACCGCCATGACACCGCACCCGGCGTAGCCGGAGGTTGCTCAGCACAGTCAGTTGCGCCTGTAACCGATATCGCCGCCGGCCCAAGGGTCGGCGGCGATCCTGCGTTCTCCATAGAGGAGGAGCATGGAAAACCAGGGGGGAATAGCGTATCTTAGATACTGCACATCTGCCGAGTCCCATTCTTAACATCCTGTGGCGTAGCCGCCATCCCGCTCGAAGATGAAGAGCGCGGCGGCAGGAGGGTCGTGAGTTCATGCTCATTCGATGGCTGTGGTTTCTGTTCGTAGCTGCGATCACATTCGCATTCGTACTGATGGGTCACTGGGTCGGGCGCATCCTGGGTGGGCGTCTACTGGGGCCGGATGCGGGGCGAGACGGGCTTCTTTTCACGGTCGGTGTGAACGCGATCTTCGGTCTGGTCGGTTTCCTGGTTTCCCTGTTCCTCTTCCGGAAGCTGATCGGCTGGCTTCACCATATGGAAGCCGTGCCGGTCCTCGACAAGCTGGCGGCCGTTGTCGGCACGATCGTCGGTCTCGCGGCCGCGTTGCTCGCGACCGTTCCCTTCGCGGCGCTTGAGTACGGCCTTGGCATCCAGATATTCGCCTCGATCATCGGCGCCATCCTGGGCGTTATCTTCGCCATGAGCGCGAAGGAACAGCTTGTCTATGTCTTCCCGGGACTGGCTCAACTCGGACGGAGCACGAAGTCGGATCTGCCCCCAAAGACCAAAATGCTCGATACCAATATCATCATAGACGGTCGCATCTACGACATCTGTGCGACCGGGTTTATCGAGGGCCCGATCTGCATCCCCAACTTCATCCTGCAGGAACTCCGGCATATCGCCGACTCCGCCGAGGGACTTAAGCGCGAGCGAGGCAGGCGCGGTCTGGACGTCCTCAATCGCCTCAAGACCCTGCCGGAGACGGAAGTGATGATCTATCACGATCCGAACCCGCCGCGGGAGCACATGGAGGTGGACGCGCGCCTGGTCAATCTCGCTGCTCGCACCAACGCCACCGTCATCACCAACGACTACTCCGTCAACCGCATCGCCAGCCTTGAGGGCGTGCGGGTGCTCAACGTGAATGAACTCGCCGGGGCAATGCGCCCGACCTTCCTGCCCGGCGAGGAGGTCCTGGTCACGATCATCAAGGAGGGCAAGGAAGCGGGCCAGGGCGTCGGCTACCTCGATGACGGCACGATGGTGGTCGTCGAGCGCGCGGCCCGCATGGTGGGCGAGCGACTGAGCGTGATGGTCACGAGCGTCCTGCAGACGAACGCGGGGAAGATGCTCTTTGCCGAGGTGCGCTCGAAGGTCGACGAGGACGACGAAAGCAAGGGCGGCTAGGCGATGGGTGATGCCGCCGCAGTGATTGTGGCCGCCGGCCGAGGTGTCCGCTTCGGAGGGCCGCTCCCGAAGGCGTTCGTGCCTTTGCACGGTCGCCCGATGGTGTCATGGTCGCTCAGCGTCTATGACGCCTCTGACGCCGTCCGCGCGATCGTGCTGGTCGCGCCGCACGATGCGCTGGATCTCGCGGAAGAGGCCGTGCGCCTCGCGGACGCCGGCAAGGTCCATGCGATCGTGCCTGGCGGCGCGGAGCGGCCGGAGTCGGTGCTGGCGGGGATGGAGGCACTGCGCGTTGTAGCGCCGGAGATCGTCTGCGTCCATGACGGCGCGCGCCCACTCATCGATGAGCCGAGTATCCTGCGCTCGATCAGCGTCGCGCGCGAGCATGGCGCGGCGGTGACGAGCGTCGCTGCCACGGACACCATCAAGCAATGCGCCGAGGATGGCCGCGTCGAAACCACGCCACCTCGATGCGCCCTCTATCACGCGCAGACGCCGCAGACCTTCCGCTACGCGTTGCTGCTGGACGCCTACGAGCGCGCGCGTGCCGAGGGCCTCGATGTCACTGACGATGCCTCGCTTGTCGAGCGGATGGGCCACCCAGTCTACGTCAGCGAGGGCCACCCGGACAACTTCAAGGTCACCACGCCCGATGACCTCGCCCGCGCGCAGTGGCTGCTGGAGCGCAGGGAGGGCATCACGCGCCCGCCGTTCCGCGTCGGCAGCGGCTACGATGTCCACGCGCTGGCAGAAGGCGAGGATCTCATCCTCGGCGGCGTGAAGCTCGACTACCCTATGGGCCTCAGAGGGCACTCCGATGCGGACGTGCTCTTCCACGCGATCTCCGACGCGCTCCTCGGCGCGGCTGCGCTCGGTGACATCGGCCGCCACTTCCCGGACACGGACGCGTCATTCCGTGGCGCCGACAGTGCGCAACTGGCTGCGCGTGTCGTGGAGATCGTGGCGGAATCGGGCTGGCGGCCGTCGAATGTTGATGCAACGCTAGTCTGCCAGCAGCCGAAGCTCGCGACGCACATCGAGACGATGCGCGGCAACATCGCGCGGGCACTCGGAATGGCCGTGGAGTGCGTAAGCGTGAAGGCCACCACTACCGAGCGCCTCGGCTTCGAGGGTCGTGGCGAGGGAATCGCGGCTGAGGCGGTCGTGCTGCTGGCGCCGATCTGAGGCGTCTGGCGTACCTGAAGCTGGAGACCAGATGATGCAACCAGGGCGGCACACCGCCGGGGCCATTCGCACGACCTGGCGCTGTCGCCATTCCAGGAGGTCGCACGATATGAGGCTCGCCATCAGCGCTGCGCTGGGAGTGATGGCCATGCTTCCGGCATGGTCGCAAGCGATTGATATCGTCGAGGAGCCCACGCCAGTTGAGGTGTCCGCGACCCGCGAATGGACGGTCGGCCCGGTCGAGACCGAGGACCAGACGGCGCAGCTTGAGCTGACCGCACGCATCAACGCGCCCAGCCCGTCCGGCTCCAACTTCCTGATGGAGATCCGCGTGAATGGTGCACCAGTGTCGGGTGCCAGATCACGCACCATCGGGCGCCTCCTGAACAAGCCGATGAGCTTCCCGTACTCGCCGACGCTCACGCTCCAGTGGCAGGATATGGGGAAGTGGCGAGTGGTCTACGCGCCTGACTTCGAGGCCTGCAACGCGCAGCCCGTCTACGCAGGCGAGGCATACCGCTTCGTCCTGGACATCAGCGACCTGCTGCACGCGGATCAGGAGAACACGATCGAGGTGTCGAACCTGGCCGACGCCGGCCTCGCGCAGCGCGTCGGCGGCGACCTCAACCTCGTGATCGGCATGATGCGCCTGAACCTCGCCGAGGGCCGCAGCGCCATCAAGGACGCCGCGTCGGTGATGGAGGAGCCCGTCAACCGCGGTGAGCCGCTCGCCGGCCCCGCCGAGTACCAGCATGGCGCCTTCAACACCGGTGGCTTCGAGATCACGGTTGATGGCGTCCGCTACCCGTTCGAGACGCTTGTGAGCTACCCCGGCGGCGGCTTCAATCGCCTGGAGGCCTCGCCCGAGCCGACCGTCGAGGGGCAGCTTGGCTGGTTCACCTCGCTGCGCGGTGGTGAGGAGCCGCTGATCGTCGGCGAGGGCCCGGACTACGAGCTTCGCCGCTCCATCAGCTTCGACGACGGGCATATCGAGGTCTCTGACACGTGGGTGAACAAGCGTAACCGCGACCTCGGGCTGATCGTGGACAACCGCGTCATGCTGGACGGCGATCGCCGCATCCACATCGCGGGCAGCACCGATCCCGCTCGTAACCGCTACTACTCGCCCGCCAACCCGTCGGTCTATGTCGCGGGCGACGACCACGGTATCGGCCTCATCTGCGAAGACGACGTCTACCGCAACCAGGCCTGGCTGCACTATGACGCCGACGCGAACGCGACCGGCCTGCGCACGGAGATGCTCTGGCTGCCCGCAGGTGGGGAGTACACCCTCCGCTGGTCGATCTACCCGATGGCCTCCGCGGACTACTTCGACTTCATCAACGCTGTTCGCCGCGACTGGGGCTCGAACTACCTTACCCCGGGTCCATGGGCGTTCTTCAGCCCTGACTCGATCATCGAGATGCCGATCGAGGACCTCCGCGCCCAGCTCGACAAGCAGGCGCTCGACTACTTCATCTACTGCGGCGGCTGGGTGGACCGGCAGGCCGACAGCCACACCATCGGCTTCGGCACCTACGTTCTCGATGATTACTGGGCGAGCTTCCGCGACCGCCTCCGCCAGGCGATCGACAAGATCCACGAGGCGCGGCCGGGCTCGACCTGTCTCGTCTACTACGATACCCAGCGCGATAGCTTCCCAGACGCCAACGTACGCTATGCCGACAGCGCCATCACCAGCCCGGCCGGCGAGCACAGCTTCACCGAGTGGAGCGGCCAGTTCTCGATCTCCTGGAGCATGGTGGCGACGCTGGAGAACTCCTTCGGCCGCGCGATGCTCGATGCGGTTGACGAGTACTTCGACCAGATGGGCGTTGACGGGCTCTACTGGGATGAGATGGAGACAACCGGCTACGGACAGCCGCTGATCTCGCACCTCTTCGGCGACGGCTACTCCTGCGTGCTCGACCCGGAGACGAACGAGGTCGACCACCAGGTCGCCGTGCAGTCTATCGCTGGCGAGGGGCATCGAGTGGCAGTCGTGCAGAAGGTCTACGACCGCGGCGGGATGGTCATGGGCAACGGTCCGGCTTTCACGAGGCGGCTGCTCGAGCTTAGGGTCCCGCGCATGGTCGAGGAGCAGCACAACGACGTCTGGTGGTATGAGGGCCTGCTGGACACGCCGCTGGGCTACCTCTCGAGCTACGTCGCGTTTGATCGCTTCGTGCGCGTGGTCAACCAGGCCTCTCTGCCCGTCGCCACGCACTGGTCGCTCTACGAGCACGAGGTCCAGCCGCATCTCTTCCCGTTCACGCCGATCGAGCTTCACCCCGGCTACCTCCTCGGTGAGGAGCGGATCGTGGTCAGCCGCCCTGGCAACTATGGCTGGCATGGCGAGCGCACGCTCGCGCGCGTGATCCACTTCGGCACCGATGGCATGATCACCGACCGTGCGTTCACCACGACCGTCGCCGAGGAGGCACGGACCGCGGTCGAGCTGGCCGAGGGCGAACTGGTGGTGCTTGAGCGCATTCCCGTCACGGTCACTCCGGAGGATGGAGAGGCGACCGTGTCGAACGTGCGCTACGATGAGACCGGACTCAGCCTCACCGTCCGCTCCGATGCGGGCGTGACCGTCGCCATCGAGGGCGGCGCGACGATGCAGGTCGGCCCGGGCGAGCAGACGGTAACGATGGAGATCGGCGGGCAGGGGTAGATCGATGGCCATGGACACGAGGATCGAGCTGATCGCGGACGGATTCGCGTTCCCGGAAGGGCCGTGCTTCGACGCGGACGGAGCGCTCTACTTCGTCCAGTGCGACAGCGGCTGGGTCACGAAGCTCACCGCGGCGGGCGCGGAGAACTACGTGCACTCCGGGAAGACGCCGAACGGTGCCGTCTTCGATGAGACGAACGTGCTGTGGATCGCGGAGGCCGGCACCAACCAGCTCCTGCGCTACGATGGCAGCGAACTGCGCGAGATCGCGGGCTCGTGGGGCGGGAAGCCGCTCCAGCGGCCGAACGACCTCGCCTTCCACCCCGATGGCACGATCTTCATGACCGGGCCCGCGCACTCGAATGCTGAGAGCCCGACGGGCGTCGTCTACCACGTCACCCGCGCGGGCGATCTGCGCGTCGTCGCGGACGGCCTCGCCTTCCCGAACGGGCTGGCATTGACTGCGGATGCGTCTCAGCTCTACGTGGTCGAGACGAACCGCCACCAGGTGCTGCTCTACGAGATCGCCGATGATCGCTCGCTGGAGGGGCCGGAGCCATTCGCCGAGATGCCCGGCGGCGTCGGCGGCGACGGGATGGCGCTCGATGCGGACGGCAACCTCTACATCGCGCACTACGGCATGGGGGAGATCGCGGTCTTCTCGGCGGAAGGCGAGCGGATCGCGACACTGCCCGCAGGAGGCGCGCGGCCCACGAACGTGGCCTTCGGCGGCGATGATATGCGTGATCTCTACGTGACCGAGACGGAGACGGGCGCAGTCTACCGTCTGCGGCCAGGGGCAGAGGGGCTGCGACTCTTCTGCGACCCGCGAGGATAGCCAGTGGCGGCAGGCAACTCTGCCGCGCCTGGAGTGTTCATACATCTGACGAAGATCATGGTGGCCGGACGCAACCTATGAGAGAGATTTTCTACTCGCACGCAATCCGTGAGGCGCTTGAGGAAGAGATGGCGCGCGATGAGCGCGTCATCCTCATTGGCGAGGACATCGCCGAGTACGGCGGGGCCTTCAAGATCACACGCGACATGGCCCAGCGCTTCGGCAAGGAGCGCGTGCGCAACACGCCGATCAGCGAGAACGGCTTCGTCGGCGTGGCCGTTGGCGCGGCGATGACCGGCCTTCGACCTGTCGCTGAGCTGATGTTCATGGACTTCCTGACGCTCGCGATGGACCAGCTCTGCAATCACGCGGCGAAGTTCCGCTATCAGTATGGCGACCAGGTCACGATCCCGCTCGTGCTGCGCTGCCCGGCCGGCGCCGGGCGCTCCTACGGCCCAACGCACTCGCAGAGCCTCGAGCGCTGGCTGATGAGCACGCCGGGCCTGCTGGTGGCGGCTCCCGCAACCGCCGAGGACGCGAAGGGGATGCTCAAGTCCGCGATCCGCTGCGATGACCCGGTGGTCTTCATCGAGAGCAAGATCCTCTACGGGCAGAAGCAGCCGGTACCTGAGGGTGAGTACACGGTGCCGCTGGGCGAGGCGACGGTGCGCCGGGGGGGCGAGCATGTTACGCTGGTGGCCTACTCGCGGATGGTCGGCGAGGCGCTGCGGGCAGCCGAGGCGCTGGCTGAGCGTGGCGTGGAGGCCGAGGTGGTGGACCTCCGTACGCTGGCGCCGCTGGACATGGCGACGGTCGCCGCTTCGGTTGAACGCACCGGACGCGCGGTGGTCGTCGAGGAGGGCCCGCTGACCGGCGGAGTGGCCGCGGAGGTGGCGCAGCGGATCACGGAGGAGTGCTTCGATGTGCTCGATGCTCCGCCGATCCGGGTTGCGGCGCTGGACGTGCCGGTGCCCTCGAGCGCGGTGCTGGAAGCTGCCGCAACGCCCGACTGGCGGAAGATCGCGCAGGGAGCGGCCGAGGCACTGAACTACTGAACTCGGGAGTGAAGACGTGACGCAGGGAATCCTTGACGCGTCAATCATCGTCGTCAGCTACAACAAGTGCAGGTACACCGAGCTGTGCCTCACGAGCATGCTGCAGGGCGACCCGATCCCGGCACAGATCATCGTGATCGACAACGGCTCCAGCGATGGCAGCGTCCCTTTCCTCGAGGACCGCTTCCTGGAACTCGCCGAGGAGGCGGGGGTGCGCTACGATCTGATCCGCAATGACGCCAACGTCGGCGCCTGCACCGCGCGCAACCAGGGCCTCGCGCAGGCCTTCGGGGAGTACATCGGCTTCATGGACAATGACGTCGCGGTGCGCAGCCGAGACTGGCTCGCGACGCTGGCAGGAGTGCTCGACAAGGATGACGACTACGGGATCGTCGGCCCCAAACTGGTCTACCCGTTCGAGCCCCATAGCATCCAGCACGCGGGTGCGGCCATCTCACGAACCGGCCGCGTGAAGTACCTCGGCCGCGGAGAGCCGCGCGATGCGCCCGAGCACAACCTCCGCCGCGAGGTGCAGTGCCTGATCAGCGCCTGCTGGCTGATGAAGACGGAGATCCCCGAGTGCATCGGCGGGCTTGACGAGATCTTCAACCCGGCGCAGTTTGAGGACTTCGACTTCTGCTATCGCGCGCGCGAGGCGGGCTGGACGGTCCTCTACGATCCGGCGGCGGAGATGTATCACTACGAGAGCGTGACGACAGACGACTCGCCTGACGTGAACTACAAGTACGTCACGATCCGCAACGGGATGGAGTTCAAGCGCCGCTGGCAGAGGCTTTTTGAGCAGGAGGACGGCCCGCCCGACAGTGAGTGCCAGTGGAGGCGGCTTGAGACGAGGCCGATGGAGCAGACCGGCATCCCGCCGATCATCGATTGACCAGGCGTGGGTTGATCCTGTAGCTTCCCGTGAAGGAGTTGACGGCATGTCCGACCAGCAGCTCAAGCAGCAGATCAAAGAGATGATCGTCGAGCGGCTCTTCCTCGATGCCGATCCTGCCGAGATGGGCGACGATGAGAACCTGATGGAGAACTACGGGATCGACTCGGTCAACCTCTTCGAGATCGTCGTCGGCCTCGAGGAGCAGTTCGAGATCTCCTTCGAGGACGAGGACTTCAGCGTTGATCTCTTCGCCAACGTCAACAGCCTCGCCGATTTCGTTGAGCGCAAGCGGAGCTGAGATGATCGTGACCTCAATAGAGGAGCGCCTGGTGAGCTTCGAGAGCGGGGGAGAGCCCCTGCACGCGGTGCTGCATCTGCCACCTGACGCGCCCACCATGACGCTCGTCTTCAGCCACCCGTTCGCCGAGGAGAAGAAGTGCGCGCATCGCACGATGGTCGAGGCCGCCCGCGCCCTGGCCGACGCGGGCTTCGCGGTGCTGCGCTTCGATCATAGAGGCTGCGGCGACAGCCCCGGAGCCTTCGGCGCCTACGACCTGCAGGACTGGCGCGAGGACATCGCGCAGGCGCTCGACTTCACGGCACACGAGGTCGCGGCGCCGGTGGGGCTGCTCGGACTGCGCCTTGGCGCCACGCTTGCCGCGCAGGTCGCCGAGCAGCGGCAGCAGACCGCAAGCCTGGTGCTTTGGGAGCCAATCATCGACGGGGAGCGTTACATCAGGCAGAATCTTCGGCGCACGATGATCAAGGCGATGATGACCGCCCACGAGGGCGGCGAGGAGAGCGATGGCGCCGCTGCCGCCCGGGCCTCACAGGCAGCGGGCACCGTGGACTTCGACGGCTACCAGGTCTCCGAGCCGATACGGGAGCAGATGGCGCAGATCAACCTCCTCGACCCGCCGCCGGCCTGCGCGGGACCAGCCCTTGTGCTCAACATCAGCGCCACGGGCTCGGCGGCCGAGCCGATGCAGCGCCTCGCCGACGCGTACCCTCGGGGGGAAGCGATCTCGGTGCGCGCGGAGCCGGTCTGGCAGCGGATCGGCGTGATCGACGCGGAGCCCATCATATCAGCGACGGTTGAATGGTTGCGGCGTCAGTGATAGCTGAGCAGCAGACAGCGATGCAGCAGCATCTCTTCTTCGACAGCCACGGGCAGCGCGTCCTCGCGGTGCTGCACCCGCCCACAGGCTCTTCGCGGCCCGGCGCGCTTGTCTTCCTCCATGGCTGGGCCGGCTACCGCATCGGCCCGCACCAGATGTTTACGAAGATCGCTCGGATGGCCTCGGAGATGGGCTTCTGGTCGCTGCGCTTCGACTTTCGGGGCCGCGGTGACAGCCAGGGCGATGCCGCCGCCACCACTCTCTCGACGATGATTGAGGACGCGCGGCGCGCCGTCGAGGTCGTGTGCGAAGAGACCGGCGTAGAACGCGTGGCGCTCATCGGTGACTGTTCCGGCAGCGAGGTCGCGATCGGCGCGGCTACGCTCGACCCGCGCATCGATTCGCTGGTGCTCTGGTCGGCGCCGATAGTCGCCGGTGACCGGGCGCAGGCCGATGCCGCAAAGCGCCGCAGCATCTACTCGAGCTACCTCTCGAAGCTCTTCCGCCGCGAGACCTGGGCGAAGCTGGCCGGGGGCCGCCTCCAGCCGCGAATGATCCTGCGCGCGCTCACCCGGGGCGGGAAGGGCGCGGGGGAGGAGGGCGCGGCGAGCGACCGCGAGATAGACTGGTACGACCGCTTCGTGAGCTTCCCCGGCGAGGTCCTGTTCATCTACGGCAGCAATGACCCGACCACCGAGAGCGCCCTGGAGCACTACGGAGAGCTGTCGCGCCAGGCGGGGCGTCAACTGAACCGGCATGTAGTGGAGGGCGCAAATCACGCGTTCTACTCGCTCGGCTGGGAGCGCGAGGTCATGGAGGTGAGCCTCGACTGGCTGGCGGAGCGCTACCCGCCGCTCAGCGAGGGCGCCGATGGCTGAGCGCTACAGGCCGCGAGTGATGCTCGTCAACCACGTTGGCGCGATCAGCGGCGCGGAGAGCAGTCTCCTCACCCTCGCCCGGCATCTCGACCGCAGGCGCTTCGAGCCGGTGGCCGCGGTGCCGGCAGGCCGCCTGGCGGATGAGCTTGCGAAGCTCGATGTGCCAACCAGCATCATCCCTGAGCTGCGCCTGTCGCGCTCAGGACCGGTGAAGACCGTGCTGGGTGGCCTCAGACTTCGAGGCTGGTCCGAACGCCTTACGGCTGCCGCGGATGAGCTGGGGGCCGATCTCCTCGCCGCGAACAGCGTCACCGCCGCTCTCGGCTGCGCCATGAACGCGGCACGGACGCGACCGATGGTCTGGCACGCCCGCGATCTGCGAGTGCCGGAGCGGGCGCTGCGGTACGTGATCCCGCGCGCCACCCGGATCGCAGCCATCTCGGCATGCGTGGCCGATGCGCTGGTGGATGGTCATCCGACGGCTGCAGACCGAACCGTGATGATTCACAATGGCGTGGACACGCTGGTCTTCCAGCCGGAGCGCCCCCTCCTGGAGGTCCGCCGGGAGCTTGGCGCGCCGGATTCCTCGCCCGTCATCGCCACCATCGGCCAGCTTGTGCCGTGGAAGCGCCAGGAGGTCTTCATCGAGGCCGCTGCGCACATCGTGGCGAAGCAAAGCTACGCGCATTTCCTGCTTGTCGGGGCCGACCTCTTCGGCGAGCACCCGCAGTATGTCACTGAGCTTCGGCGGATGGTACGCAGCCTCGGCCTGAGCGAGCGCATCACCTTCACCGGCTTCCGCGAGGACATCGCCTCCGTCATGGGCGCCGTGGATGTGCTGGTGCACCCGGCGGAGGATGAGCCGCTCGGGCGCGTGGTGCTGGAGGCGATGAGCCTCGCCGTGCCCTGCGTTGCGGTGAATCGCTGCGGTCCCGCGGAGATCATCGAGGACGGCGAGACAGGCATCCTCGTCGCGCGTCCCGACCCGCGGGAGATCGCAGCGCGCGTCATCGAGCTTCTCTCGCGCCCCGGCGCGATCGAGCGCATGGGGCAGGCGGCGCGCCGCAGCATCAACATGCGCTTCACCGCCGAGCGAATGGCGCGGCTCACGGAGGACCTCTACGAGGAGGCCCTGGCGGAGCGCCGCAGATGAGTGACATCACGCCCGCTGACGATCGCCTGCACGTGGCCATCGACTGCCTTGTGGTGGGCGAGCGGCCCTCGGGAGTGGAGCGCGCGGTTGCCGGGCTGGTCGAGGGGCTGGCGGCGACCGAGCCTCCGGACCAGCGCTTCAGCCTGCTGATTGCCGAAGGTCGCGAGGATCGCCTGCAGGCCAGGGAGCAGATGGCGCTGATAGAGGCGCCTGCGTGGGCGGGGCGGCGCGCAGGGCGAGTGCTGTGGGAGCAACTGCTCGCTCCCGCGCGGCTGCAAGCCGGGCGCGTGGGGCTCGTGCATGGCGCTGCCTATGTTCTCCCGCTCGCATGGGACGGACCGTCGGTCGTCACGGTGCATGACACGATCACGCTCACGCATCCCGAGTGGTGCCAGTGGCATAACGTGATCCACTACGGGCTCGTCATGACGCAGAGCGTCCTGCGCGCGGACGCTGTGATCGTGCCCAGCGAGTTCACGAAGCGCGAGCTGGTTGTGCAGCTATCTGTCGAGCCGGGCCGCGTCCACGTGGCGCCGCTCGGGGTGGGGGAGGAGTTCGCTCCCGCGGCGGAGGAGGCAGTGGCCCGCGTGCGCGAGCGGCATCGCCTGCCTGAGCGCTACTTGCTCTGCATCGGGAACGTCGAGCCTCGCAAGAACCTGGAGGCGGTGATCGCGGCCTTCGACCTGATCGCCGGTGCGATCCCGCACAGTCTCGTGATCGCCGGCAAGCGCGGCTGGAAGTGCGGGCCGATCGTCCGTGCGATCCAGCGCTCACGGCTCGCGGAGCGCATTCGCTGGCTTGACTGGGTGCCGCATGAGGAGCTGGTGGCGCTTTACTCAGGCGCGGAGGTTTGCGTCCAGTGGTCGCTGCATGAGGGCTTCGGGCTCACGCCGCTTGAGGCGATGGCCTGCGGCACGCCCGCCGTGGTCTCAGATGGCGGGGCGCTGCCCGAGGTGGCGGGCGAGGCGGCTGAGATCGTACCGCTGGCTGCAGGCGCCGAGGGCCTCGCGGAGGTGCTGCTGGTGCTGGTCGGCGATCCTGCGCGGAGGACTGAGAGGAGCCGGCGGGGGATCGAACACGCCGCGCGCTACACCTGGGCTGAACACGCCCGGATCGTCTCGCAGGTCTACCGGGAGGTCTGGCGTGCGCAGGTCTGAACGCGGAGGGCGGCTGGTCTACGTGCTGGGCAGCTTCCCATCGCTGTCGGAGACCTTCATCCTGCGCGAGATCCTGGAGCTTGAGGAGCGGGGCCTGCGGCTCTCGCTGCTCTCGCTTGAGCCTGGCGATGAGGTCGTGCACGAGCGGGCTGCTGAGCTTGCAGAGCGCGTGGTGCAGCGGCCGCGGCCGCTGTCACTGCGCTCGATTCTCGGGCTGGTCGTGGCAGCGATCATCCACCCGTTCGGCTTCGTGGGAGCGCTCCTTTACATGCTCGGCTGCATCTTCCGCACGCCCCGCGCGACCGGGGAGCTTCTGCGCAGCTTCGTGGCCGCCGCCTTCTTCACATGTGCGCTCCGGGGCACGCGCCCGCGTCACATCCATGCACACTTCGCCACCATGCCCGCCACCGTCGGACTCCTGCTCGCGCAGATGCTGGAGACGACCTTCTCGTTCGCGGCGCATGCCAACGACATCTTCACGGGCGATGCCATTTTGATAGACCGGAAGATCCGTGAGGCGGAGTTCGTTCCCGTCTGCACGCAAGCCGGCATCGAGCACTTGAGGCTGCTGCACCCGGTCTCCTCGACAGGACGCCTCCACCTGGTCTATCATGGAGTGGACGTGGCGGAGCTGACACCGGCGCCTCACGACCTCGTCGGCGATCCGTCGCTGATCCTCTCAGTCGGCCGGCTCGTGGAGAAGAAGGGCTTCCCGGTGCTGCTGCGCGCGGCGGCACTCCTCCGCAAACAGGGAGTGGACTTCCGCCTGCGCATCGTCGGCAGTGGCCCGGACGAGGCCGATCTGAAGCGGCTGGCGGTGGGCCTGGCGCTTGAGGACTACGTGCAGTTCGTCGGCCCGCTGCCGCACGAGGAGCTGATCCCGCTCTTCCGCGAGGCCGATCTGTTCGTGCTGGCGTCGGTGGTGGCCAGCGATGGCGATCGTGATGGCCTGCCGAACGTGCTGCTGGAGGCGCTGGCGCTCGGCGTGCCGGCGATCGGGACGCGCGTCTCGGCGATCCCGGAGCTGATCGAGCACGAGGAGACGGGGCTGCTCGCGAAGCCGGGCGATCCGTCCGATCTCGCGGAGCAGATGGAGCGGCTGCTGTTCGATGAGCAGCTTCGCGCGAAGGTGATCGAGCAGGGGCGGGATGAGGTCGTGACGCGCTTCGATCTGAAGACGAACGTCGGTCTGCTGGCTGAGTTGTTCGCGGAGGTAACGGGGCATCGGAGGTAGTTGCGCCGGTCGCAGAGGCGTCTGCCGGTGGCCGTCATCGCGGATCATACGAAGAACGGTGAGTGCTGTGAGCGACGCTCCCAACGGCTGGGAAGACGATCAGGAGCCTGTTCCGCCGCTCGAGGAGGAGCCGCAGGCGCCTCGCGAGAGCGCGGGCGCGAAGATGACCATCTCCGTGGTCATCGTCAGTGCCTTCCTCTTCCTCGGCAAGATCGCCGGGTATATCAAGGAGGGCATGCTCTCCGACTACTGGGGCCTCTCCGGTGGCCTGGACGCATTCAAGGTCGTCTACAACAGCATCGTCTTCCTCATCTACACGAAGGTTGAAAAGCTCCTCCGCCCGACCTTCCTGCCGATCTTTGTCGAGCACCGGGACGCCGGCGATGAGGAGCGGGCGTGGAGCTTCTTTAGCTCAATCATCAACCTCGCGCTCATCTCCACCACCGCGCTCACGCTCCTCGCGGTCATCTTCGCGCCGCAGGTCATGCGCCTGTGGCCCGGCCTGAGCGCCGAGAACCAGGCGCTTGGCGTCAGCCTGCTGCGCATATCCGGCTTCGCCCTTATCCTGCTCGTGATGTCCGTCATGTTCGAGCTGACCCTGCAGGCCTACAAGAAGTTCACCGCGCCTGCGCTGGCCGAGGCCATCATGCGCGTGACGCTCCCGGCCACGATCTTCGGCCTCATCGCTCTCTGGGCGATGCAGCCGGTCGGCACGCAAGGCAGCCTGCCGAACTCGGGTCTGCTGGCGGCCGCCTGGGGTGTGCTCTTCGGCGCGGCCATGCGGCTCCTCGTGCAGGCGCCCGCGCTGTGGGGGAGACTGCGCCGCTATCGCCCGCGTCTTGACCTGCGCAACCCGGACGTCCGGAGGATGCTCGCGCTGGTGCCGCCCGTCATCGTCGGCCTGCTCTTCTCCTCAGCGCGCACCTTCTTCGACAGCCGCTTCGCGACTGACATCGAGCCTGGCATCTACACCGCGCTGGACTTCGCGCGGAAGATCTCCGACGCGCCCATCCTGATCCTGCCGCTGGCGGTGAGCCTCGTCGTCTACCCCTTCGTCTCCGAGTGGGCCTCGCGCAAAGACAGCGCGATGTTCACGCATTCTCTGGTGGCCATGACGCGCATCATGGCCTTCATCTTCGTGCCGATGGCGGTCGGGCTGATGGTCCTGTCAGTGCCGGCGATTCGCCTCCTCTGCCTCGGCGATGGAGCCTTCCAGCCGGAGGACACCTACGTCGTCCAGCGCGCGCTGATCCCTTACGCGGCCGGCATCCCCTTCTTTGCGCTGGAGAGCTCGATCAACAACTGGTTCTTCGCGCTCGGCGACACCGCCACCCCGAACTACGCCGGCGCAGCGGCCGCCGTGCTGCACATCGCCCTGGCGTGGTTCGGCGTTTACCATCTCAGGCGCAGTGTCGGGGTCATCGCGCTCGCTCTCAGTATCAGTAAGAGCATCAAGGTGATCGCGCTCTACGGCCTGCTGCGGCCGCGTCTGGACCCGATCAGCGGCCGCGAGACCGGGTCATTCATCGCCCGGTTCCTCATGGCCACCGGCATCATGGCGATCGCCGTCTCGCTCACCTACCGCGGCCTGCAGTCCATGGTGCTCTCCGGCGGGCGCATTGAGAGCGCTGTCGCTCTCGCTGCCTGCGGAGCGGTCGGCGCGGTCGTCTATCTGGTCGCCGCCGCCGCGCTGCGCATCGAAGAGGTCGGGATGGTTATCGACTACGTGCGCAAGAAGCTCGCGAAGAGACGCGGGGGCAGGTAGCCTGATGGCCGACCCCGAGCGTACCGCAGTCTGTCATGTGCTGGAGGCCACGGAGGGTGGCACCCGGCAGTATCTCAGCGATCTCTGCCTGGGCCTGCCCGCCGAGCGCTTTGAGCAGACCGCGGTGGTCTCCGCCCTGCGCGCGCCCGAGTTCGGTGCGGACATCGAGCGCCTGCGCGAGGCAGGCGTTCGCGTGGAGATCGTACAGATGGTGCGCGAGGTCTCGCGCGCCGAGGATCTGCGCGCCTACCGCGAGTTGCTGGCTTTCTTCCGGGCGAATCCGTTCGACATCATCCACACGCACAGTTCCAAGGCGGGTATCCTGGGACGCGTTGCCGCCTGGCGCTCAGGCAACTCGGCCCTGCGTGTGCACTCGCCCCACGCGTTCGCGTTTGAGATGAACCTGCCTGCGTCCCGACGGAGGCTCTTCGCGGCCGCTGAACGCTTCGCCGGGCGCCTCACCGACCTGCTCATCTGCACCTGCGAGGGAGAGCGGGAGACTGCGCTGCGCCACCACATCGTTCCGCCGAGCAAAGCAGCCGTCGTACGCACCGGCGTGGACCTGCGGGCCTTCCATCCGCAGGCGAACGCGCACCGCATCCGTGAGGAACTGGGCCTACCGCAGCGCCACCGGATCGTCGGCACCGTCGGCGCGGTCGTGGAGCAGAAGGGTCACCGGACGCTGGTTGAGGCGGCCCGGATCGTCCTCGATGAGATGCCGCACACCACCTTCGTGATCGTCGGGAGCGGGGTGCAGCGACACGAACTGGAGGCGCGCGCTGCCGAGCTTGGACTCGGACGGCGCTTCCGCTTCCTGGGCCAGCGCGAGGACGTTTCGCGGCTGCTCGCGACCTTCGACCTCTTCGTCATGCCATCGCTGTGGGAGGGCATGCCCTACGCGCTTGTCGAGGCGATGGCAGTCGGCGTGCCGGTCGTCGGCAGCGACATCCCGGGAATCCGCGATGTCGTGCAGCCGCACAGCACCGGAAGGCTCTGCGGGGCCGGCGACGCTGCTGCGCTCGCGGCGGCCATCCGCGAGGCGCTGACCGACGAGGGCGCGTCCTCGCGGATGGCGCAGGCCGCGCGGGAGGTGGTCATGCGCGAGCACTCGCGCGAGCGGATGGTTTCCGCCATCGCGGGCTGCTACGAGCGGCTGCTGGAGGTCAGGGCGGAGTGACCGAGCGGCTCAGCCACGTCGCCGACCTCGGCCGGATGCCTCATGCGGAGGCTGAGGCCCTTCAGGAGCGGCTGGTGGCGCAGGTGCGCGCGGGCGAGGCTCCGGACACACTGCTGCTGGTTGAGCACGAGCCGGTGGTGACGATAGGGCGCGCGGTGGAGGAGCCTGCGTCGGAGGTGTGCGTGACGCTGCTGGAATCTGCGGGCGCCGAGGTGCGTCAGGTGAGCCGGGGAGGCCGCGCGACCTTCCACGGGCCCGGGCAGATCGTCGGCTATCCGATCCTGGACCTGAGGCGGCATCGCACCGATCTCCATTGGTACCTCCGCGCGCTCGAGCAGGTCATCATCGAGGCGCTGGGCGAGTTCGGCTATGTGGCGGAGCGTGTCGAGGGCTTCACGGGCGTCTGGGTCGGCGGCCGGAAGGTCGCCAGCATCGGCGTCGCGGTGCGCGGGTGGGTCACATGGCATGGCTTTGCGCTCAATCTCGACGTGGCCCCTGCATGGTGGCGGATGATCGACCCCTGTGGTCTCCGGCCGGAGCAGATGGCTTCGCTCTCTGATTTCGATGGGCCCGCCCCACCGCGCGGTGCGCTGGAGGAGGCGCTGGTCAGGCAGTTCAGCCGCGTGTTCTCGCTCGAAATGTACCACGTCAGCCATACGGAACTTTTCGCCGAAGCGGATTTCTAATACAATGACCCCGAGGGCTGTTGCCCGCAGGCTACGTCGTTGGCGGTCATGGTTGCTCGGAATGCCGATGGAGGCGCAGAGTGGCAGCGGAAACGCAGGAGATCGCTGAGAATGAGGAGCCGCGGCCGGGGTGGTGGCCGATGATTGGCGTCCACATCGGGCTGATGATCGTCATCATCGGCGCCATCTACACCCCGCAGATCGAGATTCGCGGCATGGTCCCGAGTCTGGAGTGGGCGCGCTATCTTTTGGTCGGCATTGCCGTCGTGATCGTCGGACTGGTGCCGGCCCTGGATGTCCGGTCGGCTGCGGCCAGGGCTCTGCTTGCGCTTGGCGGCGCGGTCGCGCTCTACCTCGCCTGCATGCCGCAGCTTGACAGCCTGCCCGGCGGCGCTGCCATCGTTGGCACGCCGTTCGCGATGCTCGGGCCGAGTGTGGCGCATACCGGCGTAGTCATCGCGGCGATCTTCCTCGGGCTGCAGGCGGTTGTAGACCGCCGTGCCCTGCCGAGGCGGGTGCCCTTCGTGTCGTCGGTGCTCGTCGCGGGCGGACTGCTCCTTGCGCTCATGGCGATCATGTGGCTGAGCCTGCGCGGGGTCTATGATCTCTCGATGACCACCAGCCCGCTGCTGCTCGTCTTTCGAACTGTCATGTACGGTCTGCTCATGCTGGTCTGCCTGACGATCCCGGGAGTGCGCGGCGTTGGCCGCTCGGCACACATCTACATCGGGCTCGCGCTCCTCGCCGCCGTCGTGCGGAATCTGGCGACCGCCGGAGGCATGTGAACAGACTCTCTGTCGCGCGGGTGGGCTGATTCTTGGCAGCAGAGGTAGCAGAGGCAAAGCCGAAGACGCTTGCGCAGCGGCTCCAGGACCTGCTCTGGCCGCTGACGGGGCTGCTGGTGCTCGTGGCGCCGACGCAATACTCGTACGCGCTCGATCCCAAGGACGGGCCGTTCATTCTCTACGCGGACCTCTACGCCGCAGCGCTGATCGGTCTGTGGGCGCTGCTCGTGCTTGCGCAGCGCAGGTGGCGCGAGATCGTCAGGCCGCCCCTGGCGGTATGGGCCCTGCTGGCGGTTGCCGCACTGTCAGCGCTCGGCGCGCTGAGCATCAAGTCGGCGGTCGTCGAGATTGCGCAGATCGGCCTCTACTTCGTGGCGGTGTACGCGCTCTTTGCGGATGTGGTTCGCGGCCAGCACCGCCTTGTTGCGATCGTGAAGGCGCTCGCTGCCGCGACGACGATAGCGGTTGGGGTCGGCCTGTACCAGTATCTGACGGGCACTGAGCCCGGCGATGTCCATGGCACCTTCGGCAACCGGAACGTCTACTCGGCGTACCTCGCGATGGTACTACCGGTGCTGTATGGCCTCGCGCTGTGGATCGCGGACACCCCGCACCGCATCTGGTTCATCGCGGTGGTCGTCATCGGTGGCGTCACGATGCTCGCCGGCATCCAGTTCTGGTGCCTGGCGCTCGTACTGCTGGTGCTGAGCGCGCTGAAGAACATCCGCGCGGTCGGGTACTACCTCGCGGGCGCCACGTTCCTGATCGTGCTGTTCGTGGCAGTGCTGCACACCAACAGGGACGTGGTCTTCCGGGAGGTTGCCGACCCGATTGAGCGCGGCGAGGTATTCAAGCTCGGGCCGGGCCATGAGGACGAGGTTGTCGTGAAGATGCGGTGGCTGGAGTGGTACCCGGCGCTGATGATGGCGGCGGAGAACATGCCGCTCGGAGTCGGTGCCGGTAACTATCAGAGGCACATTGGTGAATCAAGCTACTGGGGGTTGATCCCTCGGGCGACGAAGATAGAACCGGACACGAACAATCTGTACCTGGTCATTGCGGCATCCATGGGCTTCGCAGGGCTCGTCGCGTTCCTCGCTTGGCTCGGGCACTTCTGGCGGCTGGCTGAGGAGAACTGGACGCAGGCGCATGACGACTGGTCCATGGGGCTCTGCTGGGGCCTTCTGGGCGGCGTCTACGGGATACTGCTCGTAAACACCTTCTCAAGTGTTTTCGTCAGGGGTACCAGTATCATCTGGGCGCTGGTCTTCGCAATGGTCAGCTCGATTGCCGTGAACGGTTTCGAGGGACGAACTGCCCCTCATCGCGTGGATGAACAGACGCAGAGACCCAGGGAGGACTGACAATGCGCCGCTTCATCGTTCCCGCCGTCGCTGTGACGTTCCTGATGCTTCTCATGGCAGGTAGCGCTTCCGCAGCGGTCGTCAAGATTGTTGTGGAGGCTGGCGACTACTTCGCGATCTCGCCGTCCATGGTGAAGGTCACAGCCCCGTACCTCGGCAACAACGATTACATCCACATCCCGCTGCGACGCCCGCACGCAACCACCGAGACCGGCCCCGCCGACACCGGCAATGCCCGCTACAAGATCAATGTGCCGGTCGCGGGCACCTATCGCATGTGGCTGCGAACCTGGTGGTATGACGCCTGCGGGAACTCATTCTTCATCATCGTGGATGACAAGCCCTCGGTCTACGTCGAGGACGCGACCTACCAGAGCTGGCACTGGGTGAAGGGCCCGAGCCTCACGCTCACCGCCGGCACCCACACCATCCGCATCCAGAACCGCGAGGACGGCGCGCGCATGGACCAGTTCATGCTGATCAACAGCACGCAGTACGTCCCCACACGCATCGAGACGCGCACGTCTCAGTACATCGTCAAGTAGCCCCAGGACCATCTATCGCCGAAGTTCGAGGACAGGAAGCGATGATGATTCGGATGCAGCGAGTCCCCACGCCCCTGTGCGTGCCCGGCATCCGTGGCTCATCTGCAGCTTTCGCAGCCGCGCTCATTATCCTGAGCGCGGCTGCGCTGGCGCGTACGCCGGCGGAGGCGCAGAACGAGCCCACGATGCTGGAAGAGGTCATCGAACCACCCTACGCGCTCACCGCAGGCCTTCACATCACCGATCCCGCTTCAGTGCACCTGCGGATCGTGCTCGACTACACCGATCCGGGCAGCACCTACGCGATCACCTGCACGCCCGGCGAGACCATCGTTGAGCGCATCGCCGGCGGCACCGCCACGCGTATCGGCCGATCGCGCGCTTTCGGAGCCTTCGAGGCCGATAGCACCCTCGAACTGACCGTGCGCCGCGATGCCTGGCGGATCGTCTTCATCCTCGACCGCCAGGTCCTCGCGGAGGCATGGGATTCTGGCCTCTCCGGCGGCGCGGTCGGCTACAGCGCCACCGGCGCCGAGGTCACCGACCCGATGATGCAGCCGCTCGGCGAGATCTACATGACCGACGACTTCATGCGCGGCGAGACCGACGTGAGCACGTGGGAGAGCATCAGCGGGACGTGGCAGACGCAGTCGCTGCGCGTGGATGAGCAGAGCGATCGCATGGAGGCCGACAAGTCCGCCAATGCCTTCAGCTTCTGGGGCAAGGCCGACGAAGCCGGCCCCGCCGTCGCATCCACAGGCTACTGGTTCTGGAACAACTACCAGCTTACATCAGCGGTGCGTGCCGCCGATGCTGATCCGCTCGGGCTGATCGCCTACTTCCAGGACCCGGAGAACTATATCCTCGCGCGTTGGACCTCCGCGCTGTCGCCTGATCCGGACGCCAACCTGCTGCAGCTCATCGCGGTGCGCAACGGCCAGCGGTCAGTGCTTGGCGAGAGCCCTGGTGGCCATCTCCCGGGCCAGTGGTACCGGTTCCAGCTCCGCGTCTGTGATGGCGTCATGCAGTGCCTCGTGGATGACGAGCCGCGGCTCGTCGCGCAGGCGACCCTCTTTGGCCAGGGCCAGCCCGGGCTCTACTGCGAGGGCACAGGCGGCGTCTTCTTCGACAGCGTTGCGGTGGAGGACTGGGAGGTGCTCAGCGACGACTTTTCGCAGCCGGAGCCCGGCAAGTGGGTCACGCGCTCCGGTGACTGGAAGCAGGATGGCGGCCGGATGCTCTCCGGCGGCACCGGCAGTTGCCTCGCCGTCACCGGCTTGGACGGCTGGCACGACTACTGGGTCTCCGCCGACGTGGATTGCACCGGCGCGGCGGGAATTGCCCTCTGCGTCGGCGACTCATCGTGGTACGCGCTCCGCTTCGGCACACGCGGCTCGGGTGTTGCCTACGAGGGGCAGGCGCAGATTGTGCGCGTGAGCGCTGGGGACATGCAGGTGCTCTCCACAGCCCCGGCGCATATCGCCGCGGGCAGTCGCCACCAGTTCAGGGCGAGCGCCAATGAGGGCCTGATCACCGGCTACCTCGATGGAAAGCGAGTACTGGACGCGTACGATCCGGGGGCGCGTACCGGTCGGATCGGTCTGTTCGCCGACGGGAAGGGCTCGGTCGGCTTCGACAACGTGTACCTGGCGATGATCCCGCCCAAGCGCATCGCGCGCGTGACGAAGGAGTTCACCGAGGGCGAGGAGCACTTCGAGATGCAGGAGTGGGCGTCCACCAGGGCGCCGTGGCTCCAGCCGACCGAAGAGGGCGGCGCCTTCTGGACCAAGGGCGACTACTTCGGCGACAAGACGATCGAGTTCGAGGTTCCCGGGGTCGGCGCCGCCGACGGAAGCGTGCGCCTCACGCTCGAAGGCCAACCCGGCGAGGAAACATCGGGAATCACGTTGGTGCTCTCAACCGTCAAAGGTTCCAAGACGCTCACCGCGACGCTCGTGGCGGGGAGTGAGCAGCTTGGTGAGCAAGCAGTTGAGGTGACGAGCGATCCGGTGCCCGTGCGCTTTGAGCGCAAGGGAACATGGGTCGTCGCAAGTGTAGACGGGAACGTGGTCTTCAACGTGAAGCGTTGAGGCGTACTGCGTGCACAGGCCGCTCAGCAGCGAGGAATCCTGAATGGTCATACGCTACCGGACGCTCGCGATCGTGTTCAGCGTGATCGCCATTTGTGCTCTGTCGGGTCACGCCGCGCACGCCGCTTCGGTCGAGCAGGCGCGGCAACTCATCGGCAACGGGAAGTACGCCGAGGCCGCCGCGATGCTCACAGAGATCACGGCTGCGTCGCCTGACGAGCTTGCAGCCTACTTCTGGCTCGGGAGAGCCCGGCTGGAGTTGGGCGACCTGGAGGGGGCCGCTTCGGCCTTCGAGACGGTCCTCGAAGCGAAGCCAACCTCAATCGATTCGGGCTACTGGCTCGCGGAGGTCCGCATCCGTCAGGGCCGTCTCACGGAAGCCCGTGCGCAGCTTCAGAAGGTGCTTGCCTCCGACCCGGCACACGCGCAGGCCAAACAGATCCTCGCGAAGATTGAGGAGGAACTCGCGCGCCGCGGAAGCGTCCTGGACGTGCAGAGCGACTGGGTCTATCCCACGAACGACCGGCTCGTCGGGCTGGACGCGACGGGCCTGAAGATTGATCCTGGCGCGGTGAATATCTACTCCGACCACGTCTACGACTACACGTTCTCCGATCCGCCGACTGACTGGATGATCGCCGGAGGGCTCTGGGAGGCCACGAATCGCTGGACCTGCAGCCCCCAGTGGTCCTGGTTCGGCGGCTTTGAGCAGGACGGGCTCGCGGCGGTCTGGAACAAGCGGCAGTTCACCGGCGACATCACCGTCGAGGCCTACTGCGCCTTCAAGATGGGCGTCGCCCCCGCGACTCGCTCCTACCGCAACCCCAATGACATGAACATCACCATCTGCGGGGACGGCGCGAACCCCTCCAGCGGGTACAGCTTCATCTACGGCGGCGATCTCAACAGCTCCTCGCGGATCATGAAAGGCACGGAGGTCCTGGTCGAGAACCGCTCGCTTGAGGCGCTCCTGCCGATCTTCGAGGACGCCTATCCGTCCACCTACGACTTCCATCGCAAGTGGTGGATGCTGCGTGTGCGCAAAGAAGGCGACAAGCTCAGCTTCTGGGTGGACAACAAGCTCATTGGCGAGGTCGTTGACCCGGCTCCCCTTGAGACCGGCCGAGTGGCGGTGTGGACGCGCGACAACGGCCTGATCCTCTCGCGCATCAAGATCTACTACGAGAATGAGCAGATCCCGCGCGATCCGGTGCCGATGGACCACCTCGCGGTCCGGCCTGTTGCGGAGGTCCATCCCAGGCAGGCGACGCTGACGAGCAGCACTCATCCGTCGCTTTACGCCGACTTCGAGACCGACCTCTCCGGTGTCAGTAACCGCGATGGCGATCAGGGCGCGATGGTCACGCTGGCCACTCCGGGGGCCGGCGGCAGCGAGCATTGCGTCAAGCTCGTGAATACCTTCGCAGGCGGCACCTTCGCCGCGAACCTGCACGAGGGGCGCATAGACCTCAGGCAGTTCCCGCGGCTCGCCTTCGACTACCGTCTCGACTCGAACGCGCGCGTCAACCTGTACCTCACGGTGGACGGCCAGGCGTGCGAGATCGCGTTCTCCGGCTTCGAAAGGGCCGCCGGGGGCTACCGGATGATCGGGAAGGTCCCCAACGTTCTCGCCGATGGCCAGTGGCATCACGTCGAACTGGACCTCCTTGGCCATGCGGAGCAGGCCTTTGGTCGTGATGCGAAGCCTATCGCGACCGACCTGTTCATCGGCAACATGTCGAGCGACGACTACCTCGACGCCGGCTTTGGCGGCAACCAGGCGGGCGCGAAGGTATGCCTCGACAACCTGGCACTCCTCAAGCCATCGGCTGGCGAGGTGCAGGTGGCCGCGAAGGCCACGTCCGGCGTCACCGCCGCGGGCTGGGCGATATCAATGGACCGCGACCCTGCCGGCCGCCCGACCGAAGAGGTCACTTCTGAGGACGGTTCCGCCACACTCACCGCTTCCGAGGACGGCACCTGGTACATCCACGCGATGCCGAAGCTCGCCGACGGCAGCTGGGGTGAGGTCGAGAACCTCGCGATTCGGCGCGATACCACCGCGCCAATACTGATCGCTACGCAGCCCGAGGGCGGCGTGCTCTGCGATGGAGGGCCAATCCGCCTGCGCCTCAGCGACGCCCAGGGCATCGGCATCGACCCGGGTAGCGTCAAGCTCGGTGTCGGTGATCGAGAGATCTCCGTAGCCGACGAAGCGCTGAGCTACGATCCCGCTGCGGAGACGCTCTCAGTGGACCTCGCGCGACTCGATGAGAGCTTCGGAGAGGGCGCGACGGTCACGCTGAAGCTCCTTGCGCTCGCCGACCGGAACGGAAACGCGCTGGGTGAACAGAGCTTCGCCTTCCAGCTTCGCCCGGACCCCGCCCTGGACGTGCCGGGTGAGCCCATGATCGCGGTGGGCGACATGCCGCTGATCCGCGAGGGCTTCGAGATCGGGATGGGTGAGTGGAGCAACTGGGGCGCGGAGGGCGGCGCGATCCTCAGCCTCGACGACAGTACCGCCTACAGCGGAGATCGCTCGCTGCGGCTCTACAATGCGATGACCGGCGGCAGCTACGGGGCGTACATCCGCAAGACCGCCTTCGATGCGGGCCGCTATCGAATCGTGCGCTTCGCCTACAAGGTGCCTGAGCGCCTTCGCGCCGACCTGATGATCCACGTGAACGGAGAGCGCAAGAGCATCCAGTTCACCGACACCGACAGCAGCTACAAGCGCATCGGTGAGATTCCGGGCGTTCAGGCCGACAACCAGTGGCACGTGGCCGAGTTCAACCTCTACGACATGCTGCGGCGAGACGATCCGCACGCCCCGGGCTACCGCGTGCTTCAGATGTGGATCGGCGATAGCGGCTGGACCTCGAACGCGCCGGGCCAGGTCTTCCATGTAGATGACTTTGAGCTTGTGCCAATCGTGAGTGCGGCGAAGCCGCTGCAGCTTGCGTGGAATGTGCGCGATCTGAGCGGCCTTGCGGGCGTCAACTGGGCGATCGATGACGATCCGTCCACCGAACTGCCGCAGTCACTCGCGACCACCGACGCGCAGGTGACCTATGCCGAGAGCGGCGACGTGGATGGCTGGCTGCACGTTCGCGCCCGAAACTCCGCCGGCGCGTGGGGACCGACCGCGCACCGGCGGCTGATGATCGACAGCTCCGGCCCGGTGGCGGCGCAGGCCGCTCCCGCGACCAACGCGAGGACCGCGACCTCGCAGATCGTCCTCGACCTCAAGGACGAGGGGCTTGCCGGAGTCGACCCCGCCAGCGTCGTCCTGAGTGTCGGCGGGAAAGACTACTCGGTCTCCAACAGCGGCCTGACCTACCTCTCCGAGCGGAGTCGCCTGGTCTGGAACTGCGAGCGGACCTCTCCCGAGCCAACGGTCTTCGCCGATGGCACTCAGGTGCAGGTCGCGCTGAAGGCCGCCTCGGACTACGCCGGCAACCCGGTGAGCGCGCTGCCCTCGTGGACATGGACGATGGACTACGCGCAGGACAAGACGGCGCCCGCGATCTCCCAGATCGACTGCAGCACGCACAGGTCTCACATCGCCCAGACATTTGAGACGGGCGTAGACGGTTGGGCTAACCGCGGTGGGCGCGACGGAGCGCTGGTCGAGCGTGATACGACGACTGCCGCCAGCGGATCGGCGAGCATCAAGCTGACGCAGCAGCAGGATCGGGGGCAGATGCAGGCCCTGCTCACATCCAGCCCGTTCGAGGCCGAACGCTTCCCCGTGATCGCGTTCGACTATCGCTTTGATCCCGGGGTCCGGCTCGACCTGCTCGTGCAGATGAACGGCCAGTGGTGGCCGATCGGTCTGACCGATGATCCGAGTGGCACCATCGGGCGCATCCCCGATATCCGCGCAGATGGCAACTGGCACCACGCTTCAGTGAACCTCGCGCCGCTGCTGAAGCGCCAGCAGCGCCAGGGCGCGCTGAATGTCACTGCGGTGATGATCGGCGACCGCGACAGCCGCGACAACAAGAAAGGCGCGACTGCGAGCTTCGACAACGTGGTCATCGGCAGCGTCGGAACTGTGAAGCCCGTGTTCCGCTGGAAGGCCACCGACACGACCGGCATCGCGGGCTACAGCTACCTGATAGACCAGGCTCCGGCGACCGAACCGCCCGCCGAATCGATGGGCGATTCGGCGGCGAAGAGCTTCGACGACCTGAAGACCGGGCTGTGGTTTCTGCACGTGCGCGCGGTGGATGGCGCGGGGAACTGGGGTCCCGCATCCCACTACGCGATCATGCACTCAGGGACCTGATCGCTTGCACACAGTGCACGAGCGGCGCCCGCGTTCGCGCGCGGCGCCGCTTCGTCATGAACCGGTGAAGTCGCGGGGAGAGATGTATGTCTGAGCAGCCACAGCCTGAGCGCAGCCGCAGCGGGAAGTTCGGCCGCATGGCCGGACTCTTGTTGGTGCTCGCTGTCGCCCTCGCGCTGCGGCTGATCGGCATCACCTGGGGCCTGCCTGACGAGACGCACCTGTTCTCCTACCACCCGGACGAGTTCCACTCGCTCCGCGGCGCAATCTCGCTCGCCCTCGGCGACGCGAACCCACACTTCTTCAACTACGGGAGCCTCTACCTCTACCTCGTCGCCGCCGCCGCACTCGCGCACCCAGGCATCTTCGCCAGCATCATGTCGGCCGTGCCGGGCGGGCCGGAGCTTCCGCAGGCCCTGCGCGCGTGGACGCTCGACGCGCGCATGGTGACAGTGCTCCTTGCCGTAGGCACGGTGGCCGTCGTCTACGCCACAGCGCGTCACATCTGGGGCCATCGTGAGGGGATGGCCGCCGGGCTGCTCCTCACTCTGGCGCCTCTGCATGTGCTGCAGTCACACTACGCGACCGTGGACGTCCCGGGAGCGTTCTTCACCGCGCTTACGTGCTACTTCGCGGTCGCAATGTTCCGCGATGCCTCCTGGCGCAACGCCCTCTGGGCCGGTGCCGCCGCAGGGCTGGCTGCAAGCGTCAAGTACTCCGGCGGCGTCGCGATCGTCGCGCCGGTGGTGGCCTGGGCAATCATGCGCTTCAGCGACGGCGAGGTCGATGAGCGCCCCTCGTGGGCCATGCTCCCCGCACTTGCAGGCGCGGCGTTTGCTGCCTTCGCGCTGACCTCGCCCTACACATTCCTCGATTGGCAGAGCGCCTGGCGCGACGTTTCCTTCGAGATGCAGCACATGCGCACCGGTGATGATCCCGCGCTGATGGTGCTCTACCCGAGCGGCCCGGCTTTCCATGCCGGCAACCTCGCTCTCGGCACCGGCTACGCGATGCTCGCCGCAGCGCTGGTCGGGCTGGTCGGAAGCCTCGCTCTCCGGCGCCGCGAGCCGTGGCCGCTGCTGGCGTTCGGCCTCCTGGCGTTCGCGTTGATCGCCGGCGCGGAGGTCCGCTACGCGCGCTATGCCATACCGCTGCTGCCGCTCGTGGCAGTGCTGGCCGCGGGCGTGGTCTCTGATGACTTGCTGGCAACCGTGCAGGGCAGCTGGGTAACCTGGGCACGTGCGGCAGCCATCTCGCTGCTGCTGCTGGCATCGGTCACCTCGGCAGGCATCATTGACCACCGCCTCCTCCGTGACCTGACGGCGGGCGACCCCCGTTCCGAAGCCCTGCAGCTTGTCCGGGAGCAGGTGCCGGTGGGGGAGCGGATCGGCCTGATCACCGAACCATGGTTCTATCATCCCCCGGTGGACTACTGCAACGGTGGCGTGGCATTGCGGGATAACCCGCTCTGGGCGGCCTATCGGCGGCCTGTGGGCGATCTCGAGGTGCTCGGTCTCGACACCGAGGCTCTTGGTGAGGCGGCGCCGCGCGTGGTCGTTCTGACGGGCGTTGAGGTCGGGGTGCCCCTGCTGGCTGGCGACCCTCGCGCTGAGGCTTTGATGGCTGCGCTGCGCGAGAATGACTACCAGCGTATCGCGGAATTCCGAGAGAGCCCCTGGCCCGGCGGCGGCGCCGGTGCGCTGGCACAAGACCTCAGCTACCCGTTCCCGTGGATCGAGATCTGGCGGCGCGGCGGACTCGTGACAGGAGCGGCCGACGGTGGTATGATTGCTGCTGATGAGCGCATCTGAGGCGGCGCAAGCTCCCGAGGCGTATCAGACGGCCCGCGGACAGCGGATCGAGGCGCTCGCGGTCCTGCTGATTGTCGTGGCCGTGCTGGTCGTGGCACGGCTGCTTGTTCCTGACCCCAGCGGCTACGGCACGCATGAGCAGTTGCTGATCATTCCCTGCGCGTTCCACTGGATCACCGGCCTCCCGTGCCCGATGTGCGGGATGACGACTGCTTTCGCGCTGATGGCTCGCGGACAGGTCCTCACCGCGCTCCAGGCGAACGTGCTGGGGCCGCCGCTCTACCTGGCAACGTGGCTGCTTGTGGTGCATGCGCTGGTGGCGCTGCTGAGAGGCGGAGCGGGGATCCCGGAGTGGCTGCGTGGCGCAGGCGGCGCACGAGGAATGCTCGTCCTCGTCGGCGCCGGGTGGTTCCTGAACGTCGCCCTGCGCCTGCTCGGCTGCTGACGTCGCTTGCCCGCGCGGGCCGCCTTGAGTATACTACCCACCTGTAGGCTCTCGAATCGGGGGTGCCGTCAATAAAGGGAAGGTCAGCCTTCACCCGATCCCTCCGCACGCCGGCGCGACTGTCCGCGCTGCTGCTGGCGGCCCTTTGCGCAACCTGCGCGTCACCCAACGAGCCTGCGGGGGCCTATCGCCTCGGCGTGGACGATGTCGTCTCGGTGCATGTGCTCTACCATCCCGAGCTGAGTATCGAGGCGGCGACCGTCGGGCCGGATGGCCGGATCAGCGTCCCGATCGCAGGCAACCTGGTCGTCGCAGGGCTCCGGACGGAGGAGGTCGCGGCGGCGATTGCCGCTGCACTCGCGGCCGAACTGCGCGATCCGCATGTCACCGTGCGGCTGGAGAAGCGCCACGTGGAGCCGATCTACGTGCTCGGCGCCGTCCGGGCGCCCGGAGCCGTCGAGGTGCGCGCGCCGGTCAGTGTCACGGAGGCAATCGCGCTGGCACAGGGGCTGACCGCCGGAGCGAGCGGCTGCTCAACCGTCGTGATCGGCGCCGATGGACGCGAGCGCCGCAGCGACCGGCTCAGCGACCTGGCGGGTGGCGGCGACCCGGGCGTCGCGCCGGGGGAGACGCTGCTGGTGAGCGTGCAGTACCTGGCGACAGTCATTGGCCGCGTCGCGCAACCCGGCCGCTATCCCGTGGAGAAGGGCGACCGCGTCGCGGAACTGCTGGCCGCAGCGGGTGGATTGCGCGACGATGCGTCGCCGGAGGGCAGTCTCCTGCACGCGGACGGTAGCTCTGAGGCGCTGGACCTCGCGGCCCTGTTTGAGCGCGGGGAGTCGGGGCCTCCGGTCGAGCCCGGCATGATCGTTGTGGTGCCGGAGGAAACGCGCCGGGTGGCGCTGGTGGGAGCGTTCTCCGCGCCAGGCAAGTATGACTTCGACGCGGGCGACCGCGTCTCGGACGCGCTCGCGCTCGGCGGCGGCATAGCGGACGATGCCATGCCGCAGTCGGCTGTGCTGATGAGCGGCGACGGGGAGTCGCGGCCCATCAATGTGGAGGCGATCCTCCAGGCACAGGAGAGCGCGGAAGATCCTGCTCTGCGGGACGGCGACACCATCGTAGTGCCGCGCGCCACCGAGCGGGTAGCGGTGGTCGGGATGGTTATTCGTCCGGGACCGATGTTGCTGGAGCCGCGGATGACGCTGATGGAGGCCATCGCCGCTGCCGGCGGCTGGCACGAGGAGGCGCATCCGGAGAAGACGGTGCTGTGGCGGCAGGGCGGGGATGGGCCGGAGATGAGGCAGATCAACGCCGAGAAGCTCCTGCGCGGTGCGGCGGGCGCGGAGAACCCGGCACTGACCGGCGGCGATATCATCTACGTGCCGCGCGATCCCTCCATGACGACCGACGAGTTGAGCCGCCTGCTGCTGGGAGTAGCGGGGCTCATGCGGATCGCATTCTAGTGCAGCGTCCATAAAATA
>DHPY01000068.1:31274-39512 GCA_002411015.1 Armatimonadetes bacterium UBA5352 | reverse complement strand
GACGACCCGGGCGAGCAAGGAAGCCCGCCCCTCCTCGACGACCCGGGCGAGCAAGGAAGCCCGCCCCTCCTTGACGACATGGGCGAGCAGGGAAGCTCGCCCCTCCTTGACGACATGGGCGAGCAGGGAAGCTCGCCCCTCCTCGACGACTACGTTGGCTATCTTCTGTGATAGAAATACCACTCAGCGGTAAGTGCAACGATGGCCAGCACCGCCAGCCACGGCCACAGGTGCCGCTCACTCCGCAGTTCGCGCTCGCTGGAGGCCACCTGCCGCTCACCGACCGTCAACTCCGCGCGCGGCGCAAGGTCCGACTCCGCCGCGTCGCGAAGGTCCATCGCGAACCGGAACTCCTGCTCGCCCGCGGTGAGGCGGTAGAGGCCCACACGGTCCGCCTCGGCGCAGGTCACCTCGCCGCCCGAGGCGGCCAGGCGACGGCGCTCCCCGCCCGGAGGCTCCAGCGTCGCGCGCTCGACCTCCGGCGCTATTGCGTAGCGCACCGTGGCGCCGGGGCGCAGCAGCCGCGTCTCCTCCGCCCCCCGCACCTCGCCTAGCCAGCGCGTGAGGTTGCTTACCAGCACTGGGAAGCCGACTCTCAGCGGTAGGTCGCTGTCCAGCAGGTCCCAGCCGATGGCGACCGCGCGGAGTCCCTCCTGCTCCAGCGCGACCACGAGCGGCTTGCCCTCCGCCTGCGCGAGCACCTCCGCGCCGGGGCCGGGCGCAAGCACATGCGCACGTGCGATCCCCGCCGCCGCGAGGTTCACGTGGCGCAGCACGGGGTGATCCTCCTGCCACGAACCGATCCGCGGCTGCTCGAGAGTCTCCGTTCGCGATGCGAGGCCCGCCCAGCCGCCCGTGTCCACCAGCAGCACCGCGCCCTCAGTCGGCGGCACGGGGACGGGCGTGCGGTCGAAGACCACCAGGTCATGCTGCGCGTAGGCCTCCTCGGCCTGTGCCGCGGTGAGCGACTCGGCGCGCATGACCGTCACGTCGGGCTGGATGAGCAGCGCCTGCTCGAGGAAGAGGTTGCCCGGGCCGACGAGCAGGACGCTGCCCGCGCCCCCCGCCCCCGCGCGGGCGTAGGCGACGTTGTCCGCCGCGAGATCGTCCTCCACCGCGATCTCCGCGCGCAGCAGTCCGCCTGCGACGCCCGCGGCCTCCCACGCCTCAACGTGGTCCTGCCCGGCGGCGGCCGTCACCCGGCGCGCGTCGAGCGCCGCGTCGTCGAGGTAGACCGCAAGCTCCACCTCGCGCGCATTCGCGCAGTAGTTGCGCAGGCGGATGAAGAGCTGCATCTCCTCCGCGCCAACCGGCCGGGCGGCCTCGAAGGCGACGATCGCCACGTTCTCCGAGCGCTCGCCGACGCGGATGAACTCGATCTCGACGCCAGCGGGAGGGGCCGGGAGTCCGTCCACGGCGCCGTCGCTGATGAGGTAGAGGCGTGCATCCTCGCGGCGGGAGGCGAGGCCGGTGCCGAGCAGCAGGCCGTCGCGGAGGTTCGTGGCGCAGTCGGTCGGCCGCACCGCGTCGAGCGCGCGCAGCAGCCGCCTGCGGTCGCGGGTCATCGGCACCGCGACGGCCGGGCGCGCACCGCAGACGATCAGGGCGGCCTCGTCGCGGCCGCTCATGGCGCCGACGATCTCCCGCGCCCGCCCGCGCGCCGCCTCAAGCCGCGAGCCCGCGACATCGGTGGCGTTCATGCTTGCTGAGGCATCGAGGACGATGACGCTGGTGCGGCCCGGGAGCCGGCGCGCCATCACGAAGGGCACCGCCAGCGCGAAGACGAGGGCGGTGAGCGCGATGAGCTGCAGGAGCAGGAGGAGGCTCATGCGCAGGCGCTGGAAGGGTGCGTTGGCCTGCACGTCCTCGATTGCCTGGCGCCAGAGGAAGACGGAGGGGACGGGGACGTCGTGCCTCCGGAGCTTCAGGAGGTAGAGGAGCACGATGATGGCCGCGAGCGGCACGAGGGCCGCCAGCGCAACCGGCGCCATCAGCGACAGGCTGCTCATCTGCGCGTCATCCTCCTTCCATTCGCGTCAGGGCCGCGGCGCACGTCTTCTCACCGTGGCGCAGGCTTCCAGCCTGCGGTCGTCGGCCAGCAGATTCGCCACGGCTACGGCGGCAGGCAGGATGCCTGCCCCACGGGGGCGGGGGCGCTCCTGCAGTCCTCGTTCGGGCCCCGTTCCACACTTGCCCAATTCCCAATTGCCGCCGTTGCCGTCCCCCCTACCTCACCACTCCCAGCCTCCGCATCGAGCGCAGGAGCACGTCGTCGAGCGACTGGTCGCTCGTGGCGAAGAGCCAGGAGAAGCCGTAGCGGTTGCATGCCGCGCGCACCTCGCCGAGGAACTCGTCCCGCGCGCGCTCGTAGTCGCGCATGGTCCGCTGGCCCATCGTGATCTCGCGCTCCGCACCGGTCTCGGCATCCACGAGGCGCAGGTCGCCCTGCAGCTCCGGCCGCACCTCCTCGCGCGCGAAGACCTGCAGCAGGCATACGTCGCACTTCCCCACCGCGAGCCGCGCGACGGCCTCCTGCCACTGGTCGGTCAGCAGATCGGAGATGACGAAGACCACGCCCGGCGCGGGCTGCGTGCGCAGAAGGGTATCCACGGCCTCCGGAAGCTGCGTTTCGCCGCCGGGGCGCAGGCCCTTAAGCCACTCGAACATCTCCATCGCGCAGCCGCGGCCGCGGAACTGCCGCGAGCGGAGCGGGGCGCCGTCGGAGCGCGCGTAGAGCTGCACGCGGTCGCCGCCGCACAGGCCCATGTACCCGAGCGCCGCCGCTGCCCGCACGCCGAAGTCGAGCTTGGTCGGCGCGCCGAATCCCATCGAGGCGGAGGCGTCGAGCAGCGCGTAGACGTGCAGATCCTCCTCCTCGTGGAAGAGCTTGATGAAGAGGCGCTGCAGGCGCGCGTAGGCGTTCCAGTCGAGGTAGCGGAGGTCATCGCCGGGGGCGTAGGCGCGGTAGTCGGCGAACTCCACGGAGGTGCCGCGCTTCGCGGAGCGGCGCTCGCCCTTCGTGCGGCCGATCATCACGCGTCGCGACTGGATCGCCGCCCGCTCGAGCTTGCGCAGAAGCTCCGGCGGCAGGAGGTAGTCGCTCTCGGCGGCTGCGTGGCGCCTCATCGCGCGATCACACCGGCACATCCTGCCGGGTCGCGTTCTCCACGCGCTCGATCGCCTCGCGGATCAGGTCGTCCGGGTCGATCTCCTCCGCCTGGCCCTCGAAGTTCAGGCCGATCCGGTGGCGGAGCGATGGCAGCGCCGAGGCCCTCACGTCATCGATGGCCACGTTGAAGCGCCCGTCCATCAGCGCCCGCACCTTTCCGGAGAGCAGCAGCGCCTGCGCGCCGCGCGGGCTGGCCCCGTAGCGGACGAACTGCCGGACGCCCTCGGGTGCGTCCTCGCTCTCCGGGTGCGTCGCCAGCAGGAGCCGGAGGGCGAAGCGCTGGACGTGATCGGCGACGGGCACCTCGCGCGCCACCGCAGCGAGCGACAGGATCTCGTCGCGGGAGGCCACCTTTTCCGCATGCGGCGTCTCGGCGCCCGTGGTGCGGTTCATGATCTCGTGCAACTCGGCAAGCGTGGGGAACTCCACCCGCACTTTGAAGAGGAAGCGGTCAAGCTGCGCCTCCGGGAGCGGGTAGGTGCCCTCCATCTCGATCGGGTTTTGCGTGGCGAAGACGAGGAAGGGCTCCTCGAGGTGGTGGGTGGTTCCGGCGACGGAGATCGAGTGCTCCTGCATGGCCTCAAGCAGCGCCGACTGCGTCTTCGGCGTCGCCCGGTTGATCTCATCGGCAAGCACCACGTTGGCGAAGACCGGGCCGTGCTGGAAGCGGAACTCGCGCTCGCCGCCGGGCCCCTCCCAGAGCACCATCGTGCCGGTGATATCCGCGGGCATCAGGTCCGGGGTGAACTGCACGCGCGCGAACTTGAGGTCGAGGGCCTCGGAGAGCGTGCGCACGAGGAGCGTCTTGCCGAGGCCGGGCACGCCCTCCAGCAGCACGTGGCCGCCCGCGAGCAGGGCGATCAGCGTGCTCTCGACCACGTCCTCCATGCCGACGATGACGCGGCCTACCTGGGTGCGGAGGTCATCCACCAGCCGCCGGAACCGCCCCGCCTCCTGCTCGGCCCGCCGCTGCGCAAGATCCTCGTGTTCGCCCATCGTGTCGGCTCCTTCCTGTTGCTCTCTCTGATCGCGGCTCGGAGGGGCCGCACGAGCCTCGCGAGCCTGCGAGCGAGGCGAGGTCGGCCCACGGTCGCAGTCTTGGTGATGGGCCGGCCTCGCATCAACCGCTGCGCGATTGATGCTCGTGCGGCCCCTCCGTGGCTCATCGTCACCCGTCACCCTGCGCCGCCGTTCCCGCCGTTCCCGCCGTCCCCGCCGTCACCGCCCTGCAGCGAGTCGAAGTACTGCCGCACCGTGCCGCGGTAGGCGGGCGGGACCTCCTCAGTCTCCAGCGCGTCCTCAGCCGCGCGCGAGTAGTCGCCGATAACCTCGTAGTAGGGCACGCGCGATGGATCCACGCGATCCGGCGCGCCGCGCGTCGGGCTCGGGCTGAGGTAGCTCTCGCCGCCCTCGCGGACGGCGCTGCGCACCTGCTCCGGCGTCGCGTCCACCGGCGTCTCGCGCGGGGCGTAGAGGGACGCGCCCGGCGTGTTCGGGTCGATGCGGTTGCGCGAGCCATCATCCGGGCCGATGCCCATCCCGGCGTTCTGCGACGAGCCTGGGCGCCGCAGGGACTGCGCGGCCGCATCCGCCGCCGCCTGCATCGCCGCGACGCCCGAGCCGAGCTTCGCGGCCCCGAGGCCCGACCTCCCCGCGCATGTGCCCTGGCCGAGGCACTGGCAGGCTCCCTGGCAGTCGCCCTGCCGCAGGCACTGCCCGGCCTGCTGGAGGCGCTGCGACAGCTCGGACAGCTCCGTGCCCTCGAGCTTCTTCGCGAGCTCCTCCAGCTTCCGCGCAAGCTCCTCGGCCTGCTCCTGCGTGAGCTCTGTGTCACCGCCCGCGAGGCACTCCTGCAGGCTCTCCAGCGCGCTCAGCGCCTCATCCCACTCCTCGCCGGAGATCGCCACCGCCGCGGCATCGAGCAGCGCCGATGGGTTGAGCGAGGTCCCGGTCTGCGCCGCCGCCTGCTCCATCTCCTCGCCGAGCTTGCGCATGTCATCCGCACTGGAGGCCTTGCGCGCGCGCTCGGCGGCCTCGCGCATCCGCTTCTCCAGCTCGCGGTTGCCCTGCTGGCGGGCGCGCTCGGCAAGCTCCTCGGCGCGCTTCGCCATCTCCTCGCGGCCGCGCTCGCCGATCTCCTGAGCGGCCTCGCGCGCGGTCTTCAGCGAGGGCGGCTTGATCCGCGCGTCGAGGCGCTTCATCATCGCCCCAAGCTCCAGCAGCGCCTCGCGCTTCGGCACCCGCCCGCGCTCCATCCGCTCCGTCAGCCGCTCGAGGCGCTTCGCGGTCGCATCGGTCTCTTCGTCCTCGGCCTCGTCGGCCAGCTCCCTGAGCTTCGTGACCGCGGGCTTGAGCTGCTGCGCGATCGCCCGCAGCTCCGCCTGCTCGTCCCGCTCGCGCGTGCTCAGCAGCAGCGGCGGGATCGGCGCAAGCTCCACCGCGGCCAGCAGCGCGAGGCAGCCCACCATCGTCTTCGCCAGCCGGTCGAAGCGCAGCGGATAGGCCCGCCACGGCGTGAGCTCTGAGAGATGGCGCACCGCGTCGAAGATCTGCGCGCGCTCCATGCCGTCCGGGTAGAGCGTGCGACTCAGCTCCACCGCGGTGGCGATCCGGTCGCGCAGCGCCAGCCGCCGGTCGGCGCTGGCCGCGATCAGGCGGTCCGGCAGCGGCCAGAGCGCCCCCACGATCAGCGCGGCCGCACACGCCCACAGCAGCGGGGAGAGTGCATCCATGACCGGGTGCGTCACGCCATACAGCTCATCGTAGCCGCGGAGGATGGCCAGCATCGCCGCGCCGGAGGCCACGCCGATCATCGCGAAGCGCGTGGCGATAAGCACGCGCACCCACGCCCGCAGGCGCGCCAGCCTCCCCCTCAGCGCGCGCTCGGCGGCTTCCAGTGACACGTACGCCGATGCGTCCACGGCCATCGCGTCCACCTCCCCACCATCAGGTCGCCGAGTGGCGGGCGTAGCGCTGGACCGCCGCGATCCACAGCAGCGCCGCCGCCACGAGATAAAGCCAGGTCAGGGTTGCGCAGACGTATCCGTTGAGGTCCGCCGCGGGAGTGCCGCGGCCCGTCGGCGTGGTGGAGCTGATCAGCTCACGGGCCGCCGATTCCTCCAGCACCGCAGCCGCGCCCGCGTAGGGGTTCACCAGCAGGAGCGCCGTCGGCGCGGCCGTGCTCAGCTTCTCCACCAGCGGCATCTGCACGGTCATCAGCACGCCGATGAGGATGATGACGAGCGCCACCGCGAGCAGTCCGTTGTGTGCGGCGCGCCTCAGCGGCCGCACGCGCCCAGCCAGCCACCGCACCAGCGCGGCGGTCACCACAGCAGTCGCGATGACCGCCACGCCCACCGCCAGCGTCGCCACACCCGCGCCGAGGATCGGCGTGCCGCCGTGCATCGAGAGCATCGTCCACATGAAGAAGGCGTAGACCGCCGCCGCCGAGAGCACCGTCGCTCCGAGGATCACGCCGTAGGTGCTGACGATCGCTGCGACCGCGCGGCCCGCGTGCGCGCTCATCAGCACGCCCAGCGCCGAGACCCAGCAGGCGGTCATCAGCAGGATGACGTAGACGCGCAGCACCTCTGTCGGCGACACGCCGCCGAGCAGCAGGCACCATGCCGCCACGGGAACCGTCGTTGCGAGAAGGATCACGCCGAAGGCCAGCACCGAGAGGAGCTTCCCCGTCACGACATCCCACGGCGTCAGCAGCGTCGCGCGCAGCATCTCCAGCGTCTGCCGCTCGCGCTCCGCCGCGATCGTCGAGGCCGCATACGCGGGCAGCACGATGAAGATCAGCGTGAGCTGCACGTAGGTCAGCGCGTGCAGGCCGACGCGTCCGAGGTCCGTCGCGGGCATCCCGCCGCCGTACTGAGTGCGCTCCCACGCGGTGAAGACCACCGGCAGCACGACCGCCAGCGCCGCGAGGAGCACGTACGCGCCCAGCAGCACGAAGGCCTTGCCCACGCGCATCCGCAGGCGCAGCTCATGCCAGGCGACCGCCGGGTTGAAGTGCAGCAGCGTGTAGAGGAGCCGGTCGAGCGTCTCAACCATCGCTGCCGAGCCCCCTCGTCGCGCGCACGTAGATGCCCTCGAGATCGATCTCTTCCTCAGTGAAGCCCCGCACGCGGAAGCCGCTGTTCACGAGCTCTCTGAGCACCTGCCACTCCTCACCCGCCGCGCCCTGGTAGATCGCCTCGATGCGCCCGTCGGTCTCCCCCACCTGCGTGATCGCCGGGAGCGCGGCGAGGTGCGCGCAGCACTCCGCGGAGCCGTCCATCACGCGGATGATGAGCTTCGTGCCGCCCTGGAGCTGCGACTGGATCTCATCCACCGAGCCCGCGGTCACGAGCCGCCCGTTCTCGATGATCGCGATCTTGTTGCACAGCCCCGCAAGCTCGGGGAGGATGTGCGAGGAGATCAGCAGCGTCTTCTCGAGCTTGCAGAGTTCGCGCAGAAGCTCCCGCACCTCCATCCGCGCGCGCGGGTCGAGGCCGGAGGCGGGCTCGTCGAGCAGCAGCACATCGGGGTCATGCACGAGCGTCTTCGCGAGGCACAGGCGCTGCTTCATGCCGCGCGAGAGGGAGTTGACGGAGTCGTCGCGGCGGTGGCCGAGGTCGGTCAGCTCCAGCACGTCGGAGATCAGCCCGGGGCGGCGGCTCCGCGGGACGCAGTGGGCGGCGGCGAAGAAGTCGAGGTACTCCCAGACCATCATGTCCTCGTAGACGCCGAAGAAGTCGGGCATGTAGCCAAGCTTCCCGCGCACCTCATCGGGCTGCCGCTGGATGTCGTGGCCGGAGACGCTGGCGGTGCCTGCGTCGGGCTTGAGCAGCGTTGCGAGCATGCGGATGGTGGTGGTCTTCCCGGCGCCATTCGGCCCGATGAAGCCCATAGCATCACCGCGCTCGACGGTCAGCCAGAGGTTATCCACCGCCGTGAGCGGCCCGTAGCGTTTCGTCAGCCCCCTGATCTCAATCACACGCGCTCGCTGCCTTCCCTGCGCGTCTCACTCAGCCGTCCGCCGTTTGCCGTCCGCCATTGCCGTGTCGTTCGTAGCGACGGGC
>DHPY01000068.1:0-31049 GCA_002411015.1 Armatimonadetes bacterium UBA5352 | reverse complement strand
GCGACGGGCTTCCAGCCCGTCAAGCCGTTGCCATGTCGTTCGTAGCGACGGGCTTCCTGCCCGTAACAACCGGGCGCCGCTTCGGCCGTACGGAGGGGCCGCCTGAGCCGCCCGCGTCGTTTGCGGGCGGCGAAGCCGGCCCAAGATCATGCGCGTAAGTTAGCGGTAAGTCGCGGGCCGGCTTCGCGCCACCATCCTCGCTGGCGCTCGGATGGCGCCGCTCGGGCGGCCCCTCCGTACGACTCGCGGTCCTCGCCGTCCTCCCCCTCTCCCGCCCGCGCAGCGCCGTTTGCTGCGCAAGGGGGAGGGGGGCCGGGGGGAGGGGCCGCAGTTGCGCCCTCACTCCGCCGCCATGCTCCCACTCAGCTCCATCCTCTGCACCGTGAACGCCCCGCCCTTCGCCGTCACACGCACCTGCACATGCCCGTCAGGGCTCAGGCACTCGGCAGGCGACGGGATCTTGTGGCGCGTGCCCACGGGAATCGTCGGCACCCAGCGCCGCCGCAGATAGTTGGACGCCTCGACCGTCGCGGCACCCGGGGCCGACTGTGAGCTCACCCCCGGAGGTGGCGGCGGCGCCATCCCCGGCACGTTCGACATGTAGACCTCCAGCAGCAGCGGCGTCGTCTTCCGCTGACCGGTCGGGAGGGTGAACTCCCATGTCGCCGAGCCCGACTCGATCGTCGTCACGGTCTCCTCGCTGTAGCCGTAGTAGTCCGGGCCCTGCCGCACGTTCCCGGTGCTGGCCACGATCCGGCTCGTCACCAGCCAGTTCGGCAGCGCGATGCTCTGCCCGGGACTCAGGCGCACCGGCAGTCGCGCGGCGATGATCGTCGCGTCATCCTCCCGCGCGCGCACATCCTCAAGCTCCACCGGCATCAGCGGCCGGTCATGCACCGCCACCAGGACCGGGCGATGAAGGGGCGTCGAGCCGGTGGGGTAGCCGTAGCCCTGCGGATCCTCACCGAACAGCGCCACCAGCCCGCGGTCGGCGAGCACCCCGTCCTTCGCATACTCCTGCGTCAACTGCGTCGCGGTGCGCATATCCACCGTGCCCTCCTGCCCGGCGGCAAGCTCGGTGGTCGGGCCGATGCGCGCCTCGCGCACGATCCCCACGCTCTTCAGCGCCAGGCCGGTGTTGTTCCGCACGGTGGCGCTCAGGTCGCTGCCGTTCCACTCGAAGTAGCCGGAGAGGCCATGGCCCAGCTCAGCCACGAACGGGACCTCCAGCACCCGCGTGCTCCACATGTTCAGCGCGATGTCCTTCACCCGCGGCTCGGGTCCGAACTCCACGGTCAGGCGATCGCTGGTGTCATACTCCGTGGTGAGGGCGACGGAGGCGGTCTTCGCCAGCCGCAGCGTGTAGTCGGTCTTCGCCGGGGAGAAGATGCCCGCGTAGCCGATGGCGCGCGCGACCTGCTGGCCCGCGTCCACCTCGACGATGGCGAGGCGGTTGAGGAGCGTCTGGTGGCCGCGCAGCGCGAAGCCGGTGCCCCACGCGGCGCCGAAGAACACGAGGATGATCGCCGGGGTCGTCAGCCACGCAAGCTCGCGGCGCTTCAGGCGGTTCACGAACCAGTAGTTCACCGGCACCAGCGCCACGATGTAGGCCACGAGGAAGCCGGTCACGAGCCACAGCGGCGGCAGCGACGCCTCCTGCGTGCTGCCCGCGGCGCCGGCGAGGCCCACGCTCCCTGCGCTGCCATACATCCACGGAGGCGTCACCTGCGTGAGCAGCGACTCCGCCTCATCCCGTCCCGCGCTCAGCCCCGCGCCCACGAGCCGCCGCCAGAGCGCCTCCTGCCCGTCCCAGTACTTCACCGGCTCCGCGGTGAGGTCGAAGGTCGCCATCACTACCGCGCCCGCGTCCAGCTTCCGCCGCACCACCAGCGGCTCAGCCTGCGTGCCGAGCAGCACCTCCGCGTCCTCGCGCAGCACGCCCTCGGCGATCAGCGCGGCCTGCCGGCGGATCGGCTGCAAGCCCCAGGCCTCAAGCCCGGAGAGGTCGCGGGCCGTGCGCGTGCCGCTGACCTCCATCGGCAGCAGGTCACCGAGCGGCCCGGCGGCGATCGCCGGAGCGCGTGCGCCGCCCGTGACCACCAGCGTCCCGCCGAGGCGCACCCACAGCGCCAGCGCCTCGACCTCCTCCGCGCTCGCGTCGCCGAGTTCGGCGTCACTCACGAACGCCGCGTCCACGCCATCCCATCCGAGCCAGTTCACCGGCAGCGCACCCCAGCGCGCCTGGGCGATCACGAACTGATTTGCAGTAGCCGCGGACGACTGCTGGTAGGAGCGCGCATCGGGCCTGCCTGCGACCGGGGCGGGGGTGCCGTTGAGGAAGCCGAGGACGCCGTCGCCACTGCCGAGGACCACCAGCAGAAGCTCCTCGGGCGCGACGGGTGTCGTGCCCTGTAGCTGGTAGCCGATGGTCTCGCCGCCGGCTTCGATGCGGACGCGCTGCCCGCTCGCAAGCTCGGGCAGGAGAAGGCGGTAGCTCTTGCGGGCGCCTGTGGGAAGCTCGATGGGGACGGTGTAGAGGACGGTGCCGCCGTAATCGTTCGTCTGCGCGTGCATCGCGATCCGGCCGGAGGCGGACTTGCCCTTATTGAGCAGCGTGATGCGCACGGGAGCCCACGCGTCGCGCGTGTAGCGCCCGCCGAAGCCTGGATCGATCTGGCACTCGACGTCGGCCGCACTGCCCGCCAGCGCGGAGGCGGTCAGCATGAGTGCGATGAGCCAGATGAGCCGCAGGGCCCTGTGCATCGAAAGACCCCCCGTCGTCGCGTCTGCACGGCGTCTCGCTACCTGCGATTGTAGGGCAACCGAACGCGCGGCGTCAATCTGCGAAACTTCAAACTTCTGTGACCATCAGCGCCCGGCCGCACGAATCGGTTCCCGGGGGCGTCGAACCAACCGGTAAGAGGACACCGCGCCCTCGGCCGCGAAGTGTCCGCTGCGCGCGCGTAACCACCCATCCAGGAGGCTGCTATGAAGGCTCTGATGATTGCCCTCATGCTCGGTTCCACGATCACCCCGCTCGCCGCACAGGAAGTCACTCTCGAGGAGTGGCCGCCGCGCGAGTATCTCGTCCGGGCCATCGTTGACGACATCCCCGGCATCCTGAACTCCTACCACCCGGAGACCGGGCGCTTCGGCACCGAACCATGGATCTGCGGCGACCAGAACGTGATCTTCACGCTGGCGGTCGCGTGGAGCCTCGAGCACCCCGAGAACCCGTTCTACCACTCCGATGAGGTCCTGCAGGCAATCGCGGGCGGCGGTGTGGCGCTCGTGGAGGCGCAGGACAGCGCCGGTCGCTGGCGCTTCGATAAGAAAGATGGCTCCTACTGGGGCCAGATCCACATGCCGTGGACCTACAGCCGCTGGATACGCGCGTACGACCTCGTCGGCGAGGCGCTGCCGGCGGAGGCGCGCGAGACGTGGGAGCGCGGGCTGCTGCTGGGCTTCGGGGAGATCGCGCGGCCCTACCCCGACACCGGCGTGCACAACATTCCGACCCATCACGCGATGGGCCTCTACATCGCGGGTGAGTGCTTCGGCAACGAGGACTGGAAGCAGCGCGCGCGGGAGTTCATGCCGAAGGTGGTCGCGACACAGGACCCCGGCGGCTTCTGGTCGGAGCACTCAGGCCCGGTCATCGGCTACAACTACGTTTACTCTGAGGCACTTGGCATCTACTACGCATACGCGCAGGACCCGGTGGTGCTGGAGGCGCTGCGGCGCGCGGCGCTCTTCCACGCATCGGTGCTCTTCCCCAACGGCTCCGCCATGCCATCCATCGACGAGCGACAGATTTACAGCGCCGGGATCAACCCCGGCAACCCCGGCTTCGCGCACACCCCCGAGGGCCGCGGCTACCTGCTCAGCCAGCTTCGGCGCTTCGCGGGCGAGGAGATGGCGCTGATCAACGCCGAACTGGCCGCGTCGCTGCTCCTCTACAGCAGCGACGGCGAGGTCGTCATGCCCGAGGACATCGGCGAGGAGGGCGTGGCGATCCTCGGCGACAACGACGCGCTCATCCGCCGCGGCGAGGCGTGGAGTTGGGGCTTCTCGGCCTACACCGCCGAGGTCCCCGACAACCGTTGGATCCAGGACCGGCACAACCTCGTGGACCTCTTCCACGAGGACCTCGGCCTCGTAGCGGGCGGCGGCAACACCAAGCTCCAGCCCTACTGGTCCACCTTCACGGTCGGCGATCCGTCGCTGCTCCACCACACGCCGGGCGATCAGAACCCGAACTTCACCCCGGAGATCGCGCTGCGCTGGACCGCCGATGAGGCGGCCGTCAGCCGCGATGGCGACCTCACGCGGCTCGATGCCACGATCATCCCGCGCGTGCCCGCCGAGCGCGAGGCGCTCCTGACCGGAGGTTTCGAGGACACCGCTGAGGGCGCGCTTCCGGAGGGCTGGACGGTGGACTTCGGCCGGCCGGAGCAGATGCGCGTAACGGCGGACGCGGCCCACGAGGGCGAGCGGGCGCTCTGGATTGCGGACGCGAGCGACGCGCAGAGCGTCGGCCTGCGCAGCCCGAAGGTCCAGGTGGAGCAGGGCGATGAGTGCTTCGTGGAGGTCTCATGGCTTGGAGAGGCGGAGAACAACGCGGCGGTCTACCTCGAGTTCTGGACGGATGAGGGGCGGATCGAGGGCGAGGGCGTGCGCTCCTGGCAGCTCAACGGCCAGGGCGACTGGGTCACCGGCGGCGGGACCATGCGCGCGCCGGAGGGCGCGGTGGCGATGACCGCGCTCCTCTACAGCGGCTCCAGCACGATCGCCCAGGGCTACTTCGATGACGTCAGGGTCGGCCGCCTCGTGCGCGACGAGCGCGAGATCGCCCCGGTGCAGTGCTCGGTGGAGGCGCGACCGGATGGAAATGCCCTCCTCCTCACCTACCGCGCGGAGCAGGGCCGACAGGCGGAGGCGCATCTGCCGCTTATGCTCAAGGGCTCGCGGGTGGAGCTTGCCGATGGCCGTAACGTGATGCTGCTCGATGAGCTGGTGACCATCCCGACCGAGGAGATCGGCGGCTACTTCATCCACGGCGACCTGCGCGTGGAGGTCCCCGAGGGCGTGTCGCTTCGCTGGCCCGCGCTGCACCACAACCCCTACGCGATTGATGGCGCATCATCGCTCAACAACGCGAAGCTCGTGGTGGTCATGCCCTTCGCCGATACCGACGAGTACACGCTTCGCCTCAGCCGCGTGGAGCGGGCGCCGTTCGAGGGCCTGGCCTTCGAGGCTCGCGACCTGCCCTTCACCTCATCGGAGGGCACCTACACCAAGCGCCTCGACAGCCTCGGCTCGCAGTTCGTCGGGAGTACGCAGGTCGGAAGCTGGCTGCGCTTTGAGCTGCCGGAGATCGCGCCGGGGCGCTATGAGCTGCTGGGCGACTTCGTGCTGGCGGACAGCTACGGGATCGTCGAGGTGCTGCTCGACGACGAGGTGGTGGGCGAGCCCTTCGATGGCTACTGGACCGCGGTGGACGCCTCCGGCACGATCCAGAGCTTCGGCGAGGTGGAGCTTGGCGCCGGCGCGCACACCGTCGCGATCCGGATCATCGACAAGAACCCGAAGGCCACGAACACGATCTTCAGCGTGAAGCGTTGGCTGCTGCGGCCGGTGGGGTAGGACATCACTCATATTTCACCTACCGCGGCAAGACACCACATCGAGCGCTATTGAAGGCGTCGCAAGCCGCTTAGTTAAGTAGGTGGGGCGCCCTCGCCCCACCACGGCGGGACGTCTGCTGAACTCTTCGAAGTGCCATTGTGTGCGGGCGAGGGCGCCCGCACTACTTAACCGGGAGTATATCAAAGACACGCAACGCGCCGTACGAGGAGCTGTCTCGCCATGCGCACGCCACTGCTCATCGCGTTGATCATGATTGCGACCGCCGGCCTCTGCCTCGCGCAGACCATCCCGCTCGCGGAGCCGGGCTACGAGTTGCCCTACGGTGAGGCCGCGGAGTTCACCTTCACGCCCACCGGCGACTACAGCTCCGTCCGGCTCGTCTACGACGTGCGCATGCAGTTCCCGAGCGCCGCGGGCTCGACCTACGTGATGGCGTGGGAGGTCAACGGGGAACCGCTCTACGCCGCCGCGAGCCGCACCTCGGTGCGCCTGCTCAACAAGCCGTTGACCTTCACGATGGCCAGCGGGCTGGAGATCGGCTGGGCCTCCGGCAACACCTGGCGCGCCGTCTACTCGCCGGACTTCGAGCTTGTGCAGGGCGGCGCCGCGGGCGGGATGCAGGTGGAGCAGGTAGATCCCTACCGCTTCGTCATCGACATAACCGACCTCGTGCGGCGCGGTGAGGAGAACACGATCAGCCTCCTGCACCGCGGCGAGGTGATGAACCTGCGCAACGCCTTCGCCGGCCAGGATGTCTCGCTCGAACTCGTCTTCCGCGAGCTGTCCGTGGAGCTATCCGATGAGCCCCCTGTGGCTGCGCCGGCGCCGGATGCGGCCGAGGAGTTCTCCGCCGATCGCGTCATGCTCCAGCCGCCCGCGAGTGTCGAGATCGGTGAGGTCGCTTCCCTCACTGATGGCGCCATCGCGATCGCCCTGCCCGGCCTCGACCTGCGCGTGACCTCGCGCTTCTCATGGGAGGGCGGCGGCTTCAACGCACTCGGCGTGGAGAGTGCTGATGCGCAGCCTCAGTGGCGGGTGGAGAGCGCCGAAGCAGGCGGGGTGACCACGATCATCGGCACCGCGCCTGACTACCGCGTGGAGCGCACCGTGCGCCTCATGGCCGATCACGTGGCGGTCACCGATCGGCTCGTCAACACCAGCGGCCGCGACATCGGCCTCGCGTTCGACCATCGCCTCGAGCCGCTCGAGGGCGAGATCGTGGACGCCTACCTCGGCGGCAACCCCGATCCGGCGACGATGACCCTCACCGGCTACGAAAACCCGACCTGCTTCCTCCAGGGGATGCAGGCGGGCTGCGGGATGGTCGCGCTCGATGACATCTACCGCATGCAGGGCACGATCTACTGGCAGGACGGCGGCGGCATCCGCAGCGACGTCTTCGCGCTGCCGGCGGGCGGGGAGTACACCGTCGAGTGGGCGATCTACCCGGTCTCGCGGCCCGACTACTACGACTTCATCAACATCGTCCGCGAGGACCTTGACGTCAACTTCACGGTGCCGGGGCAGTTCCAGTTCGGCCTGCCCTCAGCCGCCGCGATGACGCCCGAGCAGATCCGCACGCTGGTGGACGTGGGCGGCCTGCAGGTGCTCTCCACGGGCACCTGGGCGAACTCCGGCGGCGACCCGCCCTACTACCACGGCGCGCAGAGCCTTGAGGCGACGGGACTCGTCGAGACCTTCCGCAAGGCCTGTGCGAACCTTGAGGCGGTCGCGCCTGAGGTCGAGTCGCAGATATACATCCACACCTTCATCAACCTGCACGAGGACACTCCGGAACGCTTCCCGGACTCGATCATCACGAACGCGGACGGCACGCCCTACATCAACCCGAGCTACACGCAGAGCATCGGGATGCCGTTCTACTACTGCTACATGACGCTCGAGAATTCGTACTTCGAGGCGATGAAGCAGCTTGTGGACCTGTGCCTCGATGACGACAAGATCGGGGCGGATGGCATCTACTGGGACGAGGTCGAGATGATCTCGCCCCAGAGGACCTACGATCGCTGGGATGGCTACTCCGCCGAGCTTGACGAGGAGCACCGGATCGCCCGCAAGTTCGGCAACCCGCACCTGCTCTCACTGGACGCGAAGGTCGCGCTCGTGGAGTACATCCGCGCCAAGGGCGGCTCGCTCACCGGCAACTCCTGCCCGCGCACCCGCACGATGCAGGACCTGCACTTCCCGCGCTTCGTGGAGACGGCCAGCGAGTGGTATCCGGCTCGAGCGCACCTCTACACGCCGATCTCACTCGGTGACCACCTGACCGTGAATGACTTCCAGACGCTGCTCGATGACATCCGCCTGAAGCTCATGTGGGGCACCGTCTATTACTACTACTCACGCCCCGCGCACCCCTACCCGACGATCACGCAGCACATGTTCCCGTTCACGCCGGTGGAGCTGCATCGTGGTTGGGTGCTTGGCGAGGAGCGGCTGATCACCGCGGTCCCGGGCACATTCAGTCTCGGCGATGATGACGCGGTCACGGTCTGCTGGTACGACGCCGCAGGCGCTCTCAAGGAAGGCGCGACCTGCGAGGAGCGCGTGCAGAACGGCCGGCGCCTGATCCGCCTCCCGCTGGCGGAGGGCGAGATGGCGGTCATCGAGCGCCGATAGGCGACGCGGCGTGGCGGAGGCGGGCGCCTCCCCACCTCACGGCCCCGGAGCCACCGCCAGGCTCACCGTCGCCTCGCCCTCGGTGCCGGTGGCGATGTCGCGGACGGTAACGCGCCACTCGCCCTGCGCGTCGTTGAGCGCGAACGGGATCGTGAGCTGCGCCACGCCGCGCTCGGAGAGCACGTTGCGCGCGTAGGCCTCACTCAGCGCGCCGGATGGATCGCGCACCTCGAAGCGCAGCACGTGGTCGCCCGGCGTCGGCGCCGAGGCCCGCAGCACCGCACTCACCCGGCATGCCGCGCCCGGGGCCGCGCCCGAGGCCCTGACTGCCAGCGACTCCACGCGGTAGGGCAGCAGCGCGTAGAGCGCCGTCTCACCCGGCCGGAGGTCAGCGGTGATCCTGTCCGTCCGCCCGAGGTGCCTGCCCGCGCGCACATCGTAGACCTCGCGCTCCTCGGGTAGCGTGAGCGTCAGCGGCCCATCGCTCAGCGCCATCCGCCGCTCGCGCAGCACGCCGAGGACCGCGATCGGGCCGCTCTCCAGCCGCACCAGCTCATACTCCCCAGGCTCGCCCGGCAGATGGTCCATCGCCGCGAGCTTCGGCAGCCCCGCGAGCGCCTCCGCCTCGAGCCACTGGAGCATCGCATTGTTCCGCGGCGCGACGAAGCTCAGCGCATACGCGCGCCCGCCGCCGGGGTGCTCCTTCATGGAGATCTCAGGCTCGCCCGCGGCGTCTGCGTAGACCTCGACGGGGAGGCCGGCGAGGGTCATCTCGCGCTTCGTCCAGGTGGGCGTGCCGGCGCGCTCGAGTCCAAACAACTCCTCCAGCGCCTCGTCGCGCGCGCCGGGGAGGCCGTGCTCGTTCGTGATGCCGACGCCCATGTCCGCGATGACCGTGCCGCCGAGCGCCAGCAGGCTCCGCGCGGCCTCAACCACGCGCTCATCCAGCGCGTAGGTCGCGGGCAGCACAAGGACGTCGTAGCCGCGGATGGCCCCGGGAAGCTGCTCCTCGCAGAGCCAGTCGTACTGCCGGCCCGTTGCGTGAATGAGGTGCCGCCACGCCATCCGCGACCAGCCATGCGAGCCGTAGGGGTCGTCCGCGCGGCCGCCGGGGCCGCCCGGGTCGCCCTCGAACTCCGAGAGCATCCAGCCGACGTACATGCTCGGCTGCGACCAGAGCATGGCGATCTTTGGCTGCGGGCGCTCGGCACTCATGAGGAGCTTCCCGACGCCCTCGCGGAGATCGCGAGTGACCTCCTCGTAGAGCGCCCCTCGCTTCGTGATCCGCAGGTCCGGGTAGAGCTGCGCCCAGGAGGCGTTGCCCGCGAAGGTGGACATCGAGCCGTAGATCGTCACGCCTGAGGCGCCGTGGAGGCTCGCCCACCAGGGGATGAACTCGATGTCCTCGGGCTCATGCACATAGCCGACCCACGGCAGGTGCGGCGTGCCCGGCGCGGTCCACTGCGCGAAGGGCTCGAAGGCCATGCGGTGACCGGCGCTGTCCACGCCGCCGCGCACCTCGGTCATGTACTCCATCGAGTACTCGCTGGCCTGCGCAAGCTGCCAGTAGTCGCGCCCGGCGAAGGGGTTCGGGCCGAATGTGTTCGGGTAGGCGACGGGGATCGCGGGGTCGCCCTCGCGCATCCCCGAGCGGATCAGGTCCACCGACTCGGTCCAGTACCAGTCCATGAAGCGCCGGAACTCCAGCCACGGCGCCCAGGTCGCCTGCTCGCGCGCATCGCGGTAGGCCACGAAGCCCGGTTCGCTGAAGTCGGCGTAGTCGGTCCCCCAGGTGGCGTTGAGCGCCTCGATGGACGGGTAGCGCGCGCGCAGCCACTGCTCGTAGCGCTCGGCGCAGTAGGGGCCGGAGCAGACGTCGCGATCGTTCTTCACGAGCGAAGTTTCGTCTTTGAGGTAGGCGCAGATCGGGCCGTAGCCGCGCTGGGCGGCGGCAGTGGTGGCCGCGCCCTCCACGACGCGCGCACGCACCTCCGGGTCGCTGAAGCAGGGCTCGCGGACCGTGCCCTCGCCCTCGAACGGGCCGGTGCCGGGCAGCGGGTAGCCGTAGCCGACGGGCGACTGCAGGCCGGAAACGCTCGCGAGCATCGCGTCGGTGCTGACAAGCTGCGACGAGACGCCGGTGCGGCCAAGCTGCTCGCAGAAGGTCATGTCAAGGTAGGGCGGCATGGCGTTGCCGGAGCCCCACGTGCTCATGCGCCAGTCGGCGAAGTAGTCGGTGTGCGGCCGCGGGATGAGCAGCGGCGTGCGAGCAACATCGTAGACGCGGTCCTCAGCCCGCAGCGTGACCGTCAGCCAGTGCCCGGTGGTGATGGCCTGCGGCACGGGCAGCGCCACCGCGGTCTCAGTGCCGGTCGCGGGCGCCTCCGCGCCGGGTAGCTCGCGCCCGAAGGCGTCGAAGGGGGTGACTGTGACGTGAAGGCCGTCGGCCTCGATGCCATCGAGGCCGACCGTCACCTGCGCGGTGTCCCCGGGTGAGTACCAGTCGCGGTCGAGCGCGACCGAGGTGATGCGCTGGGTGGTGGGTGACTGCGCGAGGGTGCAGGCGAAGTCGATGACGCGGCCCTGATCGTCACGGAGGATCGCGGCGGCGAAGGCGGGACCGGCCTCGGCCAGGGCGGCTGCCATCTCGCTGCGGTCGCTGTCATCATCGGCGATCTGTTCGGCGCCGGTCTCGCTCCAGACGCGCCAGTCCAGCCCTCCCGCGATGGCCGGTCCTTCCGTGCGCAGGCTCGAGCCGTCTGCGGTAAGGCTCAGCGGCTGCTCCGGCTCCTTGCCCGCCGCCCAGAGGACGCTCCGCGCGAGCGTCGCGTGGAAGGCCTCCCAGTAGTTGTGCGGGAGCTGCACGTGCTCGGCGTAGCTCACCTGCGGCGTGAGGCAGCGCGAGCGGATGGTCCAGCGGAGGCTCGCCACGCGGCCCTCGCCGATCTCGCCCGTCTGCAGCGCCTTCACGAACGACGCGCCCTCCACGGACGGGACCTCCGGCATCGCGTCGAGGGCCTCGGCGATGTAGTGGTCGGCGGGGGCGTCGGTGAGCGCGACATCCGGCAGCGCGGGCTCCATCCCCGGCCAGCCGACCAGCACCACGCCTCCGCCGGCGTTCGCGTAGTCCATCAGCGCCGGCGCGAGGGAGTCGCTGACCTTCATGGCGACGACGACCGCGTCGTACTCGTGCGCGGCGAACTTTCGGCGGACCTCCCTGTCATTGAGCGCGAACAGCAGGCCGTCGTACTCGTGGCAGAACGCGACGTCGTAGTCCATCTCCAGGCGCTGGGCAAGCTCGTCGGCCTCGCGTATGTTGTGGTCGTTGCCGAGGAGGAAGAGGACGCTCAGCGGCCCTCCCGAGCGCGGGTTCGCCAGCGCGAAGTGCTCAGTGACAGGCGGCTCCTCGGACGGCATGAACATGCGGTGCGACCACGAGGACACAGGGCCCACGTAGAGATCTTTGCCTGTCAGCGCCGCGACCGAGACATCATCGAACCAGCAGGCATCCTCCGGGCCCTGGCCCTGGCCGGTGAGCATGATCACGAGGAAGTCCGCGTTTTTCGGAGCCTGTGCGACGCACTCGATCTCCGCCCACTCGCCCGCGGGAACGTCGGCGGGCAGCCCCGCCCGCGTCTGCTCGCCCGTGGCCCACGCGCCGTCCGCCTGCTTCCAGCGCATGCCGACGAGCGCCTCGGACTTTGGGTTGGTGCTGCGCCCCCATGCGCGGACGGTGTAGACGCCGCCGGGCTCCACGGGGACCTGCTGCATGACGACGGTGGGGCCGTTCGAGCTGCGGACGGAGACCGAGCGCTGCCCGGAATGCGCCGCGCCGGCGGTCCAGGCGATCTCGGCGTTGGACGCGCGGGCGGTGGAGCCGAACCAGACGCTCCAGCCCGGAGGCGCGCCGCCCTGCTCCCAGTCGGGCGAGGGCTCACCGAGGGTTGCGCCCTCCATCTCCTCGAAGCTCGGGTTCACGACCTCCAGCGGGTCCTCGGCGGCTGCGGGCAGGCAGAGGTGGACGAGTGCGGCGCACACGGCGGCGGCGAGGATCGATCGCGACATGGATCTCACTCCCCGAGGCGGCTTGTGGACCGGCTTCGCGACGCGCGCCAGACGCCGACGCGCGACGGGGAGTCATACGCCGGTCGGGGCGAGGAGACCTCCTCCCGGGGGCGCGGGTGCGGGCGTCACTTCGTCAGCTCGCGCGACACGTTCAGAATACAGGTCGTGCCCTGGCCGGGCGAGGAGTGGACCTCGAGGTGGCCGCCGATGTGCGCGAGGGCCTCGCGGATGCTGAAGAGCCCGAAGCCTCCGTTGGCTTCGGGGACGCGCTCCTGCCGGCTGTCGAAGCCTACACCGTCATCGGAGACACCGATCTGGACGGCGTCATCGGTACATGCCATCCAGATGCGTACCGAAGTGGCCTGCGCGTACTTCACGATGTTCGCGAGCAACTCGCGCACCGATCTGAAGATGATGGTCTCGACCTCCGCGTCGGTGAAGCAGGCGCTGTCGCTCTCACACTGCACCACGAGGTCGTGTCGCGCCGCTGCGCGATCGGCCAGCCACTCGAGTGCCGCTGCGAGCCCAGACTGGTAGAGGACGGGCGGGCACAGTTCCACGGTGAGGTCGCGGGTGAAGGCGATGGCCTCCCCCAGCAGGCCCTCGATCTCGGAGGTGACGGCTGAGGCCTCGGGCGAGAGGTCGGCGTCGCGCAGCGAGTTCAGTCTCATACTGGCGAAGGCGAGGGTCTGGCAGAGGTCATCGTGCAGGACGGTCGCGATCCGCCGCCGCTCCTGTTCCTCGGTCATGGCGAGGCGGGAGGCGAGTGCGCGCAGGCTCACCTCATGGCGCCTGACGGCCTGCTGCGCCTCACGATGGGCGAGCGCGACGGCGAGGCTGTCCGCGAGGCGCTCCAGCACCGTCAGCGTGCTGTCGTCGAAAAGGCCCCTGCGGCGGTCGCACAGGTGCAGGAGGCCGTATGGCTCATCGTCGAGCCGCAGCGGGATGATCGCGATCGACTCGTAGCCCTGCTCGACGCACTTCCCACGGATGTTCCCCGGCAGGTTCCGCCCATGCTCCACGACGAACTGCGTGCTGCTGGCGACGCAGAAGCCGCCCTGCTCGGTGAGGAACGGCCGGTGCTTCCCGAGCGCCCCACAGAGGACACAGCCGCAGATGCACTCCAGCACAGGTCTCCCCGAGGCATCGCGGATGATCTCGCCGTTCTCATTGAAGGCGCACAGGCTGTTCTCGTCGCGGAGCAGTTTCGCCGGGAAGCCCTCCGTGGCGAAGAACGGGAAGTCCTCACCCCGGCGCACGCGCAGTGCCGCCGCCTCGCAGCCGGTCCATCCGCGGATGTACGCGATCAGGGCCGCGGCGAGTTCGTGCAGGTCCTCCGTACGGGTCACGAGTTGAAGGATCTCGATGATGGCGCGCTTCTCCTGATCGGCACGGTCCTCCGCCGGGGCCGTCCCTGCGCGTGCGCTGGATGATAGGTTTGGGCTTATGGGACTGAGCTGGTTCACTGCGTTCCCTCCGGAGAACTGCTGGTGCGTCGCCCGGCCTGCGTCTGCGTCCCCGCGCAGGGAGATTATCCGTGGCCCCTCTGAACTCCTGCACGTAGTGCCCGGCCCCTTGCAGGTGCGGTGGGCGGAGACGCGGAATGCCCAGCCCTGCGCGGATCCCGCCCTAAGGACGTGTGGCGGTGAGCGAATGAGCCACGCTGATGACATGCTCGCCTCTGCTTCGGCCGATAGTGCGGTCGCGGCGAAGTGGCTGGTCGGTGTGACTGTACCGGTCCACGGCACCGGCGGCCCGGCCTCGGCGCGGATGCGGGCGGTCACTGTCATGAGCATGTAGAGGATCGCGAAGTAGATCAGCAGCATGTCGAGCTGGTAGCCTGCGCGCGGGGCCATTCAGATCATCATGCCGGTCTCGGCCACACGCTCGTGGGCAACGTGGTTCGCCCGATCCTCGTGACGCTGAGCGTGGGCGGATGAGGGCGTTGTAGGACAGGCTCTCCAACTGTCAATCGCCTCGTTGCGTCCCCACGCAGGACAGGGCTTTCCACTCACACTCCGGAGATCGCGGGATTGCCTCAACGAAGCCTTCTGTAGGCGCAACCAGACATGAAGTAGGTGGGGCGCTCGCTGACGCGAGCGTCTGAGTCCCACCCAATCCGGGCGGGAATGGACCTCTGCACATGTCATTCGTGTGCGGGAGGGCGCCCGCGCTACTTGACCGTCCAGGATTCGCGCTGACCGAGTGGATGTGCTCGGGTTTCTGGAGTATGTCTTCCGGCCTGCCGGCCGTTCACTGTGTCGTACCCGTTTCGTAGCGACGGGCATCCAGCCCGTCAGACGCTGTCGCCATCCCCCGCCGGTGGGGGAGGGTCCGCCATCAGCCATCTGCCGTGAAGGACGCAGCCCTCGCCGCCGCGAATGATACCGTGGGGAGGTTCGCGGATGGACACGAGTCGCGAGGAGAAGCTGGCAGCCATCCACGCGGGCATCCGCGTCTGCACGCGATGCCGGCTGCACGAGACGCGCACACACGCGGTACCCGGCGAAGGGCCGGCGGACGCCCGCTGCATGTTCATCGGCGAAGCGCCCGGCGCGCGCGAAGATGAGTGCGGGCGGCCGTTCGTCGGCATGTCCGGCGGCTTCCTCGACGCGCTGCTGGCGGAGGTCGGCCTTTCGCGCGAGGCGATCTACATCACCTCGGTGGCCAAGTGCCGCCCGCCGAGCAACCGCAATCCGCGCGCCGATGAGACCGGCGCCTGCATCCCCGCGTGGCTGCACGATCAGATCGCGCTCATCGACCCGGAGATCGTTGTGACCCTCGGCGGTGTCGCCCTCAAGGCGCTCTTCGACGAGGACGTGCGGATGCGCGAGGTGCACGGCCAGGTGCGCGAGCAGGATGGCCGGCGTTGGCTGATCACCTACCACCCGGCCTCCGCGATGCGCTTCCCCGAGCCGCGTGAGGGCATGCGCGAGGACTTCCGCAAGCTCGCGGAGATGCCGGCAAGTCGGGACGCGCCTCCCGGAGGCCCTTCATCGGTCGCGGGGAACTACCCCCGCGTCTGCTCACCAGCCAGTGAAGAGGAGGACGCACCATGAAGCTCTGCCTGCTCACCTTTAACCTCGGCCGCGACTACTCCCTCGATGAGCTGCTCGCGGTCTGCGATCGCTACGGATACGAGGGCGTCGAGTGCCGCGCACAGCTCAACCACGGCCACGGGATCGAGCTTGACACCACCGTCGAGCAGCGCGCCGAGATCAAGGCGAAGTTCGAGGCCGCGCGCGTGAACCTCGCCGGTATCTCCACAAGCTGCCGCTTCGAATCCCTCGACGCCGCAGAGCGCCAGGAGCAGATTGACATCGCGAAGCAGTTCATCGACCTTGCGGCGGAGGTTGGCGCGCCACGCATTCGCGTCTTCGGGAACGCCTTCCCGAAGGGCGCCGACAGGGCTGAGGTCGTCGAGAACGTAGGCGCCGCGCTCTGCGAGATCGGCGCGCATGCCGAGGGCACCGGCGTTGACTGCAACCTCGAGATGCACGGCGACTTCTACCGCTGGGAGTACACCCTGCGTGCGGTCGAGCTTGCGGACAACGACCGCATCGGCATCGTGTACAACTGCGATCCGCGCGAGAGCAAGTGGGGGACGATCAGCACCTTCCTCGAGCCCGTCGCGCGCTATCTGCGGCACGTGCACCTGCATGACATCGAGTCGCCGAAGTACCCGTATCAGAACCTCTTCCGCATCCTGCGCAACATGGGCTACGACGGCTATCTCTCCCTTGAGGCGAGCCCGAGCAGTGACCCGGAGCGGGTGCTGGCGGTCTACGCGCGGCTCTTCGACTGCATGGTGGAGCTGGCGTAGGAGACGCCTCGCAGCGGACCGTGGGGCACAGAGGGAGGCCTGTGCCCCGCGAACTTACTCTCGCGTGGATTCGTCAGTACATGTGCAGAAGTGAAGCCTGCCGCGCGGTCTTGAGTTTACCTCGCGAGGGCAGTGTGGTAAGATGAAGTCGCGCACGTTGACAACTGCTGGGGGCGATCGGATTCGACGGGAAGCTGGTGAGTCGGGGCTGCAAGCCGAGATCTCCGCTGTCCTCGTTAAACGCGGAAACCCAATACCTGCCAACAACGAACTGGCACTCGCAGCTTAGTTGCTGTGACGTCCGCCTGACCCTCGCCGATCAGGTTGGGACCGGGCGTAATGAGATCGGCCGAAGCGTGCGCCTGTGCTCGGTTAGCGCACGGGGGTATTAGAATCGAGCCCTCTGAAGTGGACCCCGCGCCCGGGGGCCGCCTCAGATAAGTAAAGCGGGCGCTAAGCTTGTAGATGCTCCGGACACGGTTTTTCGGACGCGGGTTCAATTCCCGCCGCCTCCACCAGTTGCCATCCTGCACACAGGAACCCGCCATCACCGAGGCGGGTTCTCTGCGTGTACGGCGGCGGATGGCGTCTCAGGGCTGTGGAGGAGAGCCCTGAGCGACCGCGTGCTCTGCGATCAGATCGCGGATGGTGGTGTGGTCGTAGACCTGCAGGACGGCCTCACTCGCCCGCCGCCACATCGGCTCAAACGGGCAGGAGCCCGCGAGCGCGCAATCCTGGCGGCCGTCCACCATGCAGTGCACCGGCACCAGCGGGCCCTGGATGAAGCGGATGATCTCCCCGACGGTAATCTCGCGCTCGGGGTCGGTCAGCATGTAGCCGCCCTCCTTGCCGCGCTTTGAGTCGATGAAGCCTCCGTGCCTGAGCTGCGCGAGGATGTTCTCGAGGAAACGTGGGGGAATCGCCTGTGCTTCGGCGATCTCAGTGCTCTTCAGCGGCCACTGCTGCTGACGGAGGGTGATCTCATAGACTGCGCGCAACGCGTACTGGCACTTCTGTGACAGGATCACTATCCGGTCCTCCCCGGGGTTGTACTCGTGGAGCGCGCACATGCCCTGCGCGCGTGCCCTCATCCCCTCCCGTGGCGCGCGCGTCCGGAGCCGGACGGCAACACCCTTGCGTAGTTGACCACCTATCCGCTAAACTCCTTCAACATGACGCTCCGATAGATCGTCTCAGAAAGAGCCCTGTGAAATGAGGATCAAGCTGCTCGGCTGCGGCGTCTTTGAGCCCGAGCTTGAAGCGCTTCTCCCGCTCACGCCTCACGAAGTGGACTTTGAGCCGCTCGACGCCGGCCTCCACGAGGTCCCCAATGAGCTGCGCGGTCGGCTGCAGACTGCCATCGACCGGGCCGCCGGGGAGGGCTACGACGCCGTCGCCCTCGCCTACGGCCTCTGCGGCCGCGGCACCTCCGGGCTGATCGCCCGGGGCATCACGGTCGTCATTCCCCGCGTGCACGACTGCCTGACGCTCTTCCTCGGCTCGCGGGAGGAGTACCGGCGGCAGTTCCGCGAGCACCCCGGCACCTACTACATCACCCCCGGCTGGTTCACGCGCAAGATGGGCATGGACCAGAGCGGCCGCCCGCGCCTGTGGACGCATGAGGTGCGCGACCACCCGAGCTTCGCCGAGCTCGCGGAGCGCTACGGAGAGGAGCAGGCGGAGGAGATCGTGCGCTTCCTCGGGAGCTGGAAGCGCAACTACAGCCGCGTGGCGGTCATCGACACCGACTGCGGCGAGATCGAGGGCTGCGTGCAGCTCGCCGACCGCATCGCGGAGAACCTCGGCTGGAGCTGCGAGCGCCTCGCGGGCGACAAGGCGATGCTGGCCGACCTCATCAGCGGGGACTGGGACGAGGAGCGCTTCGTGGCCATCCAGCCCGGCCAGCGCTCGGAGACCTCCGGCGATGACCAGGTGCTCGTGGCCGTCGCGCCGGGAGCCGCCGGCGATGCTGCCGCGCTGCTCGAAGCGATCGCGGGCGTTGAGGGCACGATTGGCGAGCGTGCGGGCATCGGCCTGGGGATCGACGCGGGCGGCACCTACACCGACGCGGTCGTCTACGACTTCTCCGCCGGCCGCGTGCTCTCAAAGGCGAAGGCGCTCACCACGCACCGCGACCCGCTCATTGGCATCAGCGAGGCGCTGGACGCGCTCGAGCAGGACGCGCTGCAGCGCAGCGGTCTCGTGGCGCTCTCGACGACGCATGCTACGAACGCGATCGTGGAGGACCGCGGCGGGAAGCCCGGCTGCATCATCATGCCGCACGATGGCTTCGACGAGACGCGGGTGCTCTGGCCGCATCGCGCAATCATCGGGGGCAGGATGAGCATCGGCGGCGACGAACTTGAGCCCTTCGATGAGGAGGCCTGCCGCGCGGCGGTCCGCAGGATGATCGGCGAGGGCGTGGACGCCTTCGCGGTCTCCGGCTACGGCTCCACGCGCAACCCCGCGCATGAGCTTCACGCGCGCGAGGTGATCGCGGAGGAGTGCGACCTCCCGGTCGTCTGCGGGCATGAGCTTTCCGCGCGGCTGAACTTCCTCAGCCGCGCGAACACGGCGGCATTGAACGCGCGGCTGCTGCCGATCATTGACCGCCTGCTGGCGGCGGCGGAGCGCACGCTGGCCGATCGCGGCATCCACGCGCCGCTGATGATCGTGAAGGGCGATGGCTCGCTGCTCAACGTGCAGACCGCTCGCGAGCGGCCGGTGGAGACCATCCTGAGCGGCCCTGCGGCGAGCGTGCTCGGCGCGAGACACCTGGCGGAGCGCGATGACGCGATGGTTATCGACGTCGGCGGCACCACCACCGACGCGGCGATCATCACCGATGGCCGCCCGAGGCTCTCGCCCGAGGGCGCGCGCGTCGGCGGCTGGCAGACCTCCGTGGAGGCCGTGCGCATCCGCACGATGGGCCTCGGCGGCGACTCGGCGCTCGACTTCGACGCCGACCGGCGGCTGCTGGTGGGGCCGCGGCGGGCTATCCCGCTGTGCTACCTCTCCGCGTGCGGCATGGCCGGCGTGTCGGAGACACTCGACCGGATATCGCGGCGCGATGACCTGGTCTACACGAGCGCGATGTCGCTGGACTTCGTCCTGCCCGGGCCGATGGCGACGCACCGGCAGTTGACCCGGCAGGAGCAGCGGCTGCTCGATGCTCTTGGCGGGAAGGCAGTGAATCGCGGCGACCTCGCGGCGCGGCTCGGGCTGATGTCGCCGAGGCTGCTGAACGTGCGGCAGATGGAGGACCGCGGTGTCGTCGCGCGCGGCGCCCTCACGCCCACGGACCTGCTGCACTACGCGGGGGAGTTTGAGGCATGGGATGTCGCCGCCGCGCGCGCGGGCGTGGAGATGTTCGCGACGCTCTACGGCTGCCCGGCGGAGGAGTTGGTGGAGGCGATCTGGGAGCGGATCACGCGGCGCCTCGCGCTGATGGTGCTCTCGGAGGAACTCGGCGGCGAGAGCGACCTCGAGGCCGAGGCGGTGGAGCATGTGAGCCTCGGGCTGCTGGTGGACCGGCTGCTGGCGCGCCCGAACGGTGATGCGCTGGCGCTCACGCCGGTCTACGTGCGGCCGGTGCTTGGCATCGGCGCGCCCGCGGGTGCCTTCCTGCCTGCGCTGGAGGAGCGGCTGGGCGGGATGGTGCTGGTGCCTGAGCATGCCGAGGTCGCGAACGCGGTTGGCGCGATCATCAGCCACGTGGCCTCCTCGGAGGTCGTGGCGGTGCGCCCGAGTGCGTACGATGCGTACACCGTCTACGCCCCCGGCGGTCGGCGCGAGTTCGAGTCACTCACAGACGCCGCGGCGTACGCGGCTGAGGAGGCGGCTCGCGCGGCACGCCTGCGGGCGCTGCGTGCGGGCGCGTCGGAGCCGCGCATAGAGGTTGAGGTTGACCGCCGTGTAGGGCGACTGTCCACCGGCGAGGAACAGGTAATCGAGGTCAGCGTGCGCGCGACTGCCGTCGGCTACCCGGCCGGCGCGCAGATCGCCGCCGCTACGTGAGCCTGAGCAGCTTGTCGGGACAGACCGCAGATGAGTGGCCCATCACGAGCCGACGGTGGCTCGGGGGCCACCAAACGTGCGAGGTGTCATGAGATGAATCCGCAGACGATGATCGACTGGTCGGTCCAGATTGAGAGCATGATGGAGGGGACGCTGGAGAAGCTCGTGCGTGATGCGCTGGATGAGCTGATCGCGGCGGAGCAGTGGGAGCTGATCTCGCACCTGATGCTCACCGGCCCCGAGTTCTCCGTCCGGCGGATGACGACCGCGCTGGTCGGGAAGGGCATCTTTGACCCGCTTGTAGCCGGCGCATGCCTGCGGCGGGAGATCCGGCGCTCGGCGCCGGCGGGCCCGGCGAGGCTCGGCGGCGGCGCGATCTTCCGCGACTTTGAGGCCCCCGCTGAGGGTGAGGCCGCGATCCCCGACCACATCCTTGAGGAGGCCGAGGCGATCTCCCGAGCGGCCGACCAGTCGCGCCGAATCGCCGCGCGCAGGGAGGCGCAACTCGATCGCGACCCGGTCCGCCAGCACATCGTGGACAGCCTTGCGGATGTGCTGAACACCAGCGAGCCCGCGATGGAGGCGATGATCGCCATCGCGCGCTGCTCCGTGTTCGAGGAGACCGCGCGCCTCGCTGCGATGAAGCTCGGCAACAACAAGATCGTGATGGGTCGGATCAGCCGCGCTGGTCGCGTGGCAGACATGATCGCGGTCGGCGAGGCCTCAGGCTCGCAGGCGGTGCACACGATGATCGCCCGCACGCTGGCGCAGTCCATGCCGGACAGCTCGCACCCATCCTACCGGGCCGCCCTGGAGCACGTTGCGGCGCACCATCCGCAGGAGAATGTCAAGCGCGCCGCGCTCAAGGCGCTCGGAAGGTAGGCGCAGTTGGACTACCGCAGCAGGTGGCAGCAGAAGCGCCGCGAACGTGCGACGCGTGTGCGTCTCATCGTGATCGTGGCGCTTCTGATCGGCGCGACGGCCTCCATGCTCTTCGTGCGCGGCGTCTCGCGCCCCGCCCCATCAGGCTATGAACTTCCCGGCTCCGGCATTTCCTGGGTCACCGCCAGCGACGATGGCGTGCTCATCACCACCCGCAGCGGCGAGCTTGTCAAGCTCACACCGACCCTCCAGCCCGTGCAGGAGGGCTGGGCCGGCCCCTTCACCCACCCGGCAGGATTTCGCGGGCGCTGCGTGATCGCCGGGCCCTGCGTGCTGGTCCCGTGCGAGGACGTGCGCGTGCGCGCGGTTGACCTCAAGTTCGGAATCGAGAGCTGGGAGCTTGAGGTCGGCGCCGCCGTCCCGGCCATCACCGCCTACGGCGAGCGCGCATACTTCACCACCGCCGAGCCCGCCCTCTACGCGGCAACGGCCGACGGCACGGAGCTCTGGCGCACGGAGCTGGAGGCTGAGGCGCCCGCTCAGCCACTGGTGACGAACGAGAGCGTGGTCGTCGGCACGCTCGCCGGGAGCGTCTGCGCCTACGAGCGCGCGACCGGCAAGCTGCTCTGGAGGGTGCTGCCGGAGGACCCCGCGCCCGTGCAGGCCTCGCCGATCATGGGGCCGAGCAGCATCCTCGTGGGCGACGATGGCGCACGCCTGCACAGCATCACTCGTGAGGGGGAGCTCCTCGCTTCGATGCAATTCGAGGGACTGGTGCGCCACGCACCCGCCGTCAACGATGCGCTCGTGATCGCAGGAGACAGCGCGGGTATCATCGTGCGCGTGAATCCGGTGGATATGTCGGAGATCTGGCGCGTTCGGCTGCACGGACCGCTTGCGGCGAGCCCGGTCATCGAGGGCGGCTCGATCTGGTGTGCGGGAGGCCGGGAGCTGGTCGAGCTCAGCACCGACGGTGAGATACTGACGCGCCGCGTTGCCGACGCGGACACCTGCGATCTGACGGCGGCGCATCGGCGGATCTACTGGGCCACCACTGACGGCTGTGTGGGCGCCGTCCGAACCGAAGAGCAGAGCCGTTGAGCCACGGAGGAGAGATGTCTCAGCCGGTACCGCCCGCCGAATCTCCCAAGCCCTACGTGCGGCGCAACTTCAGGATCGGCGTGGTCAATGGCTCGCTGTGGCTGCTCGCGAAGGCCCTGACGGACCCCGACACCGTGCTCCCGGCGTTCGCGGTCGCGCTGATGGGCGGCAACCCGCTCTACGTCGGGCTGCTCGTCTCGGTGGTCAATGCGGGCTGGTTCTGGCCGCCGCTTTTGATGACCTCGGCCATGGCCACCCGCAAGCGCCGCCACCCGTTCTACAGGCTCTCAGCCATCGTCAGGATCAGCGCCATCGCGGCGGCCTGGGGGGCCGTCTACTTCCTCGCAGGCGACTACCCGCTGCCCGCCTTCATCGCGGTCGGCCTCTGCTACCTCGCCTACACCTCCGGCGGCGGCATCGGCCTCATACCGTTCATGTCGGTGGTCACCGACTCGATCCCGCCGAACCAGCGCGGCCGCTTCTTCGCGATGCGCCTGTTCTTCGGCGGCCTGATGGCCTTCGCCGCGGGCTTCTGGATCAAATGGCTCCTCAGCGACCAGTCCGGCCTCGAGTTCCCGCGCAACTACGCGCTGCTCTTTGGCGCCGCCACCTTCGTCTCGGCAGGCTCGCTGCTCTCATGGTGGAACGCGCATGAGCCCGAGCACAAGGTGGAGACGCGCTCTCTCCCGCTGCGCATCCAGCTTCTGCGCGGGCTCCGGCGACTCCGGACCCGCCCGGGCTTCCTGCGCTTCGTAGCATCGCGCCTCGGGATGGCGGTCTCCTACGGCCTTGTCGTCCCCTTCCTGGTGCCTTACGCTTACGCGAATCTCGGCATGACCGAGGCGATGGTGGGGATCGCCGTGGCCTCACGAGTGATCTGCTACGCGATGCTCAATATCCTCTGGAGCCGCCTGAGCGCCCGGCACGGCAACCGGGCGCTGCTGGTCGTCGCGGGCCTCGTCAACCTGCTCGGGATCACTCTCGTGCTCATCACGCCGCTGCTGCCCGCGATCCCCCTCGGCACCCTCTTCGGCCTGCAGTTCGACCTGCGGCTGGCGCTGCTGATGCTCGTCTTCGGCGCCGTCGGGGCCGCCGACAGCGGTCAGGCCACCGGGCAGAACTCATACCTGCTGGAGTACGCGCCGGAGCGCACCCGACCGGTCTACCTCGCTATCTACTACCTGCTGGCGTTCCCCCTGGCATTCATGCCGCTGCTCACGGCAGTGCTCATCGGCGAGGCCGGCCGCTTCGTCCCGGCGTTCGCGATCGGCGCCGTGGCGGCGCTCCTCAACGTCGGGCTCTACGCGAGCCTCACGCGACTCCGCGGCGATGGTGGGGGCGATGCGGCGCCCGCGTCGTAGGCACCGCCAGCAGGCAAAAAAAGACCGCCCGGCGACAGGCACCGGGCGGTTGCTCGCATCTGCAGGTGTGACGATGAAGGTGTTGCCCCGCGGCGAGCATTCACTCTGATTGAGCTGCTGTGTATGCATTAACGATGTGCGCTCCCATGGGTTCCGAATCCAATGTTAAACCTTCGTGACAACGCCGCGGGCGGGATCTGCGGAGGACTCCTGTCGCGATCAGGCGAACTCCCCTCCGCACACACCGGGCAGCATGCCCGCCAGCACGAGTCGGGAGATGGAGCCGATGTCACGCTACCCGCAGCAGCCGGTGCAGATCACCTCGCCATGGGACGGCGACGTGCTCAATCGCCACGACGGGACCGAGACCGATCAGGGCCTGACCATCGCCATCGAGGGCATTGCGCCCGCCGATCAGGAGGTGCTGGTTGCCGGCCGGCCAGCCACCCGCGCGGGAGAGCGCTTCAGGGCCGAGGTCACCCTCAGCGCACAACGCAGCACGATCACCGCGCAGTGCCGCGCCGGCGCCGACAGCGTCCGCCTCGTCTACGATCGCCGGTCGCGCAAGCGCTACCGCTTGTCCGTGGATGACAACATCCTCTTCCTGCGCGACCTCACCCGCGATATGCCGAAGTCGCTCTTCGATCACTGGTACCTCGCGTTCTGGCGGGAGATGAACGAACGCTTCGGCGCGAAGATCCACATCAACATCTACCACCAGTGCGACGGCTTCATCCTCCCGGAGATGCCGGACATCTGGCGCGAGGAGTGGGCGGCCAACGCACACTGGCTGCACCTGAGCTTCCACGCGCTGCAGAATGAGCCCTCGTGGATCTACCGCAACGCGCCCGGCCGCCGGATCGCCCGCGACTTCGAGTGGGTCACCGACGAGATCGAGCGCTTCGCGACACTCAAGGTCACCGGCAACACCACCACCGTCCACTGGGCCGAGGCAACGCGCGAGGGCTGCATCGCGCTCCGTGAGCGCGGCATCGAGCGCCTGATCGCTCTGCCGGGCTTCCATCCCAACGGCGCGCCGAAGACCTCGTACTACCTCGACCCGGCGCATGTGCAGCACCTCCTCGAGCGTGACGCGTGGTGGGACCCGGAGACCGACGTCATCTTCATCACCTGCGATGAGGTCGTGAACTCGCAGTCCCTCGACAACGTACCGAAGGTGCTCGATGACCAGGAGAAGAGCCCGCACACGTCAGAGCTTATCGAACTGCTCATCCACGAGCAGTACTTCCGCAAGGAACTCCTGAACTACCAGCCGGAGATCAAGGACAAGGTCATCGCTTCGCTCGAATGGGTCTCCGAGCGCGGTTACGAACCGTGCTTCTGGAGCGAAGGACTCCTTGGGAACACCTGAGTGGAGCTGGGAATTGGAAATTGGGGATTGGGGATTGGGGATTGGGAATTGGGAATTGGGAATTGGGAATTGGGAATTGGGGACGGCTTCGCAGAACGCGTCAAGTCGAAGGAGGGGCCGCACGAGCCACGCGAACTTGCGAGCGTTGCGAGGTCGGCCCATGGCCACGATGACAATCAAACGAGGTGCACTCTTGAACTGGAACTCGCTGCTGCTGGCAGTTGCCGCACTTGCCGCCACTACCGCGTCATTCGCCGCCGATCCCGTCGTTGAGGTCATCCAGGACCACCCGGATGGCATCTATGCCCGCGGCGAGGTCGCGAGCTTCTCAGTCAGATTGCTCGACGCCGAGGGCAATCCCCACCAGGCGACGGTCGCCTACACGCTGAGTCTCGATGGCACCGGGCAGCTTGGCACCGGCGAGGTGCGGGCGGGCGCTGAGCCCGGCATCATCACCGGCACGCTCGACGAACCGGGCGTCATCCAGTGCTCGGCCTCCGCCGAGCTCGATGGCAAGCGCATCTCCGGCCTCGGCGCGGCCGCCTTCGACCCGGAGCAGATCGTGGCGACCACGCCCGACCCGGATGACTTCGACGAGTGGTGGGCGTCGCAGAAGGCGCTGCTGGCCACGATCCCGATGGCTGCGAAGCTTGAGGAGCGCGCGGGGCCGGAGGGCGCCAGCCGCGTCTACAAGGTCTCGCTGGCGAACGTGGACGGCCGCCGAACCTATGGCTGGCTGGCGCTGCCCGATGTCGAGGGGCCGGTGCCGGCGGTCATCACCTTCACCGCCGCGGGCGTGGGCGGCGCAGGCCACGGCACCGCGACATCTCTCGCGCAGCAGGGATTCCTCTCGATGCATATCATCCACCACAACTTCGACGTGGAGATCCCGGCGGAGGAGGCTGCGGCGCTGAAGGCGGGCGAGCTTGCCACCTACTACCGCGATGGCGCCGACAGCCGCGACACCTACTACTTCCGCCACGTCATCCTCGGCTGCGTGCGCGCGATTGACCTGCTGACCTCGCGGCCCGAGTGGGATGGGGAGCACCTCGTGGTCACCGGATCAAGCCAGGCGGGTGGGCTGTCGCTGTGCCTGGCGGGCCTCGACGACCGTGTCACTGCGCTCGCGGCGAACGTGCCCGCTCTGTGCGATCACACGGGCCTGCAGCACGAGCGCACCTCCGGCTGGCCGCGGCTGATCCCGGCAGACGATCCGTTCGGCCCGATCGCGCAGACCGCGCCCTACTTCGACGCCGTGAACTTCGCGCGCCGCTTCGACGGCGACGCCTGGGTCGCGGTGGGCCTGATCGACCGCACCTGCTGCCCGACATCCGTCTACGGCGCATATAACGCCCTCCGCGGCCCGAAGAAGCTGCTGGTCTTCCCGCACATGGGCCACGCGGTGCCGAGCGAGTACAGCACCGACCGCATCCCGTGGATCAAGCAGGTCTGTGGAATGGAGTAAGGCGGGGGATGGGGGACGGGGGACCTCTCCCCCCTCGATCCCCCCTCTCCGTTCCGGACGAGGGGGGAGGAACGACGTGGCGGCCCACTCGTGGCACGGGCGTCTCGCCCGTGCGTCGTTAGCCGTTGTTGTTGTGGCCCCGGCGCCCTCGCCGGGCGAGGGGGTGTTCGTTCCGCGAAGAAGGCAACGGCCCCTCGCGGCACGCGAGGGCCACAACGGCTACGACTGACGGCAACGGCAAACGGCTGACGGGCAGGATGCCCGTCGCCACAAACGGCTCACGGCAAACAGCAAACGGCGGCAGGCAGGATGCCTGCCCCACGGAGTCACTGATCCCCATCCACCCGTGGCGCCGTCCCCAATTGCCAATTCCCGCCGTTGCCGCCGTTGCCGCCGTTGCCCGCTACCTCACCGAAACCTCCAGCCCCTGGTTGTCCATCACGATGTTCATGCTGCCCGCCATCTTCGCCCGATCGCGGACGAACGAGAGGTACTGCGCCAGTCGCTCGGCGGAGTTGACCGAGTTGTGCGCGAGCACCAGCGCCCCCGGTACGAGCCGCTCATAGGCCGACTCGAGGATCTCCAGGTAGATGCCCTTGCCTGACTCGGGGCCGCTCGCGTCGAGGTAGAGCAGGTCGATCGTGCCGCAGTAGTCGGCCGCGAAGGTCCTCGCGTCGGCGGCCACGATGCGCGTACGGCTCCCCGGCGCGAATGCCTGAACATTGCGATCCGCCCGCTCCGCCTCATCGGCCTTGATCTCGATCCCAACGAGGTCCTCGGGCTCGTAGACCGCGCCCGGTCCCGCGCCCGCTCCGGCGTTGCAGATGAAGGTGAAGCCGCAGAACACGCCCGCCGCGATCATCCGCGCGGGCCGCTGGATCGCGTTCAGCGCCCAGATCAGCCGCTCCCGCCGCGGGCTGATCGCGGTCCATGGGATCTCGAAGCTCTCCCGCACCGCCTCGCGATGCGCCTCGAATGCCGCCTGGTCGTAACTTGAGCGCTGGATGATCCCGGCGTCCTTGAGCGCCGCCAGCGCCTCGTCTACGAGCGCGATCTCCGCCTCCGGCGCCTCAAGCTCCACGAATGGCTCGCGCGTGTTCATACGGTAGGTGTCCCAATCGGCGGTGCGGAACTCGCCGTTACATCGCTCCCCGGTCATGGATCCATCCTCTCGCCATCGCGTCGAGTCTACGCCTGGTAGAACCAACTCACCGGCACACTGCGCAGCTTCAGGTGCAGCAGGCGCGGGTCGCCCACGCGCTCATCCACCCAGTACGTCAGCAGCGCGCGGTCGTCCACGAAGGTCACGCTCGTGTAGGCATACCACAGGCTCGGGTCGCTCTCGAGGTCGCGCAGATGCTCCCACGTTTCGCCCTCATCGCGTGAGATCGCTGCCGTGAGCGGCGTCCGCGCGGCCGGGGCATCGGGGCCATCGCGGAAGCAGTCGTTCCAGATCAGCAGAAGGTCGCCCGTGCTCGGGATGCGCACGATCGTCGAGGGCGCCACCGGTGCGCCGATGCCCATCGGCTCCGCGTCGCTCCAGGTCACGCCGCGGTCGGCGGAGAACGAGCGGTAGATCTGCCCGAGGCTCGTGCGGATGATCATCAGCAGCCGCCCGTCGCATAGCTCCACCACGCCCGGCTCCATCGCCCCGCGTCCGGGCAGCGGAAGCTCGCTCTCGCTGCGCGCCCAGGTGCGGCCCTCGTCATCGGAGAGCCAGACGATCGCGCGACCCCCGCTCTCGGCGGCAGTGATCTGGCGGTGCAATGCCGCGGGCACGATCAGGCGGCCGTCGCAGAGCTGCACCACGCGCGCGTTGTTCACCACCCAGTAGCCCTCGTCGAGGGTGCAGCGGACGGGGTCGCTCAGGGTGGTCAGTTCATCGGATGATCGCCGCACCATCGCCTGCAGGTCGTCCGGACCGTTCTTGCGAAGGTAGAAGAGGAGTATGTCGCCCGAGTGCAGGCGCACGAAGCTCACCGACATCACGTTCTGCAGGCCCTCGTTCTCCAGCAGCGTGAAGCGCTCGCCCCAGGTCTTCCCGCGGTCGTGGGATGCCTTCGCGGAGATCCGCGCGGGCGCGTGATCGGGCATGCCGCCGGCGTAGAAGTCGGACCACGCGAGCAGCAGCGTGCCGTCGCGAAGCTCGATGATATCGCCCTCGGTATTGCGCGGGTTCTCAGGCGTCGACTGCGCGACGATGTAGCCGAACTCAGGGGTCATTGCCGGTCCTCCGATTCGAGCCATCCGTACGGAGGGGCCGCCTGAGCCTGCAGCGTCGTTTGCTGCTGGCGAAGCCGGCCCGCGTACGTCGCCTTCATGGTTATCTGTGTGGGTGCAGCCGGTTGTCGTTGAGACGCGGGCCGGCTTCGCGCGCGCCGTCCTCGCTGGCGCTCGGAAGCGGCGCTCAGGCGGCCCCTCCGTACGACCTGTGTCGTCGGCGCGACCGCTACTGCCGTCCCCAATTGCCAATTGCCAATTGCCCATTTCCCATTTCCCGATTCCCGATTCCCGATTCCCGCCGTTATACCCCGACTTCCTCGAACTCCGTCGTCCGCGGGTTGCCGGGCGCGATCCACATCTTCCGTAGCTGCGGGCAGATGATCGCGGCGCCGCAGGTCGTGCCGGCCTCGGGGTCGTCCGCCGGCGGGCGGCAGACCGGGTGCCTGCCCTCCGTCAGGCAGAGACCCTCCATGAAGCACTCGAGCGTCAGATCGCCCGCCCGCTCGCGCAGGTAGCCATCCAGCATTCCCTCGCGCGCGAGCGAGTTCTCGCCCGCCGGGCCGGTCGCCAACTCGCCGAGGCGCGCGTCGTGGTAGTGGTTCGCGTGCACGAGCAGCCCGCCGTGGATCGGCAGGGCCGTGTGCAGCGTCGCAGTCGTCTCTATGCCTGTCGCCGAGCCGGATTCGGACGCCACGTAGTAGTAGTGCCCCGAGGCCCGCGGCGCCCACTCGATCGAGGCGCGCGCGGCCGCATAGTCTGTTGAGCGCAGCGCCCGGTGGATCATCGCGAGGTAGATCACGCCCGGAAGCGCGTCTACGGGCGAGACATTCGTGTTTCCGACCGCGATCTGCCGCTCGCTCAGCCCAATCAACGAGAGGCAGCCGGAGGTGGTGAGCGTCACCCATGCGGGGCCATCAGCAGGTCTGCGGCGGAAGACGCGCATGTGCGGCTCGGCGAAGGCATGCATGTCCCACGTCTGCCCGACGTAGGTGAGGCCGTCGGCGGTCGCGTCTCCGGTGGCGATGAATGAGGTGCAGCCCTCGCCGCCCTCGGTCAGCTCACCACGCAGGACGTCCACGTAGTCGGTGTAGCCGTTGCCGATCAGAAGCTCCTCCGGCGATGCCTCCAGCGCCTCCGCGAGCGCCATGAACTCGCCGTAGCCACGCGGGGAGTAGTCCTCGTGGGCCGGAAGATGGTCGCCGGCAAGTCGCAGGCAGCGCTCCATCGTCGCCTCGGGGTCAAGCTGCCGGGCGCGCTTGAGCGCAAGCTCACAGCGGGCGCGGATCATCTCCCGCGCGGAGTCGTAGCAGGCCTCGGCGTGCTGCCGCGCCATCTCCTCGGGTGTGCCGGTCAGTTCGATGATATCCATCTTCGTCAGCCTCCATTGCGCGGCCAGAGCACCTCGATCGTCTCGCGATCAGGCGGGATCGCCGTGATCCGCCACCTGCCCCGCGCGTGGTTCCTCGCGAGAATCTGCTCGGTCGCGGCCACAGCCGCGCGCACATGCTCATCCGTCGTCTCCGGGGCGAAGTAGCTCAGGTTCACCCGCCCGCCATCTGAGCGGGTCTTATAGTCGCGCGCGCCGCGCTTGGGCTCAAAGCCGATGTCGGTCCAGACCTGTGGCCTGCCCAGCGGCGTCGTAGCGAGCTCGATCTCATCATCCACCGTCCAGAGCCACCGCGCGAACTGCAGCTCGCGCTGCGGCTGAAGCAGTATCGCCGGCAGGGCAATGGCGCCTCCGGCCACGACGAGCCCGGCGATCGGCAGCAGCAGGCGGTTCACCCGCCCCCGCTCGCGCATACGCGCCAGAGTCATCGCCGCGTCCCAGTCCACCTCGCCGGAGGGCGTGCGCTCAATCGCCTCCGGCGTCGCCATCCCGAGGCCCGCGAACTGCCAGTAGATGAAGCGCTGGGCGATCATGAGCACGCCGAGACCCGCCACTCCGAGCGCGACCAGCCAGACCGCGATCTCGGAGCCTTCCCCGAGGAGCGCGATGCCGATGGCAGCGGGCAGGGCGCAGACCGCGAAGATGATCGCGGGCAGCGTGCGCGCGCCCCGGAGCATCTCCTCGCGCCGCGGCATGCCCTCGGGCGCGGTGGTCATGATGCGCCGCGCGGCCCGTCCGAGCCAGCCGAACACGAGCAGTGCGAACAGGCCGACCGCGATGCCGGCCAGTGGCTGCAGCCTCGTCAGCGCCAGAGCTTCCACACAGATGGCTTCGCCGCAAGCTCGGCTGCGTCCTCCCGCAGCCGAGGCCCGATGCTGCCCTGAGGCCGTCGAGGAGCGACTGGCATTCCGGTTGTGTTCAGAAGGCCTGCATTCGCCCGCCAGGTTGTCTTCAGGCCGTCTCAGGGGCGGCGGTGAATCCCTGCTCCAGGTTGCCGATCAGCCCACCACGGGCGGTCACGGAGGCGGTCAGGCGTCGGCAGCCGACGATCATCATTTTGATCA
>DHPY01000046.1 GCA_002411015.1 Armatimonadetes bacterium UBA5352 | reverse complement strand
CGCCCCTCCTAGCCGCCCTTCGGGAACCAGTCGAAGGGGATTGCCGGGTCCTCGAGCGGCCGGCGCAGCTCATCCGGCTTCTCCCGGTTGTAGTGCTCCGTCGGGACGTTCAGGACCATCGCGGGCTGCCCGCCTACTGCGCCGAAGCCGTGCCAGACCAGAGGCGGGATCTGCACCACCACCGGGTTCAACTCGCCTGCAACGATGGACTGCGCCTCGCCGCAGGTGGGTGAGCCCTCGCGGTCGTCGTAGAGGCCGATCCGCGCATTCCCCGACAGCACGCAGAAGCTGTCCGTCTGGATCTCGTGGCAGTGCCAGGCCTTGACGATCCCGGGGAAACACGCTGAGACGTAGACCTGGCCGAAGTCGATGAAGATTTCGTCATCATCGCGCAGGATCTCCATCAGCCACCCGCGCTCATCCACGTGGCGAACAAGCTTCTTGATGCGCACGCCCTCGATCATAGCTGTCCTCCCGCCTGGGTGCTGGGCATCTGGATGCCCACCGCGTGGCGGCCGAAGTACTGCTTTGCGACCGCGTTGAGGTCTTCGGAGGTGACGGCCTCCACCGCCGCGATAGCCTCATCCGCTCCCGCGAGTCCGAAAAACGAGCGCCTGGCGAGGTAGAGCGCCGTGTCGCTTGGGCGCTGCGTCGAGAGCCGGTGGGCGTTGATCACGCGCGCCTTCGCGCGCGCAAGCTCGTCCTCCGTCGCCGCGCCGGTGCGCAGCGCGAAGATGTGCCGGAGAACGCCCGCGCGGGCCGCCTCAATCGCGCGTGGCGCCGCCAGCGTGTGCACCGCAAGGAACGGGTCCCGCGCAGGCTGCACGCTCAGCACGTTGATCGGGTAGTGCTCGTCGAGCAGCCGCGTCGGCAGCGCGAGCCCGAGCGCCGTCAGCAGGTGCAGGTCACGATGCAGACGGCCGCCGGGCCCTTCGAGCAACTGCGTGAGTACCTCGGCAGCCGGGAAGATCGGGTCATTGCACGATGGCAGCGGCACCCCGATCACCAGCGATGCCTGGACCAGCGCCGGGCTGTCTCCAACCTCGACGAGCGATTCGCTCGGCAGGACCGGCTCCGGCGCCGCAGGCGGCGCCGGTCGGCTGGCGACTCCGCCGAAAGCGCGGCTCACTGCAGCGGACGCCTCCTCTACCCGCAGCGGCGAGACGATGCACAGCCACGTGTTCGATGGCACGTAGTAGGTGTCGCGGAAGCTCTGCAGGTCGGCCAGGGTAATGGCCTCGAGGCTCTCCGGGTCGCCCTGCTGCGGCTGCGCCATCGCGCTGTCACCGTAGAGCGCGGCGCGGAAGAGGTCGAAGGTCACCTGCACCGGCGACTCCTGCGCAGCCTCAAACGACCGCACCGTGAGGTCGCGGCTCTGATCGAGATCCTCCTCGGTCAGCTCCACCTCAAAGAGTTGGTCCGCGAAGAGCGCCAGGCCCTCGTCAAGCTCCTCAACGGATACCGCGTATGCGGCCTCCACAAAGTCGAAGTTTGTGTTCACGCCGAGGCCCGCGGAGCCCGCCGGTCCGACGACCCCTGAGATCGGGCTCAGCTTCTCCACCACCGCGTCATGACTGGCGATGGAGAGCATCTGCTGAAGCAGCGCCCGCGAGCCGCGGGTGGCGTTGGACTCATGCGCCCCGGAGGCGCCCACGACCGCCGCTATCCCCGCAACCTGCGCGTGATCGCTCTGCACGGCCAGCACCGTCAGGCCGTTCCCCAGCGTCGAGCGGGAGATCGTCTGCGCCTGCGCGCAGGGCGCCATCAGCAGCGCGATCAGCCCTGCAGCGTAGATGGATCGCATGGCGCCATCGCCTCCTCCTGCTCACCCGGAGCGGCCTCAGGGCGGATGATCGCCAGGGTGTACGCGTTCGGGTCGAGGTACTTCTGCGCGACCGCCTGAAGCTGCTCGGCGGTCACGGCCTCAACGCGATCAATGTAATCCACCGCGAGCCGGTAGTTCGCGATGGCCTCGTAGAAGCCCATCGCGTCCGCCTGGTCGCTGAATGCCTCATTGCCGAACTGGTAGCTGATGCGCAGTGCGCGCTTCGCCGCCGCAAGCTCCTCGTCGGTGAGCGGCTCAGTGCGCAACCGCTCGACCTCCTTCAGAATGGCGCTGCGTACCGCGACCTCCTGGTCAGGCAGGCTCATCGCGGTGATGATGACTAGCCCCTGGTCGCGCTGAGTAAGGAAGCTCACGTTCGACATCAGCGCCAGGCCCTCGGCGTTCAGCACCCTGTGCAGGCGTCCGAACTGCCCCTCGCCGAGGACCGTGTAGAGAAGGTCCATCGCGCAGACGTCGTCGAACTCCTCGACCTCGGGCGCGTGCCAGGCGTAGCTGAGCAGCAGCGCGCGGCTGGGCCGCGAATCCGCCCCGACCCGCACATCGGTCTGCGGCGGCTCGGGCGCGACCGCAAGGTCCGGCGCCGGAGCGCTCTCGCGAGTGCCAAACAGCTCCTGCACCTGCGTGAAGACTTCCTCGGCGTCCACATCGCCCGCCACGACCAGCGCCATGTTCGCCGGCACGTAGAAGCGCTCGTGGAACGCCGTGAGGTCCTCATAGCTAAGCAGCGTGACCTGCTCAGGCGTTCCACCGATGGGGCGACCATAGGGGTGGCCGGCGAAGGCGTTGCTCCAGATCAGGTCATCGAGCGTGCCTGCCGCCGAGTCAAGTCGGTCGGCAAGCTCCCGGGCGACGATCTCCCGCTCCCGCTCGACCGCCGCTGGTGTGAGGCCAGGATTGAAGACCGTCTGCGCCATCAACTCCAAGGCGCGGGGGAGGTACTGGCTCGCCACGATGACCTGGATCTGGGTGAAGTCGCGGGTCGTCATGGCGTTGACGTAGCCACCGAGCGACTCGATGGCCGAACCGACGCGGCTATCATCGCGCGGATCGGTGGCCTCGAACACGAGGTGCTCGAGCAGATGCGCGACACCGGCGGCGTCTTCAGGCTCCTGCGCGGAGCCTGCGCGGATGTACAGGGCGGCCGCGGCCAGCCCCCACTGATCCTCGTCCTTCACAACGGTCCGGAAGCCGTTCTCGAAGGTACGATCGCTGATCTTCGCTGGATCGAGGATGGGGGCGGCGTGGGTGCAGATGCAGCACGCGGCCAACAGGGCCGCGGCGTGAAGCACGAGGCGATATCTGCGCACGTAGAGTCTCCTCTCTTCGCCGGGAGCGGGCGCTCAGTAGCCTTCCGGCGACGACTCCGGGCAGAATACACCTCGCCGCCGACCTCAGTCAAGAAAGCCTGGAGGGTCCCCAGGAGCATCGGTTTTGGGTTGT
>DHPY01000082.1:9576-16275 GCA_002411015.1 Armatimonadetes bacterium UBA5352 | reverse complement strand
CCCCCGGCCCCCTCCCCCTTGCGCGCAGACGGCGGCGCGCTGGCGGGAGAGGGGGAGGACGGCGACGGCTCGCAGGCTGGAAGCCCGCGCCACGGTGTAGCCTGCCGTTCGCCGCCGTTCGCAGTCGTTAGCCGCCGTCGAAGCCGATCCAGTCGAGGAAGTTCTGGCCCAGGAGGCCGCGGATGTCCTTCTCGATCTGCTCGGCGGTGAGCACCCAGCCGGTGGCGGCGAGGTCGCAGTACTTGTCCACGAGCACCTCGGCGATCTTCCGGCGCGAGTGCGCCCACTTGTAGACGAGCTGGTCGAGCACCCGGCAATCCGAGTGCTGCGCAACGAAGCTGCCGCCGAGCAGCTCGACGCGCTCGCGAGTTATCTCGTCGATGATGCTCGGGTCGTTGAGGAACCACCAGCAGCCGAAGGGCATGAGGTTCGGGAACTTGCGCGCGGCCACGCAGAGCTCGTGCTGGTTCTCTCGCGAGAGCAGCGTTACAAGGAAGTTGCACTCCGGGTGCGTCTGGCAGAGGCGCTCGACCACGCCGATGTCACACTTGCCGACGGCGTCGCCCGCGAGGCGCAGGGCCGGGTTCACCTGCCGCTTCACACCGATCATCGGGGAGAATGGGATGCCAAGCTCGGTGCAGGCGGGCACGATGGACTCGTTGATGATCGCGGTGCTCGGATGGTCGGCGTCCGGGTACTGGAAGTTGAAGCCGAGTGACGCCGCCATGTAGAGCGGGTGCATCCGCTCCGCCCAGTCCATGAGGAAGCGGCGGATCTCCGAGAGCGTGGCGCCGGAGAGGTCCATCGCGACGTCGTAGCCCCATTGCGCGAGGCGCGGCTGGGCGTCGTGCCAGGTGACGAGCAGCGGGTCGATGCGCAGGGCGGCGAGGAAGCGCGGGTCTGTCTCCGGGCCCTGGTCCCAGACCGGCCGCTCGCTGTCGTCGAACGGATCGTTCGTCATGATGACGCGCTCGCAGTTGGCGACCTTGAAGACGCGATCTATGTGTTCCTCCATCGAGGTGGCCGCGAAGAACTCGCGGTACTCCTCGACGTTGCGACCGGCGACATCGAGCCCGTAGCTCTTGAGGCAGGTCAGAATGCCGCGGCGGGCCTCGGAGATCGGGCTCTCGTTGAGGAACAGGCTCTGCCAGATGTGATCGGCCTGTTCGGTCTTGCTCATCGCATAGAACTGGTCTGGGCTGACGCTGCGGTTGGTTCGCGAGACCTCGGCGATGAGGTAGTGGTAGGTGACGAGTTCATCGAAGCCCCAGAGGAGCATATCGCCGAAGCGCGCGGAGTAAAGATGCGTGTGCACATCCACCGGCAGCGGCGTGGTCAGGCAGATGCGCTCCACGGCGTTCTTGATCTCGCTCGGCGCACAGATTCTCGCAGCGTTCGTGTCGGCTGTCATCGCAGATCCCTCTTCCGGAGAGTGCATCGCAGGTCGCGGGTATAGTTTGCCCTCTGCACGCTGATCTCCTCCCGCGCGGCTGCGGCAGGTAGATTCGCGGGCATCGTCGAAGGCACTCCGCGAGAGCAGAGGGAGGCGCTTCATGGCGGTTGCGCACGAGCACCAGATCACGATAGACCACGTGGCGTTCATCGTGAACCCGTCGTCAGGCGGCGGCGGGGGCGGGCGCATCTACCTGGCTGCAGCCGACGAGCTGCGCCGCCACGGGGTGCAGATTGCGGCCTTTGAGACGTTGCGCAATGGCGGCGCGGCGCCCGCGGTCGAGGCGGCTCTGCGCGCGGGGTTCACGGAGATCTGGGTGATCGGCGGCGACGGGACGATCCAGGAGGCGCTCGGGCCGATCATCGCGGCGGACGCGGTGCTCGGGCCGATCCCCGGCGGGACCGGCAACCGCCTGGTGGAGGTCGTCGGGAGCGACTGCTACGACCCTGTTGCCCAGGCGCGCTGGATGATGCGCCAGTCGGTCAAGCGCATGGACGTCGGCGTGGTCAACGGCCGCTACTTCACAGTGCGGGTGGGGGTCGGCTTCGAGGCGGTTGTGGCCTCGGAGACCGAGGATGACAAGTCCGGGCTCGGGAATTTCGCGTACGTGCTCGCGACGCTGCGGGCCGCCCGGCAGATCGACTCGCACCATGTGCGGGTTACCGCCGAGGGGAAGCTCCTGTATGAGGGGCGGATGGTCGCCGGGATGTTCGCGAACATGCCGGTGCGGGTGGCTCTGCGAGTGCCGGCGCTGGAGGCGGCGAACCCGCGTGACGGGCTCCTGCACATGATCCTCGTGCCTGAGCGGCCGGGCATTGAGGCGCTCTGGCGGTGGGTGACGGGGATCGGTCCTGAGCCGGCGGAGGATGAGGTCATTCACTTCTCGGGGCCGCGCTTTACGATGAACGTGGAGGGTGGCTCGCTGGTGCATATTGACGGCGAGATGGCGGGACGGCTGGAGCATCTTGAGGTGAAGTGCATCGCCGGTGGTCTGCGCATCAGAGGGCTTGATCTCTCCGCGAATCGCCGTTGGCCAGGGATATAGCGTTGAGCGAAGGCGGTTGATCAGGGGCTGGAGGGATCGGTGGTGGAGAAAGTCGCGTTCGTAGTCAATCCTGCCTCAGGCGGCGGGGGAGGCTATGAGGATTTCGCGCAGGCCGCGGAAGTGCTGGGCAAGCGCGGGGTGCATGTGGCGTCCTTCGCGACCGACCCCGACGAGGGGGGGCGCCCGGCCGCCGAGGAGGCGCTGGCAGCAGGCTACGACGAGATCTGGGTGATCGGCGGCGATGGCACGATCCGCGACTGCCTGCGCCCGATTCTTGATGCCGACGCGACGCTCGGGCCGCTGCCGGGCGGCACCGCGAACTACTTCGCGAGCGCGATCGGGCCGCATGCGGGCGATGTCCGCGCTCGGGCGGAGTGGATGGTGGATCAGCCGGTGGAGCGGGTGGATCTCGGTGAGTGCGAGGGGGAGCTGTTCTCCGTCCACGTGGGCGTGGGTTTCGCGGCGGTGGCCGCGAACAAGACTCAGGACGATAAGAGCGGGCTCGGGAGCCTCGCATATGTAGTAGCGGGTTACCAGGCGCTCGGGGAGGTTGAGCCGCAGCCCGCGCGCCTCAGCTGTGGCGATGAGGTGGTCTACGAGGGCAAGATGCTCTCCGCGCTCTTCTCAAACCTCCCGTTCGAGACGCTGGTGAATGCCGCACGTGGCGTGGTGGGCGACCCGGTAGACGGGCTACTTACGGTGCGCGTGGTCACCGAAGCACCTGGCCGGGAGTTCCTCATGCGCTGGCTGAACGATGAAGTGGGCGCCCCGCCTCCACAAACGGTCATCGCACACTCCGGCGCGCAGTATCTCCTCGAGACCGAGCACGAGACCGACGTGCATGTTGACGGGCAGACAATCGGCCGCCACCGCAGGCTGGAGATCCAGTGCCTGCCACGGGTGCTCAAGGTGCGCGGGGTGCAGTTGCCGACTCGCGGGAACTCCGGAGAAGACTGATGCGCTCTTGTACCCGCAGGCATGACAGCTATAGGGCAGTCGCGGCGGCACGGTCCGGTGGTCGGCGCCATCATCTCGGTGGTGCTGCTTCTCAACGCCTTCGTGATCGCGCCGGCAGCCCATCTCCAGGGCGATCTTCATGACCACAGTAGCTGTGCGATCTGCAACTACCAGGCGAACGGCGGCATCGTCCCGCCGCCACCGCTGGGCGTAACGCAGGCGACCCAGACAGAGCTACAGCCTCAGCCGGTCTCTAATGATCTCCGGAACCCCGACCTTCCACTGGCGTTTCTCATACGCGGACCTCCGCGCGCGCAGATGCTCTCCATCTGACGCTGCACCGCACTGACCGCTTCGACATCAAACGGAGGTCCAGTCATGCTTCGTACGCGCCGCAACGGATTTACCCTCATCGAACTGCTCGTGGTCATCGCGATCATCGCGATCCTGGCAGCGATACTCTTCCCCGTCTTCGCGCGGGCCCGCGCAAAGGCCCGCCAGACGTCATGTCTGAGCAATGTCAAGCAGATCTCCCTCGCGCTGATGATGTACGCGCAGGACTACGACGAGCGGTATCCGTGCGTCAACCACACGACCGGTTACGACTGGTGGGAGCCAGTGCAGGCGTACGTCAAGAACGCGCAGGTCTTCCGCTGCCCGGCGTACGGTGGCTCAGCCGCAGGGCTGCCGACCGACTACCTCCTCAACGGCCTCTTCGCACACGGCCTCGCGATGGCGCAGGTCCAGGAGCCGGCGGGGCAGATCTGCATCGCCGTGCGTGAGAAGAACTGGAACGAGACGGGCTATCATCCATGGCCGGACGACGACACAAGCTGGGATGACCTCTCGGCATACTCTGAGTTCGAGAAGGCCATCGGCCATGAGGTGCATAACGGCGGCTCGAACTACGGCTTTGCGGACGGGCACGCGAAGTGGTATAGCTGGCACCAGACGATTCTCGCGCCACTGCCGGGGATGCACAACACGCAGCGGCGGGTCCTGTGACCGGCTCGCGGCAAAGATGAAGCGGGGGGGGCGCTCGATTGCCCGCCCCCGCGCTCCTACTCCTCGAAGACCACCATCGCGTAGCCGCTCATCTCGGGCACCGTGACGTGCACGTAGCCATCGCGATGCTCCCAGGGCAGCTCCACGCGCTCCGGCGCGAGGTAGACGCTGCTCGGCTCGCGGCCGTTGGCCCGCAGAGATACCTCCACGTTGCGCAGCTGGATCGGCTCCTCGATCATGTCCGTATTCGGGCCGCGCTTCTCCGGCACGTAGCTCAGCAGGTGCAGCATGCGCCGGTTCGCCTGCGCGGTGACGGTGGCGCGGCCGAATGATGGGAGCCCGGGCGCGCGCACCAGCGGCTCGGGCAGGAGGCGGTCGAGCACGTTCGCGAGGAGTTGGCGCACCGGCACCTGCGCGTCGAGGTGGTATGCGATGAAGGCCGGGTGGCTGATATGCGCCACCTGCCGCGCTGCGTAACGAAGGGCTCACCGGTGGGGCGGTCGGGCGGCAGGTAGACGAAGCCATGCTCGCCATCCCAGTGGCGGTTGTAGTACGGAGCCACGATCTCCGCGAGGACCTCGGTGCCATCGAGCGCCTCGAACTGCGCGCCCTTCTGGTAGAGCGTGACGGGCATCTCCGGGATTCCCTCGGCAAGCGCCTCACCGGCCACGAAGAAGGCCGGATCGTGCGGGCTGTCGCCGAGGTGGCGAAGGCCCCAGTCATCGAAGACGAAGCCGGTGCGTTCGGCATCGAGGCCGGACCAGCCGGTGGAGAGGACGGGCTTGCCGGCGTCGAGGTGCGCGCGCACGCGGTCGGCGATCTCGCCCTCGAGCGCGACCCAGTCCGGGAGGATCAGCAGCTCGTAGCTGCTCCAGTCCGGGTAGGTGGTGACGAGGTCGAACTGCCACTTCAGCTCGCAGAGCGCGCGCGTGGCGCCCTTGATGGAGGAGAGGAAACGGGTGAAGGTCTCCCACCTGCTCGGGGCGCGCCACTCGTAGCCGGGATAGGCGGCTGGCCAGACGACCGCGGCCTCGGTCACGGCCTTCGCGCCCTCAAGCCAGGGCTCGTAGCGCTGCAGTCGGCTGTAGATGCGCCGGTAGAGGTCGAAGACGGGCTGGTTGATGTCGCCTCGGGGGTGGAAGTGGTCGCCGATGGTGGTGCGCATCGCGTTGGCCATGCCGTAGAGGCAGTCGTACTCGAGGCTGGGCTCGGTGCGGATGCCGCCGAAGTCGCCCCAGGACTTGTGGAAGCGCCCGGTCATGTTGAGCACGGGCTTGCCGAGGGTGCGGAGGTGCCGCGCGCCCATCGGCAGGGACTCGTAGCCCCAGCCGCCGGTGGGGAGACACTCGAACTCGAGGTAGTTGCCGATCTCCTCCTGCGCCTCGTAGCCGAGACCGTTGCAGTAGATGAGCAGCTCCGGGTTGATCTCGCGCGCGGCGTCCGCGAGGCGGCGGATCATCCGCACGTGCTTCTGGATGTTGTAGTCGTGAAGCTGCTGCTCGTCGGTCCAGTCCACGCCGCGCTCGCGCATGTCCTCGAGGCACTCGACGCCGACGCATGGCTGGGTGTAGATGCAGTCGAAGAAGAAGCCGGCGGAGGGGTAGTTCGCCGCGACCTCGCGCACCATCGCCTCCTGCTGGTCGGCGTAGGGCGTGTTGTAGCACATCTGGCGGAAGAAGCTGTTCAGGCGGTCCTCGCCGTAGGTGCGGCCCTCCTGGTTGAGCACGCACCACTCGCGGTGGCGCAGCGCGTCCTCATGGCTCAGGCCGATGTTCATGTAGGCGGTGAGGGCGATGCCGCGGTCATGCAGCGCTTCGCAGAGCGAGCCCCAGAGGTCGAACTGCAGCGAGTAGTGGCGCGAGCCGACCCGGGTATCGTAGTAGGCCATGCCGAGGTTGCACTTGGCGGGGAAGACGACGTAGTCCACGCCGCAGGAGGCGAGTTGGTCGGCGATCGCCTCGGCGTCGAAGTTGGCGCCGACATCGGGACAGGCGGGCATGGTGTGGAAGTCGAAGAAGATGCACCACTTCGGGTCGTGCATGGTGAGACGCTCCCTCACGGACAGAGGAGTGGCGTGTTCAGCGGGGGCTTCGACGTGGGGGGCGATGGGGCCTCCCCTGGGCCGCTCCCCCTTGCCCCGCAGACGACGCGGGGCGGGCGGGAGAGGGGGAGGACGACTGCCGTTGTTCGTCGTCAGCCGTGTCCGTTGTGGCCTCGGCGCCCTCGCCGGGGAGTCGTT
>DHPY01000082.1:0-9334 GCA_002411015.1 Armatimonadetes bacterium UBA5352 | reverse complement strand
GGGCCACAACAGCTACGACTGACGACAACGACTGATGACAATGATCGCAGGCAGGAATGCCTGCGCCACGAACGACGTGGATGAAGCGGCGTGGGAGCGCCTGCCGTCACCTCGTTACAGGCATCCGGCGGTCATGTGAGGAAACGGGTGGCATTCCGTCACCCGGAGGAGAAATCATGATGCGGATTGTCAGCGCCCTGATGTCATTGATGCTCGTCATGGGCGGCCTCGCGCCTGCCCTAGCCGATCTTGAGCGTACACCCGACGCGAACATCCTCTGGGTCGAGGACTTCGAGCCCTTCGAGAGCGCCGCCGACTCGCGCGCGGGCTGGTTCGGCTTCGAGCCGGTGGAGGTGAGCGCCGAGCAGGCCGGATCAGTGGTGCGCTTCCGCGAGGTCTCCGAGTATGCAGGCGGCTCGATCCAGCGCATCCTGCCACTCGGCGGCGCCGAGTTCCGCTACCTGCAGGTGCGCGTGGCCGCGGTGGAGCAGCCGGAGCACTACCTGAAGGCGTGGCTGCGCCTCGCGGAGGAGGGCAATCCGCAGCTTGGGCGGCTCGAGCCCGGCATCACCACCGTGGACCTCGGGCGCTTCGCGTTCGTCGGGGCGCTGGAGGAGATGCCGCTGAACCTCGCGGTGATCGGCCCGGACGGCCGCGCGCCGAGCGGCGGAGTTGACGTAGACTGGCCGCGCTCGTGAAGTCGCCGGTTGGGGGGCTGACGGTCGAGCTGGGGGAGGCTGCTCCTGCGGATGGCGTGGCGCAGAGCTGAGCTCGCCGGACGGCGCGCGCAACGACTACTCGGGCTACACCGCGACGGAGGCGGACGGGTCGTGGCGGCTGAGCGTCCCGATCGCGCGGAACGAGCCGGCGGGCCGCTGGAGCGTACGGGTGACTGAGCTGATCGGCGGGAACGCGACGGTCGCGAGAACTTCGAGGTGAAGTAGGAGCGATGCACATGGAACTCCGGAGGCTGGTTGCGATCATGACGCTGCTCGCGACGGTGACGGCGGGCGCCTGCGCGCAGGATCTGGCGGCGGGCGCGCGGCACTCGGTGGTGCTCGATGGTGACGGCACCGTCCGCGCTTGGGGCGAGGGGCGGCTGGGACAGCTTGGTACCGGTGACTTCGCGACCCGGGATCTCCCCGCGGACGTGGTCGGCCCGGGCGGCGAGGAGCCGCTGAGCGGCGTCGTCGCGGTAGGCGCGGGCGCGCATCATGCGCTGGCGGTCCGCAGCGACGGGAGCGTCTGGGCGTGGGGCGACAACACCTTCGGCCAGCTCGGCAACGGGCAGTGGGGCATGACGCAGTGCAGCGCAAGGCCGGTGCAGGTGCTCGGCGTGGGCGGCGACGGCTTCCTCAGTGGCGCGGTGGCGGTCGCGGGAGGGCGCGATCACTCGGTGGCGCTGCTTGAGGACGGGTCGATGGTGGCCTGGGGAAGCCGCTGCCACGGGCAGCTCGGCGATGGCGTGCGCGACTCGAATCGCTGGAGCGTGCACCCGGTGCAGGTGCTTGCGCCTGACGGGGTGGGGCCGCTCGATGGCGTCACTACGATCGCGTGCGGGGCCTATCACACGGTCGCGTTGCGCGCTGATGGCACCCTCGTCGCGTGGGGGGCGAACGATGATGGGCAGCTCGGGCGCGGGCACCTGGCGGAGGTCGGGCGCATGCACCAGATCAGCCTGCAGCTTGCGTGGACGCCCGAGCGCGCCGGACGCTACGGCCTCGCCTTCGGGTACACCTACACGGACGAAAGCCACCCGGACACCGCCGGACAGGTGCGGCTCACGGATGAGTTCGACGGGCCGCCGCTTGAGGTGACTGCTGAGGCGCCGGGCGCGGGTGAGACCCTGACCGGGAGCTTCACGCGGCGTGCGGAGGACGTGGAGATGGCGGGCACGGTGCGCTACCCGGCGCGGGCGCAGGTCGGGCAGCCGGTGATGCTGGAGCTGCCGGAGGTGCTGATCGGCTCGCATGACGCCGACAACGACTTCGCGAGCGAGATGCACCTGCTGCTGCGCGACCTCGACACCGGCGAGGAACTGCGGCTGGCGGCGGATGGCGCGATCACGCGCGCGAACGCCCTCCCCGCGGCGGTCGTCGGCCCGGAGGGCGAGGGCGTGCTCGATCAGGTCACGGGCGTCGCAGCGGGGGCGCATCACGCGGTCGCGGTGCGCGAGGACGGGAGCGTCTGGAGCTGGGGCTACAACGGCTACGCGCAGCTTGGCCACGGCACCCGCGAGTCGATCTCGACGAACGAGTTCATGCAGGTCACCACGCCCACGCGGATGGTCGGCGGGCGGCAGGGCGGCGAGTTCCTTGAGGGGATTGTGGCGGTCGCTGCGGGGGAGGAGGCCAGCTATGCCCTCGATGGCGAGGGGCGCGCGTGGTCCTGCGGCTGGAATGTCTACGGCGGCCTCGCGATGGGCGTGAACCCGAGCCGCGCCAGCAATCGCGGCCACGCCCAGCGCGTCTCCACGCTGGTCGATGACGAGCCGGTGCAGCTTGAGGGCCTGCGCGAGGTCGTCTCCGGCGCGTGGCATGTGCTGGCGGTGGACGCTGATGGCGGGTTGATCGCGTGGGGGCACAACGGCTTCGGGCAGCTTGGCGATGGCACGCGCCGCGACCGCTGTGTGCCGGTGCGGGTGGGCGTGCGGGACGATGCGCCGGACCCGCTGGAGATCGCGCGCGCCGCGGTCGGCCCGCCGCCGCCCTCGCCGAAGGTCGCGGCGCAGTTCGCCGAGCCTGCTGCAGGCGGAGAGGGCGTGCTGAGTGTGCGGGACTTCGGCGCGACCGGCGATGGCTCGCACCTCGACCAGCAGGCGCTGCAGGCTGCCATCGAGGCCGCGCATGGAGCCGGGGGAGGGACGGTTCTCGTGCCGCCCGGCGTCTACCGCACGGGCACGCTGCGGCTGCTCAGCGGCGTGCGGCTGCACCTCTCCGCGGGCGCGACAATCCTCGGCAGCACCAACCGCGCGCACTACCAGCCGACCGCGCTGATCTACGCGCGCGAGGCGGACGGGATCGCGATCACGGGCACAGGCGCCCTCGACGCGAACGGTGCGTTCGTCACGAGCCGCGGCTGGCGGCACAACATCATCCGCATGGAGGATTGCACGGGCGTCACCGTCGAGGGCGTGGCCACGGTCAACTCCGGCTCGTGGTCGCAGCACTACATGCGCTGCCGCGATCTGACGCTGCGCAACGTTGATCTCACCTGCACCCGCCCCGGCCGGAATAACGATGGCTTCGACATCACCGGCTGCGAGAAGGTGCTGATCGAGGGCTGCGTGGTGGCCTCCGATGATGACTGCATCGTTATCAAGAGCTTCGCGGCGCGGGAGATGAACCGCAACGTGGTGGCGCGCAACAACATCGTCTATGCGTACGCGAGCGGCTTCAAGCTGGGCACCGAGACGCGCAGCATCTACGAGGACATCGTCTGCGACGGCCTGCAGGCCTTCGGCGGGACGACGCTCGGGCTCTACAGCGTAGATGGCGCGAACACCAGCGGCGTGCGCGTGGAGAATGTGTTCGCACGGGCGTCGCGCTGCGTGCTCGGGATCGCCCTGGGGGCGCGGCTGCGGGAGGGCTACTTCGCGGAGGGCGAGGAGCGGGTGGTGGGCTCGCTGGAGGACGTGATCGTGCGGAATGTAGACGCGCGAGTCGAGGAGCTGCCGTACCGTGATGTGCTGCAGGCGCACGGGATCGCGGGCGCGGAGATGGCGCATCAGTTGACCGTGCGGCCACTGGCGACGAGCTTCGTCTCCGGGCTGCCTGAGGCGCCGATCCGCAACGTGCTGCTTGAGGAGATTCGGATCTCGCACCCGGGCGGTGGTAGCGAGGAGGCGGCGGGGGTGGAGGTGCCGGAGCGACCTGAGGCGTATCCGGCGGCGGGGATGTTCGGGCCGCTGCCCGCGTGGGGCCTGTACCTGCGGCATGCGGAGGGCGTGACGCTGCGGGAGGTCGAGTCTGAGATGCGCGGGACCGACGCCCGCCCGGCGGTCGTGGATGAGACGGAGAAGGACTGAGCGGCGGCGGACGGCGCACCGGACGCCCGTGCCACGAGTGGGCCGCCCCCATTCTCTTTTCCGCCTTCCCCGCCTTTTTTGCGCCGTAGCGCGCCATCTGCTATAATCCGCCACGTTAGCGTGTGCCCCACGATCCAACACCCCGCCGATGGCGTGCCCGGCGGCGTTCATGCAAGGAGAAACCGCTCATGTACCGGATAGCTGTGCTGCCCTGCGACGGAATTGGCCCGGAGGTCGTGGCTGAGGGTCTGAAGGTCCTCGATGTCGCGGCGAAGGCCTACGGCGTTGAGTACGAGACTGAGAACTATGACATCGGCGGCGACCGCTTCCTCAAGACCGGCGAGGTCCTGCCGGACTCGGTGCTCGCTGAGCTGCGCGAGTTCGACGCGATCTACCTCGGCGCGGTCGGCCATCCGGATGTGCCTGCGGGCATCCTGGAGAAGGGCATTCTGCTCAAGCTGCGCTTCGAGCTTGACCAGTACATCAACCTGCGGCCGATCAAGCTCTATCCCGGAGTGGAGACGCCGCTGAAGGACAAGGGCCCTGAGGAGATTGACTTCGTGGTCGTGCGCGAGAACACCGAGGGCCTCTACGCGGGTGTCGGCGGAACGCTGCGCAAGGGCACTCCACACGAGGTTGCGGTGCAGGAGGCGGTCTACACCCGGATGGGCGTCGAGCGCTGCATCCGCTACGCCTTCGAGCTCGCGAAGACCCGCGAGGAGAAGAAGCTCACGATGGTGGACAAGAGCAACGTGCTCACCTACGGCCACGACCTGTGGGTGCGCGCCTTCGCCGAGGTGGGCGAGGAGTATCCGGCGATCGCGACCGACCATGCCTACGTGGATGCCTGCTGCATGTGGATGGTCAAGAACCCCGAGTGGTTCGACGTGATCGTGACCTGCAACATGTTCGGCGACATCATCACGGACCTCGGCGCGATGATCCAGGGCGGCATGGGCGTTGCGGCGTCGGGGAACATCAACCCGAACGGTGTCTCGATGTTCGAGCCGATCCACGGCTCCGCGCCGAAGTACACGGGCCAGAACGTGATCTGCCCGATCGCGGCGATCGCGGCGGTCGGGATGATGATGGAGCATCTTGGCGAGGTCGAGTGCGGTCGGGCCATTGACCGTGCGGTGACGCAGGCGCTGGCTTCGGGCAAGCTCGGCGACCTCTCGACGCGCTCGGGAGTGTCGACGACCGAGTCCGGCGACCTGGTGGCGAGCCTGGTCGAGTAGGCTCAGCGAGTTGGGGGAGGGTGTGGAGAGCGGCATTGCCTGCGGGCGATGCCGCTCTTTGCGTACGTGGGCGCGGGGGGTATAATCCCAGCGCCCCAACAGCCACTACTCCGTCACCTGAGGTTTCGCCATGATCACTACGCTCCGCTATGGCCGTGATGGTCTGCAGGTTGAGCTCCCCGATGCGAACATAGCCGCTGTGCTGCGCCAGAAGCAGCTTCCCGCGCTCCGGGATTCGCAGAGAGCGCTGCGTGAGGCGCTTGCCGATCCCATTCAGAGCGCGCCGCTGAGTGAGATCGCGCGCGGGCGCAGCGATGCCTGCATTGTGCTGAGCGATATCACGCGGCCGGTGCCGAACGCGCTCATCCTCCCGCCGGTGCTGGACGCGCTCGCCGAGGCGGGCATTCCGCCAGAGCGCGTGACGCTGCTGATCGCCACGGGCCTCCACCGCCCCGCGACCGATGCTGAGATCCGCGAGATCTGCGGCGACGAAGTACTGGCGCGGGGCGTGCGCGTGGTCAACCACCGCGCGACGGAGGCCGACGAGCAGGTCTATCTCGGCGAGACCTCGCGCGGCACGCCGGCGTACGTGGACCGGGCCTACATGGACGCGGACCTGCGCATCCTGACCGGCCTCGTGGAGCCGCACCTGATGGCCGGCTACTCCGGCGGGCGGAAGGCGATCTGCCCGGGCGTGGCGGGCTGCGACACGATCATGGTCTTCCACGGCCCGCAACTCCTCGAGCCGCCGGAGGCGCGCGCGGGGAATCTCGTAGCCAACCCGGTGCATGAGGAGGCGCTGGCGGTCGCCGACCTCGCCGGGGGCGCGGACTTCATCGTGAACGTGACCCTCGATGAGGAGCGCGCAATCACGGGCGTCTTCGCGGGCGATATGCTGGCCGCGCACGAGGCCGCGATGGCCCTCTGCGAGCGGCAGGCGAAGGTGGTGCTCGACGAACCTGCCGACATCGTAGTGACCTCGGGCGGCGGCTACCCGCTGGATCTGACGCTCTACCAGAGCACGAAAGGCATCGTGGCTGCGGGCCTGATCTGCCGCGACGGCGGGACGATCGTGATCGCGCAGCAGAACGCGGAGGGGCTCGGCTCAGGCGACTTCGCGCGGCTGATCTGCCAGGAGGACGTGCACGCGTGCATACAGGACGCCCTGCGCACGGGCGAGATCTGCATCGACACCTGGCAGCTTCACGTGGTCGAGAAGGTGCTGCGCCGCTGCACGGTCATCAGTGTCTCTGAGGTCCCGGCGGAGGACGCGGAGCAGACGCCCTTTGAGCAGGCTGCGACCGTGGAGGAGGGCGTGGCGCGTGCGCTCGCGAGGCATGGCGCGGAGGCGCGGATCGTGGTGGTGCCTGAGGGGCCATACGTGCTCGGGTGCCTCGCGAGCGACCCGGTGGGGCGGATGAGCGTTGGGGAGATGCTGCACAGTTCAGGCTGAATGACGTGCCAATCGAGTTGTATTCTGCGCGATTCGCGTATATACTTCTCCTGGTGATTGCGATGGAGGAGCGAGTGACGACATGGGGCGAGCGGGCGCTGAGTGAGCTGTTCGGCTCGGAGGTGCGGGCGGGCGTGCTGTCGTGGATCTGCGCGCATCCGGAGGAGCTGATATTCGGCGCGAAGCTGGCGCGGGAGCTTGATATGTCGGCGAGCGCGGTCGGGAAGGAGCTTGCGCGGCTCGAGGCTCTCGGGATGCTGCGCGCGGCCGAGCCGATCGGCGCCGCGAAGCCCTACACGCTGAATGAGCAGTTCCCGCTGCTGCCCGGGCTGCGGTCGGTGTGTCTCTATGCGACGGGCGTGGTGGCGGTGCTGCGCGAGCTGTTCGCCGGCGCGGAGGGCGTGGAGGTGGCGGCAATCTTCGGCTCGCTCGCGCGTGGCGACGACCGCCCCGAAAGCGACGTGGATGTGCTGGTGGTGGGGGAGATCAGCGGGGGAGACCTTGGGGAGATTGTCTGGGAAGCGGGGAAGCGTACGGGGCGCGAGATCAACACAATACACTACTCGGTCGAGGAATATCAGACGCGCGCGGCGGAGGGGCGGGGGTTCCTTGCGCGGGTGTTGGTGGATCCGATGATCTACGTGAAGGGGGAAGCAGATGGCTTACGACGACTTGCTGCGTGACCAGTCGATCAAGGCGTTCAGTCCAACGTCGCGTGAGATCATTGCGCTCATCGCGGCCGCCTCGTGAGGTTGCGCCAACTGAAGAAGGCACCGATAAGCCAATCGTCGAACCTGTGAACGCGGTATTGCCATCTGCCAACCTATGGAGGCGCGCCGTTGGTTGGACGGCGCGGCTAACGTGTGTGTCTGACAAGGGGACCGAAGATGCATAACGCGGGCGACTTGGGCGCAGTTCGGCGTGAACGCGCTGTTTTCCTCGCGGGGATCTGCCTGCTGGCGCTGGGCGTGCCCGTTGGCTTGTGGGGGATCGCCCGAGAGCTGCTGCTGTCGGGATCGATGCTGGTTCGCTACTGGGAGCCTGTGGGATATCCGTTTGCTGTTGTTGTGATGCACGGTTCTGCAGTGTACTTCGTCTGGCGCTTCTCCCGTTTCTTGGGTGAACCAGGATGGGGAACGGTGCTGTGGTGTATGCTGGCTTCAGTGGTCCCATTGTTGCCCATCCCTTTCGTCTTATTGCTCTTCAGGGCTCGTGCAGCGGAGAAAGAGATCGTGGACGAGAGAGTCAGGATTATCGATGCAGAGCTACATGATTTCCTGCTAACCGGGCCTAGCGAGCCACGGATCATCCGCTGGATGGCGGGGAAAGGCCTGCACCTCAGTGGCCCGGCCCCGTACTCAGTCTACTCCCGTGGCGGCTCGTTTGCGGGAGAGGACGCCGGGCGGCCGCGCCCCTTCTTCTGCGACTTCCACAGTCCAGACCTGCGGAGAGCACTGAGAGTAGTATGCGGCTTAGAGGGCCACACCTCGGTTGGAGGACCGGTTGCGCACACGCACTACGCCCTGCCGAGCCGCATTGCGGAAGCCGAAGCGCACGACCAGCGGGCGGTCGGGCTTGCAGATGAGGGGCGAGTCGACGAAGCACTCAGGGCATTTCACCAGTCGATTAGGCTGTGCCCTGAGGCGCCGAATCCTTATCTCAATATGGGTTGTGTGCTCGCGCGCGCGGGGCGGCATCAGGAGGCTGAGTCCGCCTTCAGGCGGGCCGTGCAGCTAAAGCCGGACTGGGCCCAAGCTCATGGGAACTTGGGCGGTGCACTTCTGGATATGGGGAGGCTGACAGAGGCGGAGAGTGAGCTGCAGATCGCGACTGAGATAGATCCATATTACGTCAACGGTCACCTGAATCTGGCGGCCGTGCTGGCCCAGTCATCGCGGTCCTCCGAGGCCCGAGCACACCTGTTGCGAGTGCTCGAGTTGGACCCCAGCAATATCCAAGCTCGGATCTACCTTGACCACGTTGAGTGGGTTGAGCAAGGGGCAGACAGTCGGTGAAGGCACCGTCGGTCATCCTATCGGGCTGGCGCAGCCCAGAAGACACGGAGAAAGCCACCGATGGACCTCCGCAAGCCGGGGGAAAGGTGTGGGGAGATGAAGCGTTCTGAAGCTGCTCTCAGTCACGTGCTTTGCATCCTGTTGATTGGCGGGTTCTACGTTGCGGAGCTTCTGCGCCTGCTCATTCGCTTGCTCGTCGCGCTTCTACTCCTGCCGCTGTTGCCGTTGGCCCTTCCATGGGCCATGCTTTACTACAGACAGCGCGGCATACGGCCTCCGTGGCGTAGGTGGCGAATGCGTTGTCCTGCGTGCGACCACAGAGGTTTCACGTTGCTCAACGAGACGTCCCCGTGGTTCATGGCGAGCTTCAGGTGCAAGTCGTGTGACGCTCTGTTAGATGCCGACGGCAACTTGCTTGCCGTTCCGGAACCGGCGAGGCGCGGAACACGGCTTGACACGACGGGCTTCACCATGGCATGGCTCACGCTGAGGGAATGGCCGGTTGGCGAGTTTCGAGAGCGCAGAGACATACTGGCGCGCATCGTGAGCCCCCACGCTAGTGCATTCGGTGCTTCACGCGCTCTAGTGCAGCGCCTTTGAA
>DHPY01000102.1 GCA_002411015.1 Armatimonadetes bacterium UBA5352 | reverse complement strand
CTAGCCGCCGCTCGGCAGCCGAGGGTAGGCCGCCTCTCCCGAGGTCCGCCCGGCCCTCAGCCAGCGCGCCTTCGGCCTCGTCCAGGATGCGGTTCGCCCGCAGGCGCTCCAGCCGCCCGAGCGCGGCGGCACTGCCCTCCAGCTTCAGCTCAAGCGCCGGTCGCTGCTGGAGGTCCAGCGCCTCCGAGGCGCCGAACGCCACCACATCCCCGTTCTCCTTAGCGCCCTCGGGGTAAAGCCGAATGCCCGCGTTGGCCTCCGGGCGCTCGATCCAGCCCTCAACGAGAGCGGCGGGAAGCTCGAAGGCGACCCCAACGCCGCCCTCTTTTGGGACAAGCGCCTCCGCGCCCCAGTCGGTGAGGTAGTCCACGTCAGCCTTCGAGGCGCCCGCCTCGCCCGCCCAGCGGCGGGTGTCATAGGCCAGCCAGTTCCACGACGGGGCGCCTGGCGTGGGCACGCGCGTCCCGTCGCCAGAGCCCTCGATCCAGCCCGCATTCGCCTCCGCAACCGCCCGGGCGGTCACGGCCAGGTCCCGATAGGGATAGGTGCCTCCCACCGAGTGCAGCCTGAGCGTAGCGGAGCGGATCGCAAGGCCCCTCGGGATCTCTGAGAGGTCGAAGCGCACGAGGCAGGCGTAGCGTTCGCCCCAGCGGTTGATCCCGGTGCTCATGCTGGCGAAGTCGCCGTAGTTGACATTCGCCACCGCGCCGGGCTGGTAGAGCATGACATCGGCCACGCCGGAGCCCATCTCGCCATCTTGCAGCAGCACGTCAACCTCGGCGCCGAACGCGACTGTAGACGCGGCGCAGGCAAGCACGAACGCAGCCGTCAAGCGCAACATCAGCGACACCTCCCGGTAGACACACGCAAGCCCCTTCTCCGACCGCCTCCCCGAGCCCTCCTCGATGCTCTCGCACAAATGTTCCTTTACAGCTACCTTCGGGGCATGGTATACTCGCGCCCGGAGCCCACACCTATGCGCATACTCGGGATCGACACAGGACTGGCTGAGACCGGCTATGGCATCATTGATGCCGTGGACGGCGCCTGCCGCGTGCTCGAGGCTGGTGTCATCAGCACTGCCCCCGACGCCGATCTCACGATCCGTTTGCAGCGCATCCACGAGGTTGTGAGCGCTCTGCTGGATGAGTTTACCGTGGATCGCATCGTGGTGGAGGACCTCTACGCCGAGTATCCCCACCCGCGCACCGCCATCATGATGGGTCACGCGCGCGGGGTCGTGATCCTCGCCGCGGCACAGCGCGCGGTGGTCGTGCAAAGCTATCCGGCCTCGCTGGTGAAGAAGTCCCTCACGGGGAACGGGCGCGCATCCAAGGACCAGGTGCGGCAGATGGTGATGCGGGTGCTCAAGCTCACAGAGGCCCCCTCACCCGACCACGTCTCCGATGCGCTGGCGCTCGCGATCTGCCATGCGGCGCCCACCCGCACCCGCGCGGGCATACGCGCGCACAGCGGCCGCACGATGGCCCCGGCTGTCGCTGAGGCGATCGCGCGGGCACGAGGTGAACGCCGGTGATCCGCTTCGTACATGGCGAGCTCGTGGCGCTCGGCGAGCACTGGGCGATCATCGATGTCGGCGGGATCGGCTACGAGGTCACCATCTCCCCGCCGCTGGCGCAGGAGCTGCGCGAGCACGGCACCGGCTCACGGGTGCGCGTCTTCACCTACCACTGCGAGCGCGGTGGAGCGGCCGGGAGCGGAACTCCGATGCTGGTCGGCTTCCGCAGCGAGCTTGACCGCGAGTTCTTCGAGGAACTGCTCAGCGTCCCGCAGCTTGGCCCGGTGGGGGCCTGCAAGGCGATGGCGGTCCCCGTGCCGGCGATCGCGCGCGCGATCTCCCTCGGCGACGAGACCTCGCTGCGCAAGCTTCCGGGCGTCGGCAAGCAGCGGGCGCGCGACATGATCAGCAAGCTGCAGGAGAAGATGCTGCCCTACCTGGCCGACACAGAAGCGCCGGCAAAGCCCGCCGCCAGCGATGAGCTGACGGCCGAGACGCTCGCGATCCTCACGCAGCTCGGGCTGTCGCAGTCCGATGCGCTGCAGCGGATCGCGGCGGCCCGCGAGGCCGAGCCGGACCTCGACGAGGCGAACGAAGTGGTGCGGGCGGTCTTCCGGAAGAGATGAGCGGAGGCTCTCGGCGTGGCTGATGACGAGACGCGGCGCCGGCTGGTCGCCGCCGATGAACAGGGCGATGACGGCGCGACGATGGTGGCTCTGCGGCCGCAGACGCTGTCCGACTACGATGTCGGCCAGGGGAGGCTGATCGAGGGCCTGCGAGTCGCGATCACCGCCGCACGCCAGCGCGGCGATGTGCTCGATCACGTGCTGCTCGATGGCCCGCCGGGGCTCGGGAAGACCACGCTCGCGCACATCGTCGCGAACGAGATGGGCGGCGAGTTCCAGATGCACTCCGGGCCGGCGCTCGAGCGCGCGTCGGACCTCGTCGGGCTGCTTACGAACCTCGGCCGCGGCGACATCATGTTCATCGACGAGATCCACCGCCTCCCGCGTGTCGTGGAGGAGTACCTCTACTCCGCGATGGAGGACTTCCGCATTGACTTTGTCGTGGACAGCGGCCCCTACGCGAAGACGATCCCGCTGGAGCTTGAGCCCTTCACGCTCGTGGGCGCAACGACGCGCGCGGGACTGCTCACCCCGCCGCTACGCAACCGCTTCGGGATCTTCCACCACCTCGACTTCTACACGCCCGAGCAGCTCACGAGGATCGTGCATCGCTCAGCGCAGATCCTGCGCGTGGAGCTGACGCCGGAGGGCGCGCAGCAGATCGCCTGCCGCTCGCGAGGCACACCGCGCGTGGCCAACCGCCTCCTGCGCCGCGTGCGCGACTACGCGCAGATCATGGGCGATGGGCGGCTGGATGGCGCGATCTCCGCAGAGGCGATGGAGGCGCTGGGCGTTGACGCCGAGGGCCTCGACGACCTTGACAGGAAGTACCTCAACGCGCTGATTGACTACTACCAGGGCGGGCCCGCCGGGGTCACCGCGCTCGCCGCGACACTCAATGAGGAGACCGACACGCTCGAGGATGTCGTGGAGCCCTACCTGCTCAAGATCGGCTTTGTGATCCGCACCCCCCGCGGCCGCATGGCCACGGAGAGGGCCTATGCGCACCTCGGGATCAACGGCCGCCCCCCGGAGCCGCCGCAGCCGCAGGGCAACCTGCCTCTCGACTGAATGCGGTGCGCGGTGCGCGCTCAGCCGATGTCTATGTGCAGCCGCCGGTAAAGCTCGCCCGGCAGCAGCGCGCCGAATGCCCCCCAGAGCAGTCCCGCAACGAACAGGTGCCCGAAGGCGATCCCGAGGAAGAGCGGCGTGAGCCGGCGGTAGGCGCGCGCGCCACCGATCTTCACCACGATCGACTTGATCACCCAGACGGTGAAGAACGGGGCCCAGAGCAGATAGCCGTAGCTGGTCGCGAGGGCGTAGCCGAGCGGGTGGATCGGCAGGCGGAGGAAGTGATGGCGCAGCACCGACAGGAGGATGACGATGCCCGCGCCCCCTGTCATGAAGCCGGTCGCGACCCGCTGCGGGATGCCCGGGTTCTCCACCATCCCGGAGAGCAGGTCGAACTCCTGCTTCGCCAGCGCGGTCCGGTAGCCGCCCGAGATCGTGCCGCCCTCCAGCACGTTGGCGCCATACTGATAGAACGCCTGCAGGTGCATCGCCCAGGCCAGGGGCAAGCCGACGATGAACGCGATGGCCAGCGCGCCGATGACCTCCCGCCGCCGCGCCTGCATCCGCTCGCCAAGCTCCAGGCTCTCGATCGAGAACGCCATCAGCGACGGGAAGTAGCCCCGCGCGAGGAAGTTCATCATCGACATGATCGTGAGGCTCTGCATGCCCGCGCGAGACCACACCGCGGTGCCGGTGGCCTCGAGGATGAGCTTCTTCGCCTCCCCGAACGGGAACGCCCAGTTCGTGGGCACGCCGGTCTCAGCCCGGATGCGCGCGAAGGTGATCGCGATCAGCAGCATTGCGACGAAGAAGAGCGCGGCGAGGAGCGGCTCCATCCCGGCCGCGGCCGCCCATGCGAGCATCACGAGCAGGCCCGCCCCGAGCGCCACCCACGCGGATCGGCGCAGCCGCAGCGACTGCCGCAGGGCGTGGCGCGCGCTCCAGAGCAGGATGAGCGCCATCGCGAGGTAGGCTCCTGCGCTCTGCCTCGCCACGAAGGGGAAGCCCGGCGGCTCATAGCCAGCCGCCATCCCGCCGACGGACATGAGCGCGGTGAGGAGGTAGAACGCCCAGGTCGTGCCGAGGATCTCCACCGGCACGAGCCAGCCAAAGCCGATGAACTCCGGGCGATGGTAGAAGATGACCGTGCGCAGCGCGCTCCACGGGCGCTCAGTGAAGAGCGACCCGAGGGGGTAGCTGAGGCCCAGCGCGGGCAGTCCGGGGTTCATCGCCTCGGCCACGTTCATCCCGTCGTAGATCGCCGCGAGACCGAAGCCGATCCACATCAGCGGGTTGCGCATCAGCGGGAGCGGCGAGATCGCGCCCTCGCGGCCGACAAGCTCTATCGCGAAGGTCGCGACGGGGTAGCTGAGGCGGTCGTTCTCCGTCCACGGCCGGCGCAGCAGCACCGCCAGCGCCACGAGCACGGCGAGGAAAGCGCCGAGGAAGAGCATCCACGCGCTCAGCGGCGTCACCCAAAGCTCCCATGGCACGCGCTCGGTTGCGGCTGCCTCGAAGTAGTCGGTGATCGCCTGCTCCTGAGCGGGCGCGAGCCATGCGGGCACAAGCTCCGCGAGGTCGGCGAAGTTGTTCGAGGGGTCTGCGAAGTAGCGCAGCGCCGTGAGCGACGGGAGCATGGGCCGGACGATGCCGAGGCTGCTCAGCGGTATGCCGACGAGCGCGATGATGTACGCGACCGCGATCTCGCGCGACTGGAGGATGCGGCGGCGGGCGAGCCACGCCAGCACGCGGTCCAGCGCGATCAGCACCAGCAGCGCGAGGAGAGCGGGCCCCGCCGGGACCGAGTTGTCTATGTTAGCGCCGAAGGTGATGAGCGCCGCGTAACGCACCCACGCCACGCCCACCACGAGCAGGACCACGCCCAGGATTGTCGCGCGCAAGGTCATGGTGCGGGCTCCAGATGGCTTGCGACTACGGCCGGCTCACGTTCGCGAGGATCTGCGTCTCTCCAGCCGCCTGGTTCGTGATCTGCGGCGCGCCCCTGAAGGTGTTGCCGATAACCACCGCGCTCGCGACCGGCTCCCCAAGATACAGATGCGGCTTGCTCAGCCCGAAGCTGCAGCCCTGCATCATCAGGCTGCCGCTGCGGATGTTCACGGCGGCTACTCCGGGGTCGCGGCCCCACTGGTAGAGATTGCACTGACTGAGGCTGACCATGCCCGTGCCCTCGGCATCCACGATCGCGTTATGCGGGCCCCAGAACGAGCAGTTCGAGAGTTGCAGCGTGCCTGTGTTGGATGGCAGCACGCGCACGACGGCATCGCACAGAGGCGAGCCCACGAACTCCCCGTTGGTGATCAGCAGTCCCGGCCCCTGCGTGTTCTCGACCAGAAGCGGAGTGACGCACCAGTCCGCGCCGATCCCGAGGAAGTTGCCGTTGGTCCCGCCGATCTCGGTGTCGCGGAAGCGGTAGCCGATGTTCGCTCCCCAGACGAACGTGTTCAGCATGTACTCCCAGTCGCTGCGGCCGATGTCGAACGCGACGAGGTTGGCCTGCAGGTGCTCAACGAGCCGCGGGAGCGCATCGCCGGTCGGAGAGGTCGGGGTGTTGCTGCGCGTCCAGGAGTTCGGGTTGAAGTGCACGTTCTCCACGCGGCCGATATCGGTGCACCTGTCGAGGTGAATGCCCACCTTAAGCGGGATGCCGTAGACGTTGCGGATGTAGTGCATCTCGTGGGCGTAGGTCCCGAAGTCTATGCCGAGGTACGGGTTGAGGAGCGTGCAGTCCACGACGTTCAGGTGCGTGCCGCGCCCCTGGATGCACCACGGGTAGGGCTGGATGTCATCCACGGTCTGGTCCGGGTAGTAGATCGTGACGCCGCGGATCGTGCTGTTGCTCTCCAGCATCACCAGCGGCGGCCCGTCCGTGCTCCCGCGCCCGGCGTAGGCGAGGAGCGTGGTGCCCACCTCGGGCGACGAGTAGTGCGGCGCCTTCCATACTCCCTGCAGCGTGACGCCCGGCGGGACCACGAGGCTTCCATCTATGCGATACTGGCCCGCGGCCATACGCACGGTGCCTCCGCCGCTGCCGCCGCAGGCATCGAGCGCGCGCTGGATCGCCTGCGTGGCGTCCTCGTTCGGGTCGCACGTGGCGCCATACGCAGTGACATCCACATCGGCCGCGTGGCAGGCTGCAGCCACGATCAGCAACGCCGCGCCGGTGATGACCGCTCGCATCGGATGTCTCCCTTCCGGCTGTCCCCTCCTCCGCCGCCTCAGTACCAGCCCTCGTCGTTGCGAGGCTCATCGCGGGCAGGTTCCTCCGCCTCCGGCGCGTCGGGGTTCCAGGTGAAGCCCTTGTGGTCCTCGAAGCGATGCCCTGGCTCCTCGCTCAGCCGCCACGGGCGCCCATCGCTGAAGATCGGCCGCGTGCTGAAGGTGTTCTCGACCGCGCCCTCGGCCTCGAGGTGCTTCATGCATCCGATGATGCAGCCGCGCGCGCCGCAGGCCGCTACCGGACTCGCCGACAGCGCGCTCAGCGCGGGCATCGTCGGGAACATCGCCCAGCCGAGGTCCCAGGCCTCCAGCCAGGTGACCTCCTGCTCGCCCACCGCCATGCGTACGCCGGGGAAGCGCTTCGCGAAGAACGGGCCGCTGAGCTTGTTCAGCCCGAAGTGCGTGAGCTTGCACTTGCCGAGATCGAGGTCGTTCCACTCGATGTGGTGGCCCTCCACGTCAATCGAGACGGACCTGTCGCGGTCTATCGCCCCACCGGGGCACTCGACCACGCAGCGCTTGCACCTGTCGCAGAGTGCCCCGGTCTCGATCGGATCGGGCTCAAGCTCCGCATCGGTGAGGATGATCCCGAGGCGCTGGCGCGGCCCGAACTCCTTCGTGAGGAAAACCTTCGACCAGCCGATCTCCCCGAGCCCGGCGAGCGTGCCCGCGATCCGGTGCTGCACGACCACCTCGCGCGGCGGGAGCCCTGGAGCCGCGGGAGGAGCGGTGGGGCCGAACTCGCGGCTCGTGCCGATGGCGGACAGCGGCGTCGCATCGTAGCCGTTCTGTTCGATGAAGCGCAGGAGCTTGTCCTTGGCAGTCCCGAGCATCGCGCTCAGACCCGCGTAGCTGTAGACGTGATAGGAGGACCAGTGCGTGCCCTCATCCACTCCGCGGCAGGTTCCGCGGATGATCCGCTTGAGGAAGACGACCACCGAGCGGGCCTTCGGCATGATGTTGCGGGGATCCATGTCCGGTGGCGCAGCATCGAAGCGTTCGATGTTCGCGACTCCAATCTTGTCCACCTGGACCACGTTGAGCGCGTAGTCGCGCAGCGATTGCGTCGTGAGCATCGCCCTCATGCCTCCTCTTTTGCCGGGCGGAAGGGCGAGGCGAACCTGCGCGCGAGCATCCCGTTGTCCTCGAGGTGCGCCACGCAGGCCCTGCCGCAGGCTGCGCCGAGCCGGAAGGGCTCTGAGCCGCCGAAGTAGGCGAGGCGGCTCGTCCCGGTCTTGCAGACGCGGCAGCTTTCGATGTGCAGCGAGTACCAGCAGGCAGTGCCCTCGCACAGCGGCGCGCAGTGCAGGTTCTCCGTGTCCAGCGCATGCGCCGGACACGCCTCAGCGCAGGCGCCGCAGTCGTCGCAGACATGCGCGGCGAAGGGCGCATCGGGCTCAAGCTCCGCGTCGGTGAGGATGATCGTGAGCATCTGACGGGGGCCGAACTCGGGCGTCAGTAGCCACTTCCCGCGCCCGATCCCGCCGATGCCTGCCGCCTGCGCCGCGAAGTCGAACTCGACGATGACGTTCGGCTCGGGCTTGTCGGGGCTCACGCGCACGCCCTGCCCGCGCATCTCGCCGGACTGCCGGAAGAGCGGTGTGGCCTCCCAGCCCTCATTCTCGAGGCGCCGGCAGACCTGGTAGGTCGTCTCGATGGAGAGCGAGGTCGGGATCCCTGCGCCGAGAGTGTAGCCGGCGGTGCCCTGCTCCACGCCCTGCAGGCAGCCGCGCGCGATGCTGAAGCCCAGCACGATCACTGAGCGGGTCTGCGGCTGGATGGAGAGCGGATGTGCCTCAGGTGCGAACAGCGCGAAGCGCTCGACGGGCGCGATCCCGACCAGGTCCGCGCCCTGGGCGATCGCCATCTCCTTGAACTGCTCGGTCGTCATCTGCCAGACCTCCCGGAACTGTGCGGCTCATGCTGGACCTATCGGACCTGCATCACATCAGCGACTCGAGGCATTCGACCGCCGTATCGGCCCAGAGCTTGCCGGTGCCTCGCGGGGCGCGCACGTGGCGGCACAGGCGCGTCTCGTAGCTGCCCTCATCGAGCGCCCGGTCGGTCGCGACGTAGCCGACGCTGTCGTTCGCGAGGCCGATGTTCATCGTCTGCGCAAGCGGTGAGCGCTGCTTGATGTCGAGCCCGATCTCCGTGAAGACCTCGCCCGGCAGTCCGGCGATGCCGAGACTACCAACGCGCATGCTGTGGATCGGCACCGTCCACTCCGACGGCTCCTCGGCCATCAGGAGAAGCTCCTGCGCGTAGACCCACTCCTGTCCGCCCTGATCGCCGGCGTCGTAGACCCTGCGCGCCTCAGCCAGGTCCTCCTCGGTGGGGCAGCGGGCCTCGAAGGTGATCTGGGCGAGCTTCGCCCCCAGCGCGATATCATCGCTGAAGTCGTCCTCGCGCAGGCCGTTCCAGATGCGCCAAGCCTCCGCGGCCGCGACGTTGCCGACGCGCTCGATCTGCTGCATCGGGTGGGTGCTGGTCCGCGCAGGGCGGGTGGCGTCCGCGTTGTTCACGTCGCCGAAGGTCCCGTTTGCCATCGGGCAGACGAACTGCGCCCCTGCGCAGCGGTTCAGCGACCGCCCGAAGGCCGCGAAGTAGTCGGCGCAGATGACCTCGTGGTTGCCGCTGACGCCAACGTAGTGCAGGCTCAGGTTGCCCATGGCGGCGATCGGCGCACCCTCGGGAGACCGCAGGATCATCAGTCCAAGCTGCGGATCGGTCGGGCCCGCGGGGCGGATCGCATCCGGGTTCTGGTAGCCCGGGTTCATCCGCACCGAGCCATCCTTCATGTGCCAGCGCCGGTTGTGTACCTCACCGGGGCACGAGCCGGCGGCATGGGCGAACTGCGCGGGCTGCATGCGCTCCATCGCGAGGCTGAACGCGTCTGCGATGCGCGGCACCACCCATTCACCGTAGCCCTCCTCCTTCGGAGTGCAGAGCGCGCTGACGATAGCGGGGCCGGTGTGCGTGTGGGTGCCGGCGACCAGCACGTTCTCCGGCGGAATCGCGTGCCGCTCGCTGATGATCGCCTTCGCGGCATCCACGACCGTGGCGGGGAATGCTATCAGGTCGCAGATCACGAAGCCGAGCGTCGTCTCGCCGTTGGAGATGACGATGGCTTTGGCGTGGAGCGGATCGAGGATGTCTTTCGCGCGGCGATCGTGGAAGTAGCCGCAGATGTGGGCGCCAAGGCCCGGGGTGATATCAAGTTGAGCGGCTCCGGCGGTCAGTGTGGACATGGTTGCCTCCCGCTACAGGTTCGGGTGGTTGCGGCGTGGTACTGTCGCGGGAGTTCGCCCCGGCCGTGACATTCCCTCCGCCCTTTCGGGAGATCGCTCGGCCGGCGCAGCTTACGTGGGTGGCCTGCCCGGGGTGGCGGGAGTACCGCCCAAGTGCTATAATGAAGCTCTCATACACAGTCTTCCCTCAGGTGTGGTACATGCACGAGGCACTCGTCTGGCTGGTCAATGTCATCAGCGTGTTGGGCTATCCCGGGATCATCGTGCTCATGGCGATGGAAAGCTCGATCATCCCGGTGCCGAGCGAGCTCGTCATGGCTCCGGCAGGCTACCTCGCGCACCAGGGCGAGATGAGCGTCTGGCTGATAATCCTCGCGGGCACCGTCGGCAGCCTGATAGGCTCCTACGTAAACTACTTCGTCTCACAGTACGTGGGCCGCGCGATCATCCTCAAGTACGGGAAGTACGTGGGCATCCCCCCGCGGAAGTTCGAGAAGGTCGAGAGGTTCTTCCAGCACCACGGTGAGATCTCGGTCTTCGTCTGCCGCCTGCTCCCGGTGATGCGCCACCTGATCTCCATCCCCGCCGGGATGGCGCGGATGAACCACGGGCGCTTCGCGACCTACACCGTGCTCGGCGCCGGGATCTGGATGATCGTCCTGACCTACATCGGCTACTTCATCGGCGCGAACCAGGAGCTTATCGAGCAGTACGCGCATCAGGCGGTCATCTACGCGATCGTCTTCAGCGCGCTCCTGGTCGGCATCTACGTCTGGCGGCAGCGGCGGATCGCCCGCTCCATGGAAGGTCACGAGCCAGCCACCGAGCCGGAGGCGCTCGTGGAGAGCGAGTGAGCGGTCCGTCAGGCCTCGCGCGCTACGGTATCCCCACGATGTCGAGCAGCCGGTCGTAGCGCACCAGCTTCACGCACGCGGGCTTCGCCTCTGATCCGGCGGGCATGACGAGGTCGTCCGAGCGCGCGGCTGTCTGCTGCGCCAGCATCTGCCCCTGCGCATCGCACACCTGCACCTGCAGCCCGCCGATGTCCCCCCTGACCTCGTAGCGGTATCCGGTCGGCACGCGCTCCACGCTGAGCAGCTCCGGCAGGCGCGCGATGCACGCGACCTCCCCCGGGCCGATCTTGAGGCTCAGCGCCATTCCGGTGTCTGCGCTGCGTGGAGTAAGCTCCTCGCCGCGCAGGAGCTCGAAGTAGTGCCAGCCCTCCTCGCGCTTCACCGGCAGCAGCGGCCCGTCCACCGTGTAGGCGACATCGCTGTAGAGCATCGTGATCTGCTTGTCGATGCCGTTGAAGCGGTTCGCGTAGACCCGCTTGCGGAGCGTCGGGATGAGCGGCTCGAGATCGCGGCCATCGAAGATCTCGCTGGATTCCTTGAGGATGCGGATGCGCTCGGGTGTCTGGGTGCCCGCGTAGCGTGCCATCGCGTTGAAGAACTGCCAGTCGAGCGCATCGCCGGTGTTGCGGTCGAGATCGTAGACCTTGCAGCGGGGGAAGTAGAACCGGAAGAGGTTCACCGGGACCGGCCTGATCGGCTTCACGTGCGACATGCTCTCGTAGACGATGCAGCCATCGAGATGCCGCGCGAGGAAGTCGTTGCCCGGGAACTCGGTCATCAGCACGAGCTTGGGGTCCACTTCGTCCAGCGCCTCGCGCACGAGGCCACAGGATCGCGAGACGGCCTGCATCCACGCGTTGTGGCCGGGCTCGGCGAAGATGTGCTCGTGCTTGTCGGAGGTGCAGACGAAGCCGCGATGGCCATACTCATCGAGCCGCACTCCGCCGACGCCCGTCTCGCGGCAGACGCGCGCCACCGTCTGCGCGAGGTAGTCCGGCCACCACACGGTGTCTGAGCACATGTTCCACGATGCGTAGTCTCCGACGTAGCCGTCGGGCGTCTTCCCGGTGTTGTAGGGATCGGTCCACAGCTCGTTCATCACGCCGTACTGCTCGCCCATCTGCCGCCCCGTGCGAGTGGTGTCGCAGCAGAGGATTCCCTCCACGTAGAACAGCGGCAGGATGCCGCGGTCGCGATGCTGCTGGACGTAGTCACGCAGGGCCGGCAGCCCGCCCCAGTCCTCGTTGTAGTCGTAGTCGCCCCGGTTGATCGGGTACTCGACCTTCCCCGTCGCGTGGTTCATGACGAAGTAGGCTTTGTAGCGCTCGTAGAAGGCGTCGCCGAGTTCCTCGCGCAGCCGGTCCATCGGCACGTTCCACGGGCCGACCTCCGACCACTCCCACCACGACCACATCTCCAGCGCATCGCGCCCCTCCTGGAAGACGTCCGTGCGCCATCCGTCCTCGGTGTACAGGGGGCTCTGGGCGCCGCCGGTCGGGACGATGCTCCAGCGGCGGGAGAGCTCGGACGTCAGCGGCCGCCACTCCCAGACCGTGTGCGCCCATCGTGAGTAGCGCGACATTGCCTCATGCCAGTCGCCCGGATGCACCTCGAGCAGCGCGGCGGGCGGCGTGAAGCCCTCGCCCGGCGCGCGCGTCCGGCGCAGGTACTCGAAGGCCATGGAGGCGCCGTCGCCGGGCTCAAGCGCCGACTGCCAGTACATCTCCGGCTGCATGTGCCTGCCGATCTGCGTCATCACGTAGTCGGGGTTGAGGGAGATGCCCTTGCGCAGCGTGGGGCACTTGTAGAGGCCGGTGTCATCGAGCGAGCGCAGCGCCATCCCCGCGCCGCGAGCGGGAGAGTAGAGATCGATCATCTGCCACCACGCGGTTTCCTCGCCGTAGGAGGTACGCAGCAGCGTGTTCTCCGAAGCGATGATGCCGCCCCAGGCCGGGAACATGTAGTAGTCATTCGCGGGCTCAGTGGAAACAGCGAGGCCGCCGAGGTGGGGGAACGCGGTCTTGAAGGTCAGCGGCGCCTCGCCTGCATTCGCCAGCGCGAGGTACATGGTGAGCTGACCCGTCTCCGCAAGCCCGACCTCCAGCGTCGCCCGCAGCGTATGCTCCGGCAGCAGCAGTGACGCCACAAACCCGCGCGCATCCTCATTGGCGCTGACCACCTCCACCGTGAAGTCCTCAGCGCCGTAGCGCCTCCCGTCCACCTCCACGAGGAACAGATGCGCGAGCGCGGGATCGCGCAGCATCTCGGTGCCGGAGTAGTTGTTGTAGAGCGACGTCATCTGCAGCGCCGGCTGTGTGGTGAAGCGGCACTCGAGCCCGGGATCGGAGAGGGTGATCTGGCTGCCCTCAATGGTGCAGCGCGCGACGCGGTTCACACGGCCGCCTGCAGGCTCGGCGACGACCGGTGCCATGTTGATCGGCGAGGGCTCGATCCCGAGGCGCGTGGAGTACTCGAAGTGGATCGCGCGGACGAAGCTGTCGGCCGCCTCGGCGGCGCCAAGGTAGAGGATATCCGGATGCGAGCCGGCCGGTATCTGCAGCCGGAAGCTGCGCCCGGTTGGCTGGATCGGGAGATCGAGGGTCTCGCCGGTCTCATCCGTGACAACGATCCGCGGCGCCGACCCGACGACATCCACCGTGATCTGCATCGGCTGCATCGCGTCGAAGGCCTCAGGGTCGAACTCGAGCTTCATGTAATCGAGATCGCGCATCCGCTGCATCTCGTTGCGCGGCTCAGTGGTCGCGTCCACGTAGCCGATCGGAGGCACGGGATCCTCGCCGGGGATCCAGCTTGTGGTGGTGCGGCCCTCGCTCTCCAGCAGGACCAGGCGCACCATGTACTCGCCGGTGGCGCCGATCGCGTTGAGCTGGCGGCCGGTCCACTCCGCGCCACCCTCACGATACTCGGAGTGCCCGCGGCTCTCGGTGTTGTCTATGCCCACGTAAATGTAGTCATCGTACGGAAGCGCGTCGCGGTCGGACTTGCGGATCTCGATGACGTTGTCGCCGCGCACGAGGTGGCGCACCGGCACCTCGAACTGCCGCCAGCCCCACTGCAACGTGCCTGCGCTACCGGATTTGGCGCCGGTGACCTCCGATGTCGGGTAGTGATGCACGTTCTCATTGACCACGATTTCGAAGCTCTCATCGAGGCCATTGTTCTCAACCTCAGGCATGTTCCAGGAATAGTCCTGTGCCGCGAAGTAGACCAGCAGTCGCGCCTGCTTCGCGCGGTTGAAGGTCGCATCGGGCAGCGCGGAGAGGTCGAGGTGCTTGCGCACGCAGTAGTCGGGCTTCACCTGGTGCGAGGCCCCCTGCGACTGCCCGCCCCACGCGCCGTAGTCATCGTAGATGAGCGTGACTCCGGCTGAGGGTTTCTCCATGCGCGGCCAGTCCTGGGCGAGTGCGGCGGAGGCAGTGAGCAGCGCGAGCAAGACTGTCGTGGCGAAGCCTGGCAGACGGTACATGCGATCACCTGTCCCCCCGAGCGCGGCCGGGAGAGGATGTGCGAGACGCAACCCTTCACCATGCTTACCCAGAGGAGGCGCGTTTCACTCCTGAGATGCAGCGGAAGCGGGCCCGCTGCAGTCGCGCCCACTGAGGCAGGGGTCTCCATCGGCAGGCTCCCCTCAAGCCGGGGCAGCGGAGCAACGCCCCTGCGCCAACAGCACCTCCGGCCCGCCGTCGCGTCGGACTCAGTACCTTGCAGGCGCCGCCCCCCGGCTCCGGGAGCGGCGCCGCCGGCGCGGCTCCTGTGCAGCCTCAGCCGCAACGCCCCGGGCCGCAGCCGCAATCGCGCTTCTCGTCCGGACTGGCCTCACAGCACTTAGCCTCGGGCGACACTTCCCCTCCGGCCTTCTCCTCCTCCGGGCCGATCTCCTCGATGCGTGTGCTGCAGCACGCGCGGTTCTTCGACCCAAACAGACTCTGCAAGAAGCTGCGCTTCTTCCCTGACATGGTTGACGCCTCCTCAGATCATGTTGAACACGAGTCCGGCCAAGACGGCGGTCGCGAAGACGACTGCTACGAACACGGCGACCAGGCGGGGCTTGAAGATGCTGGCCAGCATGCTCATCTCCGGTATGCTCATACCGGCGCCACCGATGATGAGGGCGATGACCGCACCAAGCCCCATGCCTTTCTGGGTCAGTGCGAGCCCGATTGGGATGACCGTCTCCGCCCGAACATACAGGGGCACGCCGATCAGAGCGGCCACAGGGATGGCGAGCGGGTTCTCCGGCCCAGCGATGGAGATCACGAAATCGTCGGGCACGTAGCCGTAGATGACGGCCCCGATGGCGACGCCGATTACCATGAACACCATCACGGCTCTGAAGTCACCCCAGGCGCCTGCAAAGGCCCGGCGCAGCTTGTCACGAAAGCGCGGAAGAGCAGGGCGCTCCGCCTGCTCCCCGACTACCCGAACGTGTTTGACATCCGTGACCAGCCCCGCCTTGTCCAGTGCCACGCCGGCCACCACGGACATGGCGAAGGTCACCGTGCCGTAGATTAGCGCCGATTTGAGTCCGGTTAGCGCCAGCAGCATCCCGAGAATTATCGGGTTCAGCAGGGGTGACGCGAGGACGAAAGACAGTGTTGCGCCGAAGGGGACTCCGGCGCGCAGTAGACCTACCGTCATCGGGATCGTGGAGCACGAACAGAACGGCGTGACCGCTCCGAGGGCAGCGCCCAGGAAGCTGCCCATCAGCCCCCGGCGAGCCATCCACTGGCCGAGCCTGTCCTCGGGCAGGTACTCGAAGATCAGCCCAACCAGCGTGCTTATCCCGAGAAACAGGGCGGTCAGTTCGACCAGGATCAGCCCGAAGAACATCAGGGAGGTCTGAAGCGCATTCATCCTGTGGCGCCATCCTTACATGGACCCCAAATGCATAGATGCTCGATGTATCGGCCCAGAAACATACAACACTTGGTTCGGCTACTCCTCGCCAACCACGCAGTCCATGCAGCCGAGGCCCTTCTGCCAGACGACCTTCCCCGCCCTATAGGCCTCATGGCCCTTCTCCGTCAGGGTGTAGACTTTGCGGGTTCGGCCGGCAACTATCTCACTGCGGCAAGTAATGCAGCCGCACTCTTCGAACTCGTGGAGCGCCGGGTAGATCGTGCCGTCGGTCGGGACGCAGAACCCCTCGGTCAGCCGCTTGACACGCTGCGCGATCTCATACCCATGTCCAGGGCCCTCGCGGAGAGCGCGCAGGATGAAGAGCTTGCAGAGGCTTGCGTTCAGCAGCCCGTTCCAGTAGCCAGCAGCGGTGAAGTCCTTGCCCATAGCACATACCTCGATGGGCGATATATTAGCAGAGGGGTGGAGGCGTGTCAAGCCGAAGACAGGAGGAGTTCCGGATCGCTGTCTCCCCGCAGCATCTCGAGGGCGCCCTCAGGCGCGAGCACCGGCGGTCCATGCTTGACCGGCTGGTGCCAGCGGCGCTCAAGACCATCCTGCAGCTCAATGCCCTCATCATCAAGGAGCAGATGCTTCATGGCAGGGACATCCTCTCAGCGGCTGAATCAGAACGCCACGACCTCACCCGCGCCGGTCGCCACAGCCACCTGCGCGCCGGCGCCGGGAGTGGGGATGCAGAGCAACTTCGCGGCCGCGCCTGTAGCGATCTCCCTGCGCACGCTGCCATCGCCGGCGTAGACCCGCACCAGGCCATCCTCGCTCGCCGCCAGCACCTCGGCGCGGCCGTCGCCATCGGTATCCGCGAGGGCCGCGTCATTCACCGCGAAGCCCGCTCGGTCGCGCCACAGCTCACCGCCGGCGGCGTCGAGCGCGTAGAGGTAGCCTGTATCCGACGCGACCAGCACCTCCGAGGACCCATCGCCCGTGATATCGCCGGCGCGGATCCTCCTGACGGCGTAGCCGAAGTTGTCGAAGCGCCAGGCGATCTCCCCGTCGTTCCCGCGGGTGAGGAGGTCGCCCGTCGAGGAGCCATAGATCACGCTCGGACGATCTGTGGCCAGCGGCGCCACCGCGAACTGCACGTCGCCGATCGAGGAGTAGCCGATGAAGGCGCGCTTGCCCTCGAGCGTCACCCCATGCACGAAGCCGTAGCGGTCGGAGACGAAGATCTCGTCGGTGCCATCCCCGTCCCAGTCCGCGAACCCAATATCCAGCGCCCCGTGCGCGACCTGAGTGTACTCCCAAAGCCGCGTGCCATCCTGGTCGATCGCGATGAAGCTGTACTGGTCCATGACCGTGAGCAGCTCATCCAGCCCGTCGCCGTCCACGTCGGCGCCCTCGACCACCCAGAGGATCCACGGGCGGTCGCCGAAGGTCTGGCTGTGCGGCGGGGCGGTCGGCTGGTAGGTGTCGATGAGCTCACCCGTGGCACTCAGCAGGTGCAGCTTCGTATCCGCCGAGGCCAGCGCGACCTCGCGTCCGGGCGTCTCCCGCGCCTGCACATCGGCCACGTCCAGCACCGTGTTGTCCGCCGCGTAGCTCCAGCGCATGCTCCCGTCCATGTTGAGGCAGTGGAACCAGCGGCCCTGCGCCACCAGCAGCTCCGGTGTGCCATCGCCATCGAGGTCCGCGCTCTGCAGCCGCCGCACCTCACCCGGCTCCGGGAACTGCGTCCGCCAGCGCGGCTCAGTGGCCGCCGCGGCTCCCGCCGCCGCTTCACTGGCAGGAAGCTCGGGCTCAGCCGACAGCAGGCGTTCGACTGTGGCGCGCTCTGCAGCGCCGATCGCGAGCGGCTCGGCGGCCGCGTCCGCAACAGTCATGGTGCCTGTTGCCAGATCGAGCACCACGTTCGCGGGCGCCGCCGAGGTCCAGCCGGCCCCGCCAAGGGTGAGCTGCGTCGCTCCGCTGAGCAGGATGTGCTCGGGCTCGATCACGATCACCTGCGCGCGGCACAGGAGCCCATCGGCACGCAGTTCGTCCAGCGCAATCAGCGCCCGATCGTCGCCGGTGACGAGGTACCCGCCGCTCTCGGCGCGTCCGAGGTCATACTGGCCCCGGCGGTCGCGGCTCTCATTGAAGAAGATGGACGCGAACTGCGCCCGCTCTCCGGCCGCCAGCTCCTCCGCGCGCCGCTGATGCAGCACACAAAGCGGTATGGCGATGCCCTGGCTCTCGTGGGTGGTCACCCGCGAGCGCACCTGCTCGGCGGACTTGATCGTGAAGCGCCGCGCTTCGACCGGCACACGATCATCCGGGCGCAGCGCCTCGGCCTCCTCCGCCTCGATCGCGAGCACCTCGGTGTCATCGCGGTAGAAGGCGACGCGGTCTATCCGCCCCGGCGGAAGCTCGCGCAGCGTGATGAGCAGCAGGTGCACGTCGCCCTCCGGCAGCGTGATCGCGCTCGCGGCCTGCGGCGCTGTCCCGCCGCCGATCTCGCCGCCGTAGCCGCCCTTCGCGAGGCCGAACGGGATCGGGTCTCCGCCATCCACGCGCACCCACACAGAGTCGTGGCTGCCGTCAACGCTCGTGCCGCGCAGGTGCAGGCGGTACTCGCCGCCGGGCAGGGCCACCCGCATGGCAAGCCGTGACGACGAGCCCGTCAGATCAACTGCGCGCCCGCCCGAGGCGTCCGGGTCGTCCACCGTGATGACCCCGCTGCTCGGCGCGGCGGTGGCGCTGCGGTCGGCGACGAAGACGCGGCCATCATCCAGCCTCTCGCCGCCGGTATCCTCGGTCTTCCATGTCAGCTCAAGGTCGTATGCGCCCGGCTCACGCGCGGTCACGCCGTCGAGCGCCACGAAGTAGCGGCCCTTGCGCCAGACGATCGTGCGGTCCCAGTCGAGGCCGCTGTAGCCTGGGATCGAGGTGCGCACGACGCTCCAGCCATCGAGGTCCGCGGCGCTCTTGAGGGCGGCCATGCTCGGCACCAGCGCGTCGCCGCGGCCGTCGCGCAGCACGGAGAGCATTGCGTGCTCCGTTGAGTTGCGGATCAGGTAGTCGTGATCGGCCAGCCAGCGCTCACCATCCGCGACAAACTCGGTGATCGCGCCGGTGTCGTAGTGCAGGTGCTTGCCGCGGCCGAAGCCATCGAGGAGCAGGTACTGCGCGCCGGGATCCCAGCTCTCGCGCATCGAGATCTTGTCCCAGGCGGCCTCCACGGGCACCTCGGACGGCACCAGCTCTTCGTTGTAGTAGGGCGTGGTCTGCGTGTACTCGTAGACCTGCGGGTCGAGCGGGAAGACGTTCAGGCCGACAAAGCGATCCGGTCGCTCTGAGGGCTTCTGGCGATATGGGTCCTCCCAGCCCCCGGGCGCCACGTGCTCCAGCACCCAGCGGTAGCCCGGATCGCCGGTGGTGAGGTAGGCCAGCGGGAGTACGCGCTGCAGCAGCCCCGGGCCCGAGGAGTAGCCGGAGTCGCCGAACCCCGCGGCCCAGCCACGGCTGTCGCAGATGCCGATCATGTAGTCCGCGTAGCGCGCCATGTTGCCGCCGGTGACCCAGTCATCGCGCCCCTCGGCGAGGCAGTAGCGGGTGACGTGGTCCATCGTGCAGGTCACGTACGAGTCCGCGTCCTCCTGCGGCTTCCACGAGCGCGCCTGGGCGCCGAAGGTGGCGTGGGCTTTGGCGAGGTAGTCGTCGCAGGCGGTGATGTGGTGGTAGTGCCCGAAGTAGCGCCCTCCGAAGTAGAGCCCGAGCAGCGGGAAGGTCGTGTGGTTCCATGCCACGAGCTTGCTGTTCTCGAGGTTCGCGTAGCCGGAGGTGTGCTGAGGGATGCTGTAGAGGAGGCTCAGGAAGGCCTTCGTGTAGTCCAGGCGGGCCTCATCGGCGATCAGCGGGCAGGGCTCGAAGGCCTCCCATGCCGCGAAGATCGGTCCCGAGGTGGTCTCCTCGTTCCACGGGACATCGCGTGCGGGGTCGCGCTCGTAGGTCTCGACCATCAGATCGAGCGCGCGCATCGCCCGGCGAGCGTAGGCGTCATCACCCCAGCGCTGCCAGTCCTGCACCGCGGTGAGGAACGCCGCGAAGGTTGGCTCCGGATCATTCGCAGTCGCGGCACGCATCGCGGCGGCATCGGGCTTCGCGGCGCTCTGCACCTCCAGCATCCAAGGCAGCTCGCCACCGGCCACCTGCGCGAGCAGCCGCTCGACGCCGGCGGTGAGGCCGGGCTCGTCGCTGCCGCCGACCACGATCACGTCCACCTCGCCCCGCCACGGGTAGGGGTCGGTGACCGTGCGGATCGTGTAGCCGCCGGGGCCGGGGTAGAGGCTGTCCTCCTGCGCGTACCAGTTGTAGAAGAGCCGCGCGACGAGCGGATTGCTCACGCAGTTGCCGACCGCGAAGACCGTGCGGTCACCGAGGCCCGCCTGCGTGATCTCGCCGACCACCGGCACCGGCTGTCCGACGCGCTCGCTAAGCCCCGCTGCCAGCGCCTCAGCCGCCGCGCGCGAGGCCGCGTCGGTGCCCGCGACCACTGCCGGCGGCGTATCGTTCGCGATGAGCGCCGTGCTGCGGCGCAGCGGCCTCACGGCCGTGACGGCGCTGACCGGGTGGCCAAGCTCGGCCGCGCGAGCGGAGTCGGCGGGTAGAGCCGGGCCGATGACCTCGACCTCCGCCAGGCACGGATGGGCGCGCCGGCCGCCGGAGACGCCCTCCACCGAGCGCAGACGGATCGCCTGCACCTCCACCGGCTCCCACCGATGCTCGATCCACTCCAGCACTGGAGCCTCCGCGCCCTCGGCGAGTGTAGTCTCGAACTCGCCGTCGCCGGTGGTGTCGCCCTCGATCGCGTAACGCGTAGTGTAGTATGTCTCACTGTTCTGGAAGAAGCGTATGCCGCTCACGATGCGCGGCGCGCCGAAGTCGAAGCTGACGGCGCCCTCGCCGTCAGTCCCGACATCGAAGGCGATACCAGTCTCGACGCGGCCATCGAGGAGCGTCGAGAAGTCAGCGCCCTGCACCCCGGGCAGGCTGGTGATTGTCGCAGTATGGGTGATGGTGGCATCCTGCGCGGAGGCGGCGCAGCAGGCGAGGATTGCGAGCAGCAACATTGTCAGGCGCATGGGAGTAGCTCCTTCAGTCCAGGATGCGTACAGGTTCGCGTTCCGGATGCCGGGACCTTCGCTGAGATGAGCTGCCTTGTCCGGAGGTGCTCACGGCGAATCGGCGGAACTCAGGCCCTGTGCACAGGCCGACGACGCAGGGATGGTGCTCTGGTGAAGCAGGTCAGGCTGACTGATACCGTTCCAGGGACCGACCACTACGACGTCCTCGTCTGCGGCGGTGGTCCCGCAGGCGTGGGCGCTGCAGTGGCCGCAGCGCGCCTTGGAGCGCGGGTGCTGCTGGTAGAGATGCAGGGGAGGCTGGGCGGCGTCGTCGCGAGCGTCCCATACTACTGCGATGCTCCCGGTGGGCCGGTGTTCGATGAGTTGATCGCGAAGCTCTTCGATATCGGCGCCGCTGAACTGCGGGTTGACCGGGAGCGCTTCAACCCGCCCGGTCGCTACGCCTGCAATCCGGGTGCTGCCGCGCAGATCCTGCTCGAGATGACGCGCGAGGCCGGCGCCGACCTCCTGCTCGGGACGATCGCCGAGCGGGCGTGGCTGGAGGATGATGCGGTGGCCGGAGCACTCGTGGTGAACAAGGCCGGCCGCTCCCTCGTGCGCGCACGCGTCGTCGTTGACTGCACCGCCGATGCTGACCTCGCCGCCCGCGCCGGCGCTCCCTTCCTGCAGGGCGATGCCGAGGACGGGCGGATCCAGCATGGCAGCTTCCGCTGGGGCGTGGAGGGCATCGAGCGCGACCGCATGCCGCCGGCCGGGGAGCTGGAGGCGCTGTGCAGGGCGGCCGTGGCGGCCGGGGAGCTTCGTCAGCCGGACGCGGTCTTCGGCCTGGAGCCCGACTGCTTCCCCTTCTGGCGCGAGAGCGGCAGGCTCTGGCTGGGCGGGTGGGAGCTGCAGAACGTGGACCCGACCGACCCGCTCCAGACGACGGAGGCGCTTGCGCAGTGCCAGCTTGTGGCGCTGCAGATCGTGCGCTTCCTCCGGGCGCGCGTGCCGGGCTGCGAGAGCTGTCGGATGACCTCCGCGGGGGCGTTTGTGGCGCGCGAATCGCGCCGGATCGTGGGGCGGTACACCCTCACTCGCGAGGATGTTCTGTCGGCGGCGAAGTTCGCGGATGGCCTGGTGCCTGCGTGGTACTTCACCGATCTGCACGATCCGCCGCCAGGCTATGAGCCGCACACCGTCGAGTACGTGCTGGCGAACCGGCCGCCGGAGGGGGAGTGGTACGAGATCCCGTACCGCTGTCTCCTGCCGGAGCGCCCGGCGGGGCTGCTGGTGGCCGGGCGCTGCGTCTCCGCTGACCGCCTGGCGCATGGTTCACTACGGGTGATGCCTACCTGCCTGTTCCTCGGGCAGGCCGCGGGGACGGCCGCCGCGCGAGCTGTGGAGGCGGGTGCCGCACCTGCTGAACTGGACGGCGGGGCGCTCAAAGCCGAACTGCTGGCTGCGTGGCGGCCGCCCCGGTGGGCGTGACCGGTACAAGCAGACCGGGCGGGAGCATGTTAGCCCCGCCCGGTCCGCAGGTCGACTCCGGCCCGATCAGTCAGGCATCCCCGATCACGGAATGCCGTCCCAGAGCTTGATGTTCTTGGCGTCGGTGATCGTGTACCACTTGGTGTGCCCGTCGAAGAACGCGAGGTTGCAGCCGCCGTTGTGGACTTCCTGGAGGTACCACACGGGCGGGTTGGCGTTGCTGACCGCCATGTAGCTGCGTGAGACGCAGGCGGTCTCCCCGATGAAAGCGGTGTCAGACGGGGTCGTGATCTCCTCGAGCGTGGTCTCCCGGTAGTAGAACCCGTTGAACCACTCCATGTAGTTGTTGTAGCCGTAGTCGCGGTTCCACACGCTTGCGCCGCCGTCGGCCGACGTGCTGGGGCAGTCCCAGAGGCCCTTGTTCTTCACGTAGGGCTCGAGGCGATTGAACCAGGCGGCAGAGCCGCCGGGGTCTGAGTTCAGGGCGTAGGGGACAATATGGTTATCGTAGTCGGCGGAGTACATTCGTCCGGCTGTCGCGATCTGCTTCATGTTGCTGTTGCACGCTGTCTGACGGGCCTTCTCCCGGGCCTTCGCGAAGACCGGGAAGAGAATAGCTGCCAGGATCGCGATGATCGCGATGACCACCAGCAGCTCGATAAGCGTAAAGCCTCTTCTGTGCACTCTCCATCCCTCCTTGTCATTGGGTGCCGCGGGCACGCCTTTCGATGCGGCCTGGATCTGGTCCTCTCGGATGTCGATCTGCCATCGGATCAGTCGGCCCACACCCAGTTCCATGGCGGAAGGTTGTTGTTCGCCGCGCCTCCGGCTCCCTGCAGGATGCCATCGCGACTGACGGACTTGACGTGGCCATCGCAGAACACGACGTTGTGCATGCCGTTATGTCGATCTCCGCGGCTCTTCGGGTTGGTCGTATTGTGGCCCAGGTTGATCTTCAGATACGCGAGAGTGGGTCCTCGCCTGTCCAGGTAGGGGTAGTTGGCATCACACACCAGATTGGTCTCCGACGGGCGCGCGAGGCCGCCAACGCCCGGTATCTGCTGCTCTGTCCCCAGACTGTTCCATCCATAGTCGTACTTCGTGTACTTGTTGTTGTTGTGCTCCGGACCACTGGGGCAGTCATGGGCTTCCACGTTTCTTATGTACGGATGCAGGTAGAGCGCCCACGCAAACTTGCCCACGTACGGCTCAGTGCCGACGTCCCAGGTAGGATAGTAGGGGAACGCCGCACGGGTGTAGACCCCCTCTCCTTCAGGCAGCAACTCATCGTAGTCCTGTGCGTACATCAGGAAGGCCAGACCGATCTGCTTGAGGTTCGACTGGCAGCTAGCCGAGTTGGCCTTGGCGCGGGCCCGCTCGTAGACCGGGAACAAGATGGCTGCGAGGATGGCGATAATGGCGATCACCACCAGCAGCTCAATCAGTGTGAAGCCGCGTCTCTGCACCACAGTCCTTCCTCCTCTCAAGTGTGGGCGACGACAGATAGACGGTGCTGCTTTGCCGGGTCTGTGCTCCCATATGTCGGTCCTGTCTCTCTGGTTTCCCACGGTGGTTGTTCTCCCGCCGCCCCCGCGGCATCCATCTTGCCATCCTCTCAATAATGCCCTATAATGGCTGAGAAAGCGTTGTTTCAAGCGCACTTTCGCCTTCCGCAGAAGGAGTCCTCCTTCCCCCCGAGGAATATCGGAAAAAATCTTCCTGGAGCGGACGACGGGGGCATTCTCCGATAACCGACAGTGATTACAGCCGCACAAGGAGGGGTGCCTGATGGGTGTGAGACTAAGCGAGGTTGCCGAGCGTGCGGGGGTGACGGCATCGATCGCGTCGCGTGTGCTCAACAACAAGGCCGACGTGCGTGTGTCCGAGGAGACGAGGGCACGGATCCTGACCATCGCAGACGAGCTTGGCTACCGGCCCGACCCCTACGCGCAGGTGCTGCAGTCGGGGAAGTCCTCGACCATCATCCTCGTCTCGCCGCAGTCATACTACCTCATGAACGCGCGCAGAGTGACCCGCCTGCAGTCGGCCCTGCACTCCATCGAGCGACCGATCCTCACGGCCGACCTGAGCGCCTACGGAAACCCGCGTGCCGCCGCGGACTTCCTCCTCTTCACCAGGCCCACCGCGGTCATCTGGGTATCGCCGGACTGGAGCGATGAGGAGTTCAGAGAGGTGTGCGCCGCTCTCCACGACCGCGATACCTACATGCTGGCCGTCGACTACGCCCGGCCGGTGCCACCGGATGTCGCCTGCGACGCGGTCACCGTTGATCGCGCCCATGGCTGCTACCTCGCGGTCAAGCATCTCATCGAGCGAGCCGGCGAGCGGGTCGCGTTGATCGGCCAGGAGACCGGCGGGCGCCTGGAGGGCTACCGGAGGGCACTTGCGGAGGCGGGCATCACGGACGAGATGGTTGTCGTTCAGCCGGAGGACCCGCCGCAGGGCGCCTACCTCGCCGCGCAGACGCTTCTGCGGGAGCGCCCTGACGTTCAGGGCGTCTTCTGCCACTCTGACCTCACTGCAGTGGGCGTCATCAAGGCCCTGCGCGACCATGGGAAGCGCATCCCTGAGGACGTCGCCGTGGTCGGCTTCGACAATGAGCCGTGGACTGAGTTCCACCAGCCCTCCATCACCACGGTCTCGCACCCCATCGAGCAGCTCTGCTCGCTGAGCATGTCCGTGCTGCGCAGCCGCCTCGAGGGCAATGCGGAGCCATGGTGCCGGATCGTCCTGCACCCGGGCCTGGTGATCCGGCAGTCTACTGACGGTCTGGCATAGCCCTCGCGAACCAGTTACCTCGCCGGCCGGAGCCGCTGGACCGCACCGTCCGCGCGGATCACGTTGATGTCCGGGCCATCGCCTGCGACGCAGATCGCCGTCACCGGGCTCGCGTTGACGTCGGCTTCCCCGATAGTCTCGCCCTCGCTCGAGATGACCGCGACGCTGCCCCGGCGCGTGCCAACGATCGTCTCTGTCAGCCCGTCACCGGTCAGGTCCGTGGTGATAGCGGCTGTGATCGGCGCGCCGACCGAAACGCGCCACGCCTCGCGCAGCCGGTATGGATCGCCGGTGTCGCTCGCGCTGTGGTAGACGCCGCGCACGTCGGCCATGTCGTTCGTTGCGATGAGGAGGGGATCGTGCTCCGCCGAGCGGCCTTGAAGTAGATGAAGCACCGGCCCGACGCCGATCACGCCGACGCCGACGGTCGCCTCCGTGTCGAAGGGGAACGTGACGATCCCGCCGTCATAGCCGACCGCAACGTCGCCCCGGCCATCTGCGTTGAAGTCCACCCCGATGACGCCCGTGGGCTTGCCGTGGTTGACCTTCGGCGAGAAGTCATCTCCCTCGCGCACGGGAGCCACAGGCTCACCATCGGCGCGGAGGACGCGTGTGCCAGAGTAGCCGTCTATCCATGACGAGACGATCTCCATCCGCCCGTCGCCATCGAGGTCGGCAGGATGCACGACGCCGCAGTTCGTGCGCCACAGGTTGCGCCAGTGCGCGAAGTACTCCTCCCACGCCTGAGTGCCGTCGGCGCGGAGGCAGTGCAGGAAGGGCGCCACAGCGAGGATCTCCGGACTGCCATCGCCCTCCAGGTCGGCCACCACCAGCGACTTGGCGTAGCGGTAGTTGGCGGTGTCGCTGCCGCGAACCTCGAACTGCCAGCGGACATCTCCGCCATCGAGCGCCGATACGAGGCCATCCTGCGTCCCTGCGATGATCTCCAGCGCGCCGTCGCCGTCGAGATCAGCGGCCGCCAGCGCGGTGACCGCCGCCGCGCCCTGCCAGGTCCATCGAACGCTGTCATCGGGCCCCACCAGCGCAACCGTTCCGTCCACGAGACCGACCGCGAGGTCCTCGCCGGCCATCGCCGCGGTCGTCGCCGGGCCGCTCAGTTGCGCCTCCGAGACCACGCTCAGGCCCTCATAGCCTGCGCCTTCGGTCCCCGCGAGCGCCTGCTGCTTCAGCGCCGAGGCCACCTCGCTCGCGGTCGCCAGCGCGCGGGCGATGGCATTTGCGAGGCCATCGGTGTCCACGCCGCCTCCTGCCGCCTCACCGATGCTCATCGCGCGCCCACGCCACGTGAAGCTCGCGCCGGCGGCCTGCTGCGGGAGCGTCGTCCGCCCCGTGCGCAGATCAATCTGCAGCGAGACCGGCTCCGCGGCCTGCAGAAGCTCCTCACCGCCCACCGACAGGGAGGTTGCGTCTGAGATGGCGATGGTCTCCGGCCCCACCATCGCTCCTGCGCCATCGAATGTGATCGCGTCGGTCTGCACCGGGCCGTCTGCCACCACCCAGCGCTCACCCCCGCTCCTGACAACCGCCGCGCCGTCCGCCAGCGCGGCAACATCGGCCGCGACCGGCGCGTCTTCGCCGTAACCCATCAGCAGCGTCGCGAACCGCGCGCCATCGCCGGGCTCGAGGTTCAGCACCCGATCCTGGCGCAGCACCTTCGCGGCCGGGTCCGCACCGGGATAGAAGCCCACCCACTCGTCCCCGCTGGCGAACGGCACCACCTGCAGATCGAGGTCGCCCTGCCCGTCAGTGACCACCTCGTAGCGCTGATCCTGCTGCGTGAGGACCATGCGATCGGGCTTGAGTTCCTCCCCACCGAGACCCCGCCATGCCGCCCGCAGTACATACTCGCCCGATTCCGATGCGCTCAGGTCATCGAGCACGGCGTACCAGCCGCCCTTGAGCCACAGGACGCTCCGCTTCCACGAGAGCGCTCCCATGCCCACCGTCGAGCTGACCATCCCGCACCGATCGAAGTCGGCCACGGAGGCGGCAATCGCCTGGCGGCCGGGGTTGATGAAGCGCCCGTTGTGCATCCCGACGATCCCGCTGTGATCCGCCGCCAGGCGCAGCCCGTACTCGTGGTCAATCAGCCACATCTTCCCGTTGTCCGTCAGGTTGATGATAGCGTTAACATGCGCCTGGGTATGTCCATCGCGCTGCATCCCGCTCATCAGGAGATACTGACGATCCGCACCCCATGCCTCGCGCATTGCGACCTTGTTGTAGCTGCCGCCGACCGGCTCCTCAGGGAGATAGATCGGCTCCAGCCGGCCTCCGCCCTTCTCCACCACGCGCTCGTAGATCGGCTCGAGGAGGATTCCGGTCAGATCGGTCGGCTCAACCGGCGCAACATCATCACGCAGTGCCGCGCGGTTCGTGTAGGCTCCGAGGCCCGAGTTCCGGTGCAACAGGCTCTCCAACGCCCAGCGGTAGCGCCCGTCACGGGTGTAGAAGAGCACCTGGCTCAGGACGTTGAAGTAGCCCACCGGCACGAGCCCCGAAGTGTCACCGAAGCCGCTGTAGAAGCCGAGGTTGTTCACGCCGGAGCTGAGGAAGTAGTCCGCGATGTGCCGGGCGACTCCGCGCTCCAGGTAGAGCAGGTGCGGGCGCGAGAACGCGTAGCTCATCGCGTGGTCCGGGCAGCCCGCGTTGTAGCTCGCTGAATCCTCCGAGATCTGGAAGCTCGAGGCCTGCCCGCGGAAGAGCGCGTCAGCCATGGTCAGCCAGTAGTCTGCATCGGGGAGGTCATAGTAGAGGTCGAAGTAGCGCCACGGCACCAGGTCGTTGAGCGCGGAGTTCGTGCCATGGTTCTCGTCATGCACCTGCCGGCAACCTTCGCGAACCAGCACATGCATGGATCGTGGCTCATGCCCCAGGCGCGCCTGCGCCAGCAGTGCGTTGGTCACCGCGAGCCGCTGGCTGTCCGTGAAGACCGGAAGCTCCTCAATCAGGTCCCAGATCGCGGTGAATGGGGTGATGCCCGAGGACATCTCGTGCGGCGGAAGAGCCTGGTATGCGTCAAACACGCTCACGTTCTGCTCGAGGATCTGCCCCATGAGCGGCGGCAACTCCGGCCAGCCGAGATACCACCAGGTCTCGCCCAGGACGGTCAGCGCATCCACTACGCCGCCCACCGATGCACCACCCAGCACCTCGCCGGCCTCATTCATGACCCCCGCGCCCGCGAGCCGCTCCTGCAGATAGGCCATGTCGCGCACCGGCGGCATGCGCTTGGGCCAGGCTGGCGGGATGCCGGGATGCTCCACCCATACGTACTTCACATCCACCACCGGCGCCGCCAGCACAACATCTCCCTGAGCGGGAACGTATGCCTCAACAAAGCGCGCGACCGCGCGTCCGACGCCGTCCGCGTCGCTACCAGCGAGGAGCACCACGTTGCGCCCCAGCCCGAAGGGATCGTGTACCGTGCGGATGACGTATCCGCCGGGCCCCGGGTAGAGCTGCGACGCCATTGCCTGCCCGGATCCTGAGAGCCTGGCTGCAAGCTGGTTGTCGAGCACATTGCCGATCGCGATGACGTTTGCGGCCGCAAGCGCCTCAGAGTTCGGCTGGAAGTGCTCATCCACCAGCTCCTCAGCATCCACGACCTCCGGCGCAGTTCCGTGCTGCGCGAGCGTGGCTGCCAGCTCCTGAGCGAGGCGATCATACCGGCCATCCCGCGGGGCAGCTATCACGCACCGGGGCGTGCCGCCGACCATCAGTTCAGTCGCCGAGAGGATCGGCTTGAGCTGCGTGATCGGCGCCGGGTTCTCCGACGGGTAGACGAAGGTCAGCAGCAGCCGCGCGGTCCCGCCGCCCTGGAGATCATAGGTGCGGTCGTCGGCGCGAAGCTCCGCGATGCTGGCCTGAACGCTCTCCCCGCCGAGGTCAAGAGCGATGGTGGTCGCGCCAGTTCCAGTGAACTCGATGGCGAGGTCGTGCATCGGCTGCCCGGCCTCCACTGTGAAGCCGGCGCCATCTACGGTCACGCCGGGCGCGCTGGCGCGCCCCTCACGTGAGCGGGCTCGCAGATCAATGAGCTCACCGCCCTCGACTGCCACTCGGCCGCTCAAGGCCTCCGGGCGCGTCATCTCCGGGATCGCACGCACGACCAGCCGGGCGGGATCCGTGCCGTTCCAGTCGCGCGCATCTATGAGATACTCGGGAGCCGAGATCGCTACCGAGGCCGCTGTGAGCAAGGTTGCCGCCACCGCCAGCATCCGCATGCCGCGCATGATCAGACATCCCTTTCCCGGGGCCGCCGGACTCTTTTGAACTCTTCCCTCTACTGCCCGCCTGCCTTCAGAAGATCAACCTGCCCGTCCTCGTGGAGCACCAGCAGGTCGTCGCCGTCGCGACAGAAGCCCGCTACCGCTGAGCCCGAAGCTGACGATCGTGCCTCAGGTTCACCGGTGAGCGCGTTCACGATCTGCACCGTGCCGTCCTTCGTGCCGATCAGAAGCTCCGGATCTCCATCGCGATCGGTGTCCGCGACCTCAAGTCGCGTGACCTTCCGGCCTGTCACCAGGTTCCACACGGTGTCGAAGGCCAGCCACTCATCGCCGCGTGCGGGCTGCGATCGCCGAGCCGTCACCGTGCCCATGTTGTCCGCGTTGAAGATGATTGGCGGCTCGCCCTCAGGCTCCCACGCCGCCAGCGCAACGCAAGAGCCTTCAACCTTCCAGCCCGGGTAGCCGATGTTCGGGCCGCTCGCCCAGTAGACATACATTCGGCTCGCGCCCGCGAGAGCGAAGTGCGTGTCGCCCTGGCCGAAAGCTTTCGTCACCAGGACGCCCTGCGGCAGATCAATGTTGACGCCGAACTTGTCATCGTTGTCGTAGTCCGGCGGGAGGACGATCTCGCCTTGCGCGTTGAACGCGAGCGCCTGGTGGTAGGAGTAGAGGAAGAGCGCCAGCACCTCCAGGGAACCGTCGCCATTGATATCGCTGATTGCGCCGTACATGAAGTCGCCGCAGGTCGTCCCGCGCGCAACGCGCAGGTAGCGCTCCCACTTCAGGTTCCCGGCGCCATCGAGGCAGTGCACCTGGTTTGCTCCAGCGATGATCTCCGGCCGACCGTCCGGCTCGAGGTCGGTGATGCGCACCCAGTCCACCCACGCCGGGAAGCCGATCGAGCCGGTGGTCGGCTCACAGCGGTAGCTCCAAAGCTGCTCGCCTGCCGCCGAGAGAAGATAGACAGAGGTGTCGTCGCAGCCCACTGCGACCTCGGGAGCACCGTCGCCGTTCACGTCGCCAGCATCCACTGTCCGGCATGGCGCGCCCGGCGCAAACCGCCACATGAGCTCGCCACTTGGCCGGAATGCCGACACGCCCTCCTCGCCCGCAACGAGCCACTCGTTCGCGCCATCGCCATCCAGGTCGAAGCACTTCGCCTCCGTGGCGACGGTGCCAAGCTGCACAGTCGCGGCGTTCCACCCGAAGGAAGCCTCGTCGTCGGCTCCACCGTTCTGCACGTAATCTGCGGCAGCCGTCCGAACCGCGTCGGCCATGGCCGCCCCGGTCAGCGTAGTCACCGCCGCCGCCGTCAGGCCGGCCGGAAGCTCGTGTCGCCCTGCCGTCAGGCGCACGGCATCCGCGCGCCCGCGCAGATGGAGTTCGACGGGCTCGCCGGCCTCGATCCAGCCGTCCTCGCCAGCGGCCATGAAGAGAGACACCGGCGCGGAGGCGGTGAGCAGCGGATCATTTGCCGGGCCGAGGCGTCGCAGGCCGCCGAAGAGCGCGCCCGCTTCGTCAATGGCGTAGCTCCCGGCGTCGGCGGTGTCTCCGGGCACTGAACCGATGCCGTAAAGCGATCTGCTCGCGCCATCCTGAACCAGCACCGCGGAATCTGAGACCCGCGTGAGCGAGACCGCATCCAACTCCTCGGTGCTCTGCGCGGCATGGACCGCCGTCGCGAAGCTCAGCGACTGGCCAGGCTCCAGCACGGCCGATCGGTCCTGCTGGAAGATCCGCACGACCGGCTCGGCGAAGCTGTAGTCCTGCCACGCCTCGGGGGTCGGGAAGGTCATCATCTCGAGGTCGGTGCGCGACTGTCCGTCCGCAACGATGTCGCAGTAGCGGCCGTCCTGCGTCAGCCGCAGGCGCTCGCCGGCCAGTGCGGGCTCGCCGAGGCCGCGGAAGCTGCAGCGCACAACGTAGTGCCCCGGCTCGCGCGCGATTGCGCGGTCCAGCACCACGAACGGCCGCCCGGGCCGCCAGAAGATCGTGCGCTCCCAGTCCGCACCGGAGAAGCCCTCGTAGATCGAGCGGCTGAGGGCAATCGAGCCGCCGTCGGCTGCCTCCTGCAGCTTCGCCTCATGCTGGCCGACGACGATCGCGCCGTCGCGGGCGATGTACAGTCCGGAGTGGTCCTGGATGCCGCGCGCGGAGTAGGTGTGATCAACCAGCCACATCCGCCCCTCCGCGGTGAAGTTGATGATGCTGTTGACATCGCTCTGCATGTGCCCCGCGGGACCGTTCGGGTAGCCCTCGACATCGGTGAACTTCCCTGCGCCGTCGAGGAGAAGGTACTGGTCATCGGGCGTCCAGCCCTCGCGGAAGACGATCTTATTGAACCACTCCGGCCCGGCGCTCTCTGGCGGGTCAAAGACCGGCGTCGGCGAACCCTCGCCCTTCGCCAGCGTCTGCTGATAGATGGGGAAGACCGTCATCCCCGTCCACTCGGACGGCTCCTCGAGCTCGACGGAGAGGTCATAGGGGATGGGGTGCTGAAAGGTGCGCAGCCCGCAGGCCTGGGGCAGCTTCGTCTGGATGACCCAGTTCAGGCGCGGGTCGCGGTAGTACCACGCGGCCAGCGAGATGGCTTCGAAGAGGCCGGGCTCCACGAGGGAGGTGCAGTCGCCAAAGCCGCTCGCGTAGCCGAGGTTGTTCATGCAGGCCTGCGCGATATACTCCGACTGCGAGCGGGCGATGCCGCGCGTGAAGTAGGTGAGATCGCCACTTGCGACGGCGTAGCTCATCGCATCCTGCGGAGCGTAGCAGAGGTAGCCGGAGGCGTCCTCGAGGACCTGGAAGCTGGAGGCCTGGCCGGCGAAGACCGCTCGCACAACATCCATCCAGTAGTCGCTCTCGGGGAGGTCGTAGTACTTGTCGAAGTAGCTCCACCCCGCGAAGGTGTTGAGGGCCGAGTCCGTGCCGTGGTTCTCATCAACAACCTGCACAGCGCCCTCGCGTACAAGCTGGTTGGCGGCCCGCTGCTCATAGCCCTGCCGGGCATCGGCGAGGAAAGCGTTCGTGATCTCCAGCCGGTCGGCGTCAGTCCAGACCGGCAGCTCCTCAACGATATCCCACCACTGCGTATGCGCCGATGCCGCTCCCTCCATCTCCACCCGCCTCGGGACATTCGTGAGCAGATGGCGGTTACTGTCGAGGATCTCCTTCATCAGCGGCGGCAGCGCCGGGTCGCCGTTCCAGAACCAACTCTGGCCAAGCCGCCCGATCGCCCCGAGCACCGTCACCAGATCCCCGTCCTCGCGCCTGATCACGTTGCCCTCGGCATCCATCAGGCCGGACGAGGAGAAGAGGTCGCGGAAGTACTCGATGGTGCTGTACTGCGGCTGGCGCTTCGACGACGCCCAGTCGGTGACTGTGGGGAAGAAGCGCGTCTCGACTGTGACGAACTCCACATCCACCACCGGCTCCTCGAGGACAATCCGGGGCGCTCGCGGGGTGGCGTACTTCTCCAGCAGCACGTCGACAGCCCGCCGGACGCCTGCGGGGTCCGATCCGGCCAGCACCAGCACGTTCGTGCCATTCGCGAATGGGTCATGCACTGTCCGCACCACGTAGCCGCCGGGGCCGGGGAAGACCGAGCTCTCGCCCGTGTAGCCTGCTCCGAAGAGCACCGCGAGGAGGCGGTTGTCGTTGCAGTTCCCGAGAGCGATGATGTTGCGGCCGTCAAGGAGCGAGTGGTTGATCTGCCACTCTTCGGAGACGAGATCGGTGTCGCTCAGGATATGGAGGCGCGCATCAGAAAGCCTCTCGATCTCGTCGCACAAAGTTGAGGCAGCGGCCTGAAGCTCCGCATTCGCGGGACAGACGATCACCGCCTCGGCGCGCCCGGCTGCAGCTATCTCCAGGCTCGGGTAGAGCGGCTTGAGCTGGACCAACTCCGCCTCCTGAGCGTAGACAGCAGACGGCACTAGAACCAGCACTGCCAGCAGAATGAAGTAGCGCCTCATGATGGTGGGCCTCCTGACCCTCGGGTCCTGACAAGAGCGGTTCGTTTTGGCTTGGAACAACGTTTTCTCAAGGACGCGAGGGCATTTCCCCGCGAGGTTGAACAGTCCTCCTGCACACCTGCATGACTTGTCTGGGGAGGGCGTCTGATGGCTTGACTGCCGCGATGGGGGGCGAGGCTGACGCCGGCCCGAGGGAGGGCGAGTCGGTGAGGCTGGTGGATGTCGCCGATCCTCTGATCGGCGGCAATCTGGCGGGCGAGGAATGACGCGGCTACCGCTGCCTGCGTGGCGGGAACGGGACCTCCCGCCCGGCGTCCATGCCGTCGCCGCAGTAGTAGAGGCGGACGTCGCGTGTTTGCGGCGGCCGGAGGGAGTCGCCGTAGCTCCAGATCGCCCGGATCTCGCCCGGCCCGGTCTGGTGGCCCATCACCGGCTTCACGTGGTTGTGCGACAGGCGTGAGCCTGCGGTCAGATGACGCGTATTGGACCACGTCGCGCCACCGTCGGTCGAGGTCCATTCCTCGATCTCGCCGCCATCCTCATGCGGCTGCACGTCGGTGGTGGCGCCCCAGATGCGGATGTCATCGTCCGCCATCATCAGCAGCGCGCCATGATCGTACATGTGGTCGCTCTCGGTGACCATGGAGGAGGCCCAGCCATCGTCTGTCTGCCGCAAGACCGTCCAGCGCGACCGGAACGTCGGCACGTCCGCATCATTGAAGAGGATGTACGGCCTGCCGCGCGAGTCAAGCTGGATGTCGTTGAGCCAGACGCCGCGCTCGCCGCAGTCGTAGATCGTGTCCGCGTCCGCCTCTGAGATCGGCAGCGTATAGGCGGAGCCGTCGCTGCGCCGCCAGGTGTCGCCGCCATCGTCCGAGCAGGCGTAGTACACGTTGTAGCGGCGGGCCCAGAGGTGCTTCGTCTCGATCTCATGCGGCTTCCCGCCGCCGAGGTGCGACCAGGCGAAGTGGATGCGGCGCGGGTACTCGCCCGAGGCTCCGATCGTCACGCCGTAGATTGAGAACTCGGCCACCCCCTTCGCGGCGTTGTCCATCCCGAAGGAGCAGATGTCCGTGGGCTCAGACCAGCTTCGGGCGCCATCGTCCGATCTCACGAATCGCCAGCCGGGCGCCATGCGGTACGAGACGAAGATCTCGCCGCTGCGCAGCATGAATGGCTGCGGATAGGATGTGCGCCCATCCGGCTCGATCGTCGCGCGCTGCTCCCAGTCGCGGATGTCATACGGACGCACCGAGCGGTGCACGAGGGTCGGGTGGCCGTGTGCGCCCCAGAAGACGTAGAGGTAGCCGGCCTCGTCGATCAGGAGCGTCGGGTTGCGGTGCGCGTCGCCGTCGGGGTTGCTCCCGAGCACAACCGGCCATGCGAACTCGCCGGTGGCATGGTCATAGAAGCTGATCGTGGGCGCGTTGTCGCCATTTCCGTAGACGAAGAAACTGCGGTTGGCGGCGGGCGCGCAGATTGCCATCGGCCGGTGCCAGGAGCAGTAGGTGGCCATCGGGCCGGAGTAGACGGCCCCCTGGCCGGGCAGGAGGTTGTTCGGGCGCAGGCCGGGCATGCCTGACGCGTACCAGATGCCCCTCGTCTCGACGGGCGGCAGGTCTTTCTCGTCGGCCATGGCGAGCGCCTCCAGCTCCGGCGGATGTGCTGTGGTGGTGCGGAATTCGCCGATCCGCAGATGCTGACCTCTATGTGACGATGGTGCCGCCGTGCAGTACACGAAAGCGGGGTGAGGCGCCAAGCCTCACCCCGTCGAATGCTCCGTGAGCGCTACTCGTGCTCGATGCCGAGCGTGGCGAATGACACGCGCATGAAGCGCTGCTTGGAGGCGGTGACCTCCGCGTCACCGGGAGTCTCCCAAATCGCGTCGAGTCGAGCCATCGCTTCTGCCGACAGGCGGCCCTGCTCGCGATACTCGACCAGCGCCCACCCGGCCGCCATGGTCGTGCGCGCGATCGCCGACCCGTGCTCCTTCAGTGCGCTCGACGGGCAGCAGTCATCCACCACGTCGGTCCCGTATGAGGCGAGGATCGCGTACGCCTTCGAGCCCTGCGGCACGTTGTCCTCAACAAGCTCGCGCGTGCGCATGAAGAGCGGCACGTTGGCGGTGTAGGCCTCGGCGGGCACGTCGGACGGCTTGCGGAAGAGCGTCGGGTGGTCGCGCATCTGCTGCGCGATGTTCATCTCGTTCATCTGCACCGTGATGAACTCCGGCTCGCCGTCAATCGCGATGCCGGGCTGGTGGAAGCCCCAGTGGCCGTCCTCGCCCTGGCCCTTGAGCATCAGGTCCGGCCCATGCTCGAGCAGTAGCGCGGTGTATGCCTCGCAGGCCTCCGCCGGGTCGCCGAGGTCGGGCGAGAAGAAGTGCAGCTTGCTCGCGTCATACCACTCCGAGAGCGGCCCGAAGAGGCTGTGCGTGAGCAGGAAGCGGAAGGACGCCTGGTGGTGGGCGGGCAGCAGGTAGTCATCGAACTGGAAGAAGTGCGTTCTCCCGATGGCGTGCTGAAGATTCGCGGAGAGACTCGCCAGGGCCGCGTAGGCCTCGTAGAACGGGAAGGCCGACGGAGCGGCCATCAGTTGCAGGCTCGTCTCGCCCTTCTCAGCCACGAGGCGCACCTGCTCCGCGGCAATCGCCAGCGCGCTCGCAAGACCCATCTCACGCGGGCTGTCGTAGATCGCAACCTGCAGCTTCCCCGCGGGGAAGACGTAGCACGCCTCCGGGGCTTCCACGTTGAGGACCGGATCAACCTCGGGCATGAGGACCTCCCACTCAGCTTGGTGTAGCGAGTGCGCCTGGTTCTTCGCCGAGCTCTCCCGATCGCCTGCTCAGCCTCCCCACGCCTCCCGCCAGAGGTTCAGGCTCTCGGCGCGCGTCTCCCAGACCTCCTCCGGGCGGCGTCCATGCAGCGACGGGCAGACCTCGATCGTGGAGATGCCGTCAAAGCCGATCGAGCGCAGGCCGGCGGCCGCCGCGCGGAAGTCGAGGGTGCCTGTGCCGAGCGGCATGTGCATGTCGCGATCGCCCGGGTTATCGTGCACATGCACCTCGTGCACGGTGGTCGGGAGCCGCTCGATGTTCTCCTCGACGCTCAAGCGCCCGAAGTACTCGGCGTCGTGCCGGCGCAGGTTCAGGTGCCCGATGTCCACCAGCATCCCCCAGCGCTCGTTGCCGAGCACCGGCTGCAGGTCCTCACCGAACTCCTCCATCGCAACCGCGTCTATCGGGAAGTCCTCGATCCCGTAGCGGACGCCCACCCCGGCCCCGAGGCGCTCCACCATCAGGAGCGTCTCAACCATCCGGCCCGCGTTCCAGCGCATCCCAACAGGCGCCCAGCTCCTGATGCCGTCGAAGGTTACCGCGTGGAAGCGAGCCCCGAGACGCTCGAGCAGCCCCTGCATGAGGTCCTCGGTGAACGCGCCCGCCGCGGCGTGGACCGTCACCGGCGTCTGGTGCTCATCGAGCAGCGCGTTCAGATCGGCAAGCTCAGGCTCATCGAGGCCAAATACCTGCCGGGGCTGCACGGAGATCGCCTCAAAGCCCTCGGAGAGCAGTTCGGGCACGAAGTCGGTCAGCGTACGAGGGGGCACGAGCCAGTTCCAGACCGCAACGCCGCACTTCATCGTCGCCTCATCTCCCGGTGATCAGTCTGCAGCAGCAGTTCCCGGCGCAGAGGGCGATTCCTGCGCCTGCCGCGGAGGAGGGTATACGCCACAGTCGGGGGAATGACGGTGAGAGGCAGTCTCTCCAGGGAGTCCTTCAGGAGGAACAGCATGCGCAGAGTGCCGGGCATCCTCATCCTCTGTGCACTCATAGCCGGATCCGCCGCCTTCGCCGCCGACTGGCCGACGTGGCGCGGTGACGCCATGCGTGGCGCGGCGACCGATGAGGCCCTTGCCGTGGGCCTGCACCTCCAGTGGGTGCGGGAGCTTCCGGCGCTCGAGCCGGGCTGGGTCGATGAGCCGCGCATGCTCTTCGATGCGGCCTATGAGCCGATCGTGTCCGCTGGAGTGCTCTTCGTGGCCTCGCCGCGCAGCGACCGCGTTAGCGCCTACGACGCCACCACCGGCGAGCACCGCTGGGACTTCTTCACGAACGGCCCGGTGCGCTTCGCCCCGGCGGTCTGGCGCGACCGGCTCTACTTCGGCAGCGACGACGGCTACCTCTACTGCGTCAACGCGGGCGATGGCAGCCTCCGCTGGAAGTTCCGCGGCGGCCCCTCGGAGCGGCTGGTGCTCGGCAACAACCGCATGATCTCCACCTGGCCGGTGCGCGGCGCGGCGGTCATCGCTGATGGTACCGTCTACTTCTCATCGGGCATCTGGCCGTTCATGGGCGTATTCGTCTACGCGCTCAACGCGGACACCGGCGAGCTCATCTGGGTGAACGACGGCCAGGGCGCGCAGTTCATCCCGCAGCCCCACGGCGGCGCCCTCGCGTTCGGGAGCGTCGCTCCGCAGGGCTACTTCGCGGTGAGTGGCGACGACCTGATCGTGCCGAACGGCCGCGCGACCCCCGCGGTCTTCAACCGGCACACCGGCGAGATGCGCTTCTTCCATCACCAGGAGAACAACAAGGTCGGAGACTTCGCGATCTCGGCCACGCCCGAGATCTTCTTCAACAGCGGCCGGGTCTACCCGCTTGAGACTGGCACTCCCTCCGGGGCCCTTGGACGGTCTCCCGTGCACAACGCAGACAGCGTCTACACCGTCGAGGAAGGCAAGCTCGTCGCGTACGCGGCCACCGGTGCGAAGATCGAGGAGTATCAGGACAGCAAGGGCGCGACCCGGAATCGCCTTACGCCGAAGACTCTCTGGCGCAGCGAGGTGCCGGTGGGGCGCATCTACGCACTGGCGGGCGATCTGCTGATCTGCTCCGACGGCGCCACCATCAGCGCGCTGAAGCTCACCGGCGATGACGATCGCGCCGAGGAGGTCTGGTCGGAGGAGTTGCCCGACGAGCCGGCCGCAGTCGCCGTGGCGGAGGGCAGGCTCTATGTCTCCACGCTCGCAGGGCGGCTGCTGTGCTACGGGGCCGCCGAGGCCGAGGCGCGCACCTGGCCACTCCAGGCCGACGCCGATCTGCCCTCGGGGCCGGTGGCCGCGCAGGCGGCCGAGATCCTCGAGCGCAGTGGCGTCCGCGATGGCTACGCACTGTGCCTGGGCATCGCCGACGGCGCGCTCCTCGAGGAGCTTGCGCGACAGTCCGAGCTGCATCTGATCGCGGTTGACCCGGACGCCGCGCTCGTTGATACGCTGCGCCGCCGCCTCGATGGCCTGGGCCTCTACGGCACGCGCATCACGCTCATTGCCGCCGAGCCATCGGAGCTGTCGCTGCCGCCTTACTTCGCGAGCCTCGTGGTTGCCGAGAAGCCCGCGATGCTGCTCGCAGCGGCCCCTGAGCGCCTCTTCCGGTCGGTCCGCCCCTACGGAGGCGCGATCTGCGTTGCGCTCCCTGACGCCGGACACGAGCGCTTCGCCCAGCGCCTGGCGGGGGTGGAACTGCCGGGCTCTGACCTGCAGCGAATCGGCGATCTGACGGTGCTCCGGCGCCCCGATGCCCTGCCCGGCGCGGGCGAGTGGACGCACCAGTACGGTGACGCGGCGAACACCGTCGTCTCGCCCGACAGCGCCGTGCGGGCGCCGCTTGGCCTGCTGTGGTTCGGCGGCTCGACGAACATGGACATCCTGCCGCGCCACGGCCACGGTCCTCCCGAGCAGGTCATCGGCGGGCGGCTGTTCATTGAGGGCCCGGACAGCATCCGCGCACAGGACGTCTACACCGGGCGGGTGCTGTGGAAGCGCGAGCTGCCCGGCTTCGGCGCGGTCTACGACAACACCTCGCATCAGCCGGGTGCGAACTCACTCGGGAGCAACTTCTCCTCCGCGCCCGACGGCATCTACGCCGTCTGGGAGGGCCGCTGCCTGCGCCTTGACCCGGCGACAGGCGAGACCATCTCGGAGTTCACGCTGCCGCCCGCCCCGGGCGAGGAGAAGCCGCAGGGCTGGGGCTTCGTCAGCGTCTACGACGACTTGCTGATCGCCGGCGCCACGCCGCTGATCTTCGACGGTGAGCTCCCGGTCGGCGTGCTCGACAACTGGGACGCGACCTCCAGCGCGCGCATCGTGGCCCTCGACCGGCACTCCGGTGAGGTGCTGTGGAGCTACGACAGCCAGCTCGCACTCCGACATAACGCCATCTGCGTGTCCGATGAACGGCTCTTCTGCATCGACCGCCTGCCCGACGCGATCGTGGCGAAGATGGAGCGCCGCGGCGAGGCCCCGGCAGTCCCCGCACGGCTGGTTGCGCTCGACGTGCGCTCCGGGCGTGAGCTGTGGAGCACCAGCGAGAACGTCTTCGGCACCTGGCTTTCAGCCAGCAGCGAGCATGGGCTGCTGCTTCAGGCCGGGCGACCCTCCCGCGACATGCTCTCCGGCGAGCCCGGCGACCGCATGATCGTCTACCGCGTGGCCGATGGCAGTATCGTCTGGGACCGTGAGCAGAGCTACGGTGGCCCGCCGCTGCTGCATGGCGACACGATCATCACGCAGGAGCGCGCCTACGGGCTGCTCGACGGCGAGCCGAAGATGCGCGTGCACCCGCTGACGGGCCTGCCCGTTCCGTGGGAGTGGCAGCGGGCCTACGGCTGCAATACCGCGATCGCCAGCGAGGCACTGCTGACCTTCCGCTCAGGCGCTGCCGGCTTCTACGATCTCCTCGGCGACGGCGGCACTGGCAACCTCGGCGGCTTCAAGTCAGGCTGCACCTCGAACCTCGTGGTCGCAGACGGCGTGCTGAACGCCCCGGATTACACTCGCACCTGCACCTGCAGCTACCAGAACCAGACCTCTCTGGCGCTGGTGCACGACCCTGAGGTCGAGCTCTGGACGTGGGCCGACCTGGAGCTTGGCGAGGAGCGGATCGTGCGGCTCGGGCTGAACCTTGGCGCTCCCGGCGACCGGATGGAGGACGGGACGCTCTGGCTGGAGTACCCGTACGAGGGCGGCCCCTCGCCGCAGGTTCAGATGACGACCGAACCCGAGGAGCCGCGGTTCTTCCGCAGGCATACCACCAGCGTGACGGGCGAGCTGCCATGGGTCGGTGCATCCGGCGCTGAGGGCCTGACGCGCTTGACGGTGCGCCTTGCCGCAGAGGGCGACGCGCCTCGGCCATACACCGTGACGCTGCACTTCATGGAGCCGGGCGGGCTTGCGCCGGGCGAGCGGGTCTTCGATGTCACGCTGCAGGATGTGCCGGTATTGCGCGGCTTCGACATCGCGCGCGAGGCCGGCGGCGCGGAGCGCGTGATCTCCCGCACCTTCGAGGGCATCATGGTCGGCGAGGAGCTGTCGATCGGCCTGGTTCCGGGCCCGGGCTCGCACCCGCCAGTGCTCTGCGGAGTCGAGGCGATCGCGCGGTAATGAGATTGATGGACCCGGATGCCGCCCTCGGTTGTCTAAGACAAACGGCTGTGCAGGTGCGCTACTGACGCGGGGCGCGGCGCGTGTGCCCCGCATAACGGTGACGGCATCATGAAGCGGATCAGGGACCGGGCGCTGCCCGTTCTGTGCGGCGCTCTGCTGCTGCTTGTCATACCGGCTCACGCGCAGGACGCGGCTCAGGCGGAGAAAGACTTCGCCTTCGCAGAGGGGCTCTACGGCCAGGAGAACTACGAGCTGGCGGTGCAGAAGTACCTCGCGTTCATCGAGGCCTACCCCCAGCATCCGAACCTCTCGCTCGTGCTCTTCCGCGCGGGTGAGTGCAACTTCCGCCTCGGCCGCTATCCGGAGGCCGCTCCATGGTTCGAGCAGGTCTCCACGCGCTTCCCCGACAGCGAGGAGTGCGAGCCCGCGCTCCTGTGGCTTGGTGACGCGCGCTTCAAGGCAGGCGAGTATGAGCCCGCGCTTGCCGCCTACGAGGCGCTGCTCGCGAAGTTCCCGAACGGGCGCAACGCGGCCACAGCCGCCTACTGGCGCGGCGAGAGCTACTACCAGCTTGCCCGCTATGAGGAGGCCGCGCGGGCCTACGAGGACGCGATCGCCCGCGGGCTGCCGACCACCGATATCCCCTACGCCATCTACTCAATCGGCCTCTCCTACCTGCTCCTCGAGCGTCCCGCCGATGCCGCCGCGCAGTTCACGCGCGTCGTCCGAGAGCACCCGAACAGCCCCGTCGCGGCCGAGTCGCAGTATCTCCTGGCGCGAGCGCTCCAGCGCCAGGGCGAGACCGAGCAGGCGCTCGCGGCCTACCAGGCCGTGGCTGCGAACCACGCAGGCTCCTCCTTCGCCCCGCAGGCCCTGATGGGTGTCGCGGACTGCCACTTTCAGGCGCAGCGCTACGATCAGGCACTCGAGGCCTACCGCAGGATCGTCGCCGAATACCCGACGAGTGAGATCGCCGCTGAGGCGAAGCTGCGCGCTGGCGACAGCCTCTTCCACCTGCAGCGCTGGGATGAGACAGCCGCTGCGTACGACGCCATCGCCGGCGACCCGCAGTCGAAGTGGGCGCCCGACGCGCTCTACTGGCTGGCGGTCACGCGCGAGCGGCAGGGGCAGCCTGAGGCGGCTCTCGCCGCCCATCAGCGGCTGATCGAGCGCTTCCCGCAGGCTTCGCAGGCCGCCGACGCGTGGCTGCACATCGGGCGGCTGAAGGCGGCCGCGGGTGATGTTGAGGGCGCAGCGGCCGCCTATGGCACCGCGGCGGAGCGCGCCACCGACCCGGGCAAGCGCCACGAGGCGCTGGTTGCCGCACAGTGGGCGCGTTACCGGCAGGCACAGTCGCCCGAGGCCCTGGAGGAGCTTGCGGCCAGCGTGCGCGCCGATCCCGCGGCTGAGGCGTCGGCGGAGCTTGCCTACCGCGTCGGCCGCGCCGAGTTCGACGCCGGCCGCTACGAGCCCGCCATGGAGATGCTGACGCTCCTCACCGCGAACCACCCGCAGGCCGTGACGATCCCCGAGGCGCGCTACCTCATCGCAGTCTGCCAGGAGCGCCTCGGGCGTCCTGAGGAGGCGCGGCGGCTCTACGCCGAGATCGCGGCCGCCCATGGCGACTCGGAGTATGGCTCGTGGGCGACCTCCGCGCTCGCCGGGATGCATGCCTCCGCCGGCGAGGTGGACCAGGCGAAGCAGCTTCTGACATCACTCGAGCGCGCGAAGGCCCCTGCCGGAGCGCTCGGCTTCGCGGCCTACCGCATCGCAGACGCCCTCCGCACCGCCGAGCGGACGCCGGAAGCCATCGGCTTCTATGAGAAATCGCTGCAGGCCGACCCGCAGGGGGAGAGCGCGCCGTGGGCGCTGGTGGGCCTCGGCTGGTGCCGGAAGAGTGAGCCCGAGCCGGCGCTCGCGTCTTTCGAGCGGGTGCTTGCGGAGTTCCCCGACTCGCCCGCGCGCGAATCCGCCCTGCAGGGGATGCTCGCGGTAGGGCAGTCGGCCTTCGAGGCAGAGCGCTATGACGAGGCGCGGCAGGCGTGGCAGCGGGTCCTCGACCGCGGCGCCGATGGCGCGACGGCCGGTCTTGTGCGCTACGGGCTTGCGTGGGTGCTGCTGAGGCAGAACCAGTCGGAGCAGGCACTGGAGCCATTCCTCGCTGCTGCGCAGGCGCCTGTGCCGGAGGCCGTGGGGGCGGACGCACGCTACCAGGCGGCGAGGCTGCTGGCCGAGAAGCAGCAGTACGAGCGCGTGGTGGAGCTCCTGGAGCCGCTGCGCACGGCGCCCGGTGAGGGAGACACGGGTGCGTGGGCGCTGACGCTGCTTGGCGAGGCGTACCTTGCGCAGAACCGCCCGCAGGAGGCGGCGGCGGCCTTCGAGGCCGTCACAACACGCTGGCCCGAGCACGATGCGGCGCCGGGCGCGCGGCTGGGGCAGGCGAAGAGCTACCGGCTGCTCGGGCGGAACGCGGACGCGCTGGCGGCGCTGCGCGCAGTCGGAGGGCAGGGCGGGGCGCGGGTGGCGGCGGAGACGCAGTATGAACTCGGGCTCGCGCTGAAGGCCACGGGAGACACCGCGGGAGCCGCCGAGGAGCTGCTGAAGGTCGCGATCCTCTACCCGCAGTCGGAGTGGTCGGCCGCGGCGCAGTTCGCGGCGGGGCAGTGCTACGAGCAGCTCGGCCAGACGGAGAACGCGATCCGCAGCTACCGTGTGATCGAGCGGCAGTACGCGGATCAGGCGCAGTGGGCGCAGAAGGCGGCCGAGAGGCTGCGGGCACTCGGGCAGTAGATGCGCGGAGATCATCTGCAGCGACTGAGGAGACATCGGCATGGGTGAGCTGGGCCCGCTGCCGGGACTGGTCGAGTACTTCGTGCGGGGCGGCTGGTGGATGTGGCCGCTGCTCCTGTGTTCCGTCATCGCGCTGGCGATGATCATCTACAAGGGCATCGCGCTGTGGATCGCCGGGCGCGGCGCGAGCGCGGTGGCTGAGGAGACCGTGCGGCTCGTAGAGGCCGGGAAGCTCGCGCAAGCCGAGGAGACGACGCGCGCGTCCTCGGCGTCCGTGGCGACTGTGCTCGGCGCCATCGTCGCCGCGGCGCAGAACACGCACATCACGCCGCTGGCGGCTGCCGAGATGGCCGGGAGCGCGGAGCTGGCGAACCTCGAGTCGGGACTGCCGGTGCTCTCGACGGTCGCCAACATCGCGCCGCTGATCGGCTTCCTCGGCACGGTGAGCGGGATGATCCACGCGTTCATGGCGGTTGCGGCGGCCGGCCTCGGGGAGCCGGCGGTGGTCGCGGCCGGGATCGCGGAGGCCCTCATCACCACCGCTGCGGGGCTGATCGTCGCGATCCCCTGCCTGATCGCCTACGGCATCCTGATGGCCCATGTCAACCGCCTGGCGCTGTCCATCGAGCTTGCCGGGAACCGCGTCATCAGCACGCTTGCGGCAGGTGAAGCGGCGTGAAGCTCAGGCGACGGTCGCTCGCGCCGAACCCGCTCCCCATGACCACCATGGGCGACATCGCCTTCCTGCTCATCATCTTCTTCATGCTCACGAGCACCTTCGCGAAGGACACCGGCCTCGACATCACGCTGCCGAAGGCGCTCTCATCGGAGAAGCTGGACAAGCGCGAGGTGACGGTCTGGGTCAGCCGCGAGGGCCGCGTGCGCGTCAATGAGACATGGATCGATCCGGAGGATCTGCGCGAGGTGCTGGGGCGCGAGTTCGCGAAGGTCGAAGTGAAGGGCGTCACGATCCGCGGCGACGAGCAGGTGCCCTACGGGACGATCATGACGGTGATGGACGTCGCGAAGATCCTCGGCGCCGACATCACGCTGGCGGCCGAGGTTGAAGAGGGACATCCGGGCGCGGTGATTGGCGACCCGGCAGGCGGCTGAGCACAGGAGGCGTGGCAGGGAACATGCGACGGAAGCCCGGCTTCACCTGGGCATTGCTCTGTTCGGTGATGGTACACATCATCATCTTCTTCACCGCGCCTATCGGCGGCACGGTGGGGGAGTTCCGCGATGAGAGCATCCGGCGCGTGACGAAGACGGCCGTCGAGTTCGTGACCTACGTGAAGCCGAAGCCACCGCCACCCCCACCGCAGCAGCAGGTGACGCAGCGGCGCGTGGTGCGTCGCGCGGTCACGAGGCGCGTGCGCCGAGCGCCCCGCAGGTCGGCGCGCCCGAAGCCGGTCGAGCAGGCGCCGGTGCCCGAGGCGGAGCCTCAGCCCGAGCAGCCGACTCCCGAGCCCGAGGCGGCCCCCGCGCTGGCCGTCCTGCCGCCGGAGCCTGAGCCTGCGCCCGCTCCCGAGCCGGTAGCGATCGAGGCCGCCGAGCCTGAGCCGGTCGTTATCCACCCGACGCCAATGGCGGCGGACGAAGCCGAGCCCGCGCCTGAGCCGCAGATGGCGTGGACGCCTCCCGATGCGGCGAAGGCCGCGCCTGAGAGTGCGCCGAGCGCACCGGCAGCCGCATCCTCAGCGATGATCGAGTCACCGGGTCCCGCAGCGCCTGCGCCGATCGCCCCTGCCACGACCGGCGGCGGGCGTGCGCCCGGTCCTGTGACGCCCGGTCCGCAGATCGCGCTGTCGCCGGCGGCGCCCGGAGCACCATCTGAGGCGCCCGGCGCGGCGGCAGCGACGGACCTGCCGGGCGCCGCGAAGCTCACGCCGCAGCGCGGCGGGGCGCCGTCCGCTCGTCCGGCCGCGGGGGGGGGCGGGGCCGGGGAGCCCGCCCTACGTTGCCTTTAATTACAGGC
>DHPY01000035.1:19394-99023 GCA_002411015.1 Armatimonadetes bacterium UBA5352 | reverse complement strand
GGCAGGCTGGAAGCCCGCCCCACGCGTGACCTGATGGACAACGCACGGGGGACGCGGGCTGGCCGCGTCCCCCGTGCAGTTCAGCGCTTCTCGGCGGGCTCAGGTCGTCGGGCCCTCTTCGGTGCCCTCATCCGGGGAGGTGGTGCGCGTGGTGCGCTCCGCTACCTCCACCGTGCTCTGGGCGTTCGCGCTCTTCTTCTCCGACATGACCGAGTCGATCACGCCCGCGATCTTCGGGAACGCGTTCGAGAGCGTCGCAGCCGCGGCCTCGATCGTGCCCTCAGGCAGCGTGCTCACCAGCCCATCCGCCCAGGCGCTCACGCCGGCCGCCTTCGCGAACGAGTTGAGCGCCGTCCCGAGCATCTGCGGGTCGCCGTAGAGGTTCATGTTGGCCTTGCTCAGCGCGCCGCCAACCGACTGGGCGAAGGCGACACCGACGTCCTTGCGCGCCTGGATGTCGGCGAGGACCTTCTCCAGCTCGACCGAGATCTGGTCGTACTCCGCCTTCGCGGACAGCTCGGAGCGCAGCACCTCGACGCGGGCGGCCTCCACGTCCTGGACGCGCTGGGCGTCCACGGCCACCTGCTCGCGGTTGACGTTGACCGGCACCATCTGCTTCGCCTGCTCGCCCTCAGCGGCCAGGCGGGCGGCGTCGCGGTCCGCCTCGGCCTTCACGCGGACAGCCTCCGCCAGGCGGGTGGCCGCCTCCTGCTCACCCTCGGCGACCTTGGCGTTCTTATACGCAGCGATGTCGGCCTCCATCTGCTGCTTGATCTTCTCCTGCTCGGCGCCCTGCGTGGCCGCGATGACCATCACCTGCTTCTCGCGGTCGGCAGTGGCGACTTCTTCCACGGTGATGACCTGCTGGGCGGCCTGCTCGCGCTGGGCCTCTGCGATGAGCTGCTCAGCCTCCGCCGTCGCCCGGCGCTGCTCGGCCTCAGCGACCGCGACCTGCCGCTCGCGACCGGCGATCTCAACGGCCCGCTCGCGCTCGACGTCCGCGGTCTGGATCGCCTGGTTGCGCAGGATGTCGGCGGTCTGCTGCTCCTGCTGCTTGGCGATGAGCTCCTTCTCCGCGTTCACGCGCGCGACGCTGACGGCGAGGTCCCTCTGGACGCCCGCCTCCCGGACCTGGCGATCCTTGTCGATCTCCTGCGTCTCCACGATCTGGCGCTGCTGGATCTCGTAGCTCTCAGCCTGCTGGCGCTGCTGCGAGCGGATCATCGCGACCTCCGCCGCCTGCGTCGCCTCAGCCTGCGCCTGCTCCTTCTCGAGGTCCAGCACCTGCTTGCGCGTGTCCACGTTCTTCTGCGTGATCTCGCGCTCGGCATCGCGCTCGTAGAGGTTGCGCTCGACACGGGCCTGCTGGGTGATCTGCGCGATCTTCCGCAGACCCTGGGCGTCGAAGACGTTCTGCTCGTTCAGGCGCGAGGTGTCGGTCTGGTCAAGCCGGGAGATGGTGACCGACTCCAGCGTGAGACCGTTGGACTTGAGGTCCTCGCGGACAAGCTCCGATACCGCGGTGGCGAAGTCATCGCGCTCCGCGTGAAGCTGCGCAAGCTCGCGCGTGGCGGCAACCGACCGCAGCGCGGAGACCAGCTTCTCGAAGACCAGCTCCCGCACGGTATCGGCGTGCACCGATCGGTCACCGAGCGATCGGGAGGCGTTCAGGATGTCATCTTTGACGCCCTGCACCTTGATGTAGAATTCGGCGCGGATGTCGCAGCGGAGGTTATCCCGGGTGATGAGCGCGTCCTCGCCACCACGCTCGACCTCGAGCTTCATGGTCTCGAGCACAACCGGGACGGTCTTGTGGACGACCGGGATGACGAGCGCGCCGCCGTCGAGGACGACCGAGCGCCCACCCATGCCGGTGCGGACGAAGGCCTCATTGGCGCTTGTCTTCTGGTAGAGGCGTGCGATGATGATCAGCAGGCCTGAGACCAGCAGGACGACTGCGCCGACTATCGTGAGGATCCCCGCACTGATCTCATTGATCTCGCCAAACACACCGACCCACGGGCCGATGACCAGCACGGCTCCCAGCAGTACCATGCCAATGGCAATGAGCATCTGCATATCCCCTTCGTGTGACAGAAGCGCTTGTGCGCGTTGTATGCGACCGTCACCGGCTCACGACGGACAGGCTGCGCCCATCAGGACTGGGTGGAGGATGTACGTTCCCGTTGCCGAGTCTTCTCGCGAGCCTCTGCGGCCGGGCGGCCTGCCGCCTCACTCTGCTGCTCGCCTGCGCTCTGAGGCAGGTTCTCCTGTGCACCCTCAGCGATGGCCGTGAGGGGAGAAGCGGCGACATCGTAGTAATCCTCCTTTCTGTGGTAGCGCACCAGCAGCACCTCGGTGCCCTTGCGGACGGCTCCGTTCATGCTGCGCCCCATGACCTGGTGCAGCGTGCCGCCGGTGTCCTTCACGTTGACCGGACCACGCGCGTCGCCGGGGAGGCCGTAGATGGACACCCCGACCTGCCCGACAAGCTCCTCCTCTGTGACCGCGTACGTCTCCTTGGTCGGCATCAATCGGCTCAGGCCCTTCGCGACGCTGCCGGTGAGCCCCAGCGAGGCCAGCACCGCCAGCGCGAGCGACGGCCAGACGTAGACCGTTGGCGCCCACGACCACGGCAGCATACCCGCGAAGATGCTGTTCGCGATCAGCCCTGTCGCGCCGAAGATGACCATCATGGTCGTCATCAGCACCGACACCGGGACCTTCCCGAAGCCCAGCACGGAGAGCGCGCGTATCAGCATCGACGGCTCGTGATCGTGCGCGATCTCATGCACCTCATGTTCGGCGCCGAGATGATGCACTGCGTGCACCTCGGCATGCACGTCGCCCTCCACGTCGTGCTCGACCGTAACATCGTGGTCCAGGTCGGTGTCCACATCGTGGTCCATCGCGGCCTCGACGTCGTGCTCCATGCCGACATCCAGATCGTGATCGAGATCGGCGTCCACGTCAGCATCCACGTCGGCGTCGCCGCTGAGATCGCCAAGGCCTGTCGCACTCAGCACGAGGTACACCACGGCCAGACCGACCGGAGCCACGAAAATCAGGTTGTACCAGGCAAGCAGATCCATCGGCCCGACCTCCTTCCGTTCACGCCTGTCACGACCGGTTACTCCTCGATCTGTCGCGGCCTGAGCAGCTCCTGCGCCCGCGCAAGCAGTGCGGCGTCATCGGCGGCTGCAGCCGCGGCTTCAGCCGCGGGATGCTCAGTCTCGCGCGACCAGCCCGCGCCGGCATCGAGGCCCTCAAGCGCATCAAGGCTGTATGCGCTCGCGCGGGCCTCGTCCTCCATGCGCGCAAGCTCCTCGTCGGAGGTGACGCGCTCGGCGCGCTGGAGGTCGGCGCGCAGCTCGCGGCGGCGCTCATTGACCTCCTGTGCGAGGCGGACGCTGCCCTCCCGGACGAGCCTGCCGGCGGCCGCCTGCTCGATGCGGCGGTAGTTCGCAAGCAGATTGTCCGCGCGAGCACGTTCCTCCTCCAGCCGCGGGACGAGTTCCGCGAGTCTATCCCGCCCCTTTGGGCCCTCGCTGAGCGCCTCTCGCAGCTCCAGCTCAGTCCGGCGGGCCTGGGCGACGGCGAGCAGAGCGATGGCCCGGGCGTCCTCGACTTCTGCGCGGAGCCGCTCGGCCTCGGCATCTGCTTCGGCTTCATCCGTGTAGGCATCAAAAAAGTCAGCCACGCTGTTTCGCAGCCAACTCAGAAATCGCATATTCGCCTGTACACCCTCTTCACGCCTCTCTATGCGGAATATACCCGCCGGGCGGGGGGCCAAACAGAAATCGCTCAACTGGCGTGATGTGCTCCGCGAAGAAGGGCGGCGGCGTGAGCATGACGTCGTAGTTGGCGCCGAGCAGGAGCACCTCGGCGCTGCTCTGCGCGCAGGCGCTGGCGACGCTGCGGAAGAAGCCGAGCATCCGGCGGCCGGTCTCGGCGATGAGGTCCGGGTGATCGTGCAGATCGAAGTAGAGCTGGTCGTACGGGACGAGTTCCTTCGGCAGATGGCGCGTCGGTGAGGCCGCGACGTTCGCGAGGGCAACCGCGACGCCGGAGTCGCCGACGGAGGCGCGGAAGTCGTCGTAGCGGCCACCTGGGAGGAACAGGGCCTGATCGGCAACCTCATCGGGATGCTCAACATCAAGGAAGTCCTGGATGACCTCATGGCGACCGACGCCGAGGTCGTCGAGGATCTCAGGCAGAGAGAAACGGCGCCACCTCTCGGGGAGGGTGCCGCGACGGAGGCTGGCCCTGTACCAGAGATCAGGTCGCGGGACCCACGGGACCCGATCCGGCGGCTCCCCGCGGACGCCTCTGAGGATCCTCTCGTGCCAGGTCACGGCTGCGCCCCCTTCGTGCTGCCACCTGAGTGTGGACAAGTTCGCTGAAAGTGTGCGGATAACCTCCAATGGCGGCGTCACCCCCCGGCCCCCCTCTCCCTCGGGCATAAACGACATGCCCATCGGGACGAGGGGGGAGGAACGGCCGCAGGCAGGAATGCCTGCGCCACGAACGGCATGAGATGTCAGCAACACGGGCGACGGTCGCTTGCGAAGTCGTGCGCCGTGAAGGTTGCGCCGAAGCGCAAACGAGGATACAATCTCAGAACTCACCAGGGAACAGCCCACACAGGAAGCGCTGAGAGATGCCATACTCCGACCATGCCGTGAACCTCAGTCGAGATCAGATCAACCAGCTTCAGGTCGCCCGTCTGCGCGAGACAGTTGAGCGCGCGCGGAGGGCCCCTGCCTATGCCGAACGCCTCGCGGGCATATCCGCGGAGGATATCCAGAGCCCCGAGGACATCCGCAAGCTGCCGCTGACCACCAAGGCGCGGCTTCGCGAGGGGATGCCGTGGGGCTTCCTCGCGGCGCCGCGCAGCGAGGTCGTGCGGATGCACTACTCCTCGGGCACCACGGGCCTCGCCACCGCGATCTACCACACCCGCGGCGACCTCTGCAGGTGGTCCGAGTGCGTTGCGCGCGGGATGCTCGCCGTGGGCGTCACCGAGGATGATGTCTTCCAGAACATGATGGGCTACGGGCTCTTCACCGGCGGCCTCGGTTTCCACTACGCCGGCGAATTGCTCGGCTGCATGACCATCCCTGCAAGCTCCGGCAACACCGAGCGGCAGATCCACCTCATGCAGAGCTTCGGCACCACGGTGCTGCATATCATCCCGAGCTACGCCCTGCGGGTGCTGCACTTCTGCGACCAGGCCGGCATTGCCCCGAGCCGCGACCTGAGCGTGCGCGTGATCTTCGTCGGCGGCGAGCCGCACTCCGAGCAGCTTCGGCGGCGGATCGAAGAGGGCTTCGGCGCGAAGGTCTACAACTGCTACGGGCTCTCGGAGATGGCCGGGCCCGGGATCGCGATGGAGTGCATGGCCCAGGATGGCATGCACCTGTGCGAGGACCAGTATTTGCTGGAGGTGCTCGATCCGGAGACCCTCGAGCCGGTTGAGGAAGGGCAGATCGGCGAGGTCGTTCTGACGACGCTGCGGCGCGAGGCCAACCCGCTGATCCGCTACCGCACGCGCGACATGGCGCGGCTGCTGCCGGCGGAGTGCGCGTGCGGGAGCGCGCACCGGCGGCTCTCGCGGATGGAGGGCCGCACCGACGACATGCTGGTCGTGCGCGGAGTGAACGTCTACCCGATGCAGGTCGAGCGGGCGCTGCTGGACGTGGACGAGGTCGGCCGGAACTACGTGATCACGCTCGACCGCCCGGAGGACCTCGACCGGATGAGCGTCGCGGTGGAGCTGACGCAGGAGGCCTTCACCGATGATATGCGCGAGCTGAACGCGCTGCAGCGGCGGATCGAGCGCCGGCTGCAGACAGAGCTTGATATCAGCGTGTGCGTTGAGTTGCACGAGCCGGGGGAGCTGCCGGTCAGTGACGGGAAAGCCGTTCGCGTGATAGATAACCGAGATCAGGAGAAATAGCCGCTATCATGGCAGAGCATGCACGAGACCTGTCGAAGACCCTGCTGCTGTCGGGGAATGAGGCCATCGCGCGGGGGGCGTGGGAGGCTGGAGTGCGCCTCGGCAGCGGCTATCCGGGAACGCCATCGTCGGAGATCCTCCCGGCGCTCGTCGCGCTGGGCGATGTCTACTGCGAGTGGTCGGTGAACGAGAAGGTGGCGCTCGAGGTTGCGGCGGGAGCATCGGTCGCCGGCGCGCGCTGCATCGTCACGATGAAGCACGTGGGGCTCAACGTCGCGGCCGATCCGCTCTTCACGATGGCCTACACGGGCGTCGAGGGCGGGCTGGTCATCATCAGCGCCGACGACCCCTCGATGCATTCCTCGCAGAACGAGCAGGACAACCGCAACTACGCCCGCGCGGCAAAGGTGCCGATGCTGGAGCCCTCGGACAGCCGCGAGGCGCGTGAGATGACGATGCGCGCGTTCGAGCTGAGCGAGGAGTTCGACACGCCGGTCATCCTGCGCCCGCTGACGCGCGTCTGCCACTCCGACGGCCTCGTGGAGGTCGGGGAGCGGCAGGAGGTCGGGCTGCGCGGCGACCTCGCGAAGCAGCCCGAGAAGTACGTGATGGTGCCGGCCTACGCGCGCAAGCGGCGGGTGGAGATGGCGGAGCGGATCGCGCGGCTGGTGGCGCTGGCGGAGGAGGATGGCGGTCTTAACCGCGAGGAGATGGGCGACCGGTCGCTGGGGATCATCGCCTCCGGCGTAGCGTATCAGTACGCGAAGGAGGCTTTCCCGGAGGCATCGTTCCTGAAGCTCGGGATGGTCTGGCCGCTGCCGCCGGAGCGCATCCGGCGGTTCGCCGCGCAGGTGGACAGGCTGTTCGTGGTGGAGGAGCTTGACCCGTTCCTGACCGAGCAGGTCCTCGCGATGGGCGTGGCGGTCGAGCCGGTGGATGAGAGCTCCCGCATCGGCGAGCTGACGCCGGCGCGCGTGCGGGAGATGGTTACGGGCGAGAAGCAGCCGCCGGCGCAGGCTGAGGCAGGTCTGCCGCCGAGGCCGCCGACGCTGTGCGCGGGCTGCCCGCACCGGAGCGTCTTCCTGGCGCTGCGGAGGCTGAAGGCCTTCGTCACGGGGGATATCGGCTGCTACACGCTCGGCACGCTGGCGCCGCTGGAGGCGCTGCACACCTGCCTGTGCATGGGCGCGGGGATCAACGAGGCCCACGGGATCCAGAAGGTGCGCGGCCATGAGGCGCCGGTGGTGGCGGTGATCGGCGACTCGACCTTCACGCACTCGGGGATCACCGGGCTGGTGAACGTCGCCTACAACGCGGGCGTGAGCACCGTGCTGATCCTCGACAATCGCACAACCGCGATGACCGGCGGCCAGGTGCACCCGGGAACCGGCGTGACACTCTCGGGTCTGCCGGGCCGGGAGCTTGACTTCGAGAAGCTCGCCGACGCGGTCGGCATCGAGGACGTGCGGGTGGTTGACCCGTACGACATGGCCGCGACCGAGCAGGCGATCCGCGAGGCGATGGCCAATCCGCGGCCCTCGGTGGTGATCGCGCGGCGCGAGTGCGTGCTGCATGTGCGCGAACATCCGCCGGCGCCGCAGCTTGCTGAGGACAAGTGCATACGCTGCGGGCGCTGCATTCGCATCGGCTGCCCTGCCATCTTCGACGGCTCCGGCGAGGGTGAGCGGCCCATGCCGCGGATCGACGCGGTGCTGTGCAACGGCTGCATGATGTGCGCGCAGGTCTGCCCGGTGGATGCGCTGATCGTTCCGGACGCCGGGGAGGGCGATGCGTGATGGTAACGAATGTGCTGCTCACAGGCGTGGGAGGGCAGGGGACGATCACCGCGAGCACCATCCTCGCGCAGGCCTGCCGGATCGCCGGGTGGGAGATCAAGAAGAGCGAAGTGCATGGGATGAGCCAGCGTGGCGGGAGCGTGAACAGCTACGTGCGCTTCAGCCCCCTCGAGCAGATAGCGTCGCCGCTGATCCCGGAGGGCCGGACGCACGTGCTGGTGGCCTTTGAGCCGGTGGAGGCGCTGCGGCAGATCGGTGAGGTCGCGCCGGACGGCGTGGTGCTGGTTGAGGAGCGGCGGATCGTACCGGTGACGGTCAACATGCCGGGCTTCAGCTACCCGGACGATGTGCTGGAGAGGGTGCTCGCGAGCGGCCGCGATGTGCGAGTCATCAGCGCGTGGGCGACGGCCGTTGAGCTGGGCGAGCCGCGGGCGGCCAACAGCGTGATGCTCGGGGCGCTGTCGCTGCTGCTGGAGCTGCCGGAGGATGCGTGGAGCGAGGCTATGCGGCTGGTGCTGAAGCCGAAGGCGGTGGACGTGAACGTGCGGGCATTTGAGATCGGGCGGGAGCTTGTGCGCGCGTAGAGTTGATGTGAGGAGGCGCAGTGAATGATCTGGGACCCGTTCTATGAGTGCATGGATCCCGAGGAGAGGACGCAACTGCAGGTGCGCCGGCTGCGGGAGACCGTGGCGCGCGTGAAGGCGAATGTGGCATGGTACCGCGAGCGGCTGAATGAGAAGGGTATCGAGCCCGAGGACATCACCTCCCTCGATCAGCTCCGGCACCTGCCCTTCACGACGAAGGCCGATCTGCGCGACAACTACCCCTTCGGCCTGTTCGCGATCCCGCCGGAGGAGTGTGTGCGCATCCACGCCTCATCAGGCACCACCGGCAAGCCGGTCATCGCCGGCTACGCGCGCGAGGACATCAACATCTGGGCGGAGGCGATCGCACGGACGATCGCCTGCGGCGGCGGTACCAGCCACGACGTGCTGCACAACGCTTACGGCTACGGGCTGTTCACCGGCGGCCTCGGCCTTCACTACGGCGGCGAGCGGATGGGCTGCCTCGTGGTCCCGGCTTCAGGCGGCAACACCGAGCGCCAGCTCATGCTGATGGAAGACCTCGGCAGCTCGATCCTCTGCTGCACCCCCTCCTACGCGCTCACAATCGTGGACGAGGCCGACGAACTCGGCTTCGACCTCAGTCGCGTGAACCTCAAGGCCGGGCTCTTCGGCGCGGAGCCGTGGAGCGAGGGTGCGCGGGAGAACATCGAGGAACGCCTCGGGCTGTCCGCGCATGACATCTACGGGCTGACGGAGATCATCGGCCCGGGTGTGGCGGCTGAGTGCTGCGCGAAGGCGGGTCTGCATGTCTTCACCGACCACTTCATCCCGGAGATCATTGACCCGGAGACCGGTGAGCCGCTGCCGCCGGGGTCGAAGGGCGAACTGGTCTTCACCTGCATCACCAAGCGCGCCTTCCCGATCCTGCGCTTCCGCACGCGCGACATCTCGCGGCTGAACTACGAGGTCTGCGAGTGCGGCCGCACGCTGCCGCGCATGGAGCGGATCACCGGCCGCACCGATGACATGATGATCATCCGCGGCGTGAACGTCTTCCCGTCGCAGATCGAGGAGGTCCTGCTCAAGATCGAGGAGGTCGAGCCGCACTACCTGCTCGTGCTCACGCGCGAGGGGCGGATGGACAACCTCGAGGTGCAGGTGGAGGTCTCGCCGGGGATGTTCTCGGACGAGGTGCGCAAGCTCGAGGCGGTCGAGGAGAAGATCCGGGCGCGGCTGAGTTCGGCCCTCGGGATCCGCGTGGCCGTCAAGCTCGTTGAGCCGAAGACGATCGAGCGCTTTGCCGGGAAGGCGAAGCGCGTCATTGACATGCGCGAGGAGGCGTGAGCGATGACCAGCAGCCAGGTTCTGTGCAAGCAGGTGTCGGTGTTCCTCGAGAACAAGTCGGGGCGGCTCGCGGAGGTGTGTCAGGTCCTCGGACGCGCGGAGATCAACATTCGCGCGCTCTGCATCGCGGACACCTCGGACTTCGGCATCCTCCGGCTGATCGTTGACCGGCCGGATGACGCGGTCGAGGTGCTGCAGAGCAGCGGCTTCTCCGTCGGCAGCACCGGTGTGCTGGCGCTGCGGATTCCGGACCGCCCGGGGGGACTTGGCGATGTGCTCGGCGAGCTGGAAAAGGAGAGCGTGAATGTCGAGTACATGTACGCGTTCTTCATCACGATCGCGGGCGACGCGGTCGTGCTCTTCAAGGTCGGCGACGAGGCCCTCGACAGGACGCTCGGGGTGCTGGAACGTGCCGGGGTGCCGGTGATCCCGTCCGACCAGGTGTACAAGCTGTAGCGTGACGGCCCGTATGCGGCCGGTGAGTGTGGTGGAGGAGGGCGGTGCGCATGGGCAAGCCGGAGTTCGTGGTGGATCAGTCGAGGCCGGCCTTCATCGCGAAGGGCCGGCCTCGTTCATGTACGCGAACCGGAGGGGCCGCACGAGCGTGGCGAGCCTGCGAGCGATGCGAGGTCGGCCCATGGTCGTTGGCGTGGCGGCGATGGGCCGACCTCGGCGTCCTCCTTCGTCGGACGCCTCGTGCGGCCCCTCCCAGTGAAGGCTCGTCCCGGAGAGGCCGCACGAGCGTTGCGAGCGATGCGAGCGATGCGAGGCTGGCCTATGGCCGTTGGCGTTGCAGCGATGGGCCGACCTCGGCATCCTCCTTCGTCGGGCGCCTCGTGCGGCCCCTCCCCAACAGGTCAGGCAAGCGCCTTCGCCACGACCTCGCAGACCTGGTCGATCTGATCGTTCGTGAGCTCCGGGTACATCGGCAGCGACAGCACTTCGTCGGAGGCCTTCTCGGTCTCGGGGAGCGAGCCGGGGCCCATGCCAAGATCGCTCAGCGCCTCCTGCAGGTGGCAGGGGATGCGGTAGTGGATCGCGTTCGCGATGCCCTCCGCGGCGAGCGCCGCCGCGATCTCATCGCGGCGCGGGCTGCGGATCGTGTAGACATGATAGACGCTTTGCGCGTAGTCCTTCTCGATCGGCACGCGCAGGTCCGACAGGCCCGCAAGCTGCTCATTGTAGCGCCCGGCGTGGCGGCGGCGGGCCTCGTTCCAGTCGGCGAGGCGGCGCAGCTTGATCCGCAGCACAGCGGCCTGCAGCTCATCTATGCGGCTGTTGTAGCCGATCATGCGGTGCACATAGCGCTCGCGGCTGCCATGCACGCGCAGGTGGCGGATGATGTCGTCAATGGCCTCATCGCAGACCGTGATCGCCCCGGCCTCACCGTAGGCCGCGAGGTTCTTGCTCAGGTAGAAGCTGAACGCGGCGCCATCGCCGAGGCCTCCGGCCGGGCGGCCCCTGTAGAGCGCGCCATGCGCCTGCGCGGCATCCTCCAGAAGCTTGATGTCGCTGCCGCCGATGATCTCCGCGAAGGCGTCCATGTCCGCCGGGTGGCCGTAGAGGTGCACGGGCATGATCGCGCGCGTGCGGGGCGTGATCCTCTCCGCGACCTCGGCCGGGTCGAGGCAGAATGACTCGGGTTCTATGTCGGCGAGGACCGGCGTGGCGCCGAGGAGCACGATGGCCTCGATGGTGGCGATGAAGGTGAACGAGGAGGTGATGACCTCATCGCCCGGGCCGATGCCGTGCGCATGCAGGAGGAGCTGGAGGGCGTCCGTGCCGCTCGCGACGCCGATGGTGTGCGGGACGGCGCAGAACTCCGAGAACTCCTGCTCAAACGCGTCGCAGTTCGGCCCGAGCGCCAGGTGCATGGACGCAAGGGCCTCTTCGAACGCGCTCATCACCTCGTCTTTGATGCCCTGGTACTGCAACTGCAGGTCAACAAGGGGAACTCCCACTGGCGGAACACCTCATATTCTGGGCGCGCTTGCGCGCAGGGATGCGGATGCGACCGTTGCGGACGACTGGGTACTGCGACCCCGAACGATTAGAGTGGTCTCACGCCTGAAGGTTGCGCCGTCACGACGTGGAGTTACGCGCGAGGGAGAGTTGGCGAACGCTGATGACGTCGATGAGCGACCTGAGGCGCTCCAGAACGTGGTCGAGGTCCTGGCGGCGGCGGATGTCGAGGCGCATGTTGAGGTGGGCTACCCCGGAGTCGGCGACGCTGGCGTTGGCTGTCGCGATGTTGATCCCGCACTCCGCGACCACGGCGGCGATATGCGAGAAGAGGCCGACGCGGTCTACCGCCACGATCTCAAGCTCGTGCTGGAAGACCGCCTTGCGATCCTGCGCAGCCCATGCGAGGGGGATCACCCGCGCCGGGTCTATGCGCTCGTGGTACCTGAGGTTCTTGCAGTCGCCGCGGTGGATCGTGAGGCCTCTGCCGCGCGTGATGTAGCCCTTGATCTCATCGCCGGGCAGCGGTGAGCAGCACCTCGAGCGCCTGCACTGGAAGCCGTTGACGCCGTCGACGGAGATCGCCGGGATCCCTGACGTCTTCGTCGCCGAGGAGCCGCTCTCCGCGAGGACGCGCTCGACCTCCTCGGCAAGGCTTCCCGGCTGCACGTCCTCCAGCGCGATCAGGTTGCGCACGACCGTGTCGGCCTCGATGTCGCCGTAGCCGACCGCGGCCAGCAGGTCGTCCTTCTCGCGGAAGCCGAAGCTCTCGAGCAGCGGCTCGAGCTTCTCGATGTCGATCAGGCGGCGGAGCTTCGGGGGCTGGGCTTCGAGGGACCTGCGGAGTGCTTCGCGGCCCGCGGCGACATTCTCCGCGCGCATGTTCGCGCGCAGGAAGTGACGGATCTTGGACTTCGCCCGCGAGCTCTTGACGAGCTCCATCCAGTCGCGGCTGGGCTCCGAGTTCGGCGAGGTGATGATCTCGGCGATGTCGCCGTTGCGGAAGGTGTAGCTGAGCGGCACCTGCCGTCCGTTCACGCGGGCGCCGACGCAGCGATGCCCGACCTCGGTATGCACCCGGTAGGCAAAGTCTATGGGGCCTGCGCCGGCCGGGAGGTCAATCACGTCGCCGTCGGGAGTGAAGACGAAGACCTGGTCGTTGAACAGGTCCATCTGGAGGAGCTCGAGGAACTCGTGGCTCTCCGTGAGGTCGGTCTCAAGCTCGATGACCTGGCGGAGCAGGGCGATCTGGTCGTCGGAGCCCACCGTGCCCTCGTCCTCTTTATAGCGCCAGTGGGCGGCGACGCCGTACTCGGCCACGCGGTGCATGTCCCAGGTGCGGATCTGGACCTCCAGCGGCTGCTTGTCCGGCCCGATGACCTTCGTGTGCAGCGACTGGTACTTGTTTGACTTGGGCTTCGCGATGTAGTCGGTGAACATCCCCTGGATGGGGATCCAGAGCTGGTGCACAAGCCCGAGCGCCGCGTAGCAGTCGGCAACGGTATCGACGATGATGCGGATCGCGGCGAGGTCGGCGATCCGGTCGAAGCTGATGTCCTGCTTCTCCATCTTCTGCGCGATGGAGTAGATATGCTTGGCGCGGCCCTGCACGGTGGCTTTGATCCCGGCCTGCTCGAGCCGTCCTCGGACGGCCGCGCGCACCGCCTCTATCCGCGCTTCGCGCTCGCGTCTGCCGACGCCAAGAAGCTGGGCGATCTCATAGTACTTCTCCGGCTCGAGGTAGCGGAAGGCGAGGTCCTCAAGCTCCCACTTGAAGCGCCAGATGCCGAGGCGGTGGGCGAGCGGTGCGAGGATCTGGATGGTCTCCTGAGCCATCGCCCGCTGCTTCTCCACGTCGAGGCCGTAGAGCGTGCGCATGTTGTGGAGCCGATCGGCGAGCTTGATGAGGATGACGCGGATGTCCTCCGCCATGGCGAGGAACATCTTGCGGAGGTTGCCTGCCTGCCGCTCCTGGCGCGTCTGGAAGCTCAGGCGCGACAACGTTGTGACGCCGTCAACCAGCTGGGCTACAGATTCGCCAAAGCGTTCCTCTATCTGCTCGATAGTGACATCTGTGTCTTCGACGACATCATGCAGTAGGCCAGCGATGACCGTGGCCGGATCGGCCTCAATCTTCGTGAGGATCTCCGCGACCGCCAACGGATGGCTGATGAACGGATGACCGGTCTTGCGCGGTGGGCCTTCGCTGTGGGCGGCCTCCGCGAACTGGTATGCGTCCTTGAGCCTCGCAATGTCTTCCTCGGACCAGAAGCCCGACACGCGGTCGAGGACGGCATCGAGATTCTCAGGATGATCGGGCATTTCGGAGCCTGCTTCGCAGTGGTCTAGGGTCATCTCAGAGTATACCATGCTCCCATTCCCGACGCAATGCGACGCAGGGCTGTTCATGGTCCGGTGACAGTCCTGCACCGAGCGGGCTTCGTTGACATCAGCGGGTCAAACTGCTACGCTGTGCGCGTGATAATGATGGCGCGAGAAGCGACTGTGGCGGTCACCGGCGCGTCTGGGATGCTGGGGCAGGAGGTCTGCGCATCGGCGCCTGGGTGGGCCACAGTTGTGGCGCTGACGCGGGCAGACGCCGACCTCAGCCTCCCCGAACAGGCCCGGCGGGCAATTGCCAGCGCGCGCCCCGACATAGTTGTGCATTGTGCGGCCTACACCAGTGTTGACGGAGCCACTGCCGATCCTGAGGCTGCGCGGCTCGGCAATGAGGTCGCTACCCGCAATGTCGCGGCCGTCTGCGGCGATACCGGCGCCAGGCTGCTGTTCGTGAGCACCGACTACGTCTTCGCCGGTGCCTCTGACCGGCCCTACACCGAGGACTCGATGCCCTCGCCCGTTAACATGTACGGGTTCACGAAGCTGGCGGCTGAGGTTGAGGCCATGAAAGTCGCCCGGCACCTGATCGTGCGCACGCAGTGGCTCTTCGGGGCGGGTGGCGGGAGCTTCGTCGCAAGCATCCTGCGGGCCGCACGGGCAGGGAAGAGCCTGCGCGTGGTCCAGGATGAGATCGGGCATCCAACCTACGCACCCGACCTCGCCCAGGGCCTCTGGCGGCTGCTGGAGACGCCTGCGGAGGGGATCGTCCATCTGACGAATACCGGCGTCTGCTCTCGCCTTGAGCTTGCACAGGCGGCGGTGGCGGAGGCTGGGCTGGGCGATACGCCCATCTCCGGGATCCCGAGCTCCGAGTGGCCGAGCGAGACCGCACGGCCGCTGTGCGCGGTGCTGGAGAGCACGCGACTTCAGAGGCTGGGCATCGCGCCGCTGCGGCACTGGCGCGAGGCGCTCAGGGATTACGTGGCGATTTTGCAGGAGCGGTGGCAGGAGCAGGCGAACGATTAGCGGAACTGCCCAGCTGATGGTAGCTTTTACGCCATCAGTCGGCAAGGAGGCTCCCTGATGGCGATCGGCGACTGGGGCCCGAAGCGTGCGCGCGCGCCGGTGAGGATTGACCTCGCGGGCGGCTGGAGCGATGTGCCACCGTTCAGCACTGAGGCCGGCGGCGCGGTCGTCAACGTGGCGATCAGCCGCTACTCATACGCGACGCTGATCGCGACCGACCCGGGCGAGTTCGTGCTCGAGTCGGCGGATTACAACGAATACATCGCGGTCCGCGACATCCGCGAGCTTGAGTATGATGGCTCCCTGGACCTGCTGAAGGCCGCGATGCGCCGGATGAGGGCGGAGTTCGGCGGCCGGCTGATCACGCGCTCGGAGGCGCCACCGGGCTCAGGGACCGGCTCCAGCGCCTCGATGGGCGTGGCGCTGGTGGGGCTGCTCGACGCAGTGCTTGAGCGCGGCATGTCGCGGATGGAGATCGCGGCGCTGGCGAACCTGCTCGAGACCGAGGAACTCAAGATCCGCGGCGGCAAGCAGGATCAGTACGCGGCCGCCTGCGGCGGGCTCTCGTACATGACCTTCGAGGACCCCGAGGTGACCGTGGAGCCGCTGAGACCCTCGCGGGACTTCATCCTTGAGCTGGAGAAGTCGCTGCTGCTGGTCTACACGGGGAAGTCACGGCTCTCCGGAGATATCATCAGCACGGTGATGGACGCCTACCTGCGCAATGAGGCAGCGATGACTGAGCCGCTGATGAACCTGCGCGACGCCGGGCATCAGATGCGCGACGCGATCGTAGACGAGGACCTCGTGCGGGTGGGCGAGGTGCTCGAGTGGAACTGGGAGAACCAGAAGCGGCTGTATGACAGCATGACCACGCCGAAGATCGAGGCGCTGATGACGATGGCACGCGGCGAGGGGGTGCTGGGCGGGAAGGCCTGCGGCGCGGGCGGCGGAGGCTGCATCGTGCTGCTGTGCGAGCCGGACCGCGAGCACCTGGTACGCCGCAGCGTCGAGGACCTGGGCGGGCAGATCATCGAGTTCAGCTTTGACTACGACGGTCTGACCGTATGGCAGTCCGTCAGGGGACGGAATGGAGAGAGTTCATGAACTTCGACATAGCTGATGCGTCATTGGCGCCAGAGGGGAAGCTGCGGATCGAGTGGGCCGAGCAGCAGATGCCGGTGCTCCGGCAGATCCGTGAGCGTTTCGCGGGCGAGCAGCCGCTGAAGGGCCAGCGACTGGCGGCCTGCCTGCACGTCACCACCGAGACCGCCAACCTGATGCGCACGCTCAAGGCGGGCGGGGCGGAGGTGGCTTTGTGCGCCAGCAACCCGCTGAGCACGCAGGACGACACCGCCGCGTCGCTGGTTGAGGACTATGGGGTCCCGGTCTATGCAATCTGCGGCGAGGACCGCGACACCTACTACGCGCACCTGAACGCCGTGCTGGACATGAAGCCGACGATCACGATGGACGATGGCGCAGACCTGGTCTCGACGATCCACTCCGAGCGCACCGATCTCATCGAGCACATCGTCGGCGGCACGGAGGAGACCACGACCGGGGTCATTCGCCTGCGCAGCATGGCGACGACTGGTGAGCTGCTCTACCCGATCATCGCGGTGAACGACGCGAGCACCAAGCACCTCTTCGACAACCGCTTCGGCACCGGGCAGAGCACGATCGACGGGATCATCCGCGCGACGAATATCCTCCTCGCCGGGCGGACGGTCGTCGTCTGCGGCTTCGGGATGTGCGGGCGGGGCGTGGCGATGCGCGCCCGCGGGATGGGCGCGAAGGTCGTCATCTGCGAGGTGGACGCTCTCCCGGCGCTCGAGGCCGCGATGGAGGGCTACGATGTCATGCCGATCGCGCAGGCGGCGAGGATCGGCGATGTCTTCGTGACCGTGACCGGCGACACGTCCGTCATCCGCGGCGAGCATATCGCCACGATGAAGGATGGCGCGATCCTCGCGAACTCCGGGCACTTTGACGTGGAGATCAGCCTGGGCGAGCTGTGCGAGATGGCGACCGGGCCGCGGCGCGTGCGGCCGTCGCTGGATGAGTTCACGCTCGGCGACGGGCGCCGGATCTACGTGCTCGGCGAGGGGCGGCTGGTCAATCTCGCCGCCGCCGAGGGCCATCCGGCATCGGTCATGGATATGAGCTTCGCGAACCAGGCGCTGTGCTCGGAGTTCATCGCAAGCTCCCCGAAGCTTGCGCTGGATGTGCACACGGTGCCGGATCAGATTGACACGCACGTGGCGGAGCTGAAGCTCGCGTCCATGGGCATCGAGATCGACGAACTGACGGACGAGCAGAAGGCGTACCTGAGCAGTTGGAGGCAGGGCACCTGAGGGTGCCAGAAGGAACCTGATGACCGACGCGCTTCTTTTCGTGCTGATTGCCGGCGGGACGCTCGGCCTCGCCAGCGTGCTTCGTGCAACTCTGTCCGGCCACCAGGAGCACCCGGCCCCGTGGCTCGATGCCAGGGGGGTGCTCCTGTTTGTGCCGCTGATCGTGCTGCTTGCCGTAGGCGCGCCCTTTGCGGTGACGGTCCCGATCATGACCGGGACCGCGATCTACCTCCTCGTGGCGCTCGGATCGGTCCTCGGGATCGCCCGCGCGACGCGGATCCTGCTCGTGCTGATCGGCGCGGCTGTGCTCTTCGGGCACGGCGTGCGCATCGAGACGGTGCGGATCCCGTTCACCCCGCAGGTCGTCGGGCTGGGCTGGCTGTCCTTCCCGCTGACGGCGCTGTGGCTGCTGCTGTGCGCGGTGCTCTTCGGCAGGGCGGGGAGCATCCCGAGCGTCTCCTTCGGCGTGGCGGGCATCGCCGGCGTAACCTTCTACCTGATCTGCCGGATGCTCCCCTGGGCGACAGGAGCCTCGGCGCAGGCGCTCTCCGTGGCCGTGGCGGCGGTCTGCCTCGCGCAGCTTCCGCGCTGGGGGCAGATCTCGCACCGGCCGGCGTACTCGAGCAGCTACGCGATGGGCTTCATCATCGGCGCGCTGGCCGTCGTCGGATCCCTCAAGCACGCGGCGGCTATTGCCGCGCTGCTGCCGATACTGCTGATCAGCGTGCCGCTCTTCGGCGCGAGCTACACCTACGTGTCGCGCCTGCGCGGGATGCGGATCGAGGAGCGCCGGCAGCACCTGCACGAGGTGCTGCTGCGGCGCGGCTACTCGGCGCCACAGGTGCTCGGGGTGCTGCTCGGGATCGCGGTCTACCTCGGCCTGCTCGGGCTGCTGATGGTCAGCCTGATCCCGCAGTCACCGTGGCTGAAGCTGGCGGTGCTGGTGGCGGGGCTCGCGTTCGGGTTGCCGGCAGGCTTCCTGGTGCTGCGGATGCTGCGGCGCGAGAGTCCGGCGGAGGCCGCGGGCGACCCGCGCACGGTGGAGATGTTCAACGTGCGCCTGCACCCGGTGACGATGGACGAGGCGCTGGCGCGTGTGGAGGAGTTCATCCGCGACGGCAGGCCGCACATGATCGTGACCAGCGACACCTCAGCGGTGGTGCGCGCTCAGGAGGACCCGGAGCTTCGCACGATCATCAACGAGGCCGACCTTGTCACGATGGATGGCCAGGGCGTGGTGCTCTGCGCGCGGATGCTGGACTTCCCGGTTGCGGGCCGCGTGCCCGGCTGTGACATGATGCAGCAGCTCTGCGCGATCTGCGGGAGGCTGGGGAAGAGCGTGGCGCTGCTGGGGGCGGCGCCGGGAGTCTCTGAGGAGGCAGCCGCGATCCTCGAGCGGCGGTATCCGGGTCTGCGCGTGGTCTACCAGCACCACGGCTACTTCGACGAGCAGGAGCAGGCGCAGATCGTTGAGGATATCCGCGCCGCGAAGCCTGCGGCGCTGTTCGTGGCGATGGGCATCCCGAAGCAGGAGAAGTGGATCAAGGCGCACATGAAGCAGTTGCAGGTGCCGGTCTGCATGGGCGTTGGCGGGACGCTGGACGTGGTGGCCGGGCGGGTGAAGCGCGCGCCGGTGTGGATGCAGCGATGCGGGCTTGAGTGGCTCTACCGCACCGCGCTCGACCCGAAGCGCCTCCCCCGCCTGGCGGCGCTGCCGAAGCTCTTCATCTGGACGCTCGGTGCAGTCTTTAACCCGGCTGAGCCGGAGCGAGCGCCCGCGATCAGCCCGACCGATGGCACCACGACGAAGTAGCGTGACGCGGAGGAAATGCCTGGATGAGCGATGTAGTGATCGTCGGTTCGATGGCCCTCGACAGCGTGCAGACGCCCTTTGGCTCCGCGGATCGCGTGGTCGGCGGCGCGGCCACCTACGCCTCCGTGGCGGCGAGTCTGCTGGCGGCGCCGCAGGTGGTGGGCGTGGTCGGCGCGGACTTCCCGCAGGAGGCGCTCGCGCTGCTGGCGGAGCGCGGGGCGGACCTCGAGGGCGTGGAGCGCGTTCCGGACGCGAAGTCATTCTACTGGAGCGGCGTGTATGACTACGACCTGGCGGGGCGAGAGAGCCTGGTCACGGAGCTGAACGTATTCGCGGAGTTCCACCCGGTGCTTCCGGAGCGCTACCGCGAGAGCCGCTACTGCTTTCTCGCGAACATTCAGCCGCAGGTGCAGCTTGCGGTGCTCGACCAGCTCAATGACGCCTGCTTCGTCATGTGCGACACGATGGACTACTGGATCGAGAGCGAGCCGGCTGCGCTGGCGGAGGTTCTGGGCCGGGTGGACCTGGCGCTGCTCAATGACTCCGAGGTGCGGCAGCTTGCGGGCACACCGAACCTCGGCAGGGCGGCTGAGCGGGTGCTGGAGATGGGTCCACGCTGGGTCGTGGTGAAGAAGGGCGAGTACGGGGCGACCCTCGTCTCGGATGATGACCTCTTCACGGTCCCCTCATACCCGCTGCCGAACGTGGTGGACCCGACCGGCGCGGGTGACAGCTTCGCCGGCGGGATGATCGGACTGCTGGCGCGCGAGGACAACTGCTGCAACATGAACCTGCGGCGCGCGATGGCGTCCGGCACTGTCATTGCCTCGGCCGCGATCGAGGGCTTCAGCCTCGGCGGCCTGCAGCGGCTCGACCTGGCGGAGATTGAGCGGCGCTACGAGACTTTGCGCGAGATCGTGCGCTTCGAGGCACTGGAGCTGCAGAACCTCTGAGGGCACCGCGGAAATCGGCCCAGGTGACGGCGCCGGGCAGGAGGGTTCGGCCCGCGGGTCGGGGAATATAGGGATGACAGATCGGCATTGAGGCGGGCGTGGATGGTGAGGGAGAGCTACGATGACCAGAGACCAGATCGGTGAACTGCTGGGCGAAGAGCGCGGGCTGCTGGAGTACCAGGCGACGGGTATCAGTCGCGAGAAGCTGCACCTGCCCGGGCCGGATTTCCCGGAGCGGGTGCTGTGGCAGACGGACCGCTCGACGCGCGTGCTGACGAACCTGTGCCGGCTGTGGAACCACGGGCGGCTGGCGCGAACGGGCTATGTCTCCATTCTGCCGGTAGATCAGGGCGTCGAGCACAGTGCGGCCTCGGCCTTCGCGCCGAACCCGGAGTACTTCGATCCGGCGAAGATCGTTGAGCTGGCGATGGAGGGCGGCTGCAACGGCGTCGCCTCGACGCTCGGGGTGCTGGGCGCGGTGAGCCGCAAGTACGCGCACCGGATCCCGTTCATCGTGAAGCTCAATCACAGTGAGCTTCTGCGCTACCCGAACGAGTATGACCAGGTCTACTACGGGAGCGTGGAACAGGCGTGGGATCTTGGGGCGGCGGGCGTTGGGGCCACGATCTACTACGGCTCGGAGAACAGCGACCGGCAGGTGCAGGAGACGACGGAGGCCTTCCAGCACGCGCATGAACTCGGGATGTTCACGGTCCTGTGGACCTACCTGCGCAACAGCGAGTTCAATCGCGACAAGGATTACCAGCTGTCGGCCGATCTCACCGGCCAGGCGAACCACCAGGGCGTCACGATCGAGGCCGATATCATCAAGCAGAAGCAGCCGGAGAACAACGGCGGCTACCCGGCGATGGCGCAGGACACCAAGTATGGCCGGACGGACAAGCGACTCTACGACGGCACGCTGATCCCGGACAACCCGATCGAGTGGACTCGCTGGCAGGTCGTGAACTGCTACATGGGCCGGATTGGCCTGATCAACTCCGGCGGCGCGTCGGCGGGGGAGAACGACCTGGCGCAGGCGGTGCGGACCGCCGTGATCAACAAGCGCGCGGGCGGGATGGGCCTGATCTCAGGCCGGAAGGCGTTCCAGCGGCCGATGAGCGAGGGCGTGAAGCTGCTCAACGCGATCCAGGACGTGTATCTGTGCGAGGACGTCACCGTGGCCTGAGGCGGGTCAGTGTGCCCGGCCGGGCCCGGATTTCATAGCGGACAAACGAAAGCGGCATGCGCGCGGCCGACGCCGAAGCGTGTGACTGCGCGTGACTCATGGTTGAGCGACCTGAGCACGAACCAACCCCAGGAGGGTGGATTTACGATGGGAGCACTTCTGACCGGACGTGAGCTGCGCAAGATCTTCGACGCATTCTGTCCCTTCGATGAGAGCCTGGCGCTGAAGCCGGCGAGCGAGCGGGTGACGATCCTCGCGGCCAACTCGAACAACTTCTGGCAGACTCGCGCATTCGTGATGCTGTCGGCGATGGAGCAGCAGTCGCCGATCATCGTCCAGTTCTCGCACAACGCCAACACCAAGCTCGGCGGCCTGCCCGGCAAGATCTTCGCCCCGAAGGGCCTCGGCTATCGCGGCAACCCCGCGCTGTATGGCGCGAAGATGGGCATCGACTGGATCCGCGGTGAGGCCGAGGTCTTCGGCGCCGATCTCGTCGCCGTCTCGCTCGACCACTTCGCAGTGCCGAAGTTCAAGGCCGACAAGACCTACAAGCAGCGCGCATGCCCGACCGGCGCCTCCGAGCAGATCGACGCGGCCTGGGCGTTCATCGAGGGCGCGGGCCTGCAGGGCCAGGTTGAGGAGCTGACCTCCGAGCTCGCCTGCAAGTACTCCGCCTACCTCTCGAGCGAGGAGTACCAGTCGTTCCGCTCCGACTTCATGGGCACCGTGGACATCATGCAGCCCGCGTGGGGCATGATCGACACCGAGGGCATCCCCCCGATCCTCGACTTCGCGATCACCCGCGACATCGCCGACGCCGTGCGCGTGGGCCTTGGCAACAGCGACATGATGCTCGAGGCGGAGCTTGGCGAGACCGGCCAGAGCGGCGACGACGTTGAGTACAAGCAGCTCAGCGATGACGAGCTTCAGGCCTTCGCGGCGCTTGCCGCGGGCTTCGTCACCTACACCGGCGCCGAGGGTCTGGCGTATGACATCGGCATGAAGCATGCCGCGATGGCCGACGAGAAGCACGAGATCGACGAGCGCAAGCTCGAGGCCGTCGAGCGCTACATCATCGAGGCCACCGGCGTCTACGCCCCGTTCGCGCAGCATGGCGGCACCGGCTCGGCGGGCGTGGCCAAGGGCCTTATCGGCAAGACCAACATCAACACCGCGTTCCTCGTCTGTGGCTCGCAGGCCCGCTATCGCCACTTCGCGGCCGATCCGAGCAAGGTCGAGGCCGGCGACAAGAAGATCTGCGGTACCGATGTCGAGACGAACGTCTACCTCGAGTCGGTCTACAACGAGGCCGTGGCGCGCATTGCGCCGACCGGCAGCCAGAACTCCGGCCCGGCGTGCTTCAAGGCCCTCGGCTGGTAGTCTCAGCAACAGACTGATGCAGTGCCAGACAGCCGGGCCACCTGAGCCCGGCTGTCTGCGCAAGAGTGGAGGCGTGAGCGATGCGGATGCACGAGTGCGATGTCCTGGTCGTGGGTAGTGGCGGGGCGGGTCTGCGGGCCGCCGTGGCCGCCGCGGAGGCGGGCGCGAAGGTAATCGTGGCAACCAAGGGCACTCCCGGGGCGTGCGGCACCACGTACACCGCGGCCTCCGACTGGATGGCTTTCGGCGCGGCCTTCGGGCATGCCGATGAGGCCGACAGTCCGCGCGAGCACTGGATCGACATCATGGTCAAGGGCGGGCTGCTCTGCACGCCCGAACTTGCACGCGCGATCGCCGAGGATGCCCCTGCACGCTTCCAGGAGCTTGAGGACTGGGGCGCGGACTTCGACAAGACCGAAGACGGGCGTTTCGTGCAGATCCTCAGCGATGGCGCCCGCTACCCCCGCGCCTGCGGGCGAGGCGCCGATACCGGCCCGATCATCGTGCGCACGCTGATGGAACGCTGCCGCGAGATCAGCCGCACCGGCCCCGGCTCGGTCGAGTTTCTGCCCCGCACGATGATCGTGGACGTGGCGGTGGATGGCGGCACGGTGCGCGGCGCGTGGGGCCTCGGGATGGAGAACGACGAGCCGGTGGCGATCGCCACTCCGGCGGTGGTCCTTGCCGGTGGCGGCGCGGGCGAGATGTTCGCGCTGAACGTCTTCCCGATGGGCGCGACCGGTGACGGTTACGCGGCCGCCCTGCGCGCGGGCTGCCCTCTGGTGAACTTCGAGTTCGTGCAGATCGGCCCAAGCATCGTGCACCCGATACACTTCGCGCTGTCAGGCGTGTTCTGGCGGATGCACCCGAAGATCACGAACGTACTCGGCGAGGAGTTCATCCCGCGCTACATCCCCGAGGGTGTGGACATCGAGCAGGCGATCTTCATCAAGGGCGTCTCCTACCCGTTCACCATCCGCAATGCGAGCAAGTGGGTGGATGTCGCGGTCTTCAGCGAGATCAGCCAGGGGCGCGGCACGGAGCACCGTGGCGTGTTCATGGGCCTCGCGCACCTCGACGACCGCACCATCGAGCAGGACGCGTGCGTGCCCTTCGAGCACCTCCTGAAGAGTGGCCTCGACCTGCGCACCGATGCGGTGGAGTTCGCGCCCGCGGTGCAGCACTTCAACGGCGGCGCGCGCATCGACATCGCGGGCAGGACCTGCATCGCGGGCCTGCTGGCCGCCGGAGAGAACGCGGGCGGTCAGCATGGCGCCGACCGCCCCGGCGGCAATGCCCTGGCCGACTCCCAGGTCTTCGGCAGGCGCGCGGGGGAAGCCGCGGCTGAGGTCGACGGCGCGGGCGACGCTGAGTTCGTTCGCAGCTTCGCCGAGTCGGGCCTGGCCGCGCTGCAGCCGGCTGCAGGCGGCGAGGACGTAGACGCGATCCTCAGCGCGATGGCGTGGGAGATGTGGAAGGGCGGGACAGTCGTACGTACCGCGGAGAGTCTCGCGCAGGCAGCGTTGGCGGCTGAGGTGGCATCAGAGCGGCTGAAGAGCGCATCAGGCTCACAGCGTCGGCTGGCGGAAGCGCGGAACATGGCGCTGCTGGGCCGCTGCGTGGCGCTGCCGGCTTCGATGCGCGAGGAGAGCCGCGGTACGCACTACCGCGCCGACTGCGACGCGGTCAACGATCCGCAGTGGCAGCGGCAGATTGAGTTGCGCCTCGAGGGCGATGAGATCGTGGCCGAGGTGCAGCCGCTGATCGAGCTATCGGGCGAGCTGTCGGGGCTCGAGAAGAAGCTGGAGGGCTGAGGAGCGGCATGGCGTCACCCACTCCGGCCGATGGGGTCCCTGGCGGCGGCCGAGGTCCCGTAGACGAGAGGCCGCCTGAGGCCGAGCCGCCGGATGACCCGCGGTCGCGCGCGCTGGTGCGTGTTGAGCCGCGCTTCGTCTGGCGCGATCCGGGGCCGAAGATGCTCGCGGCGGCCTGCTACTTCGCGTGGCTCGGGTGGCTGACCGCGCCGCTGCCGCTGCTGCTGCTGCGGTCGCGGAGGATGCGGCGGGTGCGGGGCATTCCCTACCACCTCTTCGCCAGCGCGGGCTGGAGCGTCATCGTCATCGCGCTGCGGCTGGCGATTAACGGCATTTCGGCACTCGCGGGGGCCATCGAGGGGCCGCAGGGAGACGCGATCACCGGCGCGCTCGCGCTCGCGCACCTGGTGGTCGTGCTGAGCCTCGCGCTGCTGCTGTCGAGCTTCTTCGGCATTGAGGCGCTGCTTGGCCGGAGGATCTCATTCCCGCCGCTGTCGCGGTGGGCGGAGGCGCGGGCGAAGCACTTCCTCGGCGAGAGCTGAAGCGAGAGGTTGCGCGCGAGACGGGCGCAGCCGGAGGTGGCTGCGCCCGTAGGCACTGGTCTATCGCCTGCGCGGATCTTCGTGCGAGCACGGTCGCTACCGTTGGCGAGGAGTGAGGCGCGCCCGCGCCTCAGGTTCCACCCCGGCCCACCGCCTACCGATAGCCGTCTGCTCTGCCGTGTTGCGGACGAAGAGCGACATGGGCCGGGGTGGAACCTCCCGCAGGGCTAGACGACAGCCCTCGCGGGACCCTCGCCGCGAAGCGGACGCCCGGGCGGCCCCTTCATGATTGCGCGCAGCCGGTTCGCGGCCACCACCGGCCGCGCCGTTGACATGCTCCCTGCTACCCGGTCAGCCGTTGAACGGTATCTGGCCGTAGGTCTCGATGAAGCCCGCTACCTGCGAGGCCGCAGTTCCCGCGACAATCGCGATGTAGTCGGGCGTCAGGCAGGTCGAGGGGACCTGCGACTCCCAGCAGACATCGTTATCGCCATCGAGGCTCAGGCGGCCGAGCGGGTCATCCCAGTTGCGCTTGAGCAGTTCGATCGCGATCTGGCCCTGTGCAGCCGTGCTGTCACCGGGCATCCCGCCGGTGTAGGCGTAGGTCCAGACCATGCCCTGGTAGATAGTGGAGCGCACGGTCACGTCGTTATCGTAGGGTATCTCGAAGGTCCTATCGTTCTTCTCGTGGGTGAGCCCGGTATCAGCGATCTGCTGCCCAAGATGCTCGACCATCGCCGCGATCTCTTCCTCTGTGCCGCCGGGGTAGAGGGAGGTCGGCTCCTCAGGCTGCTCGGCCCGCAGAACCGCTCCCCAGCGTGCAACCTGCAGTGCGCCGACATCGGCGATCGTCCGGAGGTACTCGCCGGTCGCGGTTGACATCGGAATCTGGCACTCCCAGTAGAGCCTGAGATCACCCTCCTCCGGCTCCCACACGCTCAGCCGGCCTACCGGGTCGGAGTAGTTGAAGCGCAGAGCCTCCAGCGCAGCCATGCCCTGCAGGAGCCGCTCTCCGCCGGGAAGCTGCCCAAGCTCGCAGTAGAGCCGCAGGAAGTCGTCGTATTCGTGCGCGATGAGTGTGACGTCATTGTCGTACGGGATGGAGAAGCTGCCTTCTCCAGCGTCCTCGTAGTTCAGATTGGAGTTCGCCAGCAGTTCCCGGATCACTTTGCCGGGGATCGGCAGGGGAGGATCGTCGGCGACATCCGTTGCGAGCCACGCGGTGACCACATTCGACGGGATCGCGAACTTGGTCATCATCCCGCTGCTCACGAGAGTGAGCGTGTGGACGCCGACCACGCGCGCGTCGGGGAGCACGACCGGACCGCCGGAGTTCCCTTCTTCGGCTGATGCATCGTGCTCGATGTACGGCTTGCCCTCCCAGGTGCGGTGCGCGGTGACGGTGCCGGTGCGGATGGAGATCTCGCGCAGGCCAAGTGGGTGGCCGCAGGCGTAGATTGCGGAGGTCTCGGCCACGGCGTCGGAATCGGCGAGGTCGAGGTATACCGGGGTCGCGGCCTCGATCTTGAGCAGCGCGAGGTCGTGCTCATGATGCTCCCGGAGCACCTGCGCCGGGAAGACCTTCTCCTGCGCGGTGCCGGGGTGGAAGACTACCTGCACCGTGCGGTCCGTGGCCACAACCGTTCCGCCGGCCTCATCCTGCGTGACCATCGAGACGACGTGCGCGTTGGTGATGATGTGTCCATTGGGGGAGATGACGAAACCGCTTCCGCTGCCGCCCGTCTCGCCCTGCGGGGTGGTCAAGGCGACGTCAATGAGCACCACAGCGTCTTTAATCTTCTCCACGGTCGCCGCGGTGAGGGCCTGCGCCTCAGCCGGAGGGGCCTGTTGCGCCAGCAGGCAGGCCGCCAGTGCGAGTGCGGCAAGCGACGGGATTCGGATGGCGGTCCTGTTGTGTGTCTGCATGCTGCTCACCTCTTGCGCGTGGCTAGGCGGCCCCCGCCCCCATCCGCCCGGGCAGGCCGCAGCCCGGCTGCCCAAACAGATGACGGCTCTTCGTTCGCCGCCGCAACATCCATTCCTCCATCATGCCTGTGGAAATCGCGGGATGATGCCCGGAGAAACAATCTCGCGAATGTAGCGGCCGATGGAGGGATTGCCCCACGACTGGAGAAAGGACACGAGAGCTACCCACAGAATCGCCGCCTTCGAGTGACGATAAGCGTTGGATTCCACCTAGCAGATATGAGGAGCGAAGTGACAATGACGAACGAACAGGTATCTATCCTGCAGGACTTGATCTTCTACACCGTGCCCGGCGACCTCGCCGGCCGCCTGGGTGAATTCCGGTCGGAGATGAAGAGCGCGTACGGCTCCGCCGACGAGGCCGGCAAGGCCGACATCGCCGAGGCCATCGCGGAGAGCGCGATCGACCTCAAGTCGGTGCTGGCGAACTGGAACCTGCAGAGCAAGGACAAGTACGGCGCGGCCATCGCAACGGATGCGCAGCTTGATGAGCAGGTTGCGGCGAACGTGGCGCTTCTGAAGGACCTCGGCGCCTCCGAAGAGGCCGCCCGGGTAGATGCCGAGATCAAGCAGCTTGGCCAGAGCAACCTCGTGAAGATGACCCGCATGACCCTCGCCGGCGAGCTCAACACCTGGTGGGGCAATGACTATGCTACGGGTCTGCGCAAGGCCATGCAGAAGGGCGCGATCCTGGTCACCACCAACCCGGTGCTGGTTGACATTGCGCGCAAGGAGCAGCCGGAGATCTGGACGCCCGTCCGCGACGCGCTGCGCAAGGAACACGGCGACTCCTGCGACCCGGTCACCCTCGCGTATGCGATGACGATCCAGGTTGTGCTGACGAACGCGCGGCTGCTGCGCCCGATCTGGGAGATCACCGGCGGGAACCTCGGCTACGTCAGCCTCCAGCTTAACCCGAAGGAAGCCTCGAACGCCGACAAGATGGTCGAGGAGGCAACCTACGTCTACGGGCAGATCGAGGACGCGCTCGGCGGCACGCCGAACATCGTCTTCAAGCTGCCGGGCACCGCTGCCGGGATCGCCGCCGCGGAGCGCATCACCGCTGCCGGGATGGGCGTCAACATCACCGTGAACTTCGCCCTCCCACAGCAGATCGCTTTCGCCGGCGCGATCGAGGCCAACAGCACCGCCAAGGTCTGCTTCCGCACGCAGATGGACGGGCGCCTCGACGATCCGGTCGGCGAGCAGCTTCAGGAGGCCGGCGTGGAGGACTGGGAAGAGGTCAAGAAGTGGGCGACGACGGCCATTCGCCAGCGCGAGTACCACCTCCTCAACCACCCGCCGACAGAGGGCGGCCTTGGCTTCCACAAGAGCTTCGCACTGGCCGCCTCCGGGCGCGGCGCGTGGAACATCGAGCGCGGCACCAGCAACGGCCCGGTGCCGAACTTCATCACCATCTTCCCGGACAAGGCCGCGGACTACGACTCCGTGCCGCGGGAGATCGATCCCGACGGCATCTGGGCCCCGCTGCCCGAGGGCTACCTCGACAAGCTCATGCAGAGCAGCATCTTCCGCCAGGCCTACGAGCCGGACGGCATGATGCCCGAGGAGTTCATCGACTTCGTCCCGGCCGCCCGAACTCTCAAGGGCTTCTCAGAGACCTACGATGAGTTCCTGCACTGGGTCTGCGAGGCCTAAGCACCACCCATCGTGAGGCGATCGAGGCGGCCCCGTCAACCGGCGGGGCCGCCTCTGTGTCTGCGCGTCGAGCGCCCGGCATAGCCTGAACACCGGCTCCGCAGAGGGCGTCAAGACGTGCGGGAGGAGGCCTTCGCGGTGTCACCGTGACTCCCCCTTGTGCATCTTCGCGCTTGATTGACTTGCGAACGCTTGTTTGGTAGAATTCACGTGCGGGTGAGGGCGCCCGCACCACGATCGTACGCTCCTGACGCGTCTTCGGAGGCACTCTCTCTGTGTCAGACATGATCCGCATCCGCGGGGCCCGCCAGCACAATCTGCGGGACCTCGATCTTGATCTGCCTAAGGGCCGGCTGATCGCCTTCACGGGCGTCAGCGGCTCCGGCAAGTCGTCGCTGGCCTTCGACACGATCTTCGCCGAGGGGCAGCGTCGCTACATCGAGTCGCTCTCGAGCTACGCCAAGCAGTTCCTGCAGGAACTCCCCCGGCCGGACGTGGACGAGATCGAGGGGCTGACGCCCACGATCGCGGTGGATCAGGCCGCGCGCAGTCACAACCCCCGCTCGACGGTCGCAACCATCACCGAGATCGCCGACCACCTGCGGGTGCTCTACGCGGCGATCGGCGTGCCGCACTGCCCGCGCTGCGGGCGGGAGATCGGCAGCCAGTCGCGTGATGCCATCCTCACGCGGATCATGTCGCGGCCCGGCGCGCGGGTGATGGTCCTCGGCCCGGTCGCGCGGCGGCAGAAGGGCGAGTTCCTCGACCTCTTCGAGGACATGCTCCGCCGCGGTTGGGCTCGGGCGCGCGTTGATGGCGAGGTCATCGAACTGCGCAACCCCCCCGAGCTCGACCGCCAGCGCTTCCACGACATCGAGATCGTGACTGACCGCGTGACCGTCACCCCGCGGAACGAAGCGCGCATCGCCGACGCGGTGGAGCAGGCGCTGGAGCTCTCCGGCGGCGACGTGATCGTCACGATGGAGCCGGAGGAGGGCGAGGAGGGCTGGGATGACCTGCTGCTCTCGAGCCGCTTCGCCTGCGCCGACTGCGGGATCAGCCTCGAGACGCCCACGCACGCTCACTTCTCCTTCAACTCGCCGCGGGGCATGTGCCCGGACTGCGACGGCCTCGGCGAGCGCCGCGACTTCGTGCCTGAGCTGATCGTCACTCACCCGAACAGGTCGCTGCGCCAGGGCTGCATTGAGCTGATGTCCTCGACCTCGAACCCGCGCTGGCGGCACTGGCTGGAGGGCGTCGCGCGGCGCTACGGCTTCACCATCGACACCCCATGGCGCGAGCTGACCGAGGAGCAGCGGGAGCGGCTGCTCTACGGCTCCGGAGGCGAACTGATTGAGTTCGAGTTCGTGCACCCGCGGCACCGCTGGGAGTGGAAGCACGCGGACCCGTGGGACGGGCTGATGGCGCACCTTACGGGCCGCTACAGGCGGCTGAAGGCGCGCTCGCTGCGGAAGAAGTTCGAGGAAGCGATGCGCATCGGCGTCTGCGCGACCTGCAATGGCAAGCGGCTGCGGCCGGAGAGCCTCGCGATCACCATCGGTGGCGCCTCGATCTCCGACGTGATGGGGATGACCATCGGCGACGCGCGCGGCTTCTTCGAGGGCCTGGAGGTCTCAGCGGCCCATGCGGCGATCGCCGAGGACGCGCTCAAGGAGATCCGCGCGCGGCTGCAGTTCCTCGCGGACGTGGGTCTCGACTACCTCTCGCTCGACCGCACCGCGCCGACGCTCTCCGGCGGCGAGGCGCAGCGCATCCGGCTGGCCGGGCAGGTCGGCAGCGGGCTCGTGGATGTGCTCTACGTGCTCGACGAGCCGAGCATCGGCCTGCACCACCGGGACCAGGGGCAGCTTCTGAAGACGCTGGAGCACCTGCGCGACACGGGCAACTCGATCATCGTCGTCGAACATGACGAGCAGACCATCCGCGCGGCAGACCTGGTGGTTGACTTCGGCCCGGGCGCCGGCCAGCGCGGAGGGGAGATCGTCGCGATGGGCACGCCGCGGCAGGTTGCGCGCTGCAGCGGCTCCCTCACCGGGCGCTACCTCGCCGGGCGGGATGAGGTCGCGGCTCCCGAGCACCGTCGCAACGGCGACGGCGAGCGGATCATCGTGCGTGGCGCGCGGCACAACAACCTGCGCGATCTGACGGTGGAGTTCCCGCTCGGGCGGCTGATCGCGGTCACCGGCGTCTCCGGCTCGGGGAAGAGCTCGCTCGTGACCGACACGCTCTTCCCGGCGCTCGCGCGGGCGCTGCAGGGCTCCGAGGCTGAGGCAGGCGATCACGAGGGCATCGATGGCCTGGAGCTGCTCGACAAGACGGTGATGATCGACCAGGACCCGATCGGCCGCACGCCGCGCAGCAACCCCGGCACGTACGTTGGCGTCTTCGATCACATCCGCAGGCTCTACGCGGAGCTGCCCGAGTCGCGCCAGCGTGGCTACGCGCCGGGCCGCTTCAGCTTCAACGTGGAGGAGGGGCGCTGCTCCGCCTGCGAGGGCCACGGTGCGATCAAGCTCGAGTCGGACTTCCTCGCGGACGTGTGGGTGGAGTGCGAGGCCTGCTCCGGACGGCGCTACGATGATGAGACCCTCGGCGTGCGCTACCGCGGCCGGAACATCGCCGAGGTGCTGGCGATGGAGGTCGGGGAGGCGCTGGAGTTCTTCGCGAACCAGCCGAAGATCCGCTCAATGTTGCAGATCATGGAGGACGTCGGCCTCGGCTACATCAAGCTCGGGCAGCCCGCGCCAACGCTCTCGGGCGGCGAGGCGCAGCGCGTGAAGCTCGCGGAGGAGTTGGCGCGGCCGCGCACCGGCCGGACGCTTTACATCCTCGACGAGCCCACCACCGGCCTGCACTTCGCGGACGTGCAGCACCTGCTGAACGTGCTGCATCGCTTCGTGGACGAGGGTAACACGGTCATCGTGGTGGAGCATCACCCGGACATCGTGAAGAGCGCCGACTGGGTGATAGACCTCGGCCCCGAAGGCGGCGCGGAGGGCGGAACGATCGTCGCAGCCGGTACGCCCGAGGAGGTCGCGGCCTGCGCGCACTCGCACACCGGGGCGATGCTGCGGGAGCTTCTGAGCAAGGGCGAGGTCGAGGTGGCCGACGTGCACTCGGCCACCCGCCGCAGGCACGTCAAGCCGGGGGACATCGTGGTCAGCGGCGCACGGGAGCACAACCTGCGCTCGGTGGACGCGAAGATTCCGCGGCACAAGCTGACGGTCATCTCCGGCATGAGCGGCTCGGGGAAAAGTTCGCTGGCGCTGGACACGATCTACGCCGAGGGGCAGCGGCGCTACGTGGAGTCGCTGTCATCCTACGCGCGGCAGTTCGTGGGGCAGATAGACAAGCCGAAGGTGGACCGCGTGACCGGGCTGCCGCCGGCGGTAGCAATCGATCAGAAGCAGCCCTCGCACAACCCGCGCTCGACAGTGGGGACCGTCACCACGATCTACGACTACGCCCGGGTGCTCTTCGCGCGCCTCGCGACGCCGCACTGCCCGCGGTGCGGGGCGGAGGTGGGTGCGAAGACGCAGGATCAGATCGCGGCGGAGCTTATGAGCGAGTTCCGCGGGCAGCGGGTGCTGATCCTCGCACCGATCGAGCCGCGCGGCAACGAGGAGTGGGCGGAGCTGTTCGAGCGCCTGCACCGGCAGGGCTGGATGCGGGTGCGCGTCGATGGCGAGGTGCAGCACCTGCCGCTCGAGCGCGCGATCAGGCGTCGCCGCCAGCACAGCGTGGAGGTGGTGGTGGATCGCGTGGATCTCGCGGAGGGGCGGCGGTCGCGCGTGGCCGAGGCCGTGGAGACCGCGCTTGGGCTGAGCGGCGGGCGGCTCACTGCGGCGCCGGTGGCCCCTCCCCCCGACCCCCTCCCCCTGGCGCCTTCGGCGCGGGCGGGAGAGGGAGAGGGAGAGAGCGGCAGCGGTGAGCGCGCGTACTCCCAGCACAGCTCCTGCCAGCAGTGCGGCGCGGCCTACGATCCGCTGACGCCGCGGCTGTTCTCGTTCAATCACCGGGAGGGCTGGTGTCCGACCTGTGAGGGCCTCGGGACCCGCAGAGGCGCCGATCCGCGCGCGCTCGTGCCCGATCCGGCGCTGTCCATCCACCAGGGCGCGCTGAGCCCGTGGGGCGAGCTGCGGCCGGAATCGCTGCTCGAGCGGATGCTTGGCGCGGTCGCCGAGGCGAACGGCTTCGACCTCGACACGCCCTTTGAGGAGCTGAGCGAGGACTATCGGCATCTGATCTTCTACGGCACGGGCGAGCGCGAGTTCGCGGTGGACGGCGCGCTGCGCGTGCAGTTCCACGGCCTCGTTTCCTCGATCGAGGAGGCGAGCCGGATGAGCTCGCGCTTCCGCAAACGCGTCGGGCGCGTCCTGCGCGACCTGCCCTGCCCGACCTGCCGCGGAGGGCGGCTCAACCCCGAGGCCTCCGCGGCGAAGTTGCGCGGACGGAGCATCGTGGACCTGTGCCGCGCACCGCTGCATGAGGCGCTGGAGTTCTTCGAGGGACTTGAGCTCTCCGAGCGCGAGGAGGACCTGACGGCGGAGATCCGCGACGAGATCCTGCGCCGCCTGCGCCTGCTCGTGGAGGTCGGGCTGGGCTACCTGACGCTGCACCGGCCTGCGCCATCGCTCTCCGGGGGCGAGAGCCAGCGCGTGCGGCTCGCGGGGCAGATCGGCTCGGGGCTGACCGGCGTGCTCTACGTGCTGGATGAGCCGACGGTGGGCGTGCATCCGCGGGACAACGTGCGGATGCTGCAGGCGCTGAAGGACCTCCGCGACCTCGGCAACACCGCGCTCGTCGTCGAGCACGATGAGCAGACGCTGCGCGAGGCCGATCACATCATCGACCTCGGTCCGGGCTCCGGGCCGCAGGGCGGGCGGGTGATGGCCGCCGGGACGCTCCAGCAGGTCATGCGGCGGAAGGGATCGGCCACCGGGAGGCTGCTCAGCGGCGATCTGCAGGTGCCCGTGCCCGCGCACCGGCGGGAGCTTCCCCCCGCGGAGGGCGCGGCCACCGCCGATGGCTGGCTGCGCGTGGTCGGCGCGAGCCATCACAACCTGCGCGGGATCACGGTGGATTTCCCGCTCGGCGTGCTGACCTGCGTGAGCGGGCCATCGGGCTCGGGGAAGACTTCCTTGGTGAATGAGATCCTCTACCCGGAGCTTGCATATCACCTCCACGGGGCGCAGGAGGTCGGCGGGCCGCACCGGCGGATCATCGGCATTGAGCAGCTTGACGCGGTTGTGAACATCGACCAGGCGCCGATCGGGCAGACGCCGCGGTCAAGCCCCGCGACCTACTCCGGCGTCTTCGATCTGATTCGCGAGCTTTACTCGATGCTGCCGGAGGCGGTCGTGCGCGGCTACGGCCCCGATCGCTTCAGCTTCAACAAGCGCGGGGGGCGCTGCGAGGCCTGCGAGGGCATGGGGCGGCGGCTCATTGAGATGCACTTCCTGCCCGATGTCTGGGTGGAGTGCGAGGACTGCGGCGGCACGCGCTATGAGGCGCAGACGCGCGCGGTGCAGTATCGCGGGAAGAGCATCGCGGACGTCCTGGAGATGACGGTGGGCGAGGCGCTGGAGCATTTCGCGAGCTTCCCGCGCATCCGGCACATCCTGCAGACGATGGCGGACGTGGGGCTGGACTACCTGCCGCTCGGGCAGGCGGCGCCGATGCTCTCGGGGGGCGAGGCGCAGCGGGTGAAGCTGGCGCGCGAGCTGTCACGGCGGACGCAGGGCCACGCGGTGTACATCCTCGACGAGCCGACCACAGGCCTGCACTGCGCGGATGTGCTGAAGCTGCTTGAGGTCCTGCAGCGGCTCGTGGAGGCCGGGAACACCGTAATCGTCATCGAGCATAACCTCGACCTGATCAAGTGCGCGGACTGGCTGATCGACCTCGGCCCCGGCGGCGGTGACGAGGGCGGCTACCTCGTTGGGGCCGGGCGGCCGGAGGAGGTCGCGCGGGTGGCCGACTCGGCGACAGCGCCCTTCCTGAAGTCGGCCCTGGAGCGCTCGCGGCGCGAGGAGCGCGTCGTGGAGGCGCCTTCGGCGGGCCCTGGGCGATCCGTACATCGGGCGGCGCTGCAGGCGCTCGCGGAGGACGCTGTGCGCCCGTGGGAGACTGATGGCCGCGGCTGGCACCTCGCCGAAAGCACACCCGCCGGCGACCCGCGCGAGTGGGAGCCGGGGGCGCTGGAGGCGTTCGTAGAGAATGCGGCGGAGGCGCTGGGCGTGGACGACGCCGACTGGGCCGACCCGGAGTCGGTCACGCTCACCCGTCCGGGTGAGCCTGAGTGGATCGCGCGCGCGCAGACGCACCGGCGGTGGGACCTGCGCGTGCAGATCCGCGCGCCGAAGGGCGTGTTCGTGCAGTCGGCACTGGAGCGGGACCTCGCGCTGCCGACGTGGGACGAGATCGAAAGCCTTCCGCGCTACGGCAAGGGATCGCGGGTGCGGTTGAGCACGCGGCCGCGCGGCTACGACCTTATCACGATCTGGGCGTTCGCGGAGGAGGAGCTGCGTACCGAGGGCTTCCGGGACTTGATCGCTGCAGCTCTCGCGCGGCGCGAGGCGGAGGTGGCGGCCGAATGAGCGCGTCCGAGTTCGAGTTCCCGCCCGCCGCGCTCTTCTCGACGATCGCGCTCTGCCCGTGGCGGGAGCACTCGCCGCGCGTAGACGGCCACCTCGGCGACTGGTCGCCCGAGCAGCGCATGCCGCCGCTGGGTGAGCTGGCGGGCGTGGAGCAGTATGCGGACCTCTTCCTGGCATGGAATGAGCGCGGGCTTTATCTTGCGCTTGAGGTGCCGAAGCAGGAGCGGATCGTGACGAACCGCGAGAGCCCCGCGAGCGGCGACGCGGTCGAGCTGTTCCTGGACACGCGCGGCGCCCGTACGAGCCACCGCGCGAGCCAGTTCTGCTATCATCTGACGATGCTGCCCGTGCCGCCGGGCGAGGCCGATGGGAAGCCGCAGGTCATCCAGCAGCCGATTCGGCGGGCACTCCAGCGCTCGCAGCCGATCAGCATGTCCGCGGTGCGCGCGGCGACCGGCGTCCATGAGGAGAGCTACGTCCTCGAACTCGCGCTTGGCGCAGAGGCGCTGCATGGCTACGAACCGCGGCCGGGGCTTCGCATCGGCATGGCGGTTGTGGTGCACGACATCCAGCGTGGGCGGCAACTCTGGGGCGCCGCGCCCGATGTGCCCTATGAGCGTGATCCGAGCACGTGGGGGATCGTCGAGCACCTCGCCCCGCAGTAGCAGCGTGGTCCTGAGACGATGACGGCGGCGCCTTCGGCGCCGCCGCCTGCATATGCGGCTTGAGGCCGATCGCTCAGGTCTCGGTCTCGCTCTTGAGGCCGAAGCGCTGCTCCGCGCGGCCCATGCGTTGGAGTGCGCGCTCAGCGGCGTTGGCCACCATGGGGCTGCGATCGCGCATCGCCTCGATCAGCGCAGGCACCGTCTCCTCATCCCGCAGCTCGCCCGCCGCCACGACGGCCGCCCAGCGCACATCCTCATCCGTGTCCTTGAACAGCCTGACGAGTGCCTGGAGGCTCACCTGCGACTTGAAGCGGGCCAGTTCCTGAGCGGCCGCCTGGCGCACCGCGGCCGATGCGTCACGTGTCGCGTAGATGAGCGGGTTGATCGCATCCTCGCTTCCCGACCAGCCGAGCGAGCGGACGGCGGCGGCTCGGACCCTCTGCGAGGGATCACGCCGAGCGGCACTCGCGAGGTCCGCGACCGCAGCCTCTGAGGGCACCGTCTCCAAACCCAGTGCCGCCCACCAGCGCACTTCCTCGCGCTCATCGCTCAGCGCGTGTCCGAGCAGCGGCGCAGAGCTTGCCTGGCCGAGGTAGCCCAGTCCCTGAGCAGCGATCGCCCGCACCTCCCACGCCGGGTCGTTCGCAAGTGCGGTCTCCAGGGGCTTGACGCCGTCCAGGTTCGCGGGCTGCGGCTTCTCGAGGCCCTCCTTCTCAATGTTCGCGCGCGACAACTCGGCGAACTGCTGCTGCTTCGGATTGGTCCCTGCGCAGATGCACATGATGGCGGTTGCGGCGCCAGCGCGTGCCTGCGCTGTGGGAGCGGTCTTCAGCACAGTGATCAGGGCAGGGAGTATCGGCGCGCCGCGCTGGACAAGCCGCATCTGCATCTGCGCGGAGGCATCGTCGCGCCTGCGGTCAAGCAGCCGGATGATCCACTGGAGATCATCGCCGGGCTTGTAGCTGTTCAGGCGCACCTCCATCTCGCCCGTGAGTGCGGTGGCCCGCACGTCCGGGTCCGGCGCCGCCTGGGCCCGCTGAAGTGCCGCGAGCACCTGGGGGGTCGCCTCGGCCGACATTAGCGACGAGATCGCCGCCTGTCGCACCGGCTTCTGCGGGTCATTCATCACCGCCTGCGAGAGCGCGTCAACAGAGTTCGCGTCCATCCCGAGGCTGCTGGCTGCCGCTACCCGCGTCTCCACCACAGTGCTGTGCAGCAGCAGGCGCTGGAGCGTCTCGCGGGCCTTCTGCTTCTGCTCCTCGGTGCCGATCCTCAGCACCGTGGTGAGCGGCGAGATATCGGTGGGGCCGTAGGCACGGTTGAGGTCGACCTCGGCGGAGAGAGCCGCCTGGGCCTGTTCGGGCGTGACCTCATCGGGTACTTCGCCGACCGGCTCAGCGGTCGCAGCCTCCTCGTCGTGCTCTCCGACCGGGTGCCCGTGTTCATCAACGGCAGGCGCTTCCTCGTTGACCGTGGCGCTCTCCCCTTCGGGCTTGCAGCCGGGGAGGATGACGGCGGCTCCGAGAAGCGCGATAATCATCAGCCAGATGGCTACTGGCGCGATCCTCATGCCAATTGTCCTCTCACTCGTGTCTCGCGAACTGAGGCGTGCATCGCGGCTCGTCACACCGTGACATGCAGTGGTTTCAACGCGCCACGGGCCGGGTGAGTTCCCGCCGGCAGGTCAGTTCGCCGCCGGCGGCGAAGAATCCCCCGGTGCCCCCTGTGAATGTCAGCGACTATGACTACGACCTGCCCCCCGAGAGTATCGCCAGGTATCCGGCCGAACGCCGAGACCTGTCCCGCCTGCTTGTACTGGATCGCGTGAGCGGCGAGGTGGCACACCGCACCTTCCGGGACATTCTTGAGCTGCTCGAGCCTGGCGATCTGCTGGCTCTGAACGACACGCGAGTGATCCCCGCGCGCTTGATCGGGAGGGCCCCGGGGGGGGCCGTCGTCGAACTGCTGCTGCTCGAACCGGTGGATGGCTCGGTCTGGCGAGCCATCGGCCGCCCCGGGAGAAGGCTGCGCGAGGGCTGCTCCATCGACTTCGGTGACGGGGTGCTACAGGCTACAGTGCGTGAGGTCGAGGAGGACGGGGGGCGGCTGATCGAGTTGCGGCACGAGGGCGAACTGCTGGAGGCGCTCGACCAGGTGGGCGAACCTCCGCTGCCCCCCTACATCGGCCGGGCGGCTGAGCCTCTCGATCGCGAGCGGTACCAGACCGTCTACGCGCGCGAGCCGGGAGCGGTCGCGGCGCCCACCGCAGGGCTGCACTTCACGAAGGAGTTGCTGGGGGAGGTCGCGGAGCGCGGGGTGGAGATCGGCTACGTGACGCTGCACGTGGGGGTCGGGACCTTCCGGCCGGTGCGCGTCGAGCGGATCGAGGACCACGAGATGCACTCGGAGTATTACGAGGTCTCCGAGGAATTCGCGCGGCAGGCAAATACGCGGACCGGGCGGCTGGTGGCGGTTGGCACCACCGTTACGCGGACGCTCGAGAGCAGCGCCGGCGAGGCCGGGCAGATCCTGCCCGGCAGAGGGCGCACGGAGCTGTTCATCTATCCCGGGTACCGCTTCCGCGCCGTGCAGGCGATGGTCACGAACTTCCATCTGCCGCGCTCAACGCTGCTGATGATGATCGCGGCCTTCGCCGGTGGGCGCGAGCGGGCGATGGCGGCATACCAGGAGGCGCTGGAGCGGGGCTACCGCTTCTACAGCTACGGCGACGCTATGATGATCCGCTGAGGGCGTGTGAGATGCGTTTCGAGATAGTTGACCGGGTGCATAGCGGGCGCGCGCGGACCGGCGTGCTTCAGTTGGAGCACGGGGTCGTGCACACGCCCGCCTACATGCCCTGCGCGAGTCGCGGGGCCGTGCGCGCGTGTCCGCCCGATGAGGTGGCCGCGGTGGGCGTGCAGATCCTTGTGGCGAACACCTACCACCTGCACCTGCGGCCGGGGGAGGCGGTGATCGCCGAGTGCGGCGGCCTGCATCGGTTCATGGGCTGGCGCCGGCCGATCCTGACCGATAGCGGCGGCTTTCAGGTCTTCTCCATCGCCGATCCGAAGGACATCAGGGAGGAAGGCGTCACCTTCCGCTCTCCGGTGGACGGCAGCACGATCCTGCTGACGCCTGAGTTGTCGGTGCGCATCCAGCTCGCCCTCGGCAGTGATATCGCGATGCCGCTGGACGTCTGCTGCCCGTGCCCGGCCGAGCGGGAGTATGTGGAGCGGTCGCTTGAGCGCACGCTGCGCTGGGCCGAGCGCTCGCTGGCGGAGCACGAGCATCGCTACCAGCAGCTCTTCGGGATCGTGCAGGGCGGGATCTTCCCGGACTTGCGGGAGCGCAGCGCTCGTGAGACCGCGGCGCTCGGCTTCCCGGGCTTCGGGATCGGCGGGCTCTCGGTGGGTGAGGACCGCGAGGACATGCTGCTCTCGCTGCGCGCGGCACAGGCGGTCCTGCCTGAGGAACGCCCGGTGCACCTGATGGGCGTGGGGACGCCGCTGGACATCGTCGACTGCGCGGCGGAGGGGGTGGACCTGTTCGACTGCGTGATCGCGACGCGGAACGCACGCCACGGCAGCGTCATGACCTGGGAGGGGCCGATTCGCATCGCCGCTGCTGAGTATGAGAGCGACGCGCGGCCGCTCTCCGCGAACTGCGACTGCCCGACCTGCGCGGCGGGACTTCAGCGCGCGTTCCTGAGGCATCTGCATCGGATGAAGGAGCCGCTGAGCTGGCAGTTGCTGAGCCTGCACAACATCCGCTTCTACACGCAGTTGATGGAGCGGGTGCGCGAGGCGATCGCCGCGGACGCGCTCCTGGAGCTTCGCAGTGAACTGAGCGCGTGGTCGGAGAGGGATCGGGCGTGAAGGCGCCGCGTCCGCCGGGCCTCGTTCTGTCGTTGACGTTCGCCGCAAGCGGGCCGTAGCGATGGGCATCTTGCACGTCGCGAATGTACGTGGAGAGGCCTGAACGACCGCAGGCTGGAAGCCTGCGCCACGGGGACGAAGGCCCCTTATCCGTGGGGCACGCCTCCTGCCTGCCGCCGTTGCCGCTCCTCCGCAAGAACGCGATCGGCCCGCGATTGGAATCGCGGGCCGATGCTGATGTCCAATCATCAAGCGCCACTCAGTCGTTCATCTGGAACTTATAGCCGACGCCCCAGACAGTCGCGATGCTCCACGGTACCGCGCGGCCCTCTTCAATCTTTCGCCGCAGGCGCTTGATGTGCGTATCAACTGTACGCAGATCGCCACCGCCGTCGGCGCGTCCCCAGATGTCCCGGATGATCTCCTCGCGCGTGAAGACGACGTTGGGCCTCGACGCGAGGTAGACGAGGAGGCCGAACTCCTTCGGGGTCAGGTGCACGATCTCGCCCTGAACTGTGGCCGTCCGCTTCGGGATATCGATATCGAGCTCGGCAAAGGTCAGGTGCTCCAGCGGCTCGGTATGCTCGCGGTTAATCTTCACCCGCCGGAGCATAGCGCGCACTCTGGCAACCAGTTCGCGCGTCCCGAATGGCTTGGTGATGTAGTCATCTGCGCCGACCTCCAGCCCGATGACCGCGTCGATCTCGTCATCCTTCGCGGTCAGCATGATGATCGGGAGGTCGTGCTTGCGGCGAAGTCGGCGGCAGACTTCCAGGCCATCAATCCCGGGGAGGATGAGGTCGAGAAGCAGAAGATCAGGCATCTCGCTCTCAATGATGTCGAGACCTTCTTCGCCGCTGTTCGCGACGACGACATCAAAACCTTCCGCCTGCAGCTTAGTGGCCACAAGTTTGCTACACTGAGGATCATCCTCAACTATAACGATCCTGCGTGGGTCCAGAAAGCGACACCTCCGATCGCCCCTACGCGGGACGATAGTGATTTTGCTGGTTTCGTGACCGCCGCGTGTACAGGGTGCTGCGATGCCGAAGCCTTTTGTGACTTATATCATACCACATCGTGTCACACAGCACAACACCCGTTGTATCTTCTGTAACGATACCCACAGAGCAGCCGATGTCAAACCGCAGGATAACAGAACGCCACATGCTGATGGCTGCGGCGGCAACGTGTCTGTCTGTACAGCAGATTGAAGAAGCGCGACTCTACACTTTCGCTGCGAAGAATCCATAGCCCCCGGTGGCGGAAACGCGGTACCGCTGCGCCGCCTACCGCCTTCAGATCCGTTCCAACCCCTTGGGCTCTTGCCTACTGCTGCATCAGACGGGCCACTTCATCGTACGAGGGATTGGCCTCTGTCACCCCACGGCTGATACGCAGGGCTGCGGCCTCCGAGGCGAAACGAGCAGCCTGTGCGGGACTCATCCCCGTGAGCAGTGCCGCGAGCAACCCCGCGTGAAAGGCGTCTCCGGCACCGATGTCGTACACCACCTCGACGGGATGCGCGGGGATCTGCTCGAGTTCACCATCCGCAAGCAGCAGCGAGCCCTCGTCGCCCGCGGTGATCACCACAAGCCGCGGGCCCAGCCCCGACACTTCGCGGGCCGCCTGCGCCGGCACACTACAGCCTGTGACGTGCAGGGCCTCCTCGCGGTTCATCAGCACGATGTCGGCCCGCGAGCACGCCTCGCGCTGCACACACGCGATCTGCTCGGGCGTCTGGTCGTGCCAGGCCGAGGGGCGGTAGTTCAGCGCGTAGCAGACCTGCAGCCCGGCCTCCCGAGCCAGGCGCGCGACATCGAACGCAGCCGAGCGCAGCGGCTCGTTGCGGACGGTCGCCTCGGTGAAGTCGAAGATCCGAGCGCCCTGGAGCTGATCGGGCGTGATCTCCCCCGGGCGGAGGGTCGCCATGGGGTCGCTGAATCCGGGGAAGCGGTAGAAGTAGAAGGTCTTCGCGCCCTGGCGGTCCATCCATGCGAACGATACCGGGGTGCGCTGCCCCGGCGCCGGCGCGACGTAGTCTGTGACGATCCCACGCTGTGCCAGGCGCTCCGTGAGCCACTGCCCGAGTTCGTCCTCGCCCACGCGGCTGATCAGCGCCGTCCGCACACCCAGTGAGGCGAGGACGGCGGCGAAGTTCGCCGCGGCGCCCGATGGCAGCGGGACCATCGTATCCACGTCGGCGAGCGCTTGCCCCATCTTCGCCGGCGTGATCTCCACCATCGCGGAGCCGAGCACGATGACGTCGAGGTTTTCCGTGGCCGCCATCGCTACTCGCCGACCATGCGCTCGGGGTGCGTGAATGCATCCGCCACCGCCGCGAGGAACTGCGCACCGTCGGCACCGTCAACCGCGCGGTGGTCCATCACGAGCGTGAGGTAGACCGCGCGCCGCGCGATGATCTCGCCATCAACGACCATCGCCTGCGGCTTGATCGAGCCGATCCCGAGGATCGCGACCTGCGGCGGGCTGATGATCGGCGCGAAGGCGTCTATGCCGATCGGGCCGAGGTTGGAGACCGTGAAGCCCGCGCCCATCTGCAGCGAGGCGCGCAGGCGGCCCTTGCGGGCAAGCTCAACCATCTCGCCGGTCTCCGCGGCGATCTCCTTGAGGCTCTTCCGGTCGGCGTTGCGCACCGTCGGCAGCAGCACTCCCTGGTCCGTGCCGACGGCGAAGCCGACATTGACCGCATCGAGCAGCTTGAGGTGCTCAGGCTCGCACCACGCGTTGAAGCGCGGGAAATCGCGCAGGACCAGCGCCACGGCCTTGATGCTCAGGTCGTTATACGTCGCCGCCGGGCTCGCGGTCTGCTTCAGTTCCTCGCGAAAGGCCACCATGGGCTCCATGTCCACGAGCGTGCGGATGTGGAACTGGGGGATCTCATTGACGCTCTTGAGGGTGTGGGCGCCGATCGCCTGCCGCACCCGGGTATGCTCCTCAATCCTGAAGGTCTCTTCCTGTCGCACGATCTCGGCCTCCCTGCTGTGACTGACCTGAACAGCCTGCCTATTCGCCATGCATGGCGGCGCAACCTGCCCCATGGCGGGGAAGGTCTCCCGGCTCGCGCGGCGAATCATGCACACGCAGCGCGCTCCGCAATCCAGCCGAGGGCCGCCGATCGTGCAGCATGAGAACGGCCCTCGCGATACCAGGTGATCATCATGCCGATGAGGGATCTGTCCGGGCAGAAGGTACGCCGAAGCGGAGAAGAGCTTGTCCGCCACCTCGAGAGCTTCAGCCTCGACCTGCGGTTCAGCGCCGGCGTCTGGTTCTTCGCCCCCGGCGGCGGCCGCTTCCACGATCGCTACGCAGGCGACATCCCGATGGAGGGGCGGATCGAGAAGGCCCTCGGGCTGATGGACCAGGGGCTGGTGGCGCTGGAGGCGCACTACCCGAACGAGGTCAACGACGACACCCTCGACCTGTTCAAGAGCGCCGGCGAGCAGGGCCTGCGGCTGATCACGGTCGTCCCGAACCTCTTCTATGAGGCGCAGTATGAGTTTGGCTCGCTCTCCTCGCCGGTCGAGAAGGCGCGCCGCTCGGCGATCGATCGCACGATCACCACGCTGCAGATCAACAAGGAGCTCGACACCGACTTCGCGATCGTCTGGCCGGGCATCGATGGCTTCGACAACACCTTCGGGCAGAACCATGTGGCGGCGCGCGACCGCTTCGCTGAGGGCCTCGCCGAGGCGATGGACGCGGTGCCGGGCGTGCGTATCGTCATTGAGCCGAAGCCCTACGAGCCGCGCGCGAACATCCTCTACGGGACGACCTCCGAGGCGCTGCTGCTGTGCGCGAAGGTCGAGGCGCTCCTCGGGAACGACGAGAACCGCCGCATCCTCCGCGATGGCACGGCAATGATGGGCCTGAACCCTGAAGTCGGCCACATGCTGATGGCCTACGAGGACCTCGGCTACGCCTTCAGCCTGGTCTGCGAGTACGGTCGGCTGGGGCACACGCACTGGAACTCGCAGCCGATGGGGAACTACGATCAGGACCTGAACGTGGGCGTGGTCTATCCGGAGCAGACCGAGGCGGCGCTGTATGCGCTGAAGATGTGCGGCTACCAGCATCTCTTCGGGCTGGACCTGAACCCCGAGCGGATGCCCGTCGAGCGCGCGCTGACGAACTGCATGGACACGCTCAAGGCGATGAACGAGCGCATTGACGGGCTCGACCACGCGCGCATCGTGGAGTGCGTGGAGAACCCGGGCGAGAACCGTGGCGTCCTTGAGGCGCTGCTGATCCGCGCGCGCTACCCGGAGGCCACCGGGCTTTCGGAGCTATAGATCTCGGAGGTCGCTCATGCCAGACAGCTCATCGGGATGCACGGTTGTCACGCAGGCTGATATCGTCGCCGGGCTCCGCGCCCTCGGGCTGGAGTCCGGCGATATGCTTCAGCTTCACAGCTCGCTGTCGAGCCTCGGGCATGTGATCGGCGGCCCGGAGGCGGTGGTGGATGCTGTGCTGGAGGTCCTCGGGCCGGAGGGAACGCTGATGGTCCCGACCTTCAACCACTGTTCGCCGGCTGCCTTCGATGGCGCGGAGGAGATCTTCGACCGGCGCACCACCCGCTCGATCAACGGCGCCATCACCGAGGCTGTGCGGCTGCGGCCGGAGGCGCACCGCTCACTGCACCCCACCCACCCGTATGCCGCCATCGGCCCGCGCGCAGCGTGGCTGACCTCCGAGCACCTCGAGCTGACCACCTTCGCCGACGAGAGCCCGCTCGGGAAGCTCGTGAACAGCGGCGGGAAGATCTGCATGCTCGGCGTCGGGATGAACCGCTGCACGGCCGCGCACGTCGCTGAGACCCGTGGGGGCGCGAAGTGCATGGGCTATCGCGCCCTCGTGCGGAAGCTCCGGTTGCCGAGCGGAGAGGTCATCGACGCGCTGAGCACAGCCTGGCGCGGCGAGGGCCGCTGCAAGATCGAGTGGCAGGCGATCGAGGCGGAACTGCGCCAGCGGGGTCTGATCCGCGACCGGCGCATCGGCGAGGCGATGGTGATGTTCTTCGACGGCGGCGCGATGGTGCAGGCGACCTACGAGCTTGCGCTGGAGATGTGCCCGAGCTGCCCCGTGCGCCCACAGCAGTAGCGCGAATCCAGAGGCGCATACCCGACCCGCACCCTCAGGAAAGTCAGGTAGTCAACACGATGCTCTTCGTCTGTGACTTGCACGTCCACATCGGCCGGTCGAGCAGCGGGCGGCCGGTGAAGATTACCGCAGCGCGCGACCTCACCTTCGAGAACATCGCGATCGAGTGCGTGCGCCACAAAGGCATAGACCTCGTGGGGATCGTTGACTGCGCCTCGCCGCCGGTGCTGGAGGACATCCTTGCGCTCGTCGAGGCGGGGGAGATGGTTGAGCAGCCCGGCGGCGGCCTCCGCTACGGCGGGAACGGCGGCGCGCCGGAGGTCACGGTCCTCCTCGGCGCCGAGTTCGAGAGCTATGAGGAGGGCGGTGGCCGGTCGCACCACGTCAGCTTCTTCCGCTCGCTGGAGGCCCTACAGGGCTTCTCCGACGCGCTCTCGCGGCACGTGACGAACATGGAGCTGTCCTCGCAGGCGTGCAGGATGCCCGCGCGCGAGCTCATGGAGCTGGCACTCGGTTTCGACGCGATCTTCATGCCGGCGCACTGCTTCACGCCGCACCGCAGCCCGTACGGCTCGTGCGTAGACCGACTCGAGACGATGTTCACCGAACGCTGGAATCAAATACACGCGATCGAACTTGGCCTCTCCGCCGACAGCTTTCTTGCCGACCGGATCGACGAGCTGTCGGACCGGAGCTTCCTCTCGAACTCTGACGCGCACTCGCTGCCGAAGATCGGCCGCGAGTACAACATCATCGAGATGGAGGCGCCGAGCTTCGATGAACTGCGGATGGCGCTGCTTCGGCAGGATGGGCGGCGCATCGCGGCCAACTACGGCCTCGACCCGCGGCTCGGGAAGTACCACCGCACGTTCTGCGAGGATTGCCATCGCATCGCGCAGGGCGCGCCACCGGTGCTGAAGTGCGAGGCATGCGGCTCGGAGAACGTGACGCGCGGGGTGCTGGACCGGATCGTGCAGATCGCCGACAGCGACGAGATGCGCATGCCGCCGCACCGGCCGCCCTACCAGTACCAGGTGCCGCTGCAGTTCGTGCCTGGCGTGGGCGCGGTCACGCTGCGCAAGCTGATCAACCGCTACGGGTCGGAGATGGCTGTGCTGCACGAGGCGGAGCCGGAGGACCTGCTGCAGACGGTGGGAACGCGGGTGGCGGCGCTCATCCTCCACGCCCGCCACGGTACGCTGCCGCTGCGCGCAGGGGGCGGAGGGCGCTACGGGAAGGCCGCTCCCGACGATGCGGGGCAGCTCGATCTGCCCGGTCTGTAGTTTTCCTGCGCGCCGGAGGTTGACTCTCTGGAGCAGATGTGTTACGTTACTCGCCCGGCCCCCGGTATATCCGCGGGGGCACGATTTCTCGTCTGGTGGAAGGGACAGCCGCACTGATGGCACGGTTCAGCAGAGACGATTATGAAGAGCGAGTAGTTCGCGTTGATCGTACGCGCAAGACCGTCAAGGGTGGCCGCATCTCCAGCGCCCGCGTCGTCTGCGCGGTGGGCGATGGTCGTGGCAACGTCGGCGTCGGCATCGGCAAGGCCCGCGACGTTCCCGCCGCCATTGAGAAGGGCATGAAGTTCGCCCGCAAGAACATGATCCGCGTGCCGATGGATGGCTACACGGTGCCGCACACCATCCAGGCGAAGGTTGGCGGAGCGGTCATCCTGCTCAAGCCGGCCTCGCGTGGAACCGGCATCATCGCCGGCGGCGCGGTGCGTCAGATCATCGAGGTCAGCGGCATCCGCGACATTCTGACGAAGTCGCTCGGTAGCGGCAACGTCTTCAATCGCGCGATGGCCTGCTTCAAGGCGCTGCAGGACCTCTACAACCCCGAGGTCGTAGCGTCGCGGCGCGAGATGAGCGTAAAGGATTTGCTCGGCCGCGAAATCGTTGACCCCTACGCCGAGGCCGAAACAAGCGACGAGGACGCTGACGAGGCCGAGGACTTCGAGCACGCCCTCGCCGGCGACGTGGATTACGAAGAGGAAGACGACGACAAGCGCTAGTCCTCCCGACACGGAACGATATACGAAGCGGGCCGCCATCGCCGGCGGCCCGCTTTGTGTTGCCGTATGCCGTCAGGCTATCTGACGTCGACGATCTTCCCGGTGCGCGCGGACTCGTAGCAGGCGTCGATGACCTTGTGACTCCACAGGCCGTCTGCGCCCGAAACCGGCGGCTCGGTACCGTTGGCGATGGCATCGCAGAAGCCCTCGATCGCGGCCTCGTACATGTTCACCAGCTCCGGCTCGATGATCCGCTGCGTCGCGCCCTCGGCCCGCACCTGCTGGGCGTCGTAGCCCTTCGTCGCGCCCTCGATGACCGCCGTGATGCTGCCGGTCGAGGCCTGGCCGATCGTGCCCTGCGTGACCATGCTCCCGCGGCTGCCGTAGAGCTCCAGCATGTTCCGCGCGGCGGCGTCGGGCACGTTGAAGAGCGTGTCCACCATCCCGACGGCCCCGTTCTCGAAGTGCAGCGTGGCGACCGCCGTGTCCTCGCTCTCGTAGTCCTGCACGAGGCTCCCGGTGAAGCAGGCCACGCGCGCCACCCTGCTGCCGAAGATGAACTCCAGCAGGTCGATGCAATGGTTGCCCATGTCGATGAGCGAGCCGCCGCCACCGAGTTCGATGCTCTGCCGGAAGGCGCCCTCGATCGGCGGATACCAGCAGGTCAGCTCCGCGCGCCCGAGGACCGGTGTGCCGAGATCGCCCGCGGCGACCATCGCGCGAATCGTCTCATGGCACGCATGGAAGCGCATCATGAAGTTCGTGCCGAACTTGACGCCGGCGTCGGCGCAGGCCTTGATGGACGCCTCGCACTCCTCCAGCGTGAGCGCCAGCGGCTTCTCGCAGAGCACATGCTTGCCCGCCTTAGCGGCAGCCACAGTCTGCTCGTGGTGCACGTGAGTGGGCGTCGCGATGTAGATCGCGTCCACGCTGTCGTCCGCCAGAAGCTCCTCCACGGTCGCGTAGCCGGTCACGCCATACTTCTCCGCGACCTCGCTCATCCGCGGCTCAAAGGCATCCTGCACCGCCACGAGCTCCGCAGATGCCGCGGGGATGATCCCCTCGGGGATGGTCCGCCGATCAGCGATCCCTCCGCAGCCGATGACTCCCCATCTGATCGTCATTCGTCAACACCTCCGTCAGTTGTGTTGGATCCTGTGCCCGATGCTGCTCTGCCGGGCCGCGCTCAGAAGAAGCGCCACGGCATCCCGGCGTCTATGAACCTCACGGGCATCTCCGGCGGGAGCTTCGCGGAGAGCTTGCGCGCGAACTCCCGCATGCCCGGGTTCTCCGAGTTGATGTGCGCGGTCTCGATCAGCGGGATGCCCGCGTCCACCGCCGCGCGGAAGCTGTAGTCGAGCGCCTCGCCGCAGATGATCGCGTCCGCGCCCGCCAGCAGCGCCTCGTCCACGCCGTGCCAGTGCTGCAGCAGGCCGCCATACATCACGGTGACGAGCGTGACCATACGTCCACCGTCGCCCGCCACGCGCACCACCGGCACGCCCAGCGCAAGCTTCGCGTGATCGGCCAGTTCGGCGACGGTCAGCGGCTCGATCGCGTAGGTGCGGCAGTAGTCGCCGCCGCTCGCGATGTCCTCAAAGCCGAGCGCCTCGGCGCATGAGTCCATCACGCCGCCCGGGGTGCCGTCCCAGTTCGAGTGGCAGCGGCAGACGGCCATCCCGTGCGCGTCGAGGATGCTGCGGCGCGCGATGTTGTACGGCCGCTCCTCTTCGGGCATCGTGCGGAACCAGTTCGAGTTCGCGGAGGCGAAGAACGGGATCTCGTGCGTGAGCACGAAGTTGAGGCCATCCACGGCCGCCTCCCGCAGCACCTGCACGGTGGGCGTCCAGGTGACCGCGACGCCGGTCACCTCGATGTCAGGGTCACCGTAGAGAAGCCCTGTCGGATCGCCCGGCATGGCCCGTTCGAGCGGCGATATGCCCAGCACCACGGCTTCGACTTCCTTCGCGTTCATGCGAGTATCTCCTGCCGTTCAGTTCTCCGTGGAGGGCGCAGGCCCGCCGTTCGGGATGAGCGACACCAGCATCGCGCCGATGTCCACCAGCGCCCAGAGCGCGTCGTCCGTGATGCCGCCATTTACGGCCTGCGCGACGTCGTTGCGCGCGCGCCTCCACGCCTCAAGCGCCTCCGCGAGCTGCCGGGGCGCCTTGCTCGTCTCGACGAGCCGCCGGATCGCGGCTGAGATATCCTTCAGCCCGGTGGCCGCCTCCAGCCGCTGCTCCACGGCCCGGAGCGTCAGCATCAGCGCGACGCGAGGCTGCCCGCTGGAGCGTTGCACGATGCCCCAGGCCACATCGCCCATGCGCGCGCCCGGAGGCAGCCCCTCGCTCTCGGCGGCGATGCGTGCGTGCTCCGCCTGGTAGGAGATCTGCCGGACGCGCTCCGCCAGCTCCGCCTGCGCCGCTGAAGGAGCGGGCGCGGCGGCCGCCGGTGGCTCAGCCTGCGCAGGCGCGGGCACAGAGGCCGGGGCCTGGGCAGCCTCCCTTGCGGCCCGCCGCTCCGGCGCGTCAATGGCCATGCGCAGGCCGATCCTCAGCGAGCGGCCGAACTCCTTCCCGTAGAGCACCGCCGTGAAGAAGCCGAGCAGCGCCACAGTGCCCTCATCGACGCCGGATTTCGGGAAGATCAGGTGCGCGAGGATCAGGAAGAGCGTGAGCCCGGCGAGCACCTTCTGCCGATCATCAAGCTGCAGCATGGCCGAAGCGACCTCCCTCAGCGCGCATGGGGCGTCCGCGGAGGGAGCTTCGCCCGGAGGCGAGGCTCCTCCTCCACTCAGAAGTCCAGCTTCGGCTGGACCGGCCTGCCCTCGCGGGACGACTCGATGGCCGCCCAGCCGATGGCGACCGTGCGGGCGCCGGAGACGCCGTCGCTCTCGATCTCGCTGTCGTTGCGGATCGCGTTCGCGAGCACCTGGAACTCCGAGGCCAGGCCCTTGCCCTCGCGCAGCACGGGCATGTCGAGCCACTTGTTGCGGTCGATCGAGCGCAGGCAGAGCTTCGCCTCGTCCCAGGTGTTCGTGGCGATGACGCTGCCATTGGTGCCCCAGACGTGCATGTCAATGTTGTAGGGATGCGCGCAGCCGAAGGAGCCGACGACGATGCCGACCGCGCCGGACTGGAACTTCAGGTTGATGTTGAAGTGGTCGTCGGTCTGCAGCACCGGGATGTTGAAGTGGTTGCTGTAGCACGAGACCTCCTCGACCTCTCCGCCGATCCAGCGTGCGAGGTCGATCGCGTGGCAGCCGCCGCCGATGAGCTGATGGCGCAGCTCCGGGTCGAAGCGCCACTCGTTGAAGCCCGGGATGTTCTCGTAGTTGTGGATGTAGCTGGTGTAGAGGTTGTAGACCTCGCCGAGCGTGCCGTCCTGCGTCCACGACTTGATCTTCTGGAAGGTCCCGTAGAAGCGGGCCACGTGCGCGGTCATGAGCTTCGTACCGGCGGCGCGCTGCGCGTCAATCATCTTCTGGCACTCATCCACGGTGCGCGCGAGCGGCTTTTCCATCATCACGTGCTTCATGTTCGCGAAGGCCGCCTCGGCCATCTCGAGGTGCACGTAGTCGGGTGTGGCGACGGAGACGATGTCCACGTCCTCGCGCCGGCACAGCTCCTCATAGTTGGTGGTGGCGAAGGGGATATCAAACTCCTTCTGGATGTGCTTGATGAGCGCCTCTTCGAGGTCGCAGATGGCGGTGATCTTCAGGCCGGGCACGTTCGCGATCTGCCGGAGCTGGCCCGCTCCCATGTGCAGACCGATGATTCCTACGCCGAGTGCGTCGGGCATGGGGTACCGTCCTCTCAGGGTCATACATGAAACGGGCGCGGCGGAAGACCGCCGCGCCCGCCATTTCGCGCTTACGGTGTGGCCGGTTGTGCCGCGTGTTGAGAACGGCCCCCGGCGGGGCGCCGGGGCCACAACGGCAACGGCTGACAGCAACGGCAACGGCTGACGGCAACGGCAACGGCAACGGCTGACGGCAACGGCAAACGACCGGGCGGGCAGGGAAGCCCGCCCCTCCGGACGACCGGGCGGGCAGGGAAGCCCGCCCCTCCGAACGACCGGGCGGGCAGGGAAGCCCGCCCCTCCTTACTTCAGGTACGCGCGGCCGACCTTCTTGATCGCAGCGGCGATGTCGTGCATGTCCTGCTCTTCGTAGGTCGGGTGGACCGGGACGAAGAACGTGCGCGACTCCGCCCACGCGGCGTTCGGGCAGAAGGTGTTGATGTAGTCGGTCGCCTCGGCGCGCACGTGCGGGTCGCGGAACGGATACTGCAGCCGCCCGAAGCCCACGTGCTTGCGGTAGCAGGCCTCCTTGTAGCTCTGCGGCCACATGACCGGGCCGGCCGGCACGCCCTCGGCCCCGACGGCCTTGAAGAAGTCCCGTGCGTCAACCGACAGCCGCTCCGTGTTGAGGATGATCGGGTACTGCCAGTACGCGTTCTCGCGCTCCTCCGTGTCGATCGGCAGCGCCAGGATGTAGTCCTCGCCCTCGAGCGCCGCGTCGAGGATCTTCGCGTTGCGGCGGCGGTTTGGGGTGTTCCAGCTGTCCATCTTCTCAAGCTGCACGATCCCGATTGCCGACTGCATCTCGGTCAGCCGGAAGTTGTAGCCGATGCGCTGGTGGATGTAGGGCAGCTTCTCCTCCAGCTCAAGCAGCCGGATGCGCTCGGAGACGTCGTAGCCGTGATCGCGGAAGGAGCGGCAGTTCCACGCCCACTCCTCGTTGTCCGTGACGACCATGCCGCCCTCGCCGCCGGTCGTGAAGTGCTTCGACTGGCAGAAGCTGAAGGCGCCGATGTCGCCGATGGAGCCGGCCATCTTGCCGTTGTACTTGCCGCCATGCGCCTGCGCCGCGTCCTCAACCACGTAGAGGCCGTACTCCTTCGCGATGTCCATGATCGCGCCCATGTCGGCCATGCAGCCGTAGAGGTGCACGGGGATGATCGCCTTTGTACGGGGCGAGATCTTCTCGAGGATCGACTCGGGCGAGATGGTGTGCGTGAGCTTCTCCACGTCCGCGAAGACCGGGATAGCGCCCGCCTGCGGCACGCACATGGATGACGCGATGAAGGTGTAGCTCGGCACGATGACCTCATCGCCAGGGCCGATGCCCAGGCCGCCGAGGGCGGTGTGCAGCGCGGTGGTGCCGTTCGCGGTCGAGATGGCGAAGTTTGTGCCCTCCCACGCCGCGAACTTCTGCTCGAACTCCACGCCGACCTTGCCGGTCCAGTAGTTCACTCTGCCGGTGCGCAGCGGCTCCATCGCGGCCTCAATCGAGTCCTCCTCGAAGTACGGCCACGGCGGGTACTCCTCGGTGCGAATCGGCTTACCGCCGTCGATCGCGAGCTTCTCGTCAGACATCGTGGATCTCCTCCTGAAGGCTTGTTAGACCTGTGGTAGTCAGGTTAGTCTGAGTGTATTCTCCAGCGGCGGGCGAATACCTGCTTCGCGCAGGGCTAGAGCCCGTCCGCTTCGCATCCCGGCATGATCCGGGCCCATGCGGCAGCCAACTCCCGCAGCCGCGCTGGCGACTTGCGTCCGGGCGCGGCTTCGAGGCTCGAGGAAAGATCCGCTCCCGCCGCGCCTGTGACGCGCAGGGCATCCCGAACGTTCGCCGGGTCGAGGCCTCCCGCAAGCAGCACCGGCGCGTTCGTCCGCCGCACGATCTCCGCCGCCGCCTCCCAGTCGCAGGTGCGGCCTGAGCCGCCGGTGCCGCTGGATGTGCGCGTATCGAGCACGATCGCCGACGCCCCGGCCGCCAGCGCGGCCTCGATCTCCGCAAGCGTCTCGGCAACCAGCGCCGCGCGGTCTTCGCACTGCTCGGGTAGCCCGACGGGTCGCCAGACGAAGGCTCGCCGGTCGAGCGCCTCCGTCACCTCGCGAAGGTACTCCTCATCGCCGCCATGGAGTTGGACCGCGTGCGCGCCCGTAGCCTCAACGAGCGCCGCGATCTCCTCGGGCGGCATGCTCTCAACCACCAGCACCGGGCGTGCCCGGCAGCCGCGCGCAAGCAGCACGGCCTGCTCGCGCGTGATGGAGCGCGGGGAGCGCTCGATCTCGACGATCAGGCCGCAGAAGCTGGCGCCCGTGGCCTCGGCGCAGCGGACATCCGCAACGCGCGTGAGGCCACAGACTTTCAGTATGGGGTGCTGGTCGGGCACGGTCTCACCCCTGTGGCACGGACCACGAGCCTGTCGCCCGCGGTCCGTGTCGTTCCTGCAGTGGGCTGTCGCCTGCTGTCGTTCGCCGTCGTTACCCGCGGATTTCGTTCGCGGTTTCGATGACGAGGTCCGCCATCGTCTCCACCTGATCGTCGCACAGCGGGTAGAGTGGCAGGTGCGTGAAGGTGTGCCAGAAGGCGTTCTCGGCGTTCGGGCAGCTCTGCGCGATCGCGTCAGTATCATAGCCGAGCTGCTTGTAGATCGTGAAGTGATACAGCGGCGCGAAGTGCGGGATGTTCGTGACGCCCTTCTCCGTGAGCAGCGCCCTGAACGGGCGGATGTCCGCGCCCAGCACCTCCGGGTCCACCTGCAGCAGGTAGAGGTGGAAGGTGCTCTCGATCTCCTCGGTGTTCAGCGGCGCGGGGATCAGCCCCGGGACGTCCTTGAAGCGCTCGTTGAGGTACTCCGCGCGCTCGCGGCGCACGCGAATGATCCCCTCAAGCCGCTCCATCTGCCCGAGGAGGCAGGCCGCCTGGATCTCGGTGGAGGAGTGGTTGCCCGGGACCTGCGGGCCGCCGGTGGTGGTCGGGAGCGCCTTCACGTCGTAGAGCCAGTTCTCAATCTGCTCGCTCATATCCACGCCGCAGAAGCGGGCCTGGTTGAAGTACTGGCCGAAGTCGGTGTCGGTGCAGACGATCCCGCCCTCGCCAAAGGCGGTGATGTTCTTCACCTCATGGAAGCTGAAGGAGCCGAAGTGGCCGACGGTGCCGGTCATCCTCCCCTTGTACTTTCCGCCGAAGGCATGTGCGGCGTCCTCGATGACGGTGATCCCGCGCTCATTCGCGATCTCCATGATCGGGTCCATGTCCACCGGGTAGCCGCCGATGTGCACGGGCATGATGACCTTCGTGCGATCGGTGATCTTCCGGGCGACGTCCTCCGGGTCCATGTTGATCGTGCGCGGGTCAACGTCCGCGAAGACGCACTTCGCGCCGACGAGCGGCGGGTAGACGCCGGTCGCGATGAAGGTGATCGCGGGCAGGATGACCTCATCGCCCGGCCCGAGATCGGCGAACTGGTGGGCGATCTGGAAGCCGGCGGTGGCGTTGGTCACGAAGCAGGCGTACTTGCTGCCGAGGAAGCGCGCGACCTCCTCCTCAAGCTGCTTCACGGTGTCGCCGAGGCTGAGCTTGGCGGTAGGCCGGCCGCATGCGCAGAGGGAGGTGAGGGCCTGCTCGAAGCTGGCCATCGCGCCCGCGAACTCAGCCTCATCGCCGGCGGGCTTGACCAGCAGCTTCACGAGGCCCATCAGGTCCTCATGCCAGATATGCTCGCCTACGGCCGCCCACGGCACGGTTGCGTCCCCTGTGGCGTAGCGGAAGTCGGACTTCTTCTCCTGCGGTGTGTCGGTCATGTTGAACCCTCCTGGTAGATCATGGATGGCCCCGCGCCCCTCCCCCTCGGTCCCCCTCCCCCTTGCGCGCAAACGACGGCGCGCCGGCGGGAGAGGGGGAGGAACGACTGGCGGCTCTCGTCCGTTAGACTTTCGCGAGTTCGGTCCTGATCATCTCCAGTACCGCGTTGATATATTGACGCACCTGATCGTCACCGATGCGCAGCATGCGGATTCCGCGCTCAGCAAGCTCGGCATCCCGCCACTGATCGTATTCCCTCTGCTGCTCATGAGCCGGTCCGTCAATCTCCACGGCCAGTCTTGCGGGTGCGCAGTAGAAGTCAAGGACGAACTCACCGATCGGGTGCTGGCGGCGGAACGGCACGCCAAGGCTGTGACGCCTGAGATGCTGCCAGAGCCGCTGTTCGGACTCTGTCGGCTCCCGCCGCTGCTCCCGAGCGAACTTGAGCTTGTGGCCGTCTGCGACGCAGCGAACAGACCGCCTGGCGTCCTGCCGCATCGGCGGCTCCCCTCCCGTGCTGCCGGCTGACAGTCGTTCCTCCCCCTCTCCCGCCAGCGCGCTGTCGTTTGCGCGCAAGGGGGAGGGGGCCGGGGGGAGGGGCCGTCGTTTGGCTACTCCGGCCTCAGCAGCGCCCCCGGCGATGTCGCCAGATACGGCGGCAGTTCATCGCTCAGCAGCAGCGAGAAGTCTTCCATCATCCCCCGTGGCGCCTCACTGATCTCGATCCGCCACGCCTGTCCGCGCTCGGCCGGGCCGGTCTCGATGGCCGCCGGGACGGCGTCGCCAGCGAGCGTATCTCCGCTGAACGCAAGCTCGCCTGACGGGCGGAAGATGCTCATCGCGGCGCTCTCACCCTCGCCCGCGAAGAGGGTGATCGTGAACCGCTCGCAGTCCTCCGGCACCCAGAAGTACATGGTGCCGGGGCGCTCGCAGAGCTTCATACCCGGGCCGGTCATCACCGACGGGCAGTTGTGCACGACCATCCCGCAGCCGTTGCGCCCGGCGTTCATCATGATCTGGTAGAGGCCCGGCGCGGGCACCTCGACCTCGAACCTGGCCTCGCCGGGCAGCGGCACGTGGCCGGAAGCGATCGACTCGCCCGCGGCCGAGACAACGTGCCACGATGGCCGCTGCGTATAGCGCGGGCCGACCTGCACGCCAATGCCGGTGGCCTCGATGCGGCGGTCCTCGCCCACGAGCACGAGCCAGGTGCCGGATGGCCGGTAGATCAGCGGCTGCGGCTCCACAGGCTCGATCGGCTCATCGGGCAGCGCCCGGACCAGCGCCGGTCCCTCGTATGCCGTGGCCTCGGGGATCGCGGCCATGAACTCCTGCTGCCAGCCCCGGACCACGATCGCGTCCGTCTGCTTCGCGGCAAGCGTGTCGAGATGCTCGATGTAGGCGCCGATCTGCTGGGCCGTCGAGGCGGTGCCAAGCTCGCGGCGCATCCGCCACGCATCGAGGAAGTCGCGCGTCATCTCGACGCGCCTCGCGCGCAGTTCATCGGCGGCGGCGAGGGTCTTCGCCTCCTGCAGGCGCTCGTCGAGGTAGACGATGTCCTCCTCAGACAGCGGCACCGCGATCTCCTCCGGCAGGTGGTGGCGGTACGCGACCTCCCAGATGCGCGTGAAGTACTGCCGCATCGGCTCAGCGGCGCGCCCGTAGTAGGTGCTGAAGTAGTCGTCGAGCAGATCGGTTGCGGTGCATTCGACGTTCCACATCAGTCGCGCGGCGACGTAGTGATTCAGCGCGAGGTTGCCCCAGTCGATGTTGGCCTCGGAGTTGCAGCCGATGAAGCCGTGCTGGTAGTAGTACGGGATGTCCTCGAAGAGGATCGGCGTAATCCCGGCCTTCAGCAGCGGGTCGGCGTAGGGAGCGGTCCAGTACTCGCGGGCGACCAGTGGCCCGGCGATGCGGTCCCAGCCGTCAATGGCGCGCCGGAAGAGCGCGTTGGCCGGGCTGATGTTCTCGGGCGCGACGATCGGATGGAACGAGTCACCCGCGATGCCCCAGTGCGCGATCGCCGGGATGACATTCGGGTGCACCATCGGCTCGCTCGGCGGCTCGAGGGTGCTCTTGTAGGCGTAGAACATGAGGTAGCGGTCGGGGAACCGCGCCGCGGTGCGCTCCGCCACCGCGTTCGCGAAGACGATCATGCGCCGGGCCTTGCCGCGGTCCTGCACGCCGCGGAACTCCGGCGGATCCTCCGCCAGCGCCTCCGGCGATTCGCTCCAGCCATCGCTGTCGTTCATGCTGAGCGAGAACGAATGCCGGTTCGGGTCTGCCTCGAAGGCCGCGATGGCCTGCTCGGCGGCGCGCTCAATGACGCCTGGCGCGGTCAGTTCGGGCTGCCACTGCGCGCCACCGCGCGCGTCGAGCCGCACGCCCGCGAACTCCGGGAAGAACTCAGGGTGCTCGGGGTATAGCTCCGGGGGCACGATCCGGAAGAGGTTGTGCCCCATCGCCATCGAGGGGCCGCCCTGGCGGCCCCTGCGCATCCACGTCTCCCACTCGCGGTACATCCGCCGATCCGGGATCTGCGCGCTTGGCCACATCCGCCGGTAGACGAAGCTCGGCACCTGCCGCACCGCAAGCTCGTTGAAGCTGAGGTCTGGCAACTCCGGGACGTGCGTGCCAAGCTCGCCGGGGTGGAAGAAGCGGAAGCCGCAGAGGTCCTCGAGGAATGCGTAGACGGCGAAGACAGAGCCGTCCACGCCGCCGCCGGTGATGTAGAGCGAGCCATCGCGCGTCTGGATCTGCACGATCTGGCTGAGCATCCAGCGACTGCGGGTGGCATCGGTCTCGCGCGGGAGGTAGTGCGTGGGGCCGACGTAGATCGCGGGCCCCTCGTGCGCATCGTCGGGCCCCAGCAGCGCGAACTCGCCGCCGGTGGCTGCGTCAAGGTAGCTCTTCAGGTCGGCGACCGCTGCCTCGATGCCCTCGGAGCCATCGCTGATGATGGGCACGAGCGCCTCGCCATTGCGGGCGAGGTCCACTGCCTGCACCTGCGCGCAGGAGATGCATGATATAAGTGCTGCGAAAAGCATGAGTTGACGCATCAGTATCGGCCGGCGTGGCGGACGCTGCCGCACTACGCCTTGCCCTCACCCCAGTCCTCGTCAGTTGTGGCAAGTATCCGCTCAATGACCATCGCAAGCTCGTCCAGCTCGAAGGGCTTCGTCTGGTACCACGTGACGCCAAGCTCCCAGCCGCGGGCTTTGTCGGCGTCCTCGCTGCGGGCGGTGAGCATCAGCACCGGGATGTCCACCTTCTCCGGGTCCTCCTGCATGCGCTTGAGCACATCCCAGCCGTTCAGCCGCGGCATGGTGACATCAAGCAGCACGAGGTCTGGCCGGAAGGTCTCCAGCACCTCCAGAGCCTGCTGGCCGTCGTATGCCTCCGTGACCTCGTAGCCCTTCTCCTCGAGGAAGAGCTTGGTGTAGAAGACGAGGTCGCGTTCGTCATCCACCAGAAGTATGCTCTTACCCATCGCACTCCCCTCGCATCCTCAAAAGGTCCTGCTCACGCTGGTGATCTCACATGGCGAACACGGCTACCTGCTGTCGCTGAACGCGGGCGTCATTCACGCGACGCTCCAGTGCTTCGGCTACTGCATCGTCGATCCAGGCCTCGCCACACTGCTGGCAGATTCTGGCCGGTACGTTCCGGATCACAACGACCCCGAATCCCAGCTCCGCAGTGAACGTAGTGGTTCCACTCTCCTGGCGCCCACCGCAGAGTGGGCATGACGCGGGATCAGTCGGCTTCATCGTGTTGTCCGTCCATCCAAGCCTCTATCTCGCCCTCTTCTCTCCGCCTGCCGCAGTGTCGCCAGGCGCTCGAAGGCGCGGTGCACACTGTCGCTCTCGTTCGGCGAGAGGCTCGTGCTCACCACCGTCACCACCGGCCGCGGCTCAAGCGCCAGGTCCGCCGCCGCGCGCTCAAAGCTCGCCTCAACTGCCCGCGCAAGCCGCTCAGCCTGCCTCCGCGAGCAGACCACGCAGAAGTCATCGCCGCCTACATGTGCGAGGAAGCCGCCGGATGCGCCCGCCTCCTCGCGCAGCACCTTGGCCAGCAGCACGATCAGATCGTCGCCGGCCAGGCTGCCGCAGCGGTCGTTATGCGCCTTGAAATCGTCGATATCCGCGGAGACGAGGCCGACCGTCTCGCCGCTGCTCAGCTTCGTTTCGATGTAGCGCCGCAGCCAGATGCTCCCGGGCAGGCCCGTCAGCGGGCTGCGATCGCGCTCCGTCTGCGCCCGCCGGATGAGCGCATGCAGCCGCGCGCTCAGTTCGCAGGCCGCGATGCCGAAGTCAGCCGCGATATCCGCGCCGATGACCTGGTATGTCACGCGCGCGCGGTCCGGCGCGTCAATGATCACCCAGAGCGGCCCCGGCTCCTCCCGCCAGCCACGCGTGGTCTCCAGGCGCAATTGCTCCGGCCCCGCCGCGAGCGCCTCATGCGTGAGCAGCATCAGATCCGCGTCCGCGTCCGCAAGCTCCTCCAGCGAGCGGACGAACGCGATCTCGCTGACGTGGCTGCTGAGTGCACGCTCGATCCACTCGTGGCGCTCAGGCGGCGCGTAGACGGCCGCGCGGAGCAGTTCGTAGCCCGGCCGCGCCTCCCACTCGGGTGGCAGCGCAGTGCGCTCCCCGGCGCAGTTCCCTGATTCGGCGTTCGTTGACATCTCTCCCGCCCCGGTTTAACATTTGGTCCGACGCCAGGCGCGCAGGAGGGCCGACATGACGCCGTTCACAGTCGTTCTCAGCACACTCGGAGTGGGCGGGCTGCTCGGGTATTTCGCCGGCCACGCGGTGAAGACCATGAGCCGCATGGCCGGCTGCCTGCTGGGTGTGCTGTTCATCCTGATGCAGCTTCTCGCCTACTACGGCCTCGCCCAGTGGAACTGGGACGTGATCGGCGAGTTCATCATGGGCCCGGGCGCCGACGCCGCCAGTACGGCCACCGCGCGTCTGTGGACCATCCTGACCTACAACCTGCCATTCGGCGGCGGCTTTGCCGCAGGCTTCTTCCTCGGCCTGCGGAAGTGACGCGGCCGGACCCGTGTTAGCCAGCCTCGCTACAGGATGATCTCCTTACCCTCCTGGCCGGACTTGTAGATCCCGTCCAGGATGCGCTGCGTGATCAGCGACTGCTCCGGCGGAACCGGCACCTTGCCGCCATGCAAGATGGCGTTGACGAACTGCTTGATCTCCTCCGCATGCCCGCCGAGGCCCTTCTTGCCGAGAGACTGCGGGGTGCAGTTGAGCATCATCCCATACTCTTCCTTGACCAGCGTGAACGGCCACATCTGCACGCCACCGAGGGTGCCGTAGACTGACACGTTGTTCTGGTTTCCGGTCGCATTGAGCGCCCAGCTTGCGGCCAGGGAGATGCAGGAGCCGTTGGCGAAGCGGATGAAGCCGGCCGCAAGCTCCTCGGGCACCGTGTACTTCTTCGGCGAGTGCGCCATGACGGACGGCTTGTTCGCGATCTCCAGCCAGGTGTTGGCGCTGACCGAGACCGGCTCGGGGAAGCCCATGAAGTGCAGGGTGAGGTCGAGCACGTGGACGCCGATGTCGTAGCACGGGCCGCCCGCGGACTTCTCCGCGTCAATAAACGCGCCCCACGCGGGCACGCCGCGCGCGCGGAGGTACTCGGCCTTCGCCCAGTAGATCTCGCCGATGCCGCCGGCATCCACGAAGCGCTTGGCGGCGATGGCCTCGTCTGAGAAGCGCATGTTCTGCGTGACGCACAGGAGCTTCTGCGACTTGTCCCGGGCCGCGATCATCTTGCGGACCTCGTCGGCTGAGGTCGCGACCGGCTTCTCCACGAAGACGTGGTAGCCTGCCTCCAGCGCGGCGACGGTCGGCGGCATGTGGACGCAGTTGGGCGTGCACACGTCCACCACGTCAAGGTCCTCGGCCTCGTACATCTTCTCGTAGTCCTCGTAGACTTTGGACTTCTCGACCTTGGTCAGTTCTGCGCCGAGGGCCGCCGCCTTCGGGTCAATGTCACAGATCGCCACGATCTCCGCATCCGGCGAGGCCATCCACGCCGGAATGTGGTTGCCTCGAGCGATCCCGCCGGTCCCGACGATTCCTACACGTAGCTTGTCGCGCATCATGAGCCTCCTCATGTCTTTAGGCGCCTGCAGGCACCGCTTACCGCATCGTAGTCGGAGGCCTTGTCTCGGCCACCGGCGTCCCGGCTATTCCGCGTGTCACCTCCCGATACCTGCCCCGGCAAGCCACAGTTGCAGAGGTGCGCCGCCGCTCTTGCGGGAACTTCGCCCAACCACCATCCAGCTAGCCGAGGGAGCGCCGATGACCGACCGCGAGCGCATTCTCAGCACATACGCCGGAGAGCCGACTGACCGCATCGCCTGACAGCCGCGGCTGGAGCACTGGTACGGCTATCACCGCCATACCGGCACGCTGCCCGATCGCTACCGGGAGATGGAGCTGATCGAGCTTTACGATGACCTCGGCTGCTCGGTGCGCTACGCCGGACGCCCGCTGGTCTACGAGCAGGAGAAGTGCTCGCTCCGGACAGAGGGCGACGCGCACGGCCGCACCACCTGGTATGAGACGCCGATCGGCACGCTCAGTGACGTCATCCGCTACGGAGAGGAGGGGACATCCGCGCACTACTCCAAGTATCCGGTGGAGCGGCTTGAGGACATCCCGGTGATGGAGTACTTCCTCTCGGATCAGCGCGTGCGCTTCGACATGGCGCAGTATGAGGCCATTGAGGCCCGTCTCGGCGACCGCGGCGTCTGCCAGTTCTACTTCAACCGCACTCCGCTGATGCGCCTGATCGTGCAGTTCATCGGCTTCGAGCGCACGATCTACCTGCTCCACGACCACCGCGAGCGGATGGAGCAGTTCATGGAGCACATCGAGCGCTGCGATGACCAGCTCTTCGAGGCTCTCTGCGAGAGCCCCACCCGCATCATAAACTTCGGCGACAACATCGATGCGTGGCTGACGCCCCCGCCGCTCTTCGAGCGCTACCTGATGCCGATCTACGAGCGCCGCTGCGAGCAGCTTCACGGCGCCGGGAAGTTCACGCACATCCACATGGATGGGGCGCTGAGGCCGCTGCTGCCGTATCTGGCGAAGCTCCCGCAACACGGAATCGAGGCTCCGACGCCACTGCCGCAGGGCGATGTCGAGCTGGAGGAGCTGTGCGAGGCGATGGCCGGGAAGATCATGCTCGATGGTATCCCGTGCCTGTTCTTCCTGCCGAGCTTCACGCTGAGCGACCTCGAGGAGTGCGTGGAGAAGCTGCTTGAGCTGCAGGCGCCGCGGCTGATCCTCGGTATCTCCGACGAGATCTCGCCGCCGGGCGATATCGAGCGCGTCCGGCACGTCTCGGAGATGGTGGCGAGTCTGACGGGGTAGCGCGCCTCCAGGGGGCGAGCGGCTGAGCGGCTGTGGCTGACTTTCGCCGCAGATGCGCTTGTGCTATACTACCCGGCAACCTACAGGGTCATTCCAGCGTCTCATTGCACTACTACTCAGCAGACCCAGCGATCGGAGGTACACCCTGTGGCCCGCGCGTCGGAAGACACGCACAAGCTCAGGCGCGATGTCGTCGCCATCGCTCTCATCACAGGGGCGGTGCTGACGTTCGCGAGCCTGCTCTACAGCAGCCAGGGCGGCATCACCGAAGGTGGTGGCTACCTTCCCGGACTGCTCTCCAATGCATTCACCCTCAGCTTCGGCGTGGGCGCCTTCGCGGTGCCCGCGGTCCTCTTCGTGGTCGGCGTCCTCTTCGCGCTCGAGCGCCCGCAGCTGGCGGCCCCGCGCGCGCTCGTGGGTGCGGGCATCGTCTTCATTGTGGTGCTGACCGCGGTCGCGATGCAGGTGCCCGAGGAGTCGCGCTTCGACCCGGAGTGGGTCGCGATCAACGGCGGCTACCTCGGCGCCGGCTTCGCGCACGCGATGCTGAAGATCCTCGGCGACGTCGGCTCGTACATCGTGCTCACAGGCGCGGCGATCATGGCGTTGGTGCTCATCACGCAGACCTCAGTGCAGCAGCTCATCAGGGGCATCGGCCGCCTCACCGCCGGAGTCTTCCGCTTCGGCTGGCGGACGCTTGCCGACGGCGTGATTGAGGCCGGCGAGGTCGTCGGGCAGGCTACCACCCGCAAGGAGAGCCCCGAGCCCAGCAAGCGCGAGCGGCGTCCGGTGCGGCCTGATCGCGGGCCCGTGGTTGAGCTTGACCTTGAGCGTGCGAGGCCGGCCGTCGCCATGCCGCAGCAGATCGAGCCGCCGGTGACCGATCCGACCGCGCCTGCCGTTCTAGTCGAGGCCCCGGCGCGGAAGAAGCCGCGCTCCGCGTCCGGGAGCGGGAGCAGCGCCGCCCACTCCGGGCAGCCCGCGCTGATCGCCGACAGCGACCTCTACTCGCTCCCGCCGATCACCATCCTCGGCGAACTCGAGGACGCGGCCCCCGACCCGCACGCCGCCGAAGAGGCCACTGAGAACATCATCAAGCTCGAGGACACCCTGGAGAGCTTCGGGGTGGAGGCGAAGGTGGTCGCGTACGAGCGCGGGCCGGTCATCACGCGCTATGAGGTCGAGCCTGCGCCCGGCATCCGCGTGGGGAAGATCGTGAACCTCTCGGATGATCTCGCGATGGCGCTGGCGGCGGTGGATGTGCGCGTCGAGGCGCCGATTCCGGGCAAATCCGCGGTGGGCATTGAGGTCCCGAACCAGCACCGCGCGGTGGTGAGCCTGCGCAGCCTCGTCGGGTCGCCTGAGCTGCAGAGCCACTCATCGTACCTTGCGGCGGCCCTCGGGCGCGACATCGCCGGGCACCCGGTGATCGTGGACCTCGAGCGGATGCCGCACCTGCTGGTCGCGGGCGCCACGAACTCCGGCAAGAGCGTTTGCCTGCACAGCATCATCACCTCGATCCTGATGCGTGTGCGGCCCGACCAGGTGAAGTTCATCCTCGTCGACCCCAAGCGCGTTGAACTGCGCCTCTACGAGGGCATTCCGCACCTGATGGCTCCGGTCGTCTACTCGCCCAAGGAGGCCGCCGACGCCCTCCGCAAGGTCATCCGGGAGATGGACAAGCGTTACGACCAGTTCGCGCTCAAGGGCGTTGTCAACATCACCGAGTACAACGAGTTGGCCACGCAGCCCAAGGAGCATCTCGACCAGGAGTTCGAGCCGATGGCCCGCGTGGTCATCATCATTGACGAGCTTGCGGACCTCATGATGCAGTCGCGGGCGGAGTTCGAGTACTCGATCTGCCGCCTCGCGCAGCTCTCCCGCGCCGTGGGCATCCACCTCGTACTGGCCACGCAGCGCCCGTCGGTCAACGTCATCACCGGCACGATCAAGGCGAACATCCCGTCACGGATCGCGCTCTCAGTCACCTCGCAGCACGACTCGCGCACGATCCTCGACGGCATGGGCGCCGAGCGGCTGATCGGCCGCGGCGACATGCTCTACTCGCCAATCGACGCCAACCAGCCACGGCGGCTGCAGGGCGCGTTCATCCCGCGCGCCGACCTCCAGCGCCTCGTCGAGTACCTCTGCTCGCAGGGCGAGCCGGACTTTGAGATCATCCCGCAGGCGCCCGAGGACGACGATGAGGACTTCGCCGGCGACCTCGAGGTCAGCGACAAGCTCTACCAGGCGGCCGTGGAGTTCGTGGTCGGCGAGGGCGAGGCGTCCGTCTCGGGCCTGCAGCGGCGGTTCAAGATCGGCTACGCGCGCGCCGGGCGGCTCATTGATGCGATGGAACAGCGCGGCGTTGTGGGGCCGCACGTCGGCCCGAAGCCGCGTGAGGTGATGCTCGGCGCCGCCGCGATGCATGACCACCTCTCCGGCACCCCCTACGCAGACGATTCCGAATGCGAGGATGACCTCGACTACGAGGAGGCCGCCGAGCAGGGCCCGCCTCTCGACGAGCCGGAGGAGGCCGACCTCGACGATTGCGCGCAAGATGACGATGGCGCGGAGATGGAGGAGGAGGCTCCGGCCGAGACGCTGTGAAACCTCCCGATGGCCACAAGGCGCGCGAGAACACGCTCAATGACCTCACCGGCACCGAGTGGATCAAGGCCACGAAGTCGTGGCTGGTCTGCGATTCGAAGCGCTACCGGCAGAACCGCAACACGGAGCTTCACCCGGCGCGCTACCCGGAGGAGCTGGTGGCGGAGTTCCTGCGCTTCTTCACCAAGCGCGGCGGCTGGGTGCTCGATCCCTTCTGCGGCAGCGGGGCCACGCTGGTTGCGGCGCTCGAGGAGGGGCGCAATTCCGTCGGCATCGAGCTCAGCGGTCGCTACGCCGCGATGGCCCGGAGCCGCCTGAGCGGCCTGCGCAACGGCTGCGAGGCGGAGGTGCTGCATGCGGACGCGCGCGACGTGGCGTCGCCGGAGCTGTGGGCGAACGCTCCGCTGCCCGCCGAGGCAGACGGGCTCCCGCGCTTCGACTTCATCATGACCTCGCCGCCCTACTGGAACATGCTGCGCACCAGCCGCGGCGGCGTGCACTCGACGCACAAGCGGCGAGCAGAGGCGGGCCTCGATACCGATTACGGTGACAGCGACGGCAACCTCGGCGCGATCGCAGATTACGAGCAGTTCATCGAGGAACTCGGGCAGGCCTTCGAGGGCTGCGCCCGGCTCCTTAAGCCGCGGAAGTACATGGTCATCGTGGTGCAGAACGTGCGGGTGCCCGAGGGCCATGTGCGGCCGCTGGCGTGGGACCTTGCGAGGCGAGTGGGGCAGAGCCCCGGGCTGAGCTTCCAGGGCGAGCGCATCTGGTGCCAGGACAGCAAACAGCTCGGCATCTGGGGCTACCCGACGGTCTTCGTGCCGAACTACCATCATCACTACTGCTTGATCTTTCGCAGGGACGACTGATCCGCATGGCGCGCGTGGCGCTCATCTCGCTCGGCTGCCCGAAGAACCTCGTGGACTCCGAGGTCATGCTCGGACTGCTGCAGGACGCCGGGCACGAGGTCGTCGAGGACGCGCAGGCCGCGGAGGTCGTGATCGTCAACACCTGCGCGTTCATCGAGCCCGCGGTCGAGGAGGCCGTGGAGGCGTTGCTCGATGTCGTCGAGCTTCGCGGCGAGGGCGAGACACCGCGTGTCATCTGCGCGGGCTGCCTGACTGAGCGCTACGGCGAGGAGCTGCGCGCGGAGCTGCCCGAGGTGGACGCATTCGTCGGCCCCGGGTCGATCGCGCAGATCGCCCATGTGGTCGCCAGTTGCGCGGGCGAGGGGCAGTTGCTCGTGCAGGCCGCGCCGCCCTGGCTCTACTCCGCCAGCACCCCGCGCATCCGCACCGGCCGCGAGTGGCTGGCCTACGTGAAGGTCGCTGATGGCTGCAGCCACTCCTGCGCCTACTGCATGATCCCGAGCATCCGCGGGCCCTACCGCAGCCGCCAGGCCGACGACGTGGCCGCGGAGGTGCGGGCGCTCATCGCCGACGGCGTGCGCGAGATCTGCATGATCGCGCAGGATACCACCGCATGGGGCCGCGACCTCGACTGCGACTGGACCCTCGCGAGGCTGCTGCGCTCTCTCGACCTTGGCGGGTGGGACGGCTGGCTGCGGCTGCAGTACCTCCATCCGGGCGGCATCACGCCCGATCTGCTCGAAGCGATGGCCTCCGTCCCGCAGATCGTGCCCTACTTCGACCTCCCTCTGCAGCACGCCGACCAGGCGATCCTGCGCAGCATGGGCCGCCGCGGCGATGCCGAAAGCTACCTGCGGATGCTCGGGCAGATACGCGAGGCGCTGCCGGGCGCGGCGATCCGCACGACCTTCATCGTCGGCTACCCGGGGGAGACGCAGGAGCGCTTTGAGACGCTGATGCGCTTCGTGGAGGAGGCGCGCTTGGACCGGCTCTCGGCCTTCCGCTACTGGGACGAACCGGGGACGCGCGCGGCGGAGCTTCCCGAGCAGGTGCCGGGAGATGAGGCGCTGGACCGGCTTGAGGCGCTGATGCTGCTGCAGGCGGATATATCGCTGGAGATCAACCGCGGCTTCATTGGCGCGCCGATGCGCGTGCTGGTTGAGCGCGAGGATGAGGAGACCGGGCAGCCGGTCGGGCGCTCCTATCGCGACGCTCCGGATGTGGACGGAGAGGTCATCATTGAGGGAAAGGCGCCTGAGCCGGGCTCGTTCGTTACCGTGCGCATAGCAGAGGCGGAAGAGCACGATCTGCGGGGTGTTGCGGAGGGGTAGAGAGCCGGGAAGGGAGCACGCACCCATGGCGACCGACAGGGATCTTGCACTGCGTTATCTCGGCGGCTGTCTCTACGGCGCGATTCTCGGCCAGGCGGGGGCCGTACGGCCCTCAGATCTCGTTCGATCGCTTCCCCGGGGGCTGCGATTGAGCGTCGCGCTGATCCGGCAGGTCCTCAGCGACGACCCACGTTTCGAGCAGGTTGGCAGCCGCTTTGACCTGGCCAACCGTGTCGCCATCAAGTCACGCCCCTTCGGAGGCGCGGTGGAGGCGCTCCTCGCCGACTACGGCCGTCCGATGCCGATTCCTCTGATGGTCAACGCGCTCTCCCGTATTCGAGGCGGCTCTCCAGCTTACTTCACCGGCCTGCTCGACCGCTACGTGGTGACTCGGACGGATGTCGTCTACCTCGCCGATCATGTCCTGGACGCCGAGTGGATCCTCTCGCTCGGCGAGGAGGACGAGCAGCGCGTGCTCTTCTTCAACCGCCTCGATCGCGATGAGGACCTGCAGGAAATGCGCGCACAGTGTGAGGCGCTCGACCTGCGCAGGCGGGAGCCGTGCCTCACCGCTGCAAACATCCTGGCGAAGCTCGACCGGCCGGTAGGCCCGCGGCAGTTGGCGTTCCTCACGTGGCAGCGCCACCCGCAGGTCTTCGATCCGGTGGGTTTCGTCGCGCAGATGCTCCGGCGCGACGATGTGACGCCTGCCTGCGGGATGTGGCTGGGCGAAGCGCTGATCGAGGCGCTGCACGAGCAGTTGCAGCAGGCCTCTGACGAGGTCGCCGGGGAGGGCAGTGAGGCCGAGCGTGTCAACCTCACGGCGATCCTCGCGGAGCCTGCGCCAGCGCCACCGTTCAAGCTCAGGCCACAGGACGAGTCTGCGATCCTGTCCATCGTCCGCGAGTCCCAGGTCCCGATCGGCGTGGACGAGCTGGTGGTGGATGTGCTGGAGATCGCGCCGACCGGCCGCCGCTTCGCAGGCGCCGCGCATGCACTCGACGAGCTTCTCTCGGAGGAGTCTGAGCTCATCCGGCTCTCACCGGGGCGCTACCTTTCGAGCCGCGCTATCCCGGACTGGGTACACAGCGTGCCTGAGCCGCTGCTGCCGGTTCCGACCGATGCCGATGAGGACCTGCTGATCGCGCTGGATGCGCTTCCGGAGGAGCTTCGCGCGGCAGTGCTCGATCCGCGTTACGAGGATGTGGCCTCCGGAGTGCGGTTCCAGCCATCCGGCGAGGACCGCGATTGCGTCGAGTATCCGCTCCTGCACCACCACTTCATCATGGGCACGATGCCGATCCGCGCGATCGACCGCCCGTTCTTCGCCTCCGAGCCGCCGCTCAGCCTCGTCGTGATGCGCTACGGCGAGGCGGAGGCCTATCCAGTCTGGCTGAACGCGAAGATCGGCCTGCTTTTTGGCTTGTCGCGCTGGTATCACCGCCACCTGCCGCCAAGCGGTGCGATCTTCCGCATCAAGCGCGGCGAGGCCGCCGAGAGCTATCTGCTGGAGTACGAGGGCGAGATTGACGCCGAGCTTGCCCCCGCCGATGTGCGGATGGCGGTGCTGGAGCGCAAGCGGGAGCGGGTGGCCCACCGGCCGATAGCCACTCGCGACCTGATGGTCGAGGTGCTCGATGAGCACGATGCGGGGCTGAGTTTCAACGCGCTGTGCGCGGAGATGAACGCTGTCCGCCGCACCTCGCGCCGGCAGATCGCATCTCTGCTGGCCTACCATGCCTGCTTCAGCGAGAGCGACGGTCAATGGCAGGCGGATCGCGCACGGATGGACGAGCCGGGCGACCCCGCGCTCGCAGGTGCGATCGTTGAGGCGTGACGCATGCGCCATCACTTGCGCGCGCCGCGTAATGCCGCTATGATAGCAGAGTCCGCCCGCGGGAGCGTCCCGCGGGCGGAAGCTCGCCCCGCACCGCAAGCCGCGAGCGCCCGTCCAGACTTCCCCGAAAAGGTGACCGCAATCATGTCAGAGATACGGACGCGCTTTGCGCCGTCCCCAACCGGCAACCTGCACGTCGGCGGCGCGCATACCGCGCTCTTCGCCTGGCTCTTCGCCCGCCACGAGGGCGGCAAGTTCATCCTGCGCATAGAGGATACGGACGAGGTGCGCTCGACCGAGGAGTCGCTGGCCGCTATCTACAATGGCCTGAAGTGGCTGGAGATCGACTGGGACGAGGGCCCGGACGTCGGCGGCCCCTTCGGCCCCTACATCCAGTCCGAGCGCCTGAACACCTACCACGAGCAGATCGACCGCCTGATCGAGAGCGGGCGGGCATACCGCTGCTTCTGCACCGCCGAGGAGCTTGATGAGCGGCGTGAGATCATGCGCGCACGCGGCATCCCGCCGCGCTACGACGGCCGCTGCGCAGATCTCAGCGAGGAGCAGATCCAGATGCTTCTTGCCGAGGGCAAGCCCTACTGTGTGCGCTTCCGCACCCTCCAGACAGGTGCGACCGTCATCCAGGACCTCGTACGCGGCGAGGTCTCCTTCGATAACGACCTCATCGGCGACTTCGTCATCCGCAAGACCTCCGGCTACCCGACCTATCACATGGCGGTCGTGGTGGACGACTACCTCATGGGCATCACGCACGTCATCCGCGCCGAGGAGCACCTGGCGAACACGCCGTCGCACGTGCAGATCCTCGACGCTCTCGGCTTCGAGCGCCCAATCTACGCGCACCTGCCGCTGATCCTCGGGCCAGACAAGACGAAGCTGAGCAAGCGCCACGGCGCCGTCAACCTGCTCGACTACCGCGACCAGGGCTTCCTGCCTGAGGCCATGCGCAACTTCCTCGCGATCATCGGCTGGTCCGCGGGCGCGGAGCAGGAGATCCTCGACCACGATGAGCTGATCGCGAAGTTCACCCTCGAGGGCGTCAGCAAGTCGCCCGGCGTCTTTGACCTCGAAAAGGCAGCCTGGCTCAACGGGGAGTATCTCAAGGCCGCCGACGCTGAGTATCTCACGGGCGTCCTGCTGCCGCTGCTGCGCGAGGAGGGGCTGTTCGAGGAGGACGCGAGCGAGGAGCGGATGCAGTGGCTCATCGCGGTGGTTGACCTCATGAAGGAGCGCACGCGGCTGCTCACCGACTTCGTCACCTGGGGCCGCTACTTCTTCACGGAGGAGTTCGTCTACGACAACAAGGCGCGGCAGAAGTGGCTGAGCCGCGAGGACGTGCCCGATCGTCTCGACGCGCTCGCGGAGGAGCTTGCGGCAGTGCCGGAGTGGACCGTGGATGCCATCGAGCAGGCCATCCGCGGGCTGGCGGAGGAGCTTGAGGTGGGGGCGGGGCAGATCATCCACCCCTGCCGCGCCGCTGTCACCGGCCAGACGATCGGCCCGAGCCTCTTCCATCTGATCGAACTGCTGCCGCAGGAGACGGTCGTGAAGCGGCTGCATCGCGCTGCTGAGCTTGGCCGGGCGGGCGAAATGCAGCCCGTCGGCTCATCTGATTAAATCGATGTGTGAGAGTGTGCGCGGGTGGGTATATACGTAAGGACGTACCTGATGCGCAGTGCGCGGCAGAAGCAACCGGAGAACTTCACTGGACCAGTGAACATCGGTCTCGAGCAGCGCGTCACAGCAAACGGAAACATAGAGGTCTCTTCCGGTGCAGATCGATTTGGTGGGGGAAGAGGGTGTTGTCCCCGCCAACACCCAAATCCCCCGCCGTTTGTTTTGAGTGGTGGATCGCCCCACGCGATCCGCACGTAGTTGACACTGCGCCTGTGCTGTGCTATCGTCAGAACACAGAGCGGTCTCGAAGCGACGCAGCATCCAGGTGGCATGATGAGCCGACCGACATCCCGAACAGAGACAGTGATTGAGGTGACGGCGCCTGCGATCGGCCCTACGGGCCGTTCCGCCGGTATGATGTCGCACTCCTGAGAGGCCCCCGCCCGGCCGATTCGTCCCACTCTGGCTTCGGGCACCGGGGCCTTGTTTCATGTACGGGGATGTGCGCACAGGCCTGAGTTTGGGTGGTGGAGGTGTCGAGATGCGGATCCATGAGGATATCACGGGAACAATAGGCAATACGCCGCTGGTGCGCCTCGGGAAGCTCGATCGCGACCTGCCCGGGCGCGTCGTGGCGAAGCTCGAGTTCTTCAACCCGGCCGGCTGCGTCAAAGAGCGCATCGCGCTGGAGATGATCCTCGCGGCGGAGCGCGAGGGCATCATCGCCCCGGGCAGGACGACGATCATTGAGCCGACCAGCGGAAACACCGGGGTGGGCCTGGCGATGGTCGGGACGGCGCGCGGCTACCGCGTCGTCCTGTGCATGCCCGAGACGATGAGCATCGAGCGGCGCAAGCTGCTCGCGGCATTCGGCGCCGAACTGGTTCTCGTGCAGGGCGGGATGCAGCTGTCGATTGACCGCGCGAGAGAGCTTGCGGCGGAGACTGTGGGCGCGTGGATCCCGATGCAGTTCGAGAACCCGGCGAACCCTGACGCGCACGAGAAGACCACCGCCGAGGAGATCTGGGCGGACACCGATGGTACTGTCGACGCCGTCGTCGCCGGGATCGGCACGGGCGGCACGATCACCGGGATCGGCCGCGCGCTCAAGCCGCGCAAGCCGCGGTTGCGCTTGATCGGCGTAGAGCCCGCGGAGTCGCCTGTCCTCAGCGGTGGCGAGGCGGCCGCCCATGGTATCCAGGGGATCGGCGCGGGCTTCGTGCCCGGTGTCCTGCAGAGAGACCTCCTGGACGAGGTGCTGACGGTCAGCACCGACGACGCGAAGGCGACCACCCGGCGTCTCGCCGCCGAGGAGGGCATCCTCGCGGGCATCTCCTCGGGCGCCGCGGTCTGCGCCGCGCTGCGCGTGGCTGCGCGCGAGGAGATGCGTGACCACCTGACCGTGGCCATCGTCCCGGATACCGGAGAGCGCTACCTCTCCACCCACACCTTTGAGGCCTGACCGCCAACTGATGCACTCTGAGAGGAGGAACGGCGATGTGTAGACGCACCGATCTGCTTCGCAAGCCAGTGGTGATGCGCATGGCTATGCGTCAGCGTCCCGGTTCGGGACGCCAGAGCAGCCATGTTGTGCGCGAGCAGCATCATCATACAGGCGCGTCCGTCCGCCGTTCCGGCCGCGGATAGTGCCCGGGAGAGAGTGATCCATCGTGGCGAAGACGTATGAGGAGATCAACGCAAAGATACGCAGCGGCGATGTGGTGGTCGTCACTGCTGAGGAGATGGTCGGGATCGTCGCCGACCTCGGCCCCGCGGAGGCGGCGCAGAAGATAGACGTGGTGACCACCGGGACCTTCGGACCGATGTGCTCGTCGGGCGCGGTCATCAACGTCGGCCACACCACCCCGCGCATGAAGATCACCCAGGCGTGGATCAACGACGTCCGCGTCGAGTGCGGGCTGGCCGCCGTGGACATGTACATCGGCGCCACGGCCGTCGCGGAGGGCGATCCGCTCAACCGCGAGCACCCCGGGCTCTTCAGCTACGGCGGCGCGCATGTCATCCACGACCTCGTGGCGGGGCACGACGTGCGCCTGCGCGCAGCCGCCTACGGGACCGACTGCTACCCGCGGAAGGAGCTTGACAGCTGGCTCAATATCCGCGATCTGAACGAGGCCTACATGCTCAACCCGCGCAACAGCTATCAGAACTACAACGTGGCGGTCAACCAGTTCAGCGACCGCGACATATACACCTACATGGGCGTGGTGAAGAAGGACCTCGGGAGCGCGAACTACTGCTCCGCGGGGCAGCTCAGCCCGCTGCTGAATGACCCATACCAGCGCACGATCGGGATCGGCACTCGCATCTTCATCGGCGGCGCACAGGGCTTCGTCTACTGGCAGGGTACGCAGCACGACCCGACTGGTGAGCGCACCGACGGAGGCGTGCCGAAGGGTGGCGCGGCGACGCTCGGAACCATCGGCGACCTCAAGCAGATGGACCCGCGCTACGTCGTCGGCGTGAGCTTCCTTGGCTACGGCGTATCGCTGGCGCTCGGGATTGGCACCGCCATCCCGATCCTCGATGAGGAGATGGCGGCGTTCACCGGCGTGAGCGACGCCGACATTGTGGCGCCGGTTACCGACTACAGCCGCAACTACGGGCTGAACGAGGGCGCACCGCTGCGGCGTGTCTCCTACGCCGAACTCAAGAGCGGCTCGATCGAGCTTGAGGGCCGGACGGTGCCGACGACGCCGCTCTCGAGCTACGTGCGCGCGCGGGAGATCGCGGGCGAACTGAAGAGCTGGGTGCAGAGCGGCAAGTTCCTGCTCACTGAGCCGGTCCAGGCATTCCCGGGGCCGAGCGACAGCCCGGGCTTCAAGATGTTCAACAACCGGCCGGTCGAAGAGGAAGGCTGTGAGTGAGATGGCTGAGAGCAGGATCGTGCTTCACTTCCCGAAGAAGCTGCTGGATCAGCCGGTCATCTCCACAGCAATTCAGCGCTATCACTTGAGCTTCAACATCCTGCGCGCGAACATCACGCAGGATCAGGAAGGCCTGATGGTGCTCGGCCTCGAGGGCGAGCCGCAGAGCATAGAAGCCGCTGTCGAGTGGATGCGCGAGCAGGGCGTGCGCGTCCGGCCGCTGGACAAGGACGTGACGCGCGATGATGCGCGTTGCACGCACTGCGGCGCCTGCGTGGTAGTCTGCCCGACCGGTGCACTTGCGCTGGATCTGGACAGCCGCGAGGTGATCTTCGACGCCGAGCAGTGCGTCGCGTGCGGGATCTGCGTTCCGGTCTGCCCGCCGCGCGCCATGAGCATCCACTTCTGAGAGGTAGGGTGCGGCGGCAGAAGCGCCTCCCACAACCTGAGACACGCAGCAAAAAGAGCCCGCGGCGATGGTCGCGGGCTCTTCTGATTGCGGTGTGGGCGGGGCCGCCTTAGATCTCCCAGACGGTCTCGCCGTCGTCGGGGCCACTCGGACCGCGATCGTCGAGGCTCTGGAAGATGCGCTCGACGAACGTCAGCAGTTCGCGCGGATTGAACGGCTTGGTGAGGTAGGAGCTGACGCCCGACGACCAGCCGCGGAAGATATCCGCGTCCTGCGCCTTCGCCGTCAGCATGATCACAGGGATGTCCTGAGTGCTCGCATCCGCCTGCAGCCGCTTTAGGACCTCAAAACCATCCATCCGCGGCATCATGACGTCAAGCACGATCATATCCGGCTTCTCTGACTTGACCTTCTCGAGTGCCTCAATGCCGTCGTAGGCCGTTGCGATCTCATACCCGGCACGGGTGAGATTGACCTCGACGAGGCGAACGATGTGCCGCTCATCATCCACGACCAGGATTTTCTTCGCCATCTACAGCCGCTCCCTCCGCGGGCTTCACATGCCCCGGACGCATCATTCATCGCACAGGACACGCCAGTGACACGACTCGGCACATCCAGTGTGCGTGGATTATACAAGAGCCCCTGCGTCGTGTCAAACCTACGGCAAACGGCCTTCAGGCGCTTGAGAGCCTCTTGAGGGGGCTATTCCCCGGTCACTGTGAACTCTCCTCCACCAACTTCGCGGCGGCGGCAAACTGCCCCTCCAGCCGCGGGTAGAGCTGCTGATAGAGCCGGTGCCATCTCGTGTACAGCGCGTGATCGTCCGCATCGACCACGGGCGCATCCACCACACGGATGGTTGTCGCGCAGGCATCCTCTACGCTGCCGAAGGTCCCTGCCGCGACCGCCGCGAGCAGCGCCGCTCCGTAGGCCGGCCCCTCGTCGACGTTGACCGTGCTGTGCGGGTAGCCGGTCACGTCCGTCTGGATCTGCCGCCACAGCTCGCTGCGTGCGCCTCCGCCGGAGGCTCGCACCTCCGCGATCCCCACGCCCATCGCCTCGATGATCTCGAAGGAGTCGCGCAGCCCGTATGCCACGCCCTCAAGCACCGCTCGGATCATGTGCGCCTTGCTGTGCCGCAGGCTCAGGCCGAAGAAGACGCCGCGCGCGTTCGGGTCGGGGTGTGGCACGCGCTCTCCGGTGAGGTAGGGCAGGAAGATGAGCCCTTCGCTCCCGATCGGAGCCCCCGCGGCCTCCCCGGTCATCACCTCATACGGGTCCATGCCCAGCCCGCGCGCAACCTCCATCTCCGCGCCGCACAGTGTGTCGCGCATCCAGCGCAGCGACCCGCCAGCGGAGAGCATGACCCCCATCACGTGCCACTTGCCCGGCACCGCGTGGCAGAACGTGTGCGTGCGCAGCTTCTCATCCATGACGGGCTCTTCCAGGTGCGCGAAGACCACTCCGGATGTGCCGGTGCTCACGGAGACCACGCCGCTGCGCACGATGCCGTTGCCGACCGCGCCCGCGGCCTGGTCCCCGCCGCCGCCCACGACCGGCGTGCCCGCCGCGAGGCCCGTCTCGGCGGCCGCTTGAGAGCTGATCGTGCCCGTGACCTCCGGCGACTCGTAGACCTCCGGCAGCCACTCGCGCGGGATCTCCAGCCGGTCGAGCATGAGATCCGACCAGCGCCGCTCGGGCACGTTCAGCAGCGACGTCCCCGACGCGTCGGAGACCTCGGTGGCGTACTCCCCGGTCAGCCGCAGGCGCACGTAGTCCTTGGGCAGCAGCACCCTCCGCACGCGCGCGTAGTTCCGCGGCTCCTCATCGCGCAGCCAGATGATCTTCGGCGCGGTGAAGCCCGTCAGCACCGGGTTGAGCGTCTCCGCGATGACGTCGCGCTCGCCCACCGTCTCGGTGATAGCGGCGCACTGCCGCATGGTGCGCTGGTCGCACCAGAGGATCGCCGGACGGATGACCTCGTCGTTGCCATCGAGGAAGACCGAGCCATGCATCTGCCCGGACAGGCCGACCGCCGCGACTTCGCCGCCGTCCACGCCGGAGTGCACCAGTGCGGCGCGGGTGCTCTCGCAGGCGGCGGCCCACCAGTCGAGCGGGTCCTGCTCCGCCCAGTTGGGCCGCGGCGTGGAGAGCGGGTAGTCCGTCGCATGGCTGGCGACGACCGTGCCGTCCTCAGCGATGAGCAGAGCGCGGGTGCTGGTTGTCCCGACATCGATGCCCAGAAGGTAGCCCATGGATGCCTCCTGAGAAGCGGTGCGTCAGGCGCGCTCGATGGTGACCGGCGCACCCGACCTGACGCTCTTCAGCGGTTCGAGGTCGCCGGTCATCCTCCCGACGATGGTGACCGGGCTGGCCGGTCGGATCTCAGTTGCGGTGCTCATCGGCGTCATGCCGAAGAACATGCAGAAGGCCGACCCTGGCGGCCAGTAGCCGAGGTCGCCGATGTCCACGACTGCCCGCATCTCCTCAGCCGAGCAGTCCACATCAATGCTGAAGTAGATCTCTTCTCCCCAGGTGCCCGCGTCGGCCTTGATCGGCAGCGCATCCGCGATCATTTTCGCGCACTCGCTGTCGTTCAGCTCCGCCTGCACTTCCACCTCTCCGGCGGTTATCCTGATTGCGACCGGCATGAAACCCACTCCTCCTCGCGTCCGTGTTACGTCCCCTCCGTGCGCCCTTCTTCCTCAGGCGTAGATCCTCAGGAAGTTGCAGCCCTTGATGAAGCCCTCTTCGCGGCCCATGGCGCGGTCCTCGTGCTCGATGCTCAGCGTGCCATCGAAGCCGTTGTCGCGCAGCCGCGCGATGTAGACGCCCCAGTCGAGCTCCCCGTAGCCCGGGATGACGTAGCGCCACCACGTGCGCTCATCGCGATTGCCGAACCACTCGAGCTTGTGGCGGACGATCTCGGTGTCCTTTGCGTGCGAGTGGAAGATGCGCTCGGAGAAGACCTCCACCGCGCGCAGGTGGTCGATCTGCTGGTGATACAGGTGAGACGGGTCGAAGTTGAGGCCAAAGTTCCCATGCGGCACCGCGTCGAAGATCCGCTCGAAATGCCCGAGGTGCATGATGTTGGTGGCGAACCAGTTCTCCATTGCGAAACGCACGCCGTGGTCGGCGGCGATGGGGCACAGTTCGTTGTAGAAGGGCGCCGCGATCTGGTCGATCGTCTCATCGCGTGACATCGTCCCGCAGGGCAGGCCGGCGAGGCAGCCGACGTTCTGCACGCCATTGGCCGATGCAAGTTCCACCGCCGCGCGCATGGCGTCCTGGTTCGCCGCGCGGGTGGCCTCATCCGCGGCGCTGATGTCCACAAAGCAGGACATCTGTGAGATCTCCAGGCCCGCATCGCGGACCTGCGCCACGATGTCGGCAGCCTGCGCCGCGTCCATGTCCACGCTCAGATGCGCGCAGCCGGGGCGAATCTCCACCTCGAGGCAGTCGAAGCCCGCCTCGACGGCGAAGTTGACGACCGTGTCCATCGTGTCGTTGCGGTGCCGTGCGGTCAGCATGCCGACCTGCATCTCATTCATCTCCTGGTGAGAGGTCTCAGTGCGCGCTCGCGGCTCGCCCTGCAAGGAAACAGCGGACCATCTGTCCGGCGGTGAAAGCTATCATCTCCCGCGCCCGCTCCGGCTCCATCGCCTCCGCGAGGCTCATGGGGCGGTTCAGGATGGATGCGAGCGCATGGAAGCCGCGTTCGTGCAGGCTTACTGCGTCGAAGGCGACCCCGCCGGCGATCGCAATGACCGGCACCCCCTCGCGCCGCGCCACCGCCGTGACACCCGCGGGCGTCTTGCCGAAGGCTGTCTGGCTGTCGATTGCGCCCTCGCCGGTTATGCACATATCGGCGCCCTTCATCGATCCCGGCAGATCTACTGCGTCTATCACGATCTCCACGCCCGGCTCGAGGCTTGCGCCGCAGAAGGCGACGAGGCCGGCTCCAAGGCCGCCCGCCGCCCCTGCACCGGGGAGATCGCGCACATCAAGGCCGAGATCGCGCTGGATCACGTCGGCGACGTGGCGCAGGTTCGCGTCGAGGACCCGCACATCGTCCGGCGAGGCGCCCTTCTGCGGCCCGTAAACATATGCCGCGCCCCGCTCGCCGTAGAGCGGGTTGTCCACGTCGCAGGCCACGCGGATCTCAGTGTCCCGCAGGCGCGGATCGGCGCCCGACATCTCGATGGTGGCGATGCGCGCGAGTTCCGCTCCTCCGAAGCCCACCGGCTCGCCGCTCTCATCAAGGAACCGCACACCCAGCGCTTGGGCCATCCCGACACCCGCGTCGGTGGTCGCGCTGCCGCCGATCCCCACGATCAGCTTGCGCCGGCCATGGTCGAGGGCCGCCGCGATCAACTCACCGGTGCCGAAGGTGGTGGTCTTGAGCGGATTGCGCTGCGCATCGGGGACGAGCGGCAGCCCGGAGGCGGCGGCCATCTCGATGACCGCGCTCTCGCCATCGCCGAGCAGGCCGTAGATGGCCTCAACCGGCTCCCCCAGAGGGCCCGTGACGGTCTCGGTGACCAGCGTGCCGCCCGTGGCATCCACGAGCGACTGCACCGTGCCCTCGCCGCCATCGGCCATGGGAACCTGCACAGTCTCGATCTCGGGAGAGATGCTCCCGATCCCCCGGGCCGCGGCTTCACAGACCTCGAGGGCGGTGAGGGAGCCCTTGAATGAGTCAGGCGCGATCACGATCTTCAACAGACAAAACCTACCCGTTCGGCCGCGGCAGCCGCCTGACTGAGCGCGGCTGTCGCGGTGATTGCGCCGTGTTGGGGACGCATACTACGGTGGGCCCGTCAGGCTCCGAGCATCGACCATGCCTGCTTGAAGACACGCTTGGTGCCTGCGATCAGCAGATCGGGGTCCTCATCGCCGGTGGGCGCGACTTCGAAGGTCACGATCGGCTTCGGGGTCGGGAGCTCCTTGTCGAAGTAGCCGACGTAGATGAGGGTCTCCAGGAACCGCGCGAGGTCCTCGACGTCGTTCTCGCTGCCGGGATAGCCGAATCCGGGGTGCTTGTCGCCGTAGGCCGCATGCTCCTTGTCGGCCATGGCGGCGTTGCCCACGTGCACGTGGATGAGGTGATCCACGGTCGGCGCGAGCATCTCCTGCGCGTTCTCTCGCAGCAGCGGCATGTGCGAGAGGTCCTGGGTGATCCCGAAGTTGCTGACCTTCGCCTTCACGCGCTCGCACAGCTCAACGGTGCGAGGGGTGGGGCCGATCAGCGAGCACTTGTCGACGTCGTCATCGAACTGCTCGAGCGACAGCCACACCGGCTCGCCGTCGCCGGCCTTACTCTTCGAGTACTCGCACAGCTCAACGCACGAGTCCACGAGCGCGGACATGGCGCTGTCGCGGTCCTCCGCGTTGTCCGGGCCGGAGAGGAATGCGACGATGCGCGCGCCAAGCTCGTAGGCCTGGTCCACGCCCTGCTTCACCGCGTCCACGGCCTTCTGCCGCTCGGCCTGGTCCAGCGAGTTGATGTTGAGCTTGCCGATGAGCAGCGGCGGCTGCGCGCCGATGCCGATCTTGATGTGGCCGGTCATCGCGAGCTTCTTGAGGCCCTCAAGGACCTCCGGGTGCTGCGTCGGGCGGACCTCGATGACGGAGAAGAAGTCGTCGAGAGCGATCTTCGTCGCGCTTTCGAGGATCGCCTGGGGGTCTTCGTCGCGGATAACGGGATACGCCATGAAGTGCACGATCCCAAGGTCCATCATGTCGCGCCAGTGCCTGTCGCTGTACATTGTCCATCCTCCCATGCAGTCGCCGCATCTCGGGCGGCGTCAGTATCATCTCAGAAGAGGCGGCGGAGGTCGCCCGCCCGCTCCCGGGGTATTCTCAGCCTGTTACTTCCCGCCGACCACCGCAATTCCTTCACCGATCCACGATCCCTCCTTCAGAAGCAACAAGCAGGACCGTTGCAGTGGCTGAGAAAGGGGCCGCGTGGTTGCCGTGCCGTGGAGGGGCCGCCCCTCCCTTTTTTTTTTTTTTTGGGGGGGCGGGGGGGGGGGGGGAGGGGGGGGGGGGGGGGGG
>DHPY01000035.1:1376-19262 GCA_002411015.1 Armatimonadetes bacterium UBA5352 | reverse complement strand
GCCGCTGTGCCGGCCCGCCGTTGCTCCGCCCAACGACAGGGGCCGGCACAGCGGCTGAGTTCCGCGAGCGGAACTCACCCTCGCTTCGCTCGGGCGGCCCCTCCATGACGACAGCGGACGCTCGGGCGGCCTCTCCACGACGGCTTACGTCGCGTCTGCGGCCGCGGCCAACAGGTCATGCCGCCTATGCAGGTGCCGCCGTCGCCGCGTGGAAATGCCCCTGTGGCCGTTCGCCTGGCCGGTCCACGCACATGGGAGGATGTAACCGTGAGCACGAGCAGGCCCGTCATACTCTGCATTGCGGCCCTTCTCTGCGCCGTCACGTGCGCACAGCAGCCGCAGCCGGCCACCCAGCCTCTGCAGGACGACACAACTGATGTGCTCGCGACTGTGGACGGGCAGGCGATCACCGCCGACCAGCTCTGGTGGTACCTCGAGAACACCCTCGGCGGGCAGTTGCTCGACCAGATGATCGTCCGCACGCTCGTCGTGCAGGCGGCGGAGGAGCAGGGGCTCAAGGTCGGCGCGCCCGAGGTTGACGAGGCGATGGCGAAGACTATCGAGGGGCATGGCTCGCAGGCCGGGTTCCAGCGCTGGCTCGCGCAGAGTGGCCAGACGGAGAAGGGCCTCCGCCTGAAGCTGCAGGAGGACCTGCTGCTGGACAAGCTGATGCGGGTGCACATGGGCCTGACCGAGGAGGGTATCCGCCGCTTCTACGACTCGCACCCCGACCAGTTCAGCGAGGCGCCGCGCGTCTACCTGCTCGATATCGTCTCCCGCACCGTGAATGACGCCTACGCGGCGCGCGAGCGGCTGGCGGCCGGAGAGGACTTCGCGACGCTTGCCCGCGAGGTATCGGTAGACCCTACCGCTGAAGCAGGTGGCGATCGGGGCTGGACCGAGCCCGGGGACGTCTACTGCGAGCCGGTGAAAGCGGTGGTCTTCAGGATGCAGCAGGGGGAGATCTCCGACCCGGTTGACTGCGGCGATCACGCCCACGTCTTCCTCGCGCAGGAGGTCCGCCCCGCGCGGCCAATCCCCTTCGAGGACGCCCGCGATGCGGTCATCGAGCGGATCGAGGAGCAGCGCGGGATCACGGAGGAGCTCTACATCTCGCTCCTCAAGCAGCGCGCGGACATTGATGTTGCCTGGTCGGCCACCGACTACCTCAACGGCGTCTACGCCGACCTGCGCGCAATCAAGGTGGTCGTGGACGGGAAGCGCCTCGAGCTTGCCACCGCGCCGATGCTGCTGCCGTCCGGGAACCTGCTCATCCCCGCCCAGCCGGTGCTGGAGGCGATGGGGGCGGAGGTCACGTGGCAGCCTGAGGGAGGCGTCATCGAGGCCGGTCGCGATGGCATGGAGCTGCGGATCGTGCGCGGGGTGCCGATCCTCGGCGCAGGCGGCGCTGAGATAGACATGCGCGAGGCGCCGCGCATCGATGGCGCCATGCTGATGATACCGCCGCGTGAGCCGATCGAGGCGCTCGGCGGCTCCGTCGAATGGAACCGCGCGGAGAACACGTTGTATGTAACCTCGCGCGCCGAAGAGGACGTGGACGAGGGGTAGCGCCTCCTCGCTCCGCCAACAGGCGCACAGCGACGCCCCCGGTGAGGGAGTTACTTTTGACTGACGCACAGCGACAGCCCTCCGATGTCCCGGTCCTGCGGATTCTGCACGAGCGGCCCGATGAGTGCGCCTGCCAGACCATCACGCGCAGGCAGGCGATCGGCGCGATTACACTCGCGCTGCTGCTTGTGGCGCTGCTGCTCTGGCGGCCGCTCCCTGCGCTCATCACCCTCAACGGCATACTGATCGCCTTCTACGTGGTCCACTCCACCTACAAGTTCTACCTCGTGGCGGTCTCGCTCGAGCGCCCGGTGCTCATGGACGCCACACCCGAGGAGCTTGCGTGCCTCGACGAGGCCTCCCTGCCGACCTACACGCTGCTGATCCCGCTCTACCGGGAGGCGGCGGTCCTCGGGCGGCTGGTTGAGGGCCTTCGGCGGATGGATTACCCGGAGGAGAAGCTCGATGTGATGTTGCTGCTCGAGGAGGATGACCGCGAGACGATCGAGGCCGCGCAGGCGATAGAGCTTCCGCCGCACATCCGCCCGGTCATCGTCCCCGACAGCCAGCCCAAGACCAAGCCGAAGGCCTGCAACTACGGCCTCTTCACCTGCGAGTCCGACCTCCTTGTGATCTACGACGCGGAGGACCGCCCTGAGCCCGATCAGCTCAAGCGCGCTGCCCTCGCCTTCAGCCGCGCGCCTGAGCACGTCGCCTGCATCCAGGCGAAGCTCAACTACTATAACCAGCGGCAGAACCTGCTCACACGCTGGTTCACCGCGGAGTACTCGGTCTGGTTCGACCTCTTCCTGCCGGGCCTGACGGCCTCCGGCGCGCCGATCCCGCTTGGTGGCACGAGCAATCACTTCCGCGTCGAGCCACTGAAGGAGCTTGGCGGCTGGGACCCGTTCAATGTCACCGAGGACTGCGACCTCGGCGTGCGGCTGCACAAGCACGGCTGGCGGACCTCGATGCTCGCCTCCACCACCTGGGAGGAGGCCAACGGGCGGCTCTGGTCGTGGTTCCGCCAGCGCTCGCGCTGGGTGAAGGGCTACCTGCAGACCTGGCTGGTGCACACCCGCGAGCCACTGCGGCTTCTCCGCGAGCTTGGCCCGGCGGACTGGTTCTCCTTCCAGATGACCGTCGGCGGCTCGCTGCTGTGCTTCCTCATCAACCCGCTCTACTGGGCGATGACAGTCGCCTGGCTCTCCACCCACTCGGAGGCCATCTCGGCGCTCTTCCCGCCCGGCATCTACCTGCTCGGGAGCTTCTGCCTGTTTTTCGCGAACTTCGTCTTCGTCTACATGTCCGTGGCAGGCTGCATGGCGCGCGGCTACTACGACCTCGTCAAGTACGCGCTGCTGACGCCGATCTACTGGCTGATGATGAGCATCGGCGCCTACAAGGCCTACGCGCAGATCCTCGTCCGCCCGCACTACTGGGAGAAGACCGACCACGGGATCTTCGATCTGGATTCGGACGCGCATGTCCAGTCGTATGGAGGGGAGGGGCTTGAGTCGCTCCCAGCCACGTGCGATAACGAAGAGCAACAACCGGGAGCCGCTGAAGCGCCTCCCCTCCAAAACGCACGACGCGACGAGGGTGAGCCGCAATGAAGCTCACCCGCCTGGAAATCTGGCTGACGCTGCTGCTGGTCTTTGCGCTGACCCTTGGCGTGGGCCTGTATGGGCGCTTCACCGATGATCGCGTCTGCTGGGACGCGATGGCCGCGGTCGCGCATGCTTTCGATGCCTTCCACGCGCAGCCGAACGCGAACCTCGCGATGATCGGTTTCGTGCAGCCGCCGCTACCCGCGCTGCTGCAGCTTCCGATCGTGCTGCTGGTGCCGTGGCTGGCGACCACCGGCCTTGCCGCGAACCTCCTCGGCGCCCTCTGCGCGGCCGCGTCGGCGGCGCTGCTGCTCGGCCTCGCCGCAGACAGCGGCCTCCCGCGCGCATGGCGCTGGCCGCTGGTCGCGCTCTTCGCGCTGCACCCGCTGGTGCTTGGACCGGCCGCCTGCGGGGCCCCGATGGCGCTGCTCACCACGCTCCTGATGGGCGCATCATGGGCCATGCTGCGCTGGGCGCGGACGGAGTCGCTGCGCGACCTCATCGCTGCCAGCCTCCTGCTCTCCGGCGCGCTCATCACCCGCTACGAGGCAGTCTTCATCGTAGTCGGCGCGCTCATCTACCTCGCATGGCGCGCCTGGCGGCAGGACCGCTCGCCGGAGAAGCTCGAGGGTACGCTGATCACCTTCGCGCTGCCGATCGCCTACGTCGTCGGGATCTGGATCGCAGCGAACTGGGCGATCATGGGCGACCCGTGGTTCTTCGCGCGCGAGACCTTCGAGCCGCGCCCCGTGAGCGCCGAAACGATGCTGACCGAGCTGCTGCGCGTCGGCCTCGTGGCGTTTTTCCCGGTGCTGGCGCTGGTCTACCATCAGATGCGTGGGGCGGGCCGCTACCCGGCGACCGCCCGGCCCGTCGCATGGATGGTCCTGACGGCGATGCTCGCGCCGGGGCTCTTCCCCTCGCTCTTCGCGGGCCTCGGCTCAGACGGGCAGTGGGCAAACCTCCTCACGCCGCTGGCGATGGTGCTTGCGGGCGGATTCGCAATGCTCGCGGCCGTCGCAGGCGACGTGCTGCAGGGCCGGGGGCAGGAGCGCCCGATGCAGGGCACCGTGATGATGGCCGCGGCGAGTCTCGGTGTGGCGATCTGGCTGCTCGGCAGCGGACCGGCCTTCCCCGCGCCACCGCAGCAGGCGCTGCTTGGCCGCGGAGCGCTCTCTGCGCGCGCGGCCGAGGAGTTGCGCGCGGCACAGTTGCTGCGCGAGACGGAGCTGCCCGCCGACCGGCAGCACATCATCGCGGGCTGGCCGGGATTCGCGGTGGCGCTCTATGCGGGCCGCACTGGCGAGATCGCGGTGATCCAGGCGCGCGAGCTGCCCGAGCAGGTGGACACGCTCTGGGAGGGAAGCGTCCTTGTGCTGCTCGTGGGCGATGACGCGAGCGCGGTTGCTCCGGCGTCGGTTGATGCGGGCCTTGGCCTCGCGCGTGGACTCGCGCTTGTGGAGCGTTGGCGCGCCGGCCCGTGGGTATGCTATGAGATAGTGCGGCAAGTCGCGGATCCGCAGGCAGAGAACTGAAGGAGGGGCCGCACGAGCGATGCGCGCGAAGCGTGTATCGCGAGGCCGGCCCAGCGGATCTCATTGGCGAATGGGCCGACTCGCCCCGCTCGCAAGCTCGCGGGGCTCGTGCGGCCCCTCCGGTAGTGTCCTGCAATACTGATATGAGAAGGAGGGGCCGCACGAGCGATGTGCGCGAAGCGCATATCGCGAGGTCGGCCCAGGTCAGGGGCGTCAATGGACGACGGAAGGCAACGACTCGATCCTCAGGCAATTGGCCGCCGCCATCCGGCTCGGCTACCAGAGGAATCATACCGGAACATCAATCGCCCGATGATGGTGACCTGCTGCGCCCGACGGCACTGGCCTGTCCTCGTCGGGGAGACTGCCGCGACTGTGTGTGAGGTTCTACGGCATGCCGCTGCGCGACGCCGAAGTGACCTTTACGGCTACTGCCTTATGCCGGACCATCTTCATTTCGTGATACGCCTAGCAGAGGACGGTACTCCACCCGTTTTCCTGCGGTACTTCAAGGGGGAGGCGTCCCGGCGCATAAACGTTCTCTGGGGCAGGTCGGGAGCGTTCCGATGGCAGAGGAGCTACTGGGACGAGTTCGCGCATGACGCTGAGGTGCTGCAGAACCAGATGCGTTACATGCTCGCGAATCCGGTTAGGCGAGGGCTTTGCGGGTTGGCAGAGGACTGGCCGCATAGCGCCGATCTTCGGGAGGGAAGGAGGGGCCGCACGAGCGATCTGCGCGAAGCGCATATCGCGAGGCCGGCCCATGACATGTGACGCCGGGCCGCCAGGGTCCTGCGGTAGCATGTGGGCCGACCTCGCCCCGCTCGCAAGCTCGCGGGGCTCGTGCGGCCCCTCCGGTGGCCGTCATGTAGAAGCGTCTGTGCGAAGGAGGGGCCGCACGAGCGATATGTGCGAAGCGCATATCGCGGCGCCGGCCCATGCTCAGACGTCACGAAGCGGGGATCGCGTTCATCAGACGATCCAGGAAGGAAGCACGCTCATCACTCTGAACCGCCAGCTCATCAGCCTTATCCTCGCGCTGATCGCCTGCAGCATCGCGCAGGCGCAGCAGGGCGTTCCGTCCTCAATACGCGCCGAGATCGACGGCGGAAGCACCGTCTATACCTCCAACGCCCCCGTCTACGAGACCACCGAGGACGCGATCTACCAGACCGAACGCTACGGCCGCAGCTTCGCCTACGTCTTCCACGGCCTCCCCGCCGGACCCGCGCGCCTGAAGCTCGGGATCTGCGAGAACCGCTACACCCGTCGCGGTGAGCGCGTCTTCGATGTCCGCGCCAACGGCGACACCATCTTCAATGACCTCGATATCCTCGCCGACGCCGACCCGAATGAGGCGCATGTGCGCGTCGCGGAGATCACTGTCCCGGCCGAGGGGCCGCTGCGCATCGAGTTCGAGGCCGAGGTGGATAACGCGAAGGTCAACCTCCTGCGCATCTACACAACCGACTGGGTGGTCGAGACCAGCCCGAAGGACGAGCGCGTTACGGCCCTCGAGCCGGTGCAGCGCGCGCTGCCGGCCTCGGAGGACGTCTGGGAGACGCAGCTCGGCCGCCTCGGCAGCCGCGTCGCGATCAACCCGCGCCCGCAGCAGGGCGTGTGGTGGCAGAGCCCGCTCGGGCACGCGCAGTACCGCACCGCCTACTTCGACCCCGGCACCACCGACTTCAAGCAGCAGCCTGCCCGGCATATCTTCGGCGTGCGTGTGGGCGAGGCCATGCGTTCGCTGCCCTTCGACGATCGCCTCGAGCACTTCTCGAAGATAGATCAGACTGAGACGATGACCGGCCTCAGCTACCAGTGCGCCTCGCCGGAGCTTCCGGTGGATGTGCGCTTCACCTGGAGCGCGCCGTTCTATCCGGGCGATGTCCGGCTCTCCACGGCGCCCTACCTGACGCTGCAGGTGGACGTGACCGGCAACTCGCATGAGGCGCAGTCCGGGCAGGTAGTGATCGGGCGCTCGCTCCCGATCGGCGAGCCGATGCGGGAGTTCGAGAGCGGCGACCTGCGCGGCCTGCGCCGCGAGGCGCTCGTCTTTGAGCTGCCGACTGAGGAGCGGTGGGTGGTGGACGATCCGGCGTTTGAGCTGTGGGCCGGTGGGCTGCCGCTCGGGCCTGACCCGGACGAGCCGGCGCCGTCACGCCGCTCCGACAGCGACGGCCGCGCGGTCCTGCCGCTCGTGTGGGAGCAGCCGTTCGGCGGCCTGACGTGGGACTTCACGGTGCAGCCGGGGGAGACGAAGAGCTGCCGCCTGGTCTACGTCGGCTGGGCGGATGGTCCCGTGCAGACGGTCAGGGGCACGCCGCAGCGCTTCAAGTATCACGAGTTCTTCGATGGCCCGATGGCTGTTGCGCGCTACGCTTTCGACGAGTGGGATGAGGTACAGGCGCGCTGCGATTTCCTCGAAAGCGTCATCGCCGATGCCACGTTGCCGGATGCGCTCAAGCAGCTTCTTTCATTCGCCACACACAGCTACCTCGTGAACACCTGGTGGACGATGGCGCCTGATGGCCGCGAGACCTTCACCGTCTGGGAGGGCTGCTGCCAGCTTCAGTCCACGGTGGATGTCGAGTACAACGTTGCGCCCTTCTACTTATCCCTCTGGCCGGAGCTCCTGCGGATGGAGATCGACCAGTGGACCGGGCACATCACCGATGGCGTGCTCAGCCATGACATGGGCTTTGGCCTCAACGTGGACGGCATGGCCTACTGGCACCCGATGGAGATCGAGGAGAACACGAACTTCGTCCTCCTCCTGCACCACTACTGGCGCCAGACGGGCGACCGCGAGGCCGTTACGCGCAACTTCAGCGCGGTACGCGATCTGCTCGAGTGGGTGATCGCCGCCGACACCGATGGCGACGGCTTCCCGGAGGAGGGCCTCTACAACACGATAGACCAGGGCTCACCCGCGATCCAGTACGCGCCCGACCAGGTCTACCTCGGTGTGCGGCAGATCGCGGCCTTCGAGGCAGGCGCCGAGATGGCGCGCGAGGCCGGACAGACTGCTCTTGCCGAGGCATGGACGCAGCGCGCGATGCTGACCGCGCGCACCTTCGAGTCCCGCGGCTGGCTCGACGACCACTACGCAGTCGCGCTGGAACAAGTAGGACAGGCTTTCCAGCCTGTCGGCGACGGGGCATTCCAGCGTCCTGCAATGGACGCAGGGATCGATGGGCCCATAGGCGATGGTGGCGCGTTCGACTTTGGCTACCAGGACGAGGTCAACGGGGCCCACTACGAGGGCTCCTCCGCGGCCAGCACGATGCGCGGCTGGGACAGCTACTCGATCTACACCACCAACGGGCTGGTCTACCCGCTGCGCTCGGGGATGCGCCTCGAGGGCCTCGATCTCGACCGGCTGCGCGAGGACCTGCGGAACGCCACCGCGGTCACGATGGGCGAATTCGGCTCCCCGCACACCAGTCACGAGGAGAACATGTGGGTGTCGCAGAACATATGGCGCGACATCGCCGCGGCCTACCTCGGCATCGACTGGATCGACAACGTGGAGCGCTACTGGAACCTTCAGCGCTACATCAACACAGCGAAGTATGGCGCGTTCACGGATGTCTACGTCTACGGCCGCGACTCGACCTCGCTGGACTACTACCCGCGCGGCGTGGCGGCCTTCGGGCTGATCGACGCCCTCGCGGGGCTGCAGTTTGGCCGCGTGGCGGGGGAGCTCTCGGTCGCGCCGCTGCGCTCGCCGCTGCGCCTGCCGCTGCTGGCCTTCGCCGACTGGGAGGCGCGCACCGTCCCGTGGCTGATCGTGGAGGGCGATGCTGCGCAGCCGCAGGTGCGCGTGGAGGGCGCGCTGCCGGAGGGCCTTGAGCTTCGAGTGCGCCCGCGCGGCGAGCCGATGCAGTAGGGCTGGCGGCCGGAAGGTCTGCCATCTGTGCGGGCGAGGACGCCCGCACCACTGAGAGCGTTCGAATCTGTCACAGGGAGGGTCCTTCTCATGCCCAGTCAGCTTCACGCAGGCGTCGCGAAGGTAGATATCACGCCGCCGCTTGGCCTCGCCATGGCCGGCTACGGCGCGCGCACGCAGCTCTCCGATGGCATCGACGACCCGCTCTTCGCGCACGCGATCGCCTTCGAGCAGGGCGACGAGGCCTGCGCGATCGTGGTTGGCGACCTGATCGGCATGGATCGCGATCACTGCCTGACGGTGCGCGAGCGCGTGGAGGAGCTGTGCGATCTGCCCGGTGAGCGCGTGATGATCTGCACCACCCACACCCACTGGGGCCCGGCACTCAAGCCCTACAACTACCTCCCGGGGCCGCTGCGCGACGGCGTGTCGGAGGACTACACCGCGGTCTGCATCCAGCAGCTTGCCAGTGCGGTCGCGGAGGCGTGGCGGCTGCGCGCGCCCGCAGAGGCCCTCGCGGGCACCGGCGATGCCGACTACGTGAAGTATAACCGCCGCACCGTCGCCTCCGACGGACAATGCCAGATGAACCTCACCTTCCCGCTCGAGCAGGCGATGGTCGCCGCACGCGTTGGCCGGGAGCTTGCGCTGACCTGGCAGAAGGGCGGCGGGCGTGGCGAGCGCCTCAGCGAGCCGCTCGAGGAGCTGGACGGCCTCCGCGTGGGGCCGGCGCAGACGCAGGTGCCGCTGCTCAAGCTGGTGCGCCCGGATGGCTCGCCGATCGCCGCCCTCTTCTCCTTCGGCTGCCACCCCGTCTGCGGAGGCGACCGCAATACGAGCTTCTACCGCTACTCCGCCGATTGGCCGGGCTTTGCGCGACGCGTGATCGAGCGAACCCTCGGCTGCCCGGCGGTGATGCTGCTCGGCTTCGCCGGCGACCAGGTGCCGATACGCCGGCAGGACGATTCGCGCAGGCGCGTGGGCCACTCCATCGGCGCGGAGGCGCTGCGGGTGTGGGAGCTGATCGAGGGCGAGAGCATCGGTCCGCTGCGCGTGAGCAGCCGGATGGTGGACATCCCGCTGCGGGAACTGCCGACAGTCGAGCAGGCCGAGGCTGCGGTGGAGGCGAAGGCTGATCCGACAGGCACCGACGCCGTGCAGGAGCGTCACATGCTCTCGCTGGCGCGGCGCTGGGAGGGGCGGCGGGCGCTGCAGGCTGAGATCTGGTCGATGTCGCTGGGCGAGCAGTGGGGGCTGGTCGGGGTGCCGGGCGAGGTGCTGAGCGAGTTTGAGCTGCAGATTCGCCAGCAGACGCCGTTCGCGAACACCTGCGTGGTGGAGCTGTCGATGGACTGCCCGGGCTACCTGCCGACGGACGCGGCCATCTGTGAGGGCGGCTACGAGACCGGCTGGACACCGTTTGCGGAGGGCACCGAGGCAGCCCTCATCGCCGGCGCGGTCGAGGGTTTGCAGGCAGTGAGGTAGAGCTCGCCTTCGACTTGTTCGTAGGAGGGGTGAGCTTCCTTGGTCGCCCCCGCCCAATCACTGAGGCCCAACAACAGCGGGCTGGCAAGGAAGCTGTCGCCCTCGCAGACGACGCTCGGGCGCCACTTCTCCCTCCGCCGCAGGCGGCGTCGGGAGAAGCAGCCCCTCCTGGCGGTGTGCCGGGGCGCGGCCTGTTCTGGCGCTGGCAACCATCCGGATGCGGGCGTGCTGCTCGCACACTTGGCCTGTCCCTCCGGGAGTGCGGAGATATGGCGGAGAATGGCGCGATCGAGCATATCGAACTGGAGTGTGTCTCGCGCCTCGCGTGCGAGGAGGACATCCCCGTGCTCGCTATCTTCGAGCGCGAGATGGCGCGGCTCTCCTTCCCGGAAGACCCGATCCTCGACCTCGAGTATCATGCCGAGAAGCTCCGGCGGGCTCTGGAGCGCGAGCCGGAGGGGATGATCGTCGAGACGGTGGCCTGCGAGGACGCGCCCGCGGGGGATGAGATCGCGGCGTGGCTGTGGCTGACCACGAAGCGCACGCTGGCGACCTCTGAGCCCTACGGGGTGCTGCGCAGCCTCTACGTGCGGCGGCGTTACCGGCGGCACGGGCTTGCGAGGGGCCTTGCGGAGTATGCGCTGCGCTACTTCGCCTCGCGCGACGTGAAGAAGATCATGGCGAAGGTGCACGCTGAGAACAAAGAGGCGCTGCAGATGCTGCGGCATACGGGCTTCGCGCCGCTGCATACTACGCTGGAGTTCCGCTTGGAGGCGGGGGAGCCGTACTTCTTCGAGGAGGACGAGGAGTAGCGGGTCGCGATGAAGCTGCACGGTCTCCCCGGCGGGGCGCCGGGGCCACAACAGCAACGGCTGACAACTAACCACTAACCACTAACCCTCCCAGCGCAGCTCCCCCGCCACGCGGAACCTGCAGGGCCTCGGGATGCCCCAGCCCGGGTAGTACATCATCTTGATCATCTCGCCACGTATCTCCATCCCAGGCTCATCCTGTGAGTAGATCAGCGACCCGCCGCCGGGCGTGCGCTCCACGCGCTCGATCATGAACGCCTGCGTGAGCGTGCCGCCGAGGTCCACGACGAGGCAGCGACCCTCAAGTCCCTCGGCCGGAAGCGCCGCGTCGGTCTCGAAGGCGTCGAAGCCATCGCCGGCCTCCACGCGGTGCACGCGCGTGACTTCACCATCCCAGCCGCCCGGGCCGCTGAGGGCGACCTGCCCGGCGGTCAGCTCTGAGGCATCCGTCGCCCACGCATGCACAAGCCGCTCGCCCTCATAGCGCAGGTGCGCGAAGCGCCCGGCGAAGCGCGTGCCATCCGAGGCCTCCAGTGCCGCGAAGGGCGGCTCAGCGCCGCTGCTGAGGATCACCTCGCGGCGCCCGTCCGCGAGGTGCACGACGAAGCCGACATCCATCGGCCCCGCGTCGCGAAGCTCCAGCGGCTCGACGCGCTCGACGAGTGGTGTGCCCTCGTACGGCTCGTGCACTGCCACGAATACCGACTCCGGCCCCTCGCGCCGCACATCGAGGAAGTCCGTGTCGCCCGGCTGGCGCATCGCCGGGCCGCGGCCGAGGATCACCTGGGTCCCGGGCGCGCCGAGCATATGCGTGCGCATGCCAGGGCCGCTCTCATAGGCGAACTCAGCGATCCAGCCGTCCGCAGTGCGGGCCGCCCGCAACTCATCGAGATAGCCGTGGAGCGTGCCATCGATCGGCGCGAGGTCGAGCGACAGGCTCACCCGGTGCGGGTCCTGGAGCGCCCCGTGGAGCATCCAGTCGTGCACGCTGCCCCCACGCACGCGGAAGATATCCACCGCGTAGATGCGCGTGTCATCCAGCCGGACAAGCGCCACTGTCCGGCGATAGACCTCCGGGTCTGGGTAGTACGCGCGCTCCGCCTCGGCCTCCACCACCTGCACCGTCGGCCACTGCGCGCTGAAGCAGCGCAGCTTCGGGTCATTGAGCGCGTTCCCGTGGCTGTTGGTGCGGTGCTGCCATTCGGGGATGTCCACCGCCACTCCCTCGCGCTGCCCGATCGCGAGCATCGCATCGGCCTGTGTGATCTCCCGGCGGTGCGACGGATCCGGGAAGCGGCGCTCCTGGTTGCGCTCATCGAGCACCACGGTATTGTGCCCGGCGGTCGCCGTCTGCCACTCGCGCGTGGTCGTCCAGCCCTCGGGCGGGCGGTAGCGCGTCTCCGAGACGAGCTCGCGGCCGTGCGCGAAGAGGATGATGTTCAGCGCATCGAGGTGCTCATGCCCGTGGGTGCCGGAGTAGTGCAGATGAAGCTCCGACATTTCCTCGCCCTCGCCCGCGGCGAGGATCGCGTGGCCGGTGCAGCCGAGCAGCCGCGGGCGCGTCTCGGTCGGCAGCTCATCCCACCACGCGCCGTGCGGCCAGGTGGCGTCGTGGATCTTCGCGTAGTCCTTGTCCGGGAAGGTCAGCTTCCTCAGCGCCGCCCACATCCGCTCGTGCTGCCGCGCGTATTCCGCCGCGAGGTCGAGGTCGTCGTAGCGCGGGAGGTCGATCTCGCTCGTGTAGCCGGGCGGGTCGGAGTAGCCCTTCATCGCCGCTGGCACCGACTGCGTCAGCCCGACGGTGATGTCCTTGTGGTAGGCGGGGGTGCCCTCATGCCAGAAGCCGTCGGCGTAGTACATCGAGTTCATGATCCAGCGGTAGCGCTGGACCGCGATGTGCACGTAGTCGGGCTCGGGGATGGCCTTGCCGTACAGCGGCAGGGCGCGCAGCATGTAGTGCGTGAGGTTCCCGAGGTCCACCGGGCGCTCGAGGTAGTGCTCGGGGATGTAGCGGATCAGGTCGCGCTCGATCTGCTCCAGCGCTCCCAGCGCCTGCATCGCGCCTGAATCGTGGATCATGTCGAAGGCGCGCACAACCGGTAGGCCGGCCTCCACGTCTGAGACGAACCACACGCCCCAGAGGCCATTGGCGTCCCAGGCGCTGCGGTAGGCCTCGTCATCCTGGTCGCGCAGTTCGCCCTCGCGCGTCACGAGCGGCCAACGCGGCATGACCTCGGAGAAGCGCTGCAGGATGATGGCGGTGCGATGCGCCATCGGCTCATCACCGGTGAGGCGGTAGAGCCGCGCGAGGTCCCACGCCACATCGCGCATCGCGAGATTCGAGGCATCCTGCGCGCCGCGCTCGGTGATCTGCGCGCGAAGCTCCGCGTCGCTTGCGCTGGCCCACGGCCCCGCGAGCGCCCGCAGGATCGCGACCGCGCGGTCGCCGGCCTCGGCGTCACCGGTGGTCTCGTGGAGGCGGAAGAGCTGGTCGGCCGATGACCCGGCGACGTCGTTCGCGCTGGAGAGTCGATCGCTTCCATCGATGGCAGCGATCAGATCGGTATCGCTTGTCGGGCGGCGGCCGCTGAGGGCCTCAGTGACCGCCTGCGGATCGCAGGAGTAGTCGAGGAGGGGCCGCTCGGCGCAGAATGCGCACGAGGCTGCCATGAGCAGGAGGACTGTCATCGCGGCCATCTGTGTGGTCATAGCGAGATCGTGCTCCCGGGAACGACAAGGTGCTTACGCCACGGGACTCCCGGCGGCTCCAAGCCTGCGCCACGGTCGGCCCTTGTCGTGTCGTCAGTCGTTTGTAGCGACGGGCTTCCAGCCCGTCAAGTTCCCCTGGGGCGGGGCGTCCTGACGGCAACGGATGACGGGCTGGAAGCCCGTCGCTACGAAACGGATAAGGCGAACGGCTCACGACAAGCTCCCGTGGTGCGGGCGCCCTCGCCCGCACAGGGTGGAACGGCTCGGAGGCTGGAAGCCTGTGTCACGGACTGTATCGTCCGCCTGTCCTATGCCGTTGCTGTCGTTGCTGTCGTCAGCCGCTACTCCCGCACGAGCGACTCCGCCGGGGCAAAGTAGTGCACCACGATCCACAGCGTCAGCACCACGCTCACGCCAAGGATCAGCCCGAAGGCCAGCGGCCGCGGGTAGTTGAACGCTCGGTAGCCGCCGAAGCGCACGACGGCGGCCTTCCAGAGCCAGCCGATGAAGATGGACATCCAGTAGCGCTGGATCGGCCAGCCCATCCAGGCGATGTAGCCGAGCGGATGCAGCGGCCACCAGACAAAGCGCCTGCGCAGTGCCACGAGGCCCCACGTGGTCGCGCCGCCAAGCAGCATCGCCAGCCAGTCCACCAGCTCCGGGGTCGTGCTCGAGCGGACCGTCTGCGCGAGGAGCTTCGTGGTGTTGAGCGACGAGCCGCTCGCCCACCAGCTCAGCATCGGCACCCCCACTGGTAGATGACGTAGAGCAAGGTGACGTGGCTCGCGATGATCGCCACCGCGATCGCCGCCAGCATGATCTGCGCGCGTTCGGCCCGCATCTCGCTGCCGATCTTGAGCGCCTGTGCCACCGCGGCCACATCCATCGTGGCGGTCGAGCGGATCTGCGCCCAGCTTGTCATGGTCAGCAGCGTGACGTTCTGCGCGCCCACCGTCTCGTCCAGCAAGCTTCACGATCGCCTCGTTGATGCGGAACGGGCTCGAGTAGATGAACATCCCCGCCTCCGCCACCACCCGCGCGACCACCATGCTCATCGGCGGGAGTGCGAGATACTGCGCCAGCGCCCACGAGTGGATGGCGAGGTGATGCATTTCCTCATCGCCGTCACCGTATCCTCCTCCCAAGCCGGCGCCCGCAGGTGTCCGCGCGCTCTCTGCGGAACTCTCCCTCGCCGGAACTACCAGACCGCCGTGGTGTGAGTGCGATGCTGCCCTCGCGGAGAACCAACCGGTCGGACCTCGATGGCTGCGAGGGTGCGCAGGCGCAGGCGGCCCTGCAGTCTCGGCTACAGACGATCGCCGGGATTGGGCGCCTGGTGAACTCCAGCCTCGACCGCGATCAACTGCTGGTCGAGATCCTCCGCTGGTGTCAGAGCGAGATAGACGCTGAGGCCTCATCCATCATGATGATGGACCCCGACGGGCAGCACCTGCGGTTTGAGGTGGCCCTGGGCGAGAAGGCCCAGATGCTCAAGGATATCACTGTGCAGGTGGGGCGGGGCATCGCGGGGACCGCGGCCAGCACAATGCAGCCCGTGATCTCACAGGACGTGCAGCATGACGAGCGCTGGAACTCCGACGTCGCCTATGCGATAGACTTCCCCACGCGCTCGATCCTGTGCGTGCCGATGATGCTGCGCGACGAAATCATCGGCGTCATCGAGATCATCAACAAGCGCTCGGGTCCGTTCACCGAATACGATGTGCAGCTCATGCAGGTCATCGCGAACCAGTCCGCGCTCTTCCTGGAGAACGCTCGACTCTACCGTGCCCTCACCGAGCGCGTGGACCTCGCCGACGAGCAATTGCGCCGCACGAACGAGCGGCTTGAGTTCGAGGTGGCGCGCATAGCCACTTTGGTTGACCAGATGGCTGATGCGGTGGTCGCCACCGATGGCGCGGACTGCGTGGTCATCTTCAATGACGCCGCCCAGCGCATGTTCGAGACTCCGGAGAGCCGCGCGCACGGGCGGCTCGTGACAACCGTGCTGCGCCACCCGGAGCTCATTGGCCTCTTCACCATGCCACTGTCCCCGCACGGGGGCTCGTGGGAGAGTGAGATCACGCTCGATGATACGTCGGGGATCGTGGTGCGCGCGCACATCGCGCTGGTCGAGGAGCCGGGCCATCGGGCTGTGGGCAAGTGCGCGGTGTTCACGGATATCTCGCACCTCAAGCAGCTCGACCGGATGAAGATGGACCTGATCTCATTCGTTTCCCACGAGTTGAAGAACCCGATCTCGTCGCTGCAGGGCTCCTGCGCGCTGCTGCAGTCGCGGCTGAACATCGAGGACGAGCGCACCGCGCGGCTGCTGGAGATCGCGGGCCGGCAGAGTCGCAGGATGCAGTACCTCGTGCAGGACTTCCTCGATCTCGCGCGCATCGAGGCCGGGCAGGAACTGAGCCTGTGCCTCACGGAGATCAGCGACCCGCGCGCGCTGATTGAGGGCGCGATCAGCCTCTGCCGCGGCATGGTCCCCGACCGGCCGCTGACTATCGAGGTGGCGCCGGAGACGCCCGCGTTCTGCGCCGACCGCAACAAGCTCGAGGCGGTCATCATCAACCTCGTCGAGAACGCGATCAAGTACTCCGAGAGCCAGAGCCCGATCGCGATCCGCGTTCATCCGGTCGAGGATGAAGTCATCATCTCTGTCGAGGATCGAGGCTTCGGCATTCGCGAGGAGGACCTCCCGAAGCTCTTCCACAGCTTCCGGCGCGTGCATGATGACAGCCACGGGAGCGTGAGCGGCACCGGCGTTGGGCTCTACATCTGCCGCCACATCATGCAGGCGCATGGCGGCGACATCACCGTCGAGAGCACCTGGGGCGAGGGCTCAACCTTCAGTCTCCACCTGCCGCTGCGATGCTCGCTCAACTCGGGGGAGGCGCAGGCCGATGGCTGAAAGCCCGTCGCTGCGGGAGGGACTGGTGGTGAGTCTGAAGAAACCTCATCCCTGCGGCGCAAATGCTTGGGAGATCATGCGGCTCGGGATGGACGTGAAGCTGCGCTGCCGGGGCTGCGGGCAGATCGTGCGTCTGCCGCGCAAGCGCATGGAGCGCCGCGTGCGGGCGATCATCGAGGAAGAGGCCGGAGGTAACCAGCAGACGTGAGTCATGAAGAGGAGGCGCGCTGGCTGCGGGAGACGATTGATCGGCTCCCGATGGCCAACTGCTGTGGCTGTGACGGCTGTGCCGCGCGCTGCATGGGCGGATTGGCCATCACGCGCAGCGAGTTCGAGGCGATCTGTGAGTACTTTGGCGGGCCGATGTTCATGCCGGCTGCGCGCGCGTACCAATGCATGGGTGCGCCGTGCGAGTTCAAGGAGCGCTCCAGCCCGCGTTGCATCATCTATCCGGTGCGGCCCCTCATCTGCAGACTCTTCGGCATCGTGGAGTGGCTCCCGTGTCCGATGGGCACCGTGCCGACGCTTGTGCCGGATGGCCCGCGGGTAATGCAGCGTTACCGGCAGTTCGAGCGGAGGACATTCCGGGAGTGGGCGCGAAACAGCGTTGCCGGGGACCGTGGAGAGACAGCCTGACTGCAGCGACCGAGAGGATCAGCCGAGGAAATGGCCACTGTAGAGAGCACAATCGTGATAGCAGCGCCGCTCCAGAGGGTATACACCATTGCGCGGGACATCGAGCGTTTCCCGCAGTTCATGGATGATGTGCAGAGCGTGGAGATCTTTGAGCGGGATGGTGAGCGCGTGGTCAGCCACTGGGTCGGGCTGATCGAGGAGTTCAACCGCACGCTCAAGTGGACCGAGGTGGATTACTGGAACGATGAGGAATACTCCTGTCGCTTTGAGATGACTGAGGGCGATTTCACCGCCTACGGAGGAACCTGGACCTTCGAGGAGGATGAAGGCGGGACGGTGGCGAAGCTCACGGTGGACTACGAGTATGCGGTCCCGCTGATCGGCCCGCTGATCAAGAAGCTTCTGCACCGGAAGGTCCAGCAGAACTGCGACAACATGCTCGCGGCGATTAAGGGCGAGGCGGAGAAGGGCTAACCGCGCCCAGCGAGAAATGCCGCTCCAGCCCTCCGCCTTTGCCCTTGCTGCCGTTCGCCGCCGTTGGCTGTCGTTACTTCCGTTGCTTTCGTCGCTGCCGTGTGCTATACTGCGGCGCAGATCGTGTCACGTTGGCCGCAATGCCGTTTCTTGTGAGGTGCGAGATGCAGGAGATACGCAGTCACCGCACTGCCGTCGCAATCATGATCTCGCTGCTCGGCTGCTTGCTCATCGCGAGTGT
>DHPY01000035.1:0-1220 GCA_002411015.1 Armatimonadetes bacterium UBA5352 | reverse complement strand
GAGGTCCAGCTCGCGGGTATCCGGCTGGGCCAGCACGCGGTTAACCTGCTCGACATCTACGGACAGCCGATGGGCATTGCGACCGGCCAGGGCGAGCGGTTTGCCGGCGGCGGGGCCGCAGGCGCCGGGATGGGTATGGATATGGGCATGGACATGGGCATGGGCATGGGCATGGGCATGGGAATGCCGGCGGAGCCCGGGATGGGTGCACCGGTGGAGCCGGGCATGCCGCCCGATGCAGGGATGGGACCGGGCGCGTTCCCTGAGCCGGGCATGGTTGAGCCCGGCATGGAGGGCGCCGAGCCCGGGATGGGTGGCGGCGCGGCAGGCGCGGGCGCCGGTGGCGTTCAGGCCAACCCCTACCCGCTCTGGGCGCTTCCGGTCTGGGTTGACCTTGAGAGCAACCAGATCCAGTGGCTCTACCGCGTTGGCCCGGTTGTGCTGGGCTTCGTGCTCGACCGCGATGGCTACATCGAGTCGATTGCCGTGGCCGGTGAGAACTGCGACTTCGCTCGCTCGAGCCTCTGGCAGCCGCATCAGTATCTGAAGCTCGGCGACAGCTACAAGCAGGCCATCTACCGCTACGGCTGGCCCGATGAGACGCTGACCTACTACTCCACGGGCCCCGGCGAGGTCAGCACGGGCGGCGGCCCGGTCACCGTCACGTGGAACGGCGTCACCCGCGAGTTCTCGCGCGACTGCATCCTCCGCTACACAGAGCACAACAACATCGAGTTCACGTTCCACAACATGACGCTCGTGCGCATGCACATCTGGACCCACGAGTAAGCGCCGGGTCCACAATCTGACGACCGATCAGAGCCCTCGGAGCTTTCCGGGGGCTCTTTGCTTTGAGGAGTTCGACGGCCTGCGCCGCACGCGTGATCGTGAAGGTGATGGGGGAGTAGCGCCGAACCTCCTGCCGTCGCGGACCATCAGCCGCGCGGGAGGTTGGCATGGGCTATCACATTGATCTGCCGGAGGGCGCGTACCACGTCGTCACCGCGCTGGAGCACTGCGCGTGGCCGAACCTGACGCTCATGCCGAACGGCGAGATTGGCGCGGTGATCTATTCGCATCCCAGTCACGGCTGGCATGAGGGCGATCCGGAGCTGTGGGTCAGCTCCGATGGCGGCTACACCTGGGGCTGCCGCAGCGAGGTCACGCAGCACGAGCCGCCGACGGTGCGAATGAATGTGGCCGCGGGCCTCAACCCCGAG
>DHPY01000079.1 GCA_002411015.1 Armatimonadetes bacterium UBA5352 | reverse complement strand
CGGACATCAACGCGGTAGTGACGAAGGTCAAGCGGCACTTCGACGGGATCGTGAAGGAGATGCAGGCGCGCCGGCACACACGGCCAAAGCCGTCCCTCGGGCAGAGGTATGCCATCGACCACCTGCGCGAGCAGCGAATGAACGCTGACGCGGATGATAGACAGCGCGTGTTCGACCCGCTGATCGAGGCGTTCCAGCGGCCCGTGAGCACCGCGGTCCGCAGGAGACTGAACTTCCTCCGCCGAGAGAAGCTGGAGGGGGAGGCGCTGCTGCGCCAGCTTCGACGACTCTACACGGAGCACCGGCTCTACCAGGCGAACGGAACGGGTAACAACAACGGCAGCGAGCACCTGACACCGCGGATCGTGTGTAGTGAAGGCCTCGTTGACTAAGGCGCCTCCCGAGCTCACAGCCATGATCGGGTCCGGAGTTCTCAAGATCCCGGAGTTCCAGCGTGACTTCGACTGGGACATGGATCGGACACTGAGACTGCCTGATTCGCTTGCCAAGGGGTAACCGGTCGGCGCCTTCCTTTTCTGGGAGACCACCGACTGCCTCGGCTCAGTGCGCAACATCGGTAATCAGCGCCTGCCGGAGGTGCCCGACGGCAACGAAGGCTGTTACGTCCTCGACGGGCAGCAGCGGATCACATCCCTTTACGCGGCGGCCAAGGCAGTGAAGATCGACGGCAAGAGCTATCAGGTGTATCTCGATCTGGCGCGAACAGGAGATCGTCCTGTATCTCCGGCCACTGCTCCTCGTCACGGTAGCCGCCGCGATCGATACTGATGCCGGTTGTGCAGTTCGGCCTGCCATCAGGCTCCCACCACTCAAGCGGCCGTCCAAAGGCCGCATCGATTTCTGCTGCGTGGGCCTCAAGCTGCCGATACACTCGTCTTGCCGGTTCATGTCCTCCGCCCATGACCAGGCCTACCCACGCCCCATGGGTGTGGATGGCATACGTCAGCATCACCCCCCGCGGTCCTGCGCTCAGGGACATGCCCGTTCCCTTCGGTGGTCTGCCCGTATGCAGTTGCGTCCGCCCTTTCGCACGCTCGAGCAGTCCAGCCCAGAATCGCTGACGCAGGCGATCGCTCTCCACCATCTCCTTCTTTGCGTCCCCCGCCTGCTTTGCTTCCTCGCTCGGGCCGACGATCAGCGTCAGCAGCGGTGCGGGCTCAGAATCGCCGATCTGCACGGCCTCCACCTTCACGAGATAGAGCGCGGCCGGGGAGAACTCATCGAGCCAGGTGATGGCGCGCACGTGCTCGGGGCGCGGGTCGGCGACGATCCAGACGGCGGCATGCGCCTCGATGGCGGTCAGGTAGGTGATCAGCTTCCCGAGATGGTCGTGGTTGCTCTTCTCAAGCTGGTTCTCGATGATGACCGGGTTGCCGTCGACGTCCTTGCGAGATGATGTCCACACTGAAGTCCCCGGCAGAGCACTCGCACTCAGCATCAGAGAGGCTCATCCCGATCGTGTTGCCCCAAACATCGATCTCGTCGCGCAGCCACCTCGTGAAGTCCCGTGCCTCGTGCGGCCACACATCGCGCAGCCCGACTCGCTCTAGCCTGCCGACCATGACTGCACCCCGCTGGTCCGCCCATCTCCGCCCGTGGTTACCCACCCGTTGAAGCCGTCATGCATTCCCACAGCCCGGTCAGCTCGTGCGAGGCATCCGGAAGCTGCGGGGCAGTGACATGGGATTTCGTGACAAACACTCGTTGTCCTCCGCACGCCGACCACTCGTGCGGTGCCACTGCTCTACCGATCCGCTGATGGCGCAACCTTACCCAGGCGCAGGTGTTTTCCCGTTCGCCCGTGAATCGTCCTATACAGACGAACCGCAGCTCTCCGGAGATGATGATACGCTATGGGTGATGATCGCTGGGGCAAGAGCCTGACCCTCCTCGATCTTCCCGGACCTGACGCCGACTGGATGGAGATCGCGGGCTTTGCGCTGACTTCCGAGGGGTACGAGTACGCCCGATGGCTCCATCCCGATGAGGAGCCCACCTCCGTCGCTCAGAGGATCTATGAGGAGGTCTCCAAGGCGATATGCGGCCGAGGAGGGGACGCGATGGAGTTCAGCTTGGACGATCTAAGGTGCGCCCTCTTCCGCCATCAGCGGATGGTCCGATGGAATGAGCCGGACGTCGTGCCGCTGGGGGTAAATCGGTCCCAGCTGGCCGAGGATCTCTACGATTCGGCAACCGAATGTGGCAGGAAGATCATCAGCGTGATTCGGGAGCGGCTGGAGGCGCCGGGCCTATCGTGATGCCAAACCCGGTTAGCAGCACCCCAGAGGATGAGGAGGAATCGCAATGGTGTCGGAGCGCGAGTTCGAGTCGCTGGTCGAACGATGTAGCGGACTGCCGCCATCGAGGGACTACTCGGAGGACGACTACGTCACGAACCTGATGCTCACGGTGCTCGACTTCCAGATGCAGGGGCGCGCCGTGGAGAATGCTCTTGCTGGCGTCAGCATTCAGCCGTTGTTCGATACGCTTGTTCTGTCAGCAGGCCAGATCGAGTTCGAGGGGCAGTCGGAGGAGGCGGAACGAGAGCAGACGCAGACAGAGGTTCTGCCGCGGTTGAGCCAGACAGCAAAGGGCATCAGGCTGCATCTGCGTAACACAGACAGGGCCCTACGGAAGACGCTCACCAACCTCTACCGACGGGCAAACGAGTCCTTGCTCGAACAGGGAATCCACACGCTGCACCTTGCGATCGGATTCCTCGAATGGTACGAGGTTGACCATAGCAGTGAACCCATCAGGTCGCCTCTACTTCTTGTCCCAGTGCAGCTCGAGAGGCAACGCGGCGGGGTGTTCGTTCTGGAGCCGACGGGCGAGCCCCCGGAGATGAACATCGTCCTGGCCGAGAAGCTCAAGCGCGACCTCTCAGTCCAACTGCCTGAATGGCATCAGGATGAAGAAGAGCAACCGGATCTGGCCAGCTTCCTCTCCGAGGTGCGTCGCGCCACTGCCGATCTGGAGCGAAGCAACATCGACGAGTCCGCGATGCTGGACATCTTCTCGTTCGCCAAGCTCGTGATGTACAAAGACCTCGAGCGCAACACGGAGCGCGCGCTGGAGAGTGCGCTCATACGGGGGATATGCGGCGAGCCCACCGCGGGCCCGAGTGTCGATGTACCCTGTGGCGAGGAACTCGATCGTCGGCTGCGCTATGCTGACTGTTTTCACGTGCTGGATGCGGACAGCAGCCAGCGGGAGGCGATCGCCGCAGCGACTAAAGGGGAGAGCTTCATGCTCGTCGGGCCGCCCGGCACCGGAAAGAGTCAGACGATTGCGAACATCATTGCTTTCGGGCAGTCACAGCAAGACGCGATCTGTGAGTTGTTCGACGAAAGAGCGCGCGTAGACGAGGAGCGGTACTTCGACCCGCCGCTGACCGAAGATGAGAGGCGCATCGCCGAAATCGAAGGATGGATCCTGGGGATCGCGTAGTAACGGCGGGCGGACGCGCGAGAGGTGCGTGTGGTTGCGGATCTCCACGCCACACGGTGGTCGGGGGATCTGACCGAGGAACTCGGAGAGGCGCTCCAGCAGCTCGCTCTGCCCGCGCAGGTGCTGCCGGTTGAGGTAGCCGAACTGGAGGATGATCGCGGCCACCGAGTCGCAGGACGCCTACGCCACGGCCCG
>DHPY01000012.1 GCA_002411015.1 Armatimonadetes bacterium UBA5352 | reverse complement strand
CCTCGCGCCGCCAAACGACGGCGGACGCTCGGAGCGGCCCCTCCACGACGCGGCAACGACCGCGCCGGGCGGAGACGTACGTAATGCATAGCCCCACTGGAGAGGATGATCGCCATGCTCATGGGCTACGGAACGCTCGCCGCGCTGCCGCTGCTGCGCAACGCGCGCAGCAAGCGCATCTCAAGCTGGAACACCGACGGCCGCAACCACGACTGCTGGCGGATCGAGCCCGGCGAGACGAGGACGCTCGGCGAGATCAGCGGCCCCGGCTGCATCAAGCATATCTGGGTCACGATCGGCTCGCGCGAGGAGGCCTTCCCGCGCAAGATCATCCTGCGCGCATGGTGGGATGGCGAGGCTGAGCCCTCCATCGAGGTGCCGATCGGCGACTTCTTCGGCATCGGCCATGGCATCCGGAAGAACTTCACCTCTCTCCCGCTGACGATGTCGCCGCAGGATGGCAAAGGCTTCAACTGCTTCTTCCCGATGCCCTTCGCGGAGGGCGCGCACTTTGAGGTGCAGTCGGAGTGCGATGAGGGCGTGAACCTCTACTTCTACCTCGACCATGAGCTGTATGACGCGGCGCCCGGTGAGGAGGTCGCCTACCTCCACGCGCAGTGGCGGCGGGAGAACCCGACGGAGGGCTGGGTGCCTGAGCCGGGCCTGTCGCGGGAGGAGATCAGCCGCCGGCGCCTCGACATCCAGAACCTCGATGGCGCCGGGAACTACGTGATCCTCGAAGCCCGCGGCCGCGGCCACTACGTCGGCTGCAACCTCAATATAGACTGCTTCGCCCGGGATAAGAACGACTGGTACGGCGAGGGCGATGACATGATCTTCATCGACGGCGAGCCCTTCCCGCCATCGCTGCACGGCACCGGCACCGAGGACTACTTCAACACCGCCTACTGCCCGAAGCAGGAGTTCAGCGCGCCCTACCATGGCCTGACGCTCTACTCCGGCACGGAGAAGTGGCCGTGGAAGGGCAAGAACTCGGTCTACCGCTTCCACATCGAGGACCCGGTGCACTTCCGCGAGTCGATCCTCGTGACCATCGAGCATGGCCACGGGAACAACCTCACGAACGACTACTCCTCGACGGCCTACTGGTATCAGACCGAGCCGCACATGACCTTCCCGAAGCTGCTGCCGGTGCAGGAGCGCCTCCCGCGACCGGACGAGCAGCAGTACGGGCCGTTTGCCGGATAGCGCGAAGCGACGCCCAGAGGCGGGTCTTCGATCAGGCCCGCCTCGTTGATTCGCGGGAGCCGGCGGGGTATACTTGATGCATAGAGCCAGTGGACCTGCGCAAACGACGACGCACCAGGTGGTGAAGCCTCTGGCCGTTCTGGAGCGGAGGCGCTTCAGCGGCTCCGATGTTACTGTGGCCGCGAGCGGCTGAAGCCCCTCCCCTCCATACGGCTGGGCAACAGCAACGACAGCTTGCGCGGAACTTCTCGCCTCCTGCCACGGTCTCATTCAACGATAGCGCGCTCGTATCCCGCTCGCGGGGAGTGATCGCTCGTGAAGACGCTCGCTCATGTTGCGCTCGTTGGCGCATTCGCCGCTTCGCTCATGCTCATCGGCTGCGATCGAGGCAAGGAACCCGCTGCGCAGCAGGACGCCGGTGGGGAGGTCACGATCGCGGTGGAGGACTACGACCCTCAGGCGGCCTTCCGCGCGTGGTACTCGCCGGTCGAGTATGACGTGACGCCCCAAGCCCCCGGCTACACCCTCCCGCTTAACCTCGCGCAGGTGACGGTCCCCGAACAGCTCACCTACCGGCTGGATGAGGCGGCCCTCGCGGCGCTTGCTCGCAATGGCTTCGTCGTGACCGATTACGGGGTCGAGGAGGATATCACCGAGATCTACTCCTGGGCGGATGACCGCGGCATCCCACCTTTCGTGACCGTGGACACCCTCCTGCACCTCTACCACCTGCAGTTCGATCAGACGCTGAAGGTCATCGAGGAGAACGAGTTCGTGCCCGCAATGGCCGAGTTCTCCCGCGAGATGATCCGGGTGATGGACGGGCTGCACGGCTCCCTCAGCGGCGATCTGCAGGAGGCGGCGCGCCTCAACATGGCCTACTTCGCGGTGGGCCTGCAGTTGCTCGATCCCGACGCGGTCGCGCCCGCCCCGGTGCACTCACTGGTCGCGGAGGAGCTTGCGCTGATCGCGGCCCATGGGGGCTTCAGTGCAAGCGCGATCTTCGGCTACAACGAGGACTATTCGCAGTATGTCCCGCGCGGCCACTACACGCGCTCCGAGGCCCTGCAGCGCTACTTCAAGGCGATGATGTGGTACGGGCGGCTCTCGATGCTCCTCAAGGGCGGCGATGAGGCGCTCGTCTCCGAGCAGCAGGCACGCCTCCAGACGCTGCAGGCGCTGCTGATCGCGGGCACGCTCTACCGTCCCGAGAACGCCGAGCTTCTGCAGACCTGGCAGCGCATCTACTCGGTCACCGGCTTCTACGTCGGCTTCGCGGATGACCTCACGCCGCAGGAGTACGCCGAGGCGATCGGCAAGGTCGCCGGCACCTCGTTCACCTGGGCGAACCTCGCCTCCGATGAAACGCTCTTCGCGCTGCGCAGCGAGCTTGCCACCTACCGCGCGCCGCAGATCTACGGCGGCACCGGTGAGGTCACGCTGATGCCGCCATTCACCCCCGAGCAGCTCGACGAGGTGCTCGCGAAGACGATGGGCCTGCGACTGATGGGCCAGCGCTTCATCGCGGACGGCTACATGATGCAGGAGCTTGGCTTCCCCAAGGCCGGAGAGTTCACCGGCAAGGGGCAGCCGTTCTCGATGGAGATGACCGCCGGCGGCCCGCAGCGCGTCTTCCCGCGCGGGCTGGACGTGATGGCGGTGCTCGGTTCGGAGCGCGCGCACGAGGTCCTCGAAGCTGAGGGCGATACCGCCTACGCGAACTATGACGCACAGCTTGCGGCGCTGCGCGAGGAGTTCGGCGGCGTCTCCGCCGAGGACTGGAACCGCAACCTCTACTGGAGCTCGCTCTACTCGCTGCAGGCGCTGGTGGCGCCAGTCGGCGAGGGCTACCCCAACTTCATGCGCACGGAGACCTGGCAGGATCGCACGCTGTGGGCTGCGCTGGCGTCATGGGCGGAGCTTCGGCATGACACGATCCTCTACGCGAAGCAGCCCTACATGGCGCTCGCGGGAGCGATGCCGCCTGGCCAGGAACTGCCGCCGCCTCCGGGCTTCGTGGAGCCGCGGCCTGAGTTCTACGCGCGGATGCTCGCGCTCGCGCGGATGACCCGCGAGGGCCTGTCGGCGATGCAGGTGCTCGACGAGGAGTCGCTGGCCCGCCTGCAGAGCCTCGAGGAGATCATCCAGCGGCTGCTCGACATCTCACTGACGGAGCTTCGCGGTGAGGCGATCAGCCAGGAGGATGCCGACTACATCAAGAGTATCGGCTGGCAAATCAAGGGCACGCTGGTGGGCATGGAGGACGAGGAGGAGAAGTCCACGGTGGTGGCCGACGTGCTCACGGACATGAACACCGGGCAGGTGCTGGAGGAGGGCGTGGGCTACATCAAGCTGCTGGTTGCGGCCTACCAGGTGCCGGATGGGCGGATCGCGCTCGGCGTCGGGCCGGTGCTCTCGCACTACGAGTTCAAGCACCCGATGAGCGACCGCCTGACCGACGAGGCGTGGCGCGAGATCCTGCAGACGAACTCGCCGGAGCCTGCGCCGTGGGTGGAGAGCTTCTATGTGGCCGGGCGGTAGGCCCCGGCGACATCAGAACGAAAGCGAGGGGCCGCGGGAACGATAGTGAGGTTGGCCACGCATGGGCCGACCTCGCATCAACCGCTTCGCGATTGATGCTCGTGCGGCCCCTCCGAGATTCGAATGCCCCCACGCCGTTCCCCCCTTCGCCCTTCACCTCTCACCATTCCCCCGCCGTTCCCCCTTCACCTGACGTTATGCCAGTCGCCGAGTTTCTCGCCGATCGACCAGTACTCCCCGAAGAATGACCAGATCGGATCGGTGCGCTCGTAGGCGATGCGGTCGCTGTCGCCCTCCAGCAGGTCCTCCTCTATCCAGGCGACCTGCGCCTCGCCCATCACCCAGTCGTGGTTGCCGAGGTGCGCGACCTGCACGATCCTGCACTCGATGCTGACGGGGCACTCCTCGATCAGCGGCGACTGGATGACCTTCGGCGGCTGCGCCGTCCAGCCGAGGTCCTCGAACTTGTTGGTGTCGCGGCCCGAGACGCCGCCGCAGTAGTCGGCGCCGGGAAGCTGGTCTCGGTGCGGGATGTTAACGCCGAAGTCGCCGGTGCGCTTGATCAGTTCGTACGAGTACTGATTGACTCCCATCGCGAAGCCGATGACCCACGGGTGGGCGCAGCAGACGCTGGAGGCGCCGATAGTGATGATGTTGGGCTTCCCGCGCTCATCCACGCAGCTCACGAGGATGACCGGCCACGGGTAGAAGTGCCGGTTGCCCGGCCGCTCGATCAGTCTTTTGGACATGGTTGCATCATCACCATCCACACGATCCTATCCCTCACTGACCTGAAGCGCTACCCAGCGGCCATCAACGCGGATAAGCATGACGGAGTAGCGGTTCTCGACAGTTGCGCCAAATGCGTTCTGACCCCGCACTCTGCCAGTCACCACGCAGACATCGCCGCTTCGGGCCACGCGTTCGCTATCGGAACCCTCGAGTCCGAGGAAGCCCCATCTGAACCTCACACTGCTCGGGTTCCAGGCTTCCTCACGAACGGCTCGGTGTGCTGCCATCAGGGCCTCGAAATCATCGTCAGTCATCTCCCCGGATGGGTGAACGTACGATGCTTGCGAGCCGCGAGGGGTGGGAGCTTGCTGCGGTGTTCCTTCGACGAGCCGTCCCTCGGCGATGTCGATCCTCTCGTGAGACGCGTCAATCCATGTCTGCGCTATCCCTCCCAGGCACCGCGCCTTCTCGAAGGCTTCGATTGCCTCTTCGTACTTCTGGTTCGAGTACAGATTCTTGCCGTAACGCAGCCAGGCCAAGGCAATGCGACGTTGCTCGTTCTCCTTGTCGGCTTCAGATCGTACGCTCTCTGCTGGGTTGTTGCGCGAGCCGATAACACCTTCGGAAGTGCCCGTCGCCGCCACCGGCGGCGCGACCTCCGAAACACCGGTCATCGGTGTCTCGTTCATCACCTCGCGGTCTGCGGCGGCACCAGTACCACTTGCCGTGGCTATAGGCGGAACGGGATCCTCGCCTTCTGAGGTGGGCAGCAAGGACTGCGCGCCCTGAGCCGGTCGCTGTGCCTTGCCCGCCGCGATCTCGTCCGGTGGATTACCCCACTCGCGAGTTACCATCACAGAGCCGGACGCTGCACCTAGAGCAAGGAGTGCGGCGATGCTGATCGCGCGCCTGCCTAACCGCCACCTAGGGCTGGGAAGAGGAGGCGTCTGGCCGTGCGCCACGATCGCGTCGCGATCAGATGGTGATTGCCGTCCGTGGGTCGGGATCTCAGACAGCTTCCCAAGCTCAGTGAAAGCGCGCTGGTAGTCAGGAGCAACCGAGAGCGCGCACCTCTGAGCTTTGCGAGCCTCCTCAATGCGGCCAAGCTTCCGGAGCACCGTGCCGTAGTTGCACCAGTTCCTTGCGCTGGAAGGCTCGGTCTCCACTGCCTTTCTGGCTGCCCGCACGGCGGCCTCGAAATCGGCTACGCCGAAGTATGCCGCTCCAAGTGCGGACCAACCGGCGGCGCTCCGTGGATTCTCGTGAACCCATGTCTCGAGAATCGACACGGCGTCGGCCCAGCGTCCTGACTCAACCAGACGTTTGGCTTGATCCAGCACGTCTCCGCCCCGAAGCATCGAGCTCCCGCCCCCTTCCTCGGCTGCTACGTGCCTCGCTCGCACATCCCGCACGTCGAAGACGTCCGATCCGCCTCAGGCATACCGGCAAAGCGGAGCGGTGCGCTGAGGCTCCTCTCGCTGCTCCAGCAGGCGCTCGAGGTGGCGAACCGTCTCGGGCGTGAGAAGCACGTGCCCACAGACCGAGCAGACTTCGGCCGGAACCCCCTCGATGACCACAATGCTCCCCCGGTGGCGAACTGTGTGCACGACGGTTCGCTGCTCACATTCGCCCGGGCATCCTTCAATACTGCACCTCATTGCCCCGTCCTCCCGGTTCATGCCAGAGCTTGCAGGCATGGAGCGTCAGAAGCCTGAACAACGGCCGCGCCCTCTTCGACGGTGACCGTCACCTTCCGCAGCATCGCCTCTCGCGCATCGCCGATGTGGACGGACAGCTCCTCCATCTCTTCCGGAAGAGGCTCACGCTTCGCGATCAGGAACTCGAGGTAGAGCAGTATGGCCTCCTCTGCCATCGCGATAGCCTCAACGAGGCTTTCGCCCTGCGTGAAGCAGCCCGAAAGAGCGGGTACCTCGACTGAGTACCCGCCCTCGGCTTCCGGAACCAACACCGCGGTGTACGTATGCCGGCTCATCCCCTCCACCTCCTCCCGCCTCACTCCCCCACCCACATCTCGTACTCCTGGAAGTGCGGGTTCATCAGGATGCCCTGGTCCTGCGCGCGCGTGACCGTGATGCTCTCGGCGACCTTCCGCGCCTCATTCTCACTGTCCGCCTTGATCCGCATGCTCCAGAGCACACCGGTCTGCACGCCAATGACCTGCGTGTAGCCGAGGTGGCCGTTGAGGCTCCCGCGGATGCCCTCGCCGGAGCTGTCGTCGGGGCTGGTGACGAGCACGTTCACAAGCCACTCGCCATCCACGTTCGCGTTCGCGCCGCGATCCTCGGGGAAGCGCAGTTCGTAGATGTGCTTGTTGGGGTTCACGAAGAGGTTCGTGTTCTCCGCAATCTCCCGCGTAAGTGCCTCCGCCGCATCACGATCGTCCACGTCGAGGTCGAGGCGGTAGTAGTCGGCGCGAGTCAGGGCTTTCAGGACCTGGTCGTATCCGAGGCGCCGCCGGATGGCATTGCCCGCGGTCAGTGCTGTAACATCCGGGATCTTCAGACTCACGACAAGTTCAACGGTAGTCATCGTAGTGTTACCTCCTGCCGGGCAATTCGTCGCGGGGGTACGTATCCCCTTCATCGCACAGAAGGTAACACCGAGATCATTCGGCATCAACGGCGAGCGCAACCAGCAGCATCTCCCGCGGCGGCAGCGTAAGCACCGCACCGTCACCCACGAGCCGGAACTGCTCCGGCTCCCCCACAAGCATCCTCCACCCCGCCGCCCACATGGTCAGCGGCAGATGCAACTCTACCGTCTCCGCATTCGCGGAACAGGCCATGAGGTACCATATTCCGTCGATGCCCCGAACCGTGAGTGCGCGCGCGTTGTCGCAGACACAGGAGGGACCAAGGTGGCGGCCCGGCCAGCGCGCGGTCTGCAATGAACTGAGGTTTGTCACGAAGGCAACTGCCGTATCCTCCACGACCGTTCCGGGGTGCAGCCTGCGCCGCACGTCATGGTGCAGGTGCAGGATCTCATCGTAGCAGAGGCTGTAGCCGTCGGCGCGGCGGTCGCCGTTGACGACGATCGTGAAGCGTTCTCGGTCATCGGCTGCGATGATCCCGAGCATCTCGTCCACGTTCAGCCATGGGCTGCTCACCGCGATCTCCTCGTGCTGCGCGCCCACGCCTGCGATCTTCCAGCAGATGTCCTGGCTGGCAATCCTCCGCAGATTGCCGTTGAAGATGTCGTTGGCGATGTTCAGGCACATGCCCTCGTGCAGCAGCAACTCCAGCGGCGTGGCGGTGACGGCGTTCGAGCACCACAGCGTGGTCCGTCCGTCCGGCAGAGCAGCCATGGCGGCGGTATGGGTGATGCGCGCGTTGCACTCAGCGAGCGTACCCACCGTTGCGAAGCCGCCATCGAAGACGTGCTCGTGATGGCTGAGGACCCGGCGGTCGCATGGCTCGCCCCGCACCTGGAAGCGGCTGATGAGGTTGCCCTGCCACTCCGCAAGATGATCGCCCTCTCGCGGCAGCACCAGGCCCTGCGCGCCGCTGCCGTAAGCACGCCAGCTCCAGCTTGCGAAGCGTTCGGGCGCTCGGTGGAAGACGAGGCCGCAGTCGCGCTCAACGAACGGGCGGTCAAGCGCCCCATCCACATCGACCGGCGCCACCTCCACGCCCTGCCCGTTGCGGTTGTGCCACCACCACGCGAGCGCCATGTAGTAGGGAGTATCCACCTGCGACCGGTAGTACACCGACGGAGCCGGGCGACCTGGAGGGGCCACGCCTTCGTCCTCTATCAACTCACGCCACTGCTCCAGTCGCCCTCCGCAGAACGAGCCATCCTCGTTGACTCGCTGCTCGCGTATAAGCAGATCGACCAGCCTCTCCTCCGCCCACGCGGCGATGCCGTCGGAGTACTCATGCTGCAGGAAGGCCAGCACGGGGAGCAGGTAAAGCAGCCCCCAGCAGTAACGCGGGTAGTCGTTGCCCGCGGGGTAGGCGAGGCGACCGTCCCAGAGAAGCAACCTCCGCTGCACGTCCCAGAGCTCCGGCACGTTGCGCAGAAGCAGCGAGGGGCGCTCTACGCCGGCGTCATCGTATGCATACGCGGTGCTGAAGAGCGACAGGAGCGTTCGGTTAACATAGCCGGGGTGGAAGAAGCCGTGGTGCTCGAGCGCGAAGCTCGGGTGCAGGTTCGCGCCCGCGTGCAGCTCGTGCAGCAGGCAGCCATCAACCGGCGTGGTATCCTCCGCATCGGCCGGCACCGAGAGTACGTTGGCCAGGTGCATCACCAACGCCTCCTCCCACCGGGAGGCATGGCCATGACCGGGGGCGGCGAGCAGCGCCCTCGCCAGCACGCTCACGCGCCAAGCGTTACTCTCGGGGTACGAGATGCCGAAGCGGCCGGTGGGAACAGGCGGCCTGCGGCGGAAGTAGCCGTGGTCAACGTGCTCGAGGTGGAAGGGCAGCAGGATGTTCGCGTCCGCCTCGTACTCGATCAGCCGCGCGCACTCTTCACGGTCCGCATCAGTGAGCAACTCCGCCAGCACCTCGCCAGCGAGCGCGAGCTGGTCGGCGATCTTCGGCGACATCCCCGTACCGCCCCAGGCGAGTTCCGCGGGCAGCTCGCGTGAGTGCGAGACATGCGTATGAAGGCAGTAGCGGAAGGCCTGCAAAGCAAGACCCGCGGAGTGCCGGCGGTTGAGGCCCTTGCCCTCGAGGGTGAACGGTACCTGGACGGCAGCCAGGCCGTGGATGAACGCGAAGAGGGCGGTCGCCTCAACTGCCGGCATACCGGCGCTGGCCGGCCCGAACAGACCGATGTCGTGAGCGTCACCCAACGGCCGGAAGAATGAAGACCCAAACTCCAGCCAGTCGATGACTGAGGCGATGCAGCTATCCTGCATGGACCCCGCTGAGTACACGTCCATGGCATCCCCCACGAACGCATCATGATGGGTTCGTCAACAGGCGCTCTCCCCCCGCCGCCTCGTGGTGTCAGCCGGCCCGCGACCGCCTTTTGCCGTGGTCAAAGGTAATAACAGCCGGAAGGGCGAAACTGTTACCAGTCCTCATGTGAACTGAAAATGTCCCTTTCAGACGCTTCTTCGCATCCCGCCACGTTACCGGGAGGATTCCGCTCATGACAGGCGCTCAGGCCCTCATTCAGCAACTCGCATGCCGCGAGGTACCGTTCATCGCCATGCTCTGCGGCAACGGCACCGAACCGATCATTGACGCGGCTCACGAGGCCCGCATCCCGCTCATCCACACGCGAAACGAGCAGGCAGCCAGCTACATCGCCGACTCCTACGCGCGCCTCACCCGTCAGGTTGGCGTCTGCGTGGCCTCGAGCGGCATCGCGCATATCAACGCGATGGCCGGGCTCCTGAATGCTCACTACGACGGCGCACCGATGCTCCTGATCACCGGCGCCAACGAATCCAGCACGCTCGGCCGCGGTGGCTTCCAGGACATCGACCACATCGCCATGTGCGAGTCCTTCTGCAAGCACGCCGAGCAGGTCGCGCGGCCCGAGCGCATCCCGCAGGCAGTCGCCGACTGCTTCCACGCCGCCACGACCGGCCGCCCCGGCCCCACGCACCTGACGATCCCGCGCGACATCCTGCTGGGCGAGATCCCCGACGGCCTCCCGATGCCGCCACTGGGCAGCCGCGGGGGCGTCGAGCAGAGCGCGGCGCCGATCCGGGCCGACGTGGCGCGCGCAGCGCAGATGCTACGCGATGCGAAGAAGCCGCTGATCGTCGCCGGGAGCGGCTGCTTCTACGCCGACGCAGGCCCCGGACTGCTGCAGCTTGCGCAGGCCGCCGGTGCGCCGATCATTACCCCGATCTGGGATCGCGGCGTGGTCAACGAGCCCTCGGAGCACTTCCTGGGAGTGATCGGCGCGGCCTCAGGTGAGCCGCCGCTGCTGAGGGAGGCGGACCTGCTCATCATCGCGGGCGCGGACGTGGATTACCGGCTGAAGTACCTCGACCGCCCGCCGCTGCGTGAGGACCTGCAGGTCATCCGCATCGACGTGGACGCAGGGCGGCTCTACCAGGCGATTGCGCCCGACCTCGCCATGCTTGCCGATCCGAAGAGTGCATTCGCGGCCATCTCAGAGGCGTATGAGGGGCAGGCGCACGCAGAGTGGCTCACGGAGGCGCAGAAGATGCACACCGCGTTCTACTCCGACTGGGATGAGCGACCGGACGCTCCCGAGGGTGCCATGGTCGGCTGGGATATCGCGCGCGCCGTGGCGCAGGTGGTGGACGAGGACACGATCCTCGTGGTGGATGGCGGCAACATCGGCCAGTGGATGCACATGACCCTCTGCCGGAACTCCTACCCCGAGGCGCTGCTCACATGCGGAGCATCGGGCGTCATCGGCTACGGGGTGCCCGGCGCGATGGCCGCGAAGCTCGCCTTCCCCGAGCGCAAGGTTCTGCTGGTCACCGGTGACGGCTCACTGGGCTTCTGTGTGCCGGAGTTCCAGTCGGCCGTGCGGCACGGGACGCCCTTCGTGTGCGTGGTGGCCGATGACGAGGCGTGGGGCATCGTGGTCACGGGTCAGAAAGCGCGTGGCGCGGCCTGCGTCGCGAGCGAACTCGGGCAGTGCGGCTGGGCGGAGACCGCCATGGGCTTCGGCGCGCGAGGCGTCAGGGTCACGCAGCCCGACGACATCGCGCCGGCCATCGAGGACGGCTTCGCCTCAGGGCAGCCGACGCTCATCGAGGTGCCGCTGGCCGTCATGGGCCCCTGCGAGTGCAGGCCGTAGCGAATGTGAAGGCGGCGCGCCACGGATGGTCCGGACGCGCCGCCGATGACTGCGCCTCGACTGCGAACTACTCCTCCTCAGCAGGCGGGAGGAGCTTGCTCTGGGTGTCCACGAACATCTCCAGATAGACGCTGGCGTTCCCCGCCTCGCCGATCAGTGCGCCGGGCAGGTTCACCTGCATGTTCACCTGAGTCTTCTCCATGGACGCGACCGTGCGGCCCGCCTCGAGGTCAAACCACGAGCGCGACTGCACATCCGTGGTGCCCTGCATGCTCAGCATCGCCGCAAGCTGCCCGAGTGCCTCGGGGTTCATGCTCATCGTGCTGTCAAGCACCGCGCACTCGCGCTCATTCAGTTCGAAGTTGTTCGCGTAGCGGGTCCTGATCTGCAGCGGCGCGGTCTGCCCCTGTACCTCCACGCCCTGCGTCGCCGCGGACCACTCATCGCCCGGCTTCACCGCCTGCTCCGGGAAAGACGCAAGCTTCTGCCCGAGGAGCATCTGGTTGAGGTCGAAGCCGCCTGTGAGCATCTTCACCATCTCAGAGTTCCAGGGGCTCTGCTCTCCCGGCTGACTCACTGCCTGCGTCATCTCGATCTGCAGGATCTGGCCGCGCGGGTTCGTCTTCGTGCGCATCTGCAGGTCCTGGATCGGCGCGGCGAGCGGCATCCCGGCCATCGAGATCGAGAGATCGGTGACATCCATAGTCGTCGAGGTGATGAAGTTGCCCTCCTCATCACAGCTCTCAACGAGCATGTTCACCAGCATCTTCCCGCTCATCTCGATCGCCTGCGTCTGGCCCATGACGCTGACCGAGCCCACACCGTCTACCGTGGTCTCGTAGGTGAGCTTCTCGCCGGGCTCGTAGGCGAAGCGCAGAAGCACCGGATCCCCCGCGGGCGCCTCTTCGGTCGCCGCCGGTGCCACCTGATCGGCGGCAGGGGGCGGCGGCGCGTCCTGCGCCATGGCCGGCAGTGCGACAAGCATCATGGCAAGCAGTGTGACGAGCAGCATCAGTGTTCGGCGCATCTTGTTCACCTCTTCGGCTTATCTATCCCGCCGTATCCGTTCCGTAGCGACGGGCTTCCACCCCGTCACCCGGACCCGCGGTGCGGATTTGCAGCAAGGCTCTCTTTCATGACCGCCCATGTCTCGCGCGCGCCCTCTACCTGCGCCTGCGTGACCTCGCGCGGGCTGTAGGTGGCAAGCACGTACGCGCGCGTGAGCCGATCCGCCGCGTGCTCTGGCAGATGCAGATCAGGCGGGAGCGAGCGCAGGAACTCAAGCGCGGTCTGGTCGTCGCGCCGTTCATGCCCGTTGCGCGCCGTGTAGACCTGGAAGGCGCGGTAGACGTAGCGAACAACCTCAGCGGGCGCCAGCGTGTCGGCAAGTCCGCCGGCGAATATATCGACAAAAGGATCCTCCGGAAGGTTCCCGTCACCTCGCCGAATCCGCACCGGCAGCCCCAGCTTCGACAGCCACTCGATGAACCGCCGCAGCGCCCTCGCGACGGCCTGCGCCATGTAGACCGGCAGGCGCGCGAGGTGCTTCAGGCCCTCCAAGACCTGCCCGCGCCAGACCCACAGGAACCAGGCAATCGCGAGCGCCGCCGCCAGCATCAGCAGGATCAGCAGCAGCCGCGCGATCCCCGAGACCGGCTCCTGCACCCGCGACTGAGCAGGCTGCTCGCCACCCTCCGAGGCCTCCGCCTCCTCGCCCTCACTCTCGCCTTCGCCAGCGCCCTCGGCCTCGCCGCCGGAGGACGCGCTCGGCCCCTCCTCCGCGCCCGCTCCGCGCTCCCCCTGCCGGCCCTCGGTGGACGCGGCGCCCTCGGCATCGTCCTCGCCCGGCGCGGGCCCCTGCTCGCCGCCCCGCGGCCCCTGCCCCTGCGGCCCCAAGCCCTGTGCAGGCCCTTCCTCCATCCCCGGGCGCTGCGAGTCCGTCAGCCAGTCCGGGAGCCGGACCACCTGCGGATGTCCCTCCGGCGTCGGAGAGCGCGGCATCTGCGTCGAGAACACCACGATCAGCAGCGTCACGATCACGCTGGCGACGATCCACGCGGGCGTGACCGCCGGTGCGAGCGAGATCCCGCGCCTGCGCACCTGCATCCGCAGCGCCGAGAGGTTCGTCAGCGCCAGCAGCAGCAGCGCGAAGAGCACGTAGGCGGACATGCACCAGAAGGCCAGTCGCGCGTGCGCGCCCTCGCCGCCGATGGTCCGCTGCCCCACCGCGAAGAGCACCAGGGCGGCCAGCGACACCCACAGCACGAGCCTCCCCGGATGCCGCGGGCGCGCCGCCGCGTGATCCACCTCCTCCGCGGGAGCGTGGTCCTCGGCGTCCGGATACTGCCACTCATCCGCCAGCAGGGTCCAGAGGCCGCCCTCAAGCTGCGTTTCGACGTTCTCCTCGAGGGTCGCCTCGCGCGTGACCGCACTGGCCGCCCACCACACCACGCCCACCAGCGACCAGTTGAAGAGCAGTGCGAGCAGGCTGGAGTCGTTCGCGCCGCCGTAGAACGACCCGGCGCGGTCGGTGTAGACCCAGACGAAGACGAAGATCGCTACGCCCAGCAGCGCCGAGTAGTAGCCGGCGATCGCCGCGCCGCCATACTTCGTGCGGATGCGCGAGATGCCGATGGTCGCCAGGAGGAACCAGAAGACCACCCAGCGCAGGGGCCCGATGGAGTACTGCCCCGCAAGCGTCGCGCGCACCTCGATCAGGTAGTAGAGCAGGCTCCCGAGCAGCCCGAAGACGCAGATCGGGATGGCGACCTCGGTCAGCCAGTCGAACTCAGGCAGCGGCTCGCGCTCGACCGTAGCGGGCTCGATGGGCGGGGGCGCGACCGGATGTTCGCGCGCGGCTGCGGGCACGTCCTGGCCTCCCGGTCTCACAGCGTCAGCGCTCCAAGCTCCTCCTCGCTCCCCACCTGCATCGGCATGATCCCTTCCGCCTCGAGCATCCCCCGCGTCTGCGCGTAGCTCTCCTCGTTGGCGATCATCATCACCGCCACGGTGAAGCCCGAGTTGCGCATCTCCACGAATTGCGGCAGCGTCTCGCGCGTGAGCCCCGGCACGATCACCAGCGCCGTCGCCTCCCGCGGCCACGTCTCGTACTCCTCGCGGATCAACTCCCCGAGGCTCAGGGCGTCGCTCATCCGCAGCCGCGCCAGCGAGCGCATGATCAGGTGCAGGTTGTGCTCCCCGCGCCGCACCGGGATGCGCACCGGCGTCAGGCGATCGGTCTGCTCGGACTCGGCCAGCATCTGGTAGATGCGCGGGCGCGTGGGCGCGCTCAGGCGCCCGATCTCGCGCGGCATGATATCCGACGCGTCGCCGCCGTTGCTCACGAAGCCCACCTGCTGGCGGCGGTCCGCGATATGCGACGCCACCGACGCGGCGGCGGTCACCGCAAGCTCCGCGCGCGAGCGGTCCTCGCCCCACGCCTCGCGGCCGAAGTCGAGGATGATGTTCGCGCCGATAAGCGTGGAGTACTCGTAGACGCGCGAGTGCAGGGCGCCTGTCCGTGCGGTGGCGCGCCAGTGAATCCGCCGCATCGGGTCGCCGGTGCGGTACTCGCGCACCCCCGCGAGCCTCGTCGCGTCCTCCACGAGGCGGCGCTTCACCACCGTCTCGCCCATCGGCTTCGAGGTCGGGATGGCGTACTGCGCGAGCGGGATGATCTTCGGGTAGACGGTGACGTAGGCGGCGTCCTCGCCGGTTGCGAAGCGGCGGTTGAGGCCGAAGAAGTCGCCGCTCTCGAAGAGCGCGGGGCCGATGCGGAAGAACCCGCGGCGGGTCGGCCGCAGGCGATACTGCAGGCGCGTGGAGGCGAAGGGCATCAGCAGCACCGCGCGCGCCCAGGTCCCTGCGGCCTCGAGGCCGCGCGGGATGATGTCCTCGGCCACGAGCCAGATGGTCGGGAGGGCCTTCTGGTTGCGCACCGCGACGGTGACGATCAGGTCCTCACCGATCTCCAGGTCTCTCGCGGTCACGTGCCGCTCGGTCTCGATGCGATCCAGCGCGGTGTAGGTCATGGCGTACGCGGCGAGGCTGACCGCGCCCAGCGCGTAGAGCGCGAAGGCGAAGAAGCTGAGCTTCATGATCACGGCCGCGAAGAGGAAGCCCGCCGCCGCGACCAGCAGGATGATCCGCTGCCAATTAACGCGCGCCATCACCTTCCCCCATTCCCCTGCCGTTCGCCGTCCCCCCCCTTCACCTTTCACCCTTCCCCTCACGCTTTCTCCACGGGCGCGGGGATGCTGCTCACGATCGAGTCCACAAGGTCATCCACGCGCTTCCCGCGCAGCCGGGCCTCGCTGGAGAGGATGATGCGGTGCCCGAGGACCGCCTCGCTCACGTACTTGATGTCGTCTGGGAGGACGAACTCCCGCCCCTCCAGCGCCGCGAGGGCCTGCGAGGTGCGGTAGAGCGCGATTGAGGCGCGCGGCGAGGCCCCGAGCGCGAGGTCGTCATGCCGCCGCGTGGCGTGCACGATGCGCACGAGGTACTGCCGCACCTTCTCATGCACAAAGACCTCGCGGATCTCGCGCTGCGCGGCCACGATCTCCTCCGCCGATGCGACCGCGCCGATGCTCTCCAGCGGGTGGCCGAGCTTGAGGCGCTCGAGGACCTCGTTCTCGTCGCTGAAGCTCGGATAGCCGATCGAGAGGCGCATCAGGAAGCGGTCAAGCTGTGCCTCCGGCAGCGGGAAGGTGCCCTCATGCTCGATCGGGTTCTGCGTGGCGATCACGAAGAAGGGCTCAGGAAGCTCGCGCGTGACGCCGTCCACGGTGACCTGGCGCTCGGCCATAGCCTCGAGGAGGGCGGCCTGCGCGCGTGGGGTGGCGCGGTTCAGCTCATCGGCGAGGAGAAGCTGGTTGAGGATCGGGCCGGGCTGGAACTGGAACTCGAACTCTTTCTGGTTGAAGATCGAGACGCCGGTGATGTCGGAGGGCAGGAGGTCGGGGGTGCACTGCACGCGCGCGAACGATGCGCCGATGGAGGTCGCCAGCGAGCGCGCGAGCATGGTCTTGGCGACGCCCGGGACGTCTTCGAGGAGCACGTGGCCCTCGCAGAGCAGTGCGATGAGGGTCAGGCGCACGGGCCTGCGCTTGCCGACGATGACCTTCTCGATGTTCTCAACGATGCGCCTGCCCAGCGCCGCTACATCGGCCACGTGGCGTCACTCCAGTCTGCTATCTTGCGTCATGCGGCGGTAACCCGTGCCCTCTGCCCGCAGAATGCCGTTTCCCGCCATCGCATCTAGTGCAGCGTCCATAAAATA
>DHPY01000039.1 GCA_002411015.1 Armatimonadetes bacterium UBA5352 | reverse complement strand
GACGCGCGACTCGCCCTTCGGCGGAGGCGGGTTGAGGAAGCCGTATTGTGTGGCGTCACGCTTGCAAACCATGAACGTTGCTCCGATGACAACTTGCACTATCACACGGACGCATGATTCCACGCAGACGGGCACGACACTTTCTTTCTGAACACAACCGGAATGCCTGCCCCACGAACGGCGGTGATGATGGTCCAGCAATACCTGCGCCACGGACGGCGGGCCGGGGTGGAACCTGATCCCGCCGGGGCGGGATCACCGCTCGCTTCGCTCGCGGCGGCCCCTCCAAACGGCATGACGTCACGCGCACCTCCCCCTTCACCCTTCACCCTTCCCTCTTCACCCTTCGTACGTCCAGGCCGCCGCGCAGGCGCCCTCGGAGCTGACCATGCAGGGGCCGAGCGGGTGCTCGGGGGTGCAGGCGCGGCCGAAGGCGCCGCAATCCGGCGGGCGGATCGCCCCGCGCAGCACCTCTCCGCAGCGGCAGGCCGGGTGCTCGCGGCCCTCGGGCATCGTGATGCCGAAGCGCGTGAGGGCATCGAGGTCCGCATACTCCTCGCGCAGCGCCAGGCCGCCCAGCGGGATCAGGCCGAGGCCGCGCCACTGCGAGTCGGCGGGCTCGAAGACCTCGTCGATCGCCGCGAGCGCCTTCAGGTTGCCCTCCTCGGAGACCACGCCCGGATACTCGTTCTCGACCTCGGCGCGGCCCTCGGCAAGCTGCCTCACCAGCGCCAGCACGCCCCGAAGGATCTGGTCGGGCTCGAAGCCGGCGATGACGCACGGGAGGCGATGCTCGGCCACGAACTCGCGGTAGGCGCCTGCGCCGATGATCGTGCTCACATGGCCCGGAGCGAGCAGCCCGTGGATCGCAACGTCCTTGGCCGCCACCAGCGCCTCAAGTGCCGGCATGAGGCGCTTCGCGGCGCTCATGATGCTGAAGTTGCGCAGGCCGCGCCGCTTCGCCTCGCGCACCGCTACCGCCACGCCGGGAGTGGTCGTCTCGAAGCCGATGCCGAGGAGCACGACCTGATGCTCGCAGCCCTGCGCAAGCTCGACGGCCTCCATCGGCGAGAACATGACGCGGACATCGGCCCCGCGCGCGCGCTCGTGGGCGAGAGTCGAGTCGCTGCCGGGCACGCGCACCATGTCGCCGAAGGTGGCGACGGTCACGCCCGGCACACGCGCGAGCATGAGGGCCGCATCGATCTCACCCGCGGAGGTCACGCAGACCGGGCAGCCGGGGCCGCTGAGAAGCTGCACCTGCTCGGGCAGCATCTGGGCGAGGCCGTAGCGGGCGAACTGGTGGGCGTGCGTGCCGCAGACCTCCATCAGCGTGACCGGGCGGTCGGAGGCACGCGCGATCTCCTCCGCCAGCGTCTGCGTGCGGGCCACGAACTCCTCGCGCCTGCTCACAGCATCCCCACCTCACTGAGGAGCGCGAGGGTCTCCTTCGCGTACTCCTCATCCACGGTGCTGATCGCGAAGCCGGCGTGGACGAGGACGTAGTCGCCGACCTTCACGTCATCTATCAGATCGATGCGGGCGGTTGAGCGGTTCCCGCCAAGCTCCACGGTTGCCATCGCGCCCTCAATCTCCACAACTTTCGACGGAATTGCGACGCACATCACTTCCACCTCGCCTGTGCCACCGCAGCCTGCCCGAGCGCGACACAGCCATCGCCCGGCGGGGTGGACAGATGCATGATTGCTCTGAGTTCCCTGCGCCCCAACTCGTCCATCAGACTCTCCAGCACAATCCGGTTGTTGAAGGTTCCGCCGGAGAGCGCGATGAGGTCCAGCCCACGTGCCCGCGCGACCTCCTCCGCGCCATCGGCGAGCATCATGACGAAGCTCGCGTGGAAGCCGGCGGCAAGCTCGGCCTGCGAGACGCCCCGGCGGATGCCATCCACGATCACGCGGAGGATCGGGGTGGGGTCGAGGATGAGGGGGAGGTTGACCTCTCCCCCCCGGCCCGCCGTTCGTTCCTCTGCGTGCAGACAGTGGGCCGGGGTGGAACCTGATCCCGCCCGGGGGGGCGTGATCACCGCTCGCTGCGCTCGCGGCGGCCCCTCCAACGACCGTGGCGCAGGCTTCCGGCCTGCGGCCGTTGTCGTGTCTCCCCCCTCTTCCGGAACGGAGAGGGGGGCCGGGGAGGAGAGGTCAGCATGGGCGTCGTCCTCCCCCCTCTCCCGCCCTCGCAGCGTCGTTTGCTGCGATAGGGGGAGGGGGGCCGGGGGGGAGGGGCCAACCAGCGCCTCCAGCTTCATCGGCGCCTGGGCCTCGTACTCCACGCGCTGATAGAGGCCGATCAGGGCCGCGACCGCGTCGAAGAGCCGCCCCGCGGAGGAGGCCACGGGCGCGTTGATGCCGCGCTCCATCATCTCCGCGAGCGTCCGCCAGGCGTCGCGGTCAAGCTGCTTCGTGAACGGGATCGCGAGATCATCGGCGAAGCCGGGCCCGCAGGCCTCCTGCAGCCACGCGGCCGCCAGCCGCCAGGGCTCGCGGATCGCGGCCTCGCCGCCGGGGAGGCGGATCGTGCGCAGATGGCCCGCGCGCTCGCAGGCCGCGGCGTCGCCCACGAGCAACTCGCAGCCCCAGATCGTGCCATCGGCGCCGAAGCCGGTGCCATCGCAGATGATGCCGACGGCGGGCTCGGGGAGGCGGTTATCCGCCAGCACCGCGGCGAGGTGCGCGTGGTGGTGCTGGACGCGCTCGAGCGGCAGCGCATGATCGCGCGCGAGTTCCTCTGCATAGTGCGTGGAGAGGAAGCCGGGGTGCAGATCGCACGCGAGGCCCTCGGGCTCCACCTGCAGGATCATCTTGAAGTGCTCGATCGAGCGCTCGAAGTACTCCAGCGTCTCCAGCGTCTCAAGGTCGCCGATGTGCTGGCTGAGGAACGCGTTCGTGCCGCGCGTGATGCAGAACGTGTTCTTCAGGTGCCCGCCGACGGCGAGGATGGTGGGGGGGATAACGGCTGCGGGTCCCATGTCGTTCGGAGGGGCCGCCGCGCGAAGCGCGGTCAGGTCCTCCTGAGGACCTGAGGTTCCACCCCGGCCCGCCGTTCGTTCCTCCGCCTGCAGACAGTGGGCCGGGGTGGAACCTGATCCCGCCCGGGGGGGCGGGATCACCGCTCGCTGCGCTCGCGGCGGCCCCTCCAACGACGTCGGCGAGGGCTCCCTCAGCCGCACGGGGAAAGGCACGTAGCCCCTGCTGCGGCGCATGATGATCGGGCCGCGGGCGGTGGGGCGGATGACGGAGTCGTCGCAGCCGATAAAGATCGCGCGGTCGTGCAGGAGGAAGCCGTCGGCGATCTCGCCGAGCCGCGCCATCGCCTCGTCGTTGTCGGTCGCCAGCGGCTCGTCGGTGAGGTTGCCGGAGGTCATCACCAGCGCGCGGGTGCCGAGGCCATCGAGCAGCAGGATGTGCAGCGGCGTGTAGGGCAGCAGCACGCCGTAGGTTGCCGTGTCGGGCGCGACGGAGTCCGCCAGCGGGGCGGCATCGTTGCGGTCCACGATCACGATCGGAGCCTCAGGCCCGGTCAGCAGCGTCTCCGCGAGGTCGCTCACATGCGCGAAGCTGCGGATCGCCGCCAGGTCGGCCGCCATCACCGCCAGCGGCTTCGCCTCACGGTGCTTCCGCGCGCGCAGGCGACGGACCGCCGCGACGTTGTCGGCGTCGCAGGCGAGGTGGAAGCCGCCGAGGCTCTTGACCGCGATGATCCTCCCCGCGCGCACGAACTCCTGGGCGGAGGCGATCGCGTCCGGGCCCTCGCAGCTCTCGCCCTCAAACACGAAGCTCACGCGCGGGCCGCAGCGCGGGCAGGCGACCGGCTGGGCGTGATAGCGGCGGTCGGCGATGTCGGCATACTCCGTGCGGCACTCGCTGCACATCGGGAACACGCCCATCGAGGTCTTAGGGCGGTCGTAGGGCACGCCCTCGACGATCGTGAAGCGCGGGCCGCAGTTCGTGCAGTTGATGAACGGGTGGCCTAAGCGCCGGTCGGTCGGATCGCGCAACTCCCGGGCGCAGTCGGCGCAGATCGCGACATCGGGGGAGATGTAGATCTCGGCATCGGCGTCGCTGCGGCTCGGGACGATCGCGAACTCCGCACCCCCGAGCGGCTCAAGCTCCTCAACCGCGACCGAGTCGATCACCGCGATCGGTGGCGCATCGGCCTCGACGCGGCGGATGAACTCGGCCACCGCATCCGCGGGGCCCTCGATCTCGACCTCCAGGCCGCCGGCGACGTTGAGCGCGGTGCCCGTGAGGCCGAGGTCGCGCGCCAGGCGATGGACGTGCGGCCTGAAGCCGACGCCCTGCACGATGCCCTCGACGGAGACGCGGCGGCGGATGGTTGTCTGCGGCAGCGGGCTGCTCGTCATGACTCACCGTTGCGGTGCGAGATGGCCATCAGTACTGATACGTTCATGATAGCCGGGGTGTTCAGGGAGTCAAGGACGGCACGGCGGCCCCTCCCCCCGGCCCCCTCCCCCTGAACCCCGCCAAACGGCAGGCGGGGTTGGCGGGAGAGGGGGAGAACGACGTCGTCGTTGTCGTGTCGTTCGTAGCGACGGGCTTCCAGCCCGTCAGCCGTCAGCCGTTGTCGTTGTGGCCCCGGCGCCCTCGCCGGGGAGGCGTTGGTTCAGCAGAGACGCAACGACCCCTCGCGGGGGCGCGAG
>DHPY01000098.1 GCA_002411015.1 Armatimonadetes bacterium UBA5352 | reverse complement strand
GTGATGCCCACGCCGCCATTCGCGATCGTGCCTGCCAGCCCCGCGTAGAATGGCTTCCGGAAGTCAAGCTCGCGCTGCAGGAGCGATCGCGGCACCACACCAAAGGGCGAGATCAGGAACGACAGCGCCATCAGCCGCAGCACCGGGACCATGCGCTCGTCACGGAAGTACTCCCCCGCCCACGGCGCGCCGAAGTAGAGCGCGGTGTAGAGAAGCGTGCCCATGATCAGCGTCATCCAGAAGGCCGAGCGGGAGTGCTCCGGGCGCAACTCCGCGCGCTGCACCAGCGCCTGGCCAAAGCCGAGGTCCTGGAAAACGCCCGCGAGCCCGGTGACGATCCCGGCCATGCCGATGATACCGAAGTCGGAGGGCATCAGCAGCCGGGCGAGGATGATGCCGACGACGATCTGGATGCCCTGGCTGGAGAACTGGCTGAGCGCGCGCCAGCCGACGGCGGTTCGCGCCCGGGCGCCGATGTCATGAGTGCTGGGTGTGAGCGGATCCTCAGTCATCGCGTCAAAGCCATTCCTTCCCGGTCACAGAGATTCCTCCAATAGCCGCAGTCTTCACCCGAGTTGTGTAAGGGAGGAATCCCCGTCTCATCAGGGAATACCCGGACAGGTCGGCGGATCACAGCATACAGGATAACAGAGAACGTGACAATCGCAGACGTTTGGGCACTCATCTTCATGCTGGCCGGCGGGCTGATGCTCTGGGCACTGGCGGGACGCCTCGTGGAGGCCGCCGACCGCGTTTTCATGCAGCGCGTGGTTGCGGCGACGTTTGCGCTGCGCGCAGCATGGTCGGTCTTCCAGCACCACATCTACCCTCCGGCATGGGTGGCGTTCGCGGCGGATGCACGATTGCGCTACAGCGTCGGCAAGCAGGGCGCGGAGTTGTGGCATCTGGGGCTCTGGCGGCCGGAGCTGCCGAAGACGCTTAGCGAATCGCACAACATGCTGGTGCAGCTCAAGACGACCGCGCTCATCTATCTCTTCGGCCCGAGCCCGATGCTTCCTGAGGCGTTCATCATTGCGCTGAACGTCTCGATCTGCATCGCGGTCTATCTGCTGGCGAGGCAGATAGGCGCCACGAGGCAGGCCGCACGCGCCGGGGTGGCCTTCAGCGCGTTCATGCCGACGCTCGTGTTCTGGTCGACGCAGGACCTGAAGGACCCTGTGTGTGCGACTGCGGTCGCGTGGGCGGTCCTCGGGATGGTGAAGGTCGGGCGCCGCGGACATGGTTCATGGCTGCTCGTGATGATCTTCGCCGACCTCCTCGCTCTGCTCTATCGCCCGTACGTGGGCATCCTGCTGCTGGTGGGACAGGGCGTGTCGGCAGTGTATACACTGCGCCTGCCGCGCACTCCGGTCGGAACGGTCATACGCGCCTCCCTCTTCGCGATGATGGCGCCGATCGCGCTCTACTTTGGTGTGCAGGAGATGAAGTCCACCTATGGGGACGAGATGGGCCTGCAATGGGCGGTTGACAGCTACGCCATTTTCCGCGAGAGCGGCCAGGCACTAGGCGATGTCGAGGGGTCGGAGTATGAGATCCCCTTGACTGCCTCGACCCCCGCTGAGGCGATCCTCCAACTCCCGGTCCGCATCCTGCTTCTCCTGCTGACCCCGATCCCACTGTTCCTGGGAACCTTCAGGAAGATGTTGACCTATCCGGAGATGTGGTTCATATACCTCTACGTATTGCCGCGTTTCGTCCTCGGCGTGAGAGAGATGTGGCAGAAGAACAGGGCTGGCCTGCTCACCATCTTCCTCGCGCTCACTCCGATGATCACGTCATATGCACTGAAGACGGCCGTCAGCGGTGAGGCGATCCGGATGCGCTCGCAGTTCATGCCGCTGCTGTTCATCTTCGCGGGCATCGGATACGTTCTCAAGGAGCGGCAGAGACTTCGCGAGATCGAGACTTCCCGGTTCAATCGTGACGCATTTGAGCCACCGGTCACACAGCAGCAGGAGGCCGACACTGGAGCGTCTTCCTGATGAAAAGCTTGACATTCCCCCATCGATAGCCGATGATAGGCGCGACCGGGCTGGTAGATCACCTGTCCTCACCGCGCACCCGGCCAAGCGATGCGAATCACGCACGTGCGACCCAGATCGCTCCGGTTGCGCCGTTCAGGGATTCTCAAGCTCTGGTGTCTGGGACCCGCCAGCGCTTTGTAGTGTGGGGAGGACCTGATGCCTGATCCAGCGTCCAGAGCACAACATCGCGGCAAGAGACGGGAGCGCAACCATCGGATGCTTCTGGCCATCGCCACGCTCCTCATGGTTGATGTGGCTACCGCGCAACCGATTGAGGCACCGCTCTACCGCATCCGAGCTGCCGATACCCTCGATATTGTCGTGTCCGGCCACCCGGAATGGAGCCTGACCGTCACGGTCCGCCCCGACGGGCGCATCACCTACCCTGCGACCGGCGAGATTGAGGTCGCCGGGATCACCATTCAGGAGCTCACGGACAGGATCACCGCTGCCGTAGGACCGGAGGGGCGTCACCTGCGGAACCCGCGGGTGCTTATCAACGTAACCGGCATGCAATTCCCCACGGCATACGTTCTCGGTGCAGTCCAGCGGCCCGGCGCAATCAGTCTCCCTCGCGGTGTGAACACCGCCCCGATCGTGCTGACGATGGCCGGAGGAGCCGCGCCTCAGGGCGATCTCTCTGAAGCCGTCCTCTATCGCGATGACGGCAGCATGACAGCAGTTGACCTCCGGCGCGAACTTGCAGGACAGACTGAGAGTACCCTTGTCTTTGCCGGCGACCTGCTCGTCGTGCCGGAGACCAACGTCCGCTCCGTGGGCGTCCTCGGTGCGGTCGGGCGAACCGGGGAAGTGCCGCTGCCGCCCCGGGAGGAGTCTGTCGATCTCCTCTCGCTACTTGTGCAGGTAGGTGGGGCGAGCCCTGCCGCCGAGAGCGACCGCGCGGTGATCCTGCGACAGAGCGGCGAGATCGAGCCGGTCGCGCTCGATGATGTCGTTATGCGCGAGGCGGACGCTCCACTGCTCTACGGAGGAGATGTCCTCTACGTTCCGCCAAAACCGCCGGAGCCGGAGCCGGAGTTCTTCGCGGTAGCCGGAGCGGTCACATCACCAGGGCGATTCGAGTATCGAGAGGGCACTACCCTCGCCGACGCCCTCGCTCTCGCGGGCCAGACAGTCGCCGCCGCTGATCCCGAACGGGTGATGGTCATCCGCGCGGATGGCGAGAAGCAGATCGTCAACGTCCTCCCCATGCTCGCCGGTGAGGCGCCTGATACGGCTCTGATGCCGCTAGAGCCCGATGACATCATCCTGATCCCGAGCCGCAACAAGTCATATGTCATCCTTGGCGCCGTGGCCAGCCCCGGCTTCCAGCCGTGGGACGAGAACAGCAGGCTCGCCGATGCGCTTGCCAAAGCAGGCGGGCCTCGTGAGAACGCCGCGGACATGCAGCGCGTCATGCTCGTTCGCCGCACCGAACCCGGCGCCGATCCGACAGTACTTGAGATTGACGCCCGCAAGCTCCTCCAGGGCCAGAACGAGGCCGCCAACTGGCGCCTGCAGCCAGGCGACACGATCTACATTCCGCAGAAGGGTCGCGGCTCAGACTGGCGGCAGGCAATCGATCTGCCGCTCTGGATACTTGGCGTCCTCGGCACCGTCGAGAGGATATTCTGATGCGAATCGCAACGGCTCTGTCCATCGCGTTCGCTCTGTCTGCGCTCGCCGGCCCCGCTGCGGCTCAGCCAGCCTCCGATTACGTCTCGGATATCGCCGGCTATGTCGCAGCTATGAAGTCGGTGTTGGCGGAGGCGGGCATCGAGGTAACGCGAATTGACTCACCCGCCAACGAGCTTCTTGTCATCTACAGGGTCACGGAACCGGCCACCGAGCCCCGGTTCGCTCTGGGCGCCGTGCTCTGCGTCGCGCAGCCCCTGGCGCAGAACGCGCAGTTCATCCGCGCCCGTAACGTGGAGAACGGTCGGCGGCTGCTGGAGTTGAGGGTCCCGCCGACGCAACTGAAGTCTTCTCTCCTCTCTGTCGTGACCGACGCGCAACTGGCGGAGATCGAGGCACTGCGCGCTGAGGTATTCGCCCGATCGGGCACCGAGCAGGTCGTGATACCTGCCGCTACTGAGACATCCCCACCATCGAGTCCGGTCACGATCGTTCGACAGGGCGAGGCTCAAGCAGGTGAGGCGGCGGGCGCTGCGACAAGCATCGCAGCCGGAGCACCTTCGGCCGAGGGTGCGGCGGCTCCTGAGGCTGCGACGCCGGCCGAAGCTCTCTCAGAGGCTGAGGCGCAGCAGTTGGCCACTGATCTCATTGGGAGACTCCAGGCGTCGGGGCTGGAGAATCTCAGTATAGGGCGTGACGCGGCTGGCCAGTGGATAGTGGGGCTCGAGAACCGCACCTTCCGCAGTGACATAGTTGCCGTCGATGTGGCTCTGCGTGAGGTAGCGGCTACGCTGCCGCCCGGGCGAATCATGCTGCGAATGAAGCGACATGATGTCGCCATCAGCCACATCTGGGTCGACCTCGCCGACTACATTCGCGAACGGGCCGGCATGGCAAGTCCGGAGGCGTTGAGCGAGACGTGGGAGGTCAATCCGGGCCCCGGGAGCCCCGTAGAGCCGGTTACGATACTCGCGGCAGATAATGACAGCTTCGGCCGCACCGATGTACTCCTGCGGCCAGGCCTGGAGTATCAGATTGGCCTCGAGTCAGACCCGTTCGTCGAGGACCTGTACTTTATCCCAACTGCCCGCACGACGTGGGCGACGGGTGTCTGGAGCGAAATGCGCGCCCCCGTCCGGGTGACGGAGGGCGTCAGCACCGCGCTCGACAGAGCACTCCTCAGTTGCGTCTGCCGCCCCACTGACCGCCTGTTGGCTACGGCCTCCGCGGGCCGATTCGACCAGTTCTACTACGGCTACTACGGCGAGGTCCAGTGGGACAACGAGAACAACCTCTTCGGTGCAGTGGGCTCGCTGACAGATATTGAGTCAAACTACAATCCGTTCGGGAAGGAGTTTCGTGGCTTCGTCTACTACCAGCACAACTGGGGACAGATGGGCTTGAACAGCCGCCTCGGCTGGGGGAAGTTCCACGAGACGGATGATCCCGGGATTGCACTGAGTCTGAGGCGGCGCTTCGGGGAGAGCGAGGTTGAGGCGCGAGCAGTTCGGAGCGACGCTGGGGATGAGGGACTCGTCTTCAGGCTCACGCTCCCTCTCGGGCCTCAGAGAGCCGCCGATCCGGCAGACCTGCGCCTGCGCGCCGACCCGAGGTTAAATGTTGACTACAGCTCTGACTTCGTCGCGGGAGGCAACTATCTTCAGGGGTCAAATGACCTTGAGAGCTTCCGGGGAGAGTTGCAGGCGGCGTATCTGCAGCATCATGGCGTTGGTTCGCAACGCGACCAACGGGTCGCACCGACTGAATGGGAGGCTTCTCCCAGCTTCGAAGGCAACAGCGGCCTGATGCGGATCCCGACTGCAGACGCCATTGCGGACGGCACGCTTCTCGCAGGAATCTCCTATATGGATCGGGAGCACTCCAAAGTCATCAGCGACGATACGGATGCCATGCCGGTGTTCGTCGGGGCGGGATTCCTGCCGAATCTCGAGCTGATCGGCCGCCTGACGTTCTTCCATGACGTCAAGGCCTTCGATTGGCCCTACAACCTCGACCGCAGCTTCAACGTCCACTACCGTCTCATGCCCCAGAAGGGCTGGACGCCGGCAGTTGCCATCGGCGCGCAGGATGTCACGTTCGGCACGACCACATCGTTCCTCGGCAAGGCGGAGTACGTGGTCGGGAGCTGGGAGCATGCGGACTGGCGGCTGCACCTTGGCGCTGGTTCTGGCCGCTACGATCCGGCGTTTGCGGGGGTCGAGTGGGCTGTTCCAGGCAGACATCGGGTGCATCTGATGACGGAGTACGATTCGGAATTCGTCAACGCCGGCGTGCGCCTGCTGGAGGACTGGGGATCGGTGAACCTCAGTCTCCTCGGCATGAGCGAGTTGACCGGCGCCGTAAGCTTCAACACCCAGCTACGCTGACAAGTCCGGCTGCAGACAGCAAGCGATCGCAGCATACGCAGAGGCAGGCTATGGAAGACAGGATAAGGCCGATCGACGAGGCGGCGCCCGAGGGGGCGCGCAGGAACCTGCTAACGATATTCCGCCGGCGGATCTGGGTTATGGTCCCGGTGGCGCTGCTCGTACTGGTCCTCATCGGGGCCTATGCCGCGATCCAGCCACGCATGTACCAGTCTGAGGCCTGGATGCTGATCTCCATGGCGCAGAGGGGTGCCCCTCGTGGCCCGGCGGGCAATATCCTCACCGAGGCTGATGTGTACCAGTCACTGCAGAGCGACATCGCCATGCACGTGCGCCTCATCCGTCGCACCGACATCGCTCAGAGGATACAGCGAGACCTCGACCTCGAGACTCCACCCCAGATCCTGGTTGACAACCTGACGGTCGAGAAGGTCCCTGGAGCATCGGCGAACCTCATCTCGCTTATGTACCGCTCTGAATCACCTGAGTTGTCTCAGTCTATCGTCAACCGGTGGGCAGAGCTCTATGAGGAGGATTCGCAGCAGCGCAGCACACTCTCCATCGCAAACGCTATCGGATATGTTGAGGAGCAGCTCACCGGTGTCGAGGGGGATCTGCGCAGCGTCGAAGAGCAGATGGGGATGCTCGAGCAGGAGTACCTCGACGAGGGCGTCGCCGTAGGTTCGACAGATGGCGGGAGCCGGGTGACCGGCCTGATCGACCAGCTCAACCAGAACGAGACGGAGATCCAGTCGGTTCGGGCGCAGATAGACCGTACACTCGAGCGCATTGAGAGCGAGCCCAAGGAGCTCGAGGAGGTCACGACTGAGCCATCCGCCCGCGCCCGTGCCCTCGAGCAGCAGCTGTCGGAGTTGCATGTGGAGTTGCAGGACAAGCTGCAGGACTACTATCCGGACAGCCCCGAGGTCCGGGCGCTGCAGGAGCAGATCGCGGGCCTCGAGCGAACTCTTGAGGTCGAGGACATGACGCGTTCTGAGGTTACTACGGCCGCCAATCCAGTCTACCAGAAGGCGCAGGACGCGCTCGTGCAGCTCTACGGCAACCTGGATGCAGCCCGTGCCAGGGGCGAAGCGCTCCAGAGCCAGCTCGCCGAACAGCGCTCGCTGCAGCGGATGGTTCCGGAGGGGAACGTCCAGTATCACGAGCTGTCGCGCCAGGCGGCCGGTCTTCAGGCGGTTCACGCGACACTGCTCGGCCGCCTCTATGATCTGCGGCTTGACAAAGCCACGGCCGTCCCGCCGGTGCAGACGGTCCGCCAGGCCGACACCCCTGGTTCTGTGATCGGCCCGGGCTACCAGTCAATCGCGGGTGTCGGGATCCTTGCAGCACTGCTGCTCGCGGCGCTCGCGGCTGTCCTCGTGGATCAACTCGACGACACCTTCGCGAATCCCGAGGAGATCCGCTCGGTCCTGCAGGCACGCCTCGTCGGAGTGCTTCCGGAGATCAAGGGCGGGGTTCAGCAGCTTCATATCGGCATCGAAAATGGGAACAGCCAGAGCGCATTCGCCAACGCGGCGCGGATGCTCGCGTCAACCGTGCGTATCGAGATGGAGCGTAGAGAAGCGAAGAGTCTGACCGTCACCAGCAGCGGCCGCGCAGAGGGCAAGACCCTCATTACCGCCAACCTCGCGGCTGCCCTCGCGGGCACCGGGGAGAAAGTCCTGTTGGTGGACTGCGACCTGCACCGCCCGCGGGTGCACACCGTCTTCGACCTTGACCGGGAGCCGGGGCTCACCCACCTTCTTGTTGGCGAGGCGAAGCCTGGTGATGTCATCCGACCAACGCCGATCAACAACCTGAGCATCATCACGGCGGGCCCACTACCTCCCTCACCGGTGGATCTCCTCGCCAGTGCCCAGGGCAATAAGGTCATCGCGGAGCTCACGGAGTACGCGGACTACGTGCTCTGGGACACCCCACCAGCGGGCTTCCTGCCGGATGCCACGGTGGTCGCGCACGAGACTGACGCGCTGCTCTACGTCGTCGGAGCCCAGGCACGGCGCAGCGCATCGCGTGAAGCCCTCTCCAACCTGAGGGAGAGCGGCGCGAAGGTCATTGGCGTGGCAGCCAACCGCGTCGCTCCCATGGGCGGCTCCTACTACTACTATTACTACTACTATTACGATGACTACGGGCATGGCAAAGAGGCCACCCAGGCATGAGGGTGCTGCAACTTGCGGCGAAGATGCTCTCACTGGAGCGCTTCGCCCTCCCTCTTATGGACAGACTGCGAACCGCGGGCTTCTCCGTCGAGGCGATGGGGCAGTTTGACGGGACCGAAGCGCGCGTCGCCGACGCACACTTTCCTGTCCACAACTGGCAGGCGGGACACAGCTTCCACCCGCTGCACATTCTCCGCGCGCGACGCGAACTGAGGCAGTTCCTCGCGGGCAATCGCTATGACATCGTTCACAGCCATTGCTCGTTCGGAGGCATCATCGGGAACTCGATTGCTGCCAGATGCGTGCGCCACCTCGTCTACACCCAGCACGGGTTCTTCGTTCACGACGGCCTCAGTCCGGTGCTGCGCGCACCATGGCTGGCGATAGAGAAGATGGGACTGCGGCCGGCTGACCACGTAATCTGCGTGAGCCGGGCGGAGCAGGAACTGGCGCGGAGCCTTGGCGTGGGTCCGCCCGGGAAGTTCATGCACGTGAACGGCGCGGGCATAGACATCGCGCGTTTCTCGCTGCCTGACAACCAGCGCCTCGAGCGGCGCCGCCTGCTGCGCCACGAACTCAGACTCGCCGACGACGAACTGGTTCTACTCACCGTCTCTCGCCTGACCTGGGACAAAGGCTATCGTGAGATGATCGAAGCGGTGCGGGATCTGGCGGCCCGGGGCCATGAGTTCGTGCTCCTTGCGGCGGGCTCCGGAAAGGACGAGGCCGCCATCCGCGCCTCAATAGAGGCTGCGGGCATATCTGATCGGCTGCGTCTCCTGGGATGGCGGGACGATGTTGCCGACCTCTACTGCGCCGCAGACGTCTTCGTCTTCGCCTCGCATCGTGAAGGCCTCCCCATCTCCCCCATCGAAGCCATGGCAAGCGGGCTGCCCGTCGTTCTCTCGGCGCTCCCGGGTTGCAGGGAGGAGATCGAGGACAGTGTGAACGGCCTCCTCTTCGCCACGGGCGACGCGCGCGAACTGGCACAGCAGCTCGCCCGGCTCATCTCAGATGCGGGCCTGCGTAGCCGGCTTGGGGAGAACGCGCATGCGCGAGCGGCCATCTTCGATCGTGAACGAGTTCTCGACGCGCAGATGGAGCTCTACCGCTCGATAGCGGAGCGGACATGAGGCCGCTGCCCGCCGTTCCCATGCCACTGTCGCTTCGCGACCTTCGCCGCGCTGAGCGGCAGCAGACTGGCGCACGCGAGCAACTGGAAGCCGCGATCGCCGAGTACCACGGCGCGCATGCCGCGTTCGCGACCTCATCCGCGCGAGTGGCTCTGTGGCTCATACTGAGGGCTTTGCATCAACTGCGGCCTGAGGCGGACAGGGTCATCATTCCTGGCTATACCTGCCCAACTGTGGGTCGCTCGGTCACAGAGGCCGGCCTCGAAGGTCTCTGTGCGGACGTGGAACTCGACACGCTCAATGTCGAAGCGGCTGAGGTCGGCGCACTTGCTGATGACCGCGTGCTCGCTGTGGTGGCGCCGCATATGTTCGGGATGCCGTGCGATGTGGCGGCCCTCCGGAGCATCTGTGAGCAGCATAGCCTGTGGCTCATAGAGGACCTCGCGCAGTGCGTGGGTGGCAGGTGGCAGGGGCGACTTGTCGGCACTTTCGGCGACATCGGCTTCCTGAGCATGGGACGCAGCAAGAACCTTCGCGGCTGCGAGGGCGGACTGCTGTGGGTGAACCACGCCGACCTGGTGGAACCGCTCCGGGTGGCGTTTGAGAGGCTTCCCGAGGCCCACGCCGCCTGGCGTGCGCGCTGCCGGCAGGTGGCGGTGGTCAGGCTGTCCGAGCCGTATGCGTGGGCACTCGCGAGGCGGCTTCCCGGGCTGAGGGTCGGCGCAGAGGACCAGAGCTTTGATACGCATCCGGCGAAACTGGGCGACCGGGAGGCGGCCGTGGGCCTGATCTCGTTTGGGCGGCTGGAGGAGTATAACCATCGACGCAGGGAACAGGCAGCTCAACTGCGCAAGCTACTGGAGGACGTGCCCGGACTGAAATGCCAGACGGTGCCGCCTGAGGCGGAGCCGACATACGTGCGGTTTGCGACGACGGTGACGGCGGAGCTTGGGATGCATCGGGATGAGTTGGCCGCGCGACTGCAGCGTGCGAACGTAGATGCGCGCGCGTTCTACACCCGGCAGATGAGCGACTACGACTGGTTTCGCCAGGCGGAGCAGCCACGATCGACCCCCAATAGCCAGACAATGGTCGACACTAACCTGATCCTGCCCATGCACCATGCAATGAGCGAAGACGGTCTCGTCGGAGTAGCGCGTGCCATGAGAGGGGGCCGGGGCAGGTGACCGAGGTCGGGCGCGTTCGCCTCAAGGATGGCCGCGAGCTTCTCCTGCGTCTGGCTATAGATGACGATGCCACTGCCATCGCGCATGAGCATCCGCTGCCGCGCGACGGAGACATGCCAGAGTCATTGTTGCGCAACTACTACCTCGCCAAGGCCCTCCTTTACATGCGCGCTCCCGGTGCGGGGGTGATGACCGGCTGGATCGAGGGGCGTCTGGCCGGGTTCATCTTCCACTGCGCCGATCTCAATGGTCTCCGAGCATTCTCCCGAAAGCCTGGAACGGCCGCATGGATGGCCGCGCAAGCCCTTTCCGGACGCTTCGGCTACAGCCCGAGCTTCTGGCTCGGATGCGCAAAGTGGGCAGGCCAGCACTTCAGGCAGCCGGGGCAGTATGAGTCAGGAGAGCAAGTGCCTTCCGAGTACGCGGAGATACCCGCATGGGTAGGGACGGTTCACGCAGTTGAGGATTTCCGCCGGCTGGGAGTCGCGACCGCTCTCCTCGATGCGACGGAGCAGCACCTGAGCTCGCTGGGGGCCAACAATGTCGCGCTCTGGGCAGCATCCGACAACACACCGGCCCGGCTTCTCTATGAGCGTCAGGGCTACGTCGCGGTCGGTGAGTTCGCGCGCGTGGACGAGCAATGCGTCCTCATGGTGAAAGACCTCCGCGAGGAGGAGGGGCCCCGTGAGGCGCAGCAGGTTCGGGCTCAGAGCGTGAGCCCGGGAAGAGCGGTCGTCACTGACGCGGCTGAGCGCGTGGGGCTGCACGTCGTCCGGGCGCTTGGTCGTGCGGGAATCGGCGTTGTCGCCACAGAGATCAGCGACAGGGCAGCCATCTGCCCCGGCTTCAGCTCGTGCTATACGCAGCAGTCTGAACTGCTGCCTCTCTGGGAGCGGCCGGCGGAGGAATGGGTCGAGAGGCTGCTCGTGATCGGGCGCGAGGGCGACGTGCTGGTGCCCACATGCTACAACAGCCTCGCGCGCGCGGTTCTGCACTGGGAGAGGCTGTCATCGGTCTACCGCGCCCTCCTGCCATCGCGGGAGGCTCTGCAGACTGCCAACGACAAGTGGTCGCTGTACCAGTTCGCGCTCGACCTGGGCGTGAGAGCGCCGGAGACGTGGCGGCCAGAGGATCAGGATGAACTTGACAGACTGGCGGAGCAGCTCGAGTACCCCGTGATCCTGAAGTTCCGCAGTGACGATGGGGTCTTCCTGAGGCCGTCGCAGCGCTATGTGAGGGCTGAGGCGCCGGAGACACTACGCGAGGCCTGGCGACGCTTTCACGCAACGCAGCCGCACCCGATCATCCAAAGGTACATCGCCGGGGATGGCTATGGTTTTGAGGCACTCTATGATAGCGACGGTGCTGCGGTAGCTACCTTCCAGCATCGGCGCATAGTGGAATGCCCGCCTGAGGGCGGGCCGTCGGCGCTGTGCGAGAGCGTCCGAGTGGATGAGTTGCGGGCGCTGGGTACGCTCCTCCTGGACCGGCTCAACTGGCGGGGTGTCGCGATGGTCGAGTTCAGGCGGTGCGCGAGGACAGGGGAGTTCTACCTCCTGGAGGTCAACCCGCGTTTCTGGGGCTCATTGCCGCTTTCCGAGGCGGCCGGGGTGAACTTCCCGGAGCTCTACTACCATTCCGCTCGCGGAGAAGCCGTCAAGGCGGAAGACTACAGGATTGGAGTGCGTTCACGGCTTCTGCCGACGTACATCATCAGCAGCGCGATGAGTGCGCGCCGGGGGCGCGAAGGCTTCATGCGCGGTTGCAGACAGATCATGGGCCTTCTCGACCCGCGCGTTCACGAGGGCCTGATGACGCTGGACGATCCGCGCGGATCGCTGGCCTATCTGCGGCGGAGCCTGAGGGAGATCTGAACCGGAGGATGGCTGAGTTCCGAGGTGTCCTGCACGTTCATTCGACGCTCTCCGATGGTGCATTGTCACTCGAGGAGATACGTGACTGGGCACTGCAGGAGCACGTCGACTTCGTCTGCGTGACGGACCACTCAGGAGCGGTGCGCGGCGAGCGTGTGAGGCAGCTCTGCGACGATTGCCTCCGACTGAGTGGAGATGTGCTGCTGGTGCCGGGCATTGAGTTTGAGCACCGGGGACGACACGTTGTTGTGATTGCGCCGGCCGCGGTTCTGCAGGGCGTCAGTGACCAGATCGCCGTTGACGATCCTGCTGCAGTCAGACGAGTGGGCGGAATGACCATCTGGGCGCACCCGAGCCTGACGTTCAGCGTGAGCCTGCGGGACGCCATCGCGGCTGACTATGATGGCTGGGAAGTCTGGAACCAGCGCACGGATGGCAGTAGGCCCAGCCTGCCGATGCTCCGGCTACTGCGCAGGCTCGCGCGCGGCCGGCCGCTGTTTCCGCACGCGGGACTTGATCTGCATGCGCTGCCGGTCGTGCCCATGCCCGTGTACACGATCCACAGCGGGGCGGCTCACTTGATCGCGGGTCATCTACTGGAGGCGCTGCGTCATGGGGACTACGTGATCGCGAATTCCCATGGCCCGTTGACGATCACACCGGGGGAACCTGAGTCCGCCGTAGGCATCGGCACCGTCGTCACGAGCTGGCTGCGCCACATGATGGTACGCCTGCGTTGCGTAGCTGCTGTGGTGAAGCATCGAATCGTCCAGTTGGCTGGCCAGAGGAGGAGTGAAGGTGACTGCGCGTATTGAGGCCATAGAGGGCGCTCTGACCCGCGAGGGATGGGATGAAGCGCTTGGGCAGTTCGCCGGAGCCACCTTCTTCCACCAGTATGGCTGGGCGCAGCTTGTGCGCGATGTCTACGATGGGGAGCCGCACTATCTCGCAGCGAAAGCCGATGGAAGCGTCTGTGGTCTGCTCCCGATGATGACCCGCAATGTGCTGCAGGCCGGGAATGTGTGCATCTCCCTCCCAATGGCGGATGAAGGCGGGATCCTCAGCAGATCAGGCGAAAGCACACAGGCACTGATCGATGCGGCACAGCACATCGGTCAGTCTCGACAGGTGAGCTACATCGAGATCCGCCAGCGCGAAGAGCTGCCGGGGGACATCGCGGCTGATCTGACGCGGGTCGGCTTGGAGCTTTCACTGCCCGGCACTGCTGATGAACTCTGGGATTCACTCAAGGCGACTGTCCGGAATCAGGTGCGGAAGGCGCAGAAGTCGGGCCTGACTGCCTCGGTCGAGACGAACTGCCATGCCGCAGTAGATGATGGCTTCTACCCCATATACAGTGAGAACACGCGCGATCTTGGCTCCCCTATGCACAGTCGGCGGTTCTTCCATGAGGTACTCAGCCGGTTCCCTGACCTGGCCCAACTTGTCGTGGTCCGGGAGGACCTCGCCCCGGTAGGGGCGGCGGTGGCGTTACGTTGGCGTGACTCGATGGCAGTGCCGTGGGCTGCCTCGCTACGACGGTACTTCGACAGGTGCCCCAACAACCTGCTCTACTGGGAGCTGCTGCGACTGGCGGTCGAACAGGGCTGCCGACGGTTCGATTTCGGCCGGTCCGCCATTGACTCGGGCACGTTCCGGTTCAAGCGCCAATGGGGAGCAGCACCGGAGCAGTTGCGCTACTACCGCATCCCTGTCTCGCATGAGGTGAGCACCGACGAGAAACGTGACGGACGTGCCTATCGCGCGTTCTCCGCGATATGGCGCAAGACACCTCTACCTGTTGCGCGTGCACTTGGCCCGAGGATCTTCGCACGCCTCCCGATATAGAGCAGGAGATCTCTGATGCGCATCATGCTGTCGGGCGTGGCAATCGAGGGCGGGGGGGCTGAGAGGGTCATCCAGGACCTCGCGCGAGGGCTTGCCGCGCGTGGTCACGAGGTCATGATCGTCTTCCTCGAGAGCACCGATGAGGTGGTGCCCGAGCTGGAAGCGCTCGGCATCCGCTGTGAGAGGCTGCTCCCCCGACGGAAGCTTGCCAAGAGCGCGTGGGCCGACTTCACGCCGTCGAGCATCCTCGCCTACCGGCGCCTCATCGCCGACTTCCGCCCCGAGATCATCCACTCCCATGTGCCTCGACCGACCCTGTGGGCGTCGCTCGCGCTGCGCATGCTCGGGCGCAGGCCGCCGCTCGTCTACACAGAGCACAGCATCCAGGAGGTTTATCCTCGCTGGGCAGCCGGAATCTACCGCACGTTCCTCCCAGTGACCGCAGGCATCGTGTGCGTGTCGGACGCCGCGAGAGTCAGCTTCTCATCGCGCTGGAGCCGCTACCCGGGGCCGATCAGGCGCATCTGGAACGGCATTGAGACAGGCCGGATCGCCTCTGTGCGCTCGCGAGAGGATGTCCATTCCGGGTTGTGCTCGGCTGAGGAGACGCGCGTTTTGTGCAACGTCGCGAACCTGACGCGGCCGAAGTCTCAGATCACGTTGGTCGAAGCGATGTCGCTGGTGCCGCAGGACGGCCTCTCCTCCGAGTGCTGGATCGCCGGCAGCTTCGAACATGAGCCGCAGACGGTCGAGGCAATCCGGGGCGCGATCGCTGAGCACAACCTCGAGGGGGCCGTGAAGCTCCTCGGGCGCAGGCGCGATGTCCCCGACCTGCTGAATGCCGCCGATATCTTTGTCCTCTCCTCGCGCCAGGAGGGCTTTCCCATCACCATCCTCGAGGCCATGGCCGCGGGGAAGCCGGTCATCGCTACGGACGTCGGGGGGTGCGCTGAGGCGGTGGTCGATGGCGAGACCGGGTTGATCGTGCCCCCGGAGGATCCTCAGGCGCTGGCTGAGGCGATCTCCGCGCTCATCAGCGATCCCGAGCGGGCTCGGTCGATGGGCGAAGCCGGGCACCGCCGAGTGGAACGTGAGTTCACTGTGGACCGGATGGTCGAGCAGCACCTCGAGCTTTACCAGTCCATCATCGATGCGCGCGGGTAGACACGGGTCGCGCAGTGCAGGCGCCAACCATGTCACCAAACCTGGTCGGTGAGACCGAGCACTTGTGGCGCCGCCTCAGCAAGGGGGCACCCTCACGCATGCTCAGCGGGGGCGTAGAGCATTCGGCTACGGGAGCGGGCAGATTGTGCTTTCCGAGGGCAATGGCGCGACCTGGCTCCGAACTCTGCCGTTCAGCGACGCAGAGGAGATCACGTTCAGCTGCGTCCTTGGCAATGTCCTGTTCGCGACCCACTCCAGCCCGTGGCTCACACGCTCGGCAATGCGCCTCCACTCGCCCAGCAGTGAAGGCTGGTTCCGCATGGATCTGCGCCAGCGCTGGTCAGATCCGGGCGAGGCGCTCTTTCTGAAGCCGAAGGTAACCTGACAGGCAAGTGGAATGCAAGGTTCTACCAGACAGTGCAGTTCACGCAGGAGGCGTCGCAATGGCCATAGCCAACCACCAACCCACCACACTGTGGATCCAGGGCGCTCCTGGTGTGGGTAGCGTCGAGGAGCCGTTTGAGCCCGTCATCACGCCCTTCATGATCGACAGCGCCGTGCCCGGCGGGTGCGTGATCGTCTGCCCTGGCGGCGGCTACGGCCATAGGGCGCCGCACGAGGGTGAGCCGATCGCGCGGGCGCTTAATGAGCGCGGCATCGCGGCTTGCGTCTGCGACTACCGCATCTCCCCCTATCGCCATCCATATCCGCTCATGGACGCGCAGCGAGCCATCCGCTGGGTGCGCGTGCACGCAGATGAGCTGAACGTCAAGCCGAACGCGGTCGCCATCCTCGGCTTCTCCGCGGGCGGCCACCTCGTCTCAACAGCCGGCACGCACTACGATGCCGGCCGCTCCGACGGCGATGAGATCGACCGGCAGAGCTGCCGTCCCGACGCCATGGTGCTGTGCTACCCCGTGATAGGCTTCGGCGAGTACGGGCACCGCGGATCGATGCGGAACCTCCTCGGCGATGATCCGCCGCAGGACCTGGTGCCGTCGCTCTCCAATGAGACGCAGGTTACGCCAGACACGCCGCCCGCGTTCCTCTGGCACACGGCCGATGATGCCGGGGTGCCGGTGCAGAACTCACTGCTGTTCGCCGAAGCGCTGAGTGCGAACAATGTGCCGTATGAGCTTCACATCTACCCGAGCGGCCGCCATGGCCTCGGGCTGGCTGAGGAGTTCCCGAACATCGCTTCATGGATAGACCTGCTCGCGGTCTGGCTGAAGGAGGCCGGCTTCTGAGTCGCATCGAGTAGACGGGCCTGACAACCCGGAGTGCGTCGTGTCGCCCTGCTGCCGCGCGTGTCGTGATCGGTCACACACCAGAGAGGGATGGCACCATGCGCAAGCTGGTCGGCGTTCTGGCGTTGGTACTGTGCGTGTCAACCGGCCTCCATGCTCAATCCGGTCTGGCAGCGAGGAAGCTCCCTCCGGGGGTTCTTGAGGCCGTGCAGACGGCTTGTCGCAGACAGCCCGACAGCGCCTGGCGGGCACGATAACGGCCGAGCAGCGGGTCGCGCTGGTCAAAGCGCAACCCGTGCTGCTTGCGCGGATTCAGGAGCTCTTCCGCGGCGATGCGCTTCGGCGACCGCTCGACCAGATCTGGCTCTCAGGCATCACGCTGACTCCGCTGGACGCGACCTTTCCTCAGGGCGCTGGTTACTCCGACTACAGACTGGCTCTCCGAACGGATGCAGCGTGGCTCAGTCAGATGACACCGCTCCCCACTGCAGCCCAGAATCCGCCGCTGCTGTGGTTGACGGCGTCGAGCAACAACTCCGCCCTGCTGTACATCGAGGCTCACTGGCCCCAGCGGGGAGCCTATCTGCTCACGTTCTTCATGAAGGATGTCTGGCCCAACAGCTCCGCTGTTCCACGCATCCGCGTGAATGGTGTGCCAACTGAAGTCTATCCAGATCCATCGGGCGATGACGTGGCGTGGAGCGTTGCATGCATTGCCGAGGATCCGCAGCAGCTCTACCACACGATCAGCGTTCACCCAGAGGCCACCGGGTACGGCTTCATGGCCTGCTGCGTGTCGAAGGTGGTCATCAGCAAGATCTGGCTCGAGTAGCGCCGCCTGCCGGAGGATCAGTCGCTTACCGGCGGGAAGGGCTCGTCCTTGATGTAAGCGGTGCCCTGGAAGAGCGCCACCAGCCGCTCTGACTCATCGAGCACGCGCACTGTGCAGGTGGAGATACGCCTGCTGCGCGAGACCTCAGTGGCCTCGGCGACCAGGCTCCCCCCGGGCGTCGGCCTGAGGAAGGACAGCGTGGTGTTGATAGCTACCGCCACCTGGCCGCTGGAGTTGCAGGCCATGGCGAAGGCGAGATCGGCGAGGGTGAAGATCGCGCCCCCCTGGGCGATGCCCACGCTGTTGAGATGCCGCTCCTCCACCTTGAGCGCGGTGCGCGCAAAGCCCTGCTGAAGCTCAAGTATCTCGATGCCGCTCGTAGCGGCGAAGTGGTCCTGGGCGAAGTGACGCTTGATGGCCTCGAGGTCTGGTGTTGCGTCGGGCATGGCGTCCTCCCCTGCGTCTGGTGGCTCTGCATGCGGTGCTGCGATGGCGAACGTGCGGAGAGTGCGCATCGCTGCGCACTCTCCGCAGGACTGCCCCGGCTAAGAAGCTACTGCTTTGGCTTGAGGTAGAGAACCTCCGCGTGCTCGATCCAGCCCTTGCGCAGGTCCATGCGGAACCAGCCGTCGCTGTTCTTCGCGTGGAGGCGCGTCGGCGAGCGCTTGCCGAATTCCTTGAGGTCATACTGCGCCCAGGTCTCTCCCCCATCGGTAGAGATGATGATCCCGGTATCCAGCGGCGAGGCCGGCGCGCAGTGGGATGCGAGCAGGACGTCGTCCTCGACGATCATGTTGCCGGACTCGACCTCCGGGTTGAAGAGCAGCTCATGCCGCTCCTTGTTCGTGATGTCCTCCGGCGCGCAGCGGAAGACGCCGCGGTCGTACGGTTGCGGCCCGTTCGAGTCGCTGATCCAGTAGACCATCCCGTCGACGAAGGAGATGCCGCCGGCCTTGTAGCGCGAGTTCAGGTGGTCGGAGTGGATGACGCGCCAATCCCATTCATCGGCATCCCAGTCGTAGGCGCCGCGCAGCCAGTGGCACTCGAGGAAGCCCTCCCGGTCGCCATCGCCCGTGCAGGAGTAGTAAGCGTCCTCGGCGGGGTTGTAGGCGACGGTGTGGACGTGCCGCGCGCGGACGGGGTTGTCCGGGTTGCCGAGGAGCGTGCCGTCCCTGCCGCCGCCATTGGAGCCGTTGTCGGTCATGAGCGGATTCTGCCCGAAGGCGTACGCGATCTTCACCGTCTCGCCGCCATCGGCGGAGTAGTAGATGTTGACGGGGCTCGCGCCGCCGAGGACGTTGCAGTAGTTCCCCCAGGCGAGCATCTCGCGGCCGTTCGCGTCGAAGGTGGTGACGCCCGGCAGCGTGTGGAAGTACCAGCCGGGGCGCTCCGGGGCCTGCGGCGTGTGCGGGAGGTAGTCGCTGCCATCGAGGTCCTTGACGATGACCTCCTCGTAGCTCTTCAGGTTGTCGGCGCTGCGGAAGAGCTTTGAGCCCGTGGCCCACAGCACAGTGCCGTTGGCGAGGAGCGTGCTGAACGTGATCTTGCTGGCGTCGGCGAACTCGATGCTGTGCGGCCAGGTCTCAGCGTTATCCTCCGAGAGCATCACGCGGCCGGGGGCGTAGCCGAAGGCCCTGTTGTCACGCTGGGACTCGACATAGACGTCTTCCGGCCCCAGCCGGTACCAGAAATGGTCAGTTTCGGCGATCTTCGACGGTGCCATGAGCGGACGCTCCTGTCCGGTTTGGGCGGCATGAAATGAGGCGGCGGGGAAGCCGCGCGCTTGCGCGTACTTCCCCGCCGGATGGCGTCATCCTCCTGCGGCACAACCTATCCCCGGTTGCCGACATCGATGATCCGCTCGATGGCGCGGATGCACTCCGCCTCTGCGATGTAGAGATCCCCGGAGGGGTTGATGCCGATCCCGAGGTCGTCGTAGTGGCCACTCGCGTTACCGGTGGCATCGGTTCGCGTCGATGAGCCGGTTCCCGCGACGGTTGTGACGGTGCCGCCGGGGCTCACGCGCCGGATGCGGTAGTTGTAGCGGTCGGCGACGTAGATGTATCCATCGGGGCCGACCGCAATATCCCACGGGCAGGAGAACCGTGCACTGGCGCCGACAGCGTCAACGTATCCTGGCGAGTCGGTGCCTGCGAGTGTGGTGACATCGCCGTCTGGCGTGATCTTTCGGATGCAGTGGTTGTAGGTGTCCGCGACGTAGACGGTCCCGTCGGGGCCGACCGCGATGCCTCTCGGGTCATCGAAGCGGGCGTTGGCGCCATTCGCGTTGGTGTAACCTGGCTCTCCAGTGGTCGAGCCAGCGAGCAGGCCCACTTGCCAGCTGACGCTGTCGGTCGGATCTCCACCCTTCCACCGGAGTGTCCTCACTCTGTTGCCGCCTGTGCGCTCAAGCACGTAGGAGATCCCACCAGGTCCCATCGCGATACTGGAGGGCGCGGCGAACTGAGCCACGTGCCCCCCACCATTGGCATAGCCGTCGGTTCCGTCCCCGGCGGCGACATAGACGTCATAGAAGTTCGGGTTCCATGGCTCCCACGAGTCCTCGGCATTCCATCCGCTGTGCGGGCCGCGAACGATGCGCACCCGATTGTTGTCAAGATCCGTCACGAGCAGGAACACGCCTCCCGCTGCATACCAGTCTGCCGAAGCGGTCAAGTACTCTCCCTCAACCACAGCAACGTCGGTGGGATACGCCATCAAGGCGAAGTTGCCGCGCCCAGTGGCGAAACCAGAAGAGCCGCTGCTGCCCGCCACTGTGGAGACGCGGCCATCCGCAGTCACACGCCGGATTGCGTTATTGTCGGCGTCGGCTACGTAGGCGGTTCCCGCGGCATCGAAACCCATGCCGATGACGGAGCGGAAGCGTGAGTTCGAGCCAATGCCGTCCACGAAACCGTCCGTGCCGGCGGTTGAGCCGGTGAGGGTCCGGACATTCGTGCGGACGGAGCCCGTGCCACCGCTGATGTCAGAATCAATGCCCTCGGGCGGGGTGAACGCCTCGGTCTGAGCCGAGACGAGCACTGAGAACTGGAAGGCGGTCACCGTATCGGGCACGCTGAACGACCAGATCTGCGGCTCACTGGTCGCGCCCCGGCCAATCGCCGGGTACGTGATGAACGGCCTGTTCGCGCCGCCCGCGAAGGGCACCCAGCCATCCGCGTTGGAGAGCCGCACGCTGTCCATCAGCAGCCCCCCGGGCGTGCTGTCAATGGGGAAGAAGCCCTGATTGGGGGTCACCAGGCGCAGTTTCCAGCTGGCGAAGTCAGGGACATACACGTTTCCGCTCTCATTCGCGCCAAGCAGCCGGGAGGCGTTGAAGCTGGCGATGTTGCCGGGGCCATCTGCGGTCCCGGCCGCACCGTACTGCCCTGCAAGCGTCTGCACGATCCAGCTTGCGGCGCTGCCTGGCGCGGCGTCGCCGCCGCCCTTGAGGGAGATCTGCCGGAGGACCCGGTCGAGTTCGTCACTGACCACCAGCGAGACCCCTCTCCCGCGGTCCGGGAGGGCGGCGATGCCGTAGGGCGTCCGGAAGGTCGCGACGTTGCCGGCGCCATCGGTCCTGCCGTTCAGGCCCGTGCCGGCGATGGTAGTGGTCCGGGTATCCTGCAGGACCATGCGGATGCGGCGGTTTCCGTAGTCGGCCACGTAGAGGTTGCCGTCTTCATCAACGGTGATGCCGAGGGGTGTGCTGAAGCGGGTGGTGGAGCCGCTCGCATCCACGAAGCCCGCGGCGTCCGCGCCAGCGAGGGTGCTCACCGTGTAGTTGCTCGGCACGGTCGCGTTGCCGCCACTGAACGCAATGCGGCGGACGCGGTGGAGATCGGTGACGTAGATGGTCCCGGTAGAGTCGACCGCAACTCCGACCGGCGAGGAGAACGTGGCTACGCTGCCGTTGCCATCGATGCCGCCAGCGGCGCCGGTGCCCGCCACGAGGGACGCCGAGCCGTTGCGGCCGATCCGGCGGATCCTGTTGCCGGTCTGCTCAGCCACGATCAGGGCGCCGTCAACCGGATTGATGGCGATCCCGGCTGGGCCTTCGAAGCGTGCCGCAGTGCCCGCGCGGTTGAGATAGCCCGAGCTGGTGGTGCCGGCCAGCACGGAGACGTTGCTCCCGTTGATCTTGAGGACCTGGTGGGGGATGGTGACGTAGGCGGTCCCATCGTCAGCCACAGCCGCTCCCCAGGGCGCTCCATCAACCGTGGCCACGGTGCGCACGGTCGCCTGTGATCTAATATCCGGCAGCGTCTGGAGCGGCTTGAGGTCGCTGAAGATCACACGCACCCCGGTCTCTACGCCGTCCGGGGTCTGCCCTATCGCGAAGCCCATCTGATTGGCGATGCTGACATCGAGGAACTTGAGCCCGAGACTGCCGGGCTGGTCATAGAGCACGCTGCTGTCGAAATGGACCGCAGTGCCGGTGAATGCGGCCGCGGTGCCAATGGTGCCCTCGCCACCGTCAGAGTGAGTGACCGTGACATCGCCAGTCTCCACGTCAACGATGAAGCTCGCCGTGCTCACCTCGGACGTTGTTGCGCCACCGTCGCTGTCACCGCCGTCGCCAGGCCCTGGAGCGACCTGAGAGCTTCCACCACAGCCGCCCACAATCCAGGCAAGAAGCAGAACCAGGCAGACACCCACGCACGCCGCACACGCCGAAGACCTTCTGCAGACCATGGCAGCGACCTCCCGGAGCGGCATGACAGTCTCTCGCGACTCCAGCGTTCCACACGAACCGCCAAAGGACCTCCGCCGACCTCACATGTGGTTCATGTTCTTCACGCGACCGCTGCTTCCTGCATAGCAACCTCAATTGGGAACATCGCCTCCTCGGTGATCGGGATGCGCATGTCGGGCGGGCGCGGGCGTCAGCAGCATGGGAGGTCGCTGTGGTACCAGCGGCACTCATCTCTCAAACCTGGCGGTGCGCGGCCACCTTTGGGATATAATGCTACACCAGCACCATCACCGTGAGGAGGAATCGAGATGGCCCCGGAAGTCTCTGGAGAACCGTCTGCTGAGATGGCAGAGATCATTCAGTCTGCAGCGCGCCTCGGTATTGAGCTTGACGAGGCTGAAGCGCTCCAGTGGCTCACGGCGATGGCCGCGGCGGAGGCGCAGGAGGGGGTGGTAGTTGACGAACGCACCGGCGTCTTCGGCCACCGCATGGTAATGCTGGACTTCTCCGACCAGGACCTCGCGCACTTCAGGGAGATCGGCCGCCTCGTGGAGTTCGAGGACGTGCCGGGGGTCGTCGAGACGGCCCTCGCCCTCTCCGGCTCAGCCGCGCAGTCGAAGATCCAGAGCTATCCCGGGGATGCCGACTACTTCGAGCGCGTCAACATCATCGCCCCCACTCGCGAGGAAGCCTGCGGGACTCTCGCGCGCATCATGCGCGAGAAGGCGCTGAGCAAGCGGGAAGGGCCAGCATACCAGCTCATTGAGGTCAAGCTCGGGTCCTACCAAAGCGACTTCGTCAGGAGCGGACGCACCATCAGTGCAGGTTCGCCCATAGCGTGGTCGCCCGCGGAGATTGAGGCCGGGAGGATCGAGGGTTTCACGCCCGGGGGCGAGCCTGCGAGCGTGCTCTGGGAGGAGGCCGCGCTTGAACCCGGCTGCTGCAAGCTCGACTGGGTGGTGGCCGATCCAGCCAGGCACAGGCTCTCCAACGCGAGCAACATGCTCGATGTCACCTGGGAAGCGCCCGATGGGACGATCACGCCGCTCGACTCCTACCTCGACCCCTACTTCCAGGAGGTCTACCTGGACGCGACGTCAGTGCCGATCTTCGCCAAGCTGGCCAAGCAGGTCTCAGCCGATGCGCTGGATGACTACGTCGCCGCCCTGCAGCACGAGGTGGCGAAGTACGTGACGAAAGATGTCAACTACGGCAAGGTCGCCAAGCGACTCTACAACATCTTCCGGCTGACCGGGCGTTACCCGGAAGCCGCGTTTCTGCGCGAGCTTTTCGATGAGCCCGCGACTGTGCTGTATCAGGTCTGGTCGCTGATCCGCACCGTGGATGACGCCACACACGAGGACTGCGGGATACCGATGCAGTACGTGCTCGACCAGGCGGATGAGCTGGTCCTCGCCGTGATCAAAGCCCTGGAGGGCGACCAGGAAGCGGAGATCGTGCGCTATCTGCTGCGCCTGCGCGACAGCCTCACCCGCCAGCGCAGCGGAGTGGCGCTGATCCCGGAGGCCGAGGCCGCGCGCGCGGAGATCATCAACCTGGTCAACAACTTCTTCTACGAGAAGCTGATCGCGCTGCCGGCGATACAGGAGTACATCGAGGAGGTCACGGCGCAGTAGTGGCGCTCCGATCCATGTAGCGAGGGACCTGAGTCTTCAGCGGATCACAGTGTGCGATTGTAGAAAGATGAAATATTAAGAAGGTATGGCGTGCAGCGTGTTAGAATGTGGAGATGCCGCATCAACTACGGAGGAGGAGCGACCGAAATGCGACGTGGCTTCACCCTGATCGAGCTGTTGGTCGTGATCGCGATCATCGCCATCCTGGCGGCGATCCTGTTCCCTGTCTTCGCCCGTGCCCGCGAGAAAGCACGCCAGACGACCTGTCTCTCGAACGTGAAGCAGATCGGCCTTGGGATGCAGATGTACATCCAGGACTACGACGAGCGCCTGCCCCTCCACTACTTCAGGGACTCAAGCTCCAACATCACGGGCAGCATCATCACCGTGATCCATCCGTACATCAAGAACGTCGGCGTCTGGGACTGCCCGAGCGCGGCGCGCAAGACTTCGGTTCTCTCCAATGGCGACCCTGCTCCACTCGGTGAGATGAGCTACGGGTGGAACTTCATGATCTTCCCTCTCAGCAACCCGCTGAAGCTCGCGGCGATCAAGTCGCCGGCTGAGTGTGTGCTCGTGGCCGACACCTGCGCCGATAGCTGGGGTCGGGGGAGGCTCTACTACCCGTCATACGCCCCGGGCTTCAACACACCGTGTTCGAAAAACGATGGCTGGCCTGCAGGTTGCGACAACTCCTACTGGGACACCGAAGCCATGGGCGGCCGCCCGGGCTTCAACTTCGTTGCCCGCCACAACGGGATGGGCAATGCCTGCATGGTGGATGGCCACGCCAAGGCGTTCACCTACAACTCTCTCTACAACAACGGGACCAACACCTACTTCGATACGCTGTAGTTGACACGCGCTCTGCGTTCGTCCTGAGACAGGCGCGGCGGAGACGCCGCGCCTGTCCCGATTCCTGCCTCCCCCATTACGGAAGACTCATCCCGCTGCAGCCGAGTGGATGGATGAACGCGAAAGCTACAGATAGCCGAGCGAGCGCAGCCGGTCCTTCACGCGCTCAACCTCATCGGCTGAGTACTCCGTGCCGCTGGACCGCTTGCGTCCGGCCACGACGTCACGCAGCACAAAGACCACGAAGTCCTCGACTGACTCGAACTCAGTCTCCTTGACCATCTCCTCAAGTTGCTCGTGGAGCAGACTCGGGATCGTCAGCGTGTGCCTGTCGGGCGTCTTCTTTGCCATGACCTCACCTTCAGAAGCCACACGCGCTGCCTTCAGCGCACGTAGACGACGGATTCGTTCTGGATGGATTCGATGGCCGCCGCGAGCACCTTCTGCGCGGCCAGGCCATCGGCGCCTGAGCCGTCTATCCCCGCCGGCGCCACGCCCTCGGAGACCTGGCGGGTGAAGGTGCGGATGCGGTCGATGAACGTATCCACGAAATCGCGGTAGCCGCCGAAGACAGGGTTGGTGTAGACGAGCTTCTGCGGGTCGCCCGCCGGGTAGAGGGTGGCCTCGCGCCACATGTCCTCGAGCACAAAGCGCCCCGCCACGCCCGCGACCTCGCAGCGCTCCATCGGGTGGCCGCGCTCGATGTCGTAGCTCGCGGTGAGGTTACCCACGGCGCCACTGGTGAAGCGCACGTTCATCTGCATCGTGGACCAGATGCTCCGCCCTGGGGCTTTCGTCGCGAAGGCGTGGACGGCCTCGATGTCGCCCGCGAAGTAACGCATGACATCCACAGTGTGCGGGTTGAGCGCCTTCACCATGAACCACGGCGAACTCTCCCGCGGGTTGCCGATCCACATCGCCATGTTCACGAAGAGCTGGTGGCCGATGCGCCCTTCGTCCACCCACTTGCGGGCCAGGCGCGCGGCCGGGGTGAAGCGATGGTTGAGGTCCACGCCGAAGCACAGGCCCTTCTCGCGCGCGAGCGCCACCATCTCCTCGGCGGGCGCGATCTCGTTGCAGATCGGCTTCTCGCAGAGCACGTGGCAGCCCGCGGCGAGCGCCCGCATCGTCGGCTCGTAGTGATCGCTGCCGTACTCGACGCCGCCGGTCGCCACGCTACACAGGTCCGGCGCCACCGCGTCGAGCATCTGCTGCGCGTCGTAGAACGCCTGCACACCGAGCCGCGCGGCAGCGGCATCCGCGCGCTCGGGCTGGATGTCGCAGACCGCCACCAGTTCGCTGAGCGGATCGGCCGCGTATATGTCTGCGTGCCGGTTGCCGATGGGCCCGCAACCGATCACGGCTACTCTAAGCATGATCTCGATGCTCCCATCAGTGCGACTTCGCCTGCAGCTTCGCGGCCTGGTTGCGGTCGCCGATGTGTAGGGTGTTGTAGGCCTGCTCGCTGCTGGTGAAGGCAGGGCCGACCTCCGGATGCCCGTGCCAGGCCTCCTGCGTGTACATCGGGTTGGTGACGTTAAGCTCCTGCTCGCGGCGCGCGATAAAGGCCTCCATCCGAGCGCGCAGGAACTCGACAACCTCCGGCTCCTCGTCGGCGAGGTTGTTGTTCTCCTCCGGGTCGGCCATCAGGTTGTAGAGCTCCACCGGCGGCTTGTAGTGGAAGTCGGGCTCGAGCGCCACGATAAGCTTCCACTCGGGAGTGCGCCAGCCGTGCTTGCGCATCCAGGTGCACTCGGTGATGTAGAACTCAGAGTCGAGGTTCGCCTCCTCGCCGCGCACCAGCGCCATCTGCGAGCGGCCGTCGAACTCCGTACGCGTCTTGATCTCCGCAAGCTCAAGCAGCGTCGGCACGAGGTCCTTGTGCTGCGTGTAGCCCGGCACGCGCAGGCCCGCAGGCACGGACTTCGGGTAGCGGATGATCAGCGGGACGCGCAGCGTGTTGTCGTAGATGCCGTGGTGATCGAAGTAGCAGTCGTGGTCGTAGAGGGTCTCTCCGTGGTCGGAGTTGATGACCACGATGGTGTCATCGAGAATGCCCATGCTCTCGAGCGCCTGGAAGATGACCTGGATGCAGGAGTCCATGTAGGCCACCGCGCCGTCGTACTGCGCGATGACGTAGTCCTTATCGGTGACCCCGGGCGGCATCCAGCTCAGGAAGTAGTCCGCGAAGGGCGCGAAGTCGAAGACCGGCTTCATCGACTTGTTGCGCTTACTGAACTCGTTCCCATGGTAGAACATGCGCTCAAACTGGCCCGGCGGGAGGTAAGGCGAGTGCGGGTCCATGTGGCGCAGCATCATCATCCACGGGCGCTCGTTCTTCGCGAGCCGTTCCATTTCCGGGATCGCGACCTTGTTGAGGCTCTCGGCCTTGTGCGCGCGGCCGTCCTCGGCGGCGCCCCAGCCCTCGTAGTTGAGATAGTTGTCGAAGCCGCGGGAGGCCGGGTTGCCCGTGAAGCCCACGCAGGTGCTCTCGTAGCCGACCTTGCGCAGGATCTCCGGAAGAGTGCCGATGCAGGTGCTCTCGTAGCCCTCGTTCGCGAGGATCTCCGGCAGCGTCTTCACGGTCCCGCGGAGCGGGCCCTGGTGCCGCAGCGCCACACAGCCGGTGCCGAAGCAGTCGCGCCCGGTGAGCATGGACGCGTAGCCCGACGTAGTGGGCACGTGTGGCGAGAAGTAGTTCTCAAAGAGCGTGCCGCCCTCGGCGAAGCGGTCCATGTGCGGTGTGGTCAGCCGACGGTAGCCGTAGCAGCTCATATGCGTTGACAGGAGCGAGTCGATCGCGATGAGCAGGATGTTCGGGCGCTGCTTCTTCGTCCGTGGAGCCATCTTCCTTCCTCCTTGCCGGTCAGCGGGTGAGGCCGCCGGCGATAGCAGACCGTGACAGTGCGGATTCAGAGTGAGTCAATAGCGGGATCGTCGAGCCGGACGCGCCGGCCCTCACGTGTAGAGACGTAGCAGGCCAGCACCATGCGCAGCGAAGTGCGGGCATCCTCGGCAGTGGCGAGCGGCGGGCGCTCGCCGCGCAGGAACTCGGCGAGCGGGCCGGCCAGCGCCGAGATTCGGACGCCCTGAGAAGTGGGGCTGGGGATCTCGCTGCAGACCCACTCACAGCGATCTGCGAGGAACCACTTGAGGCCGCAGGCGCCCTCCTCGCGGGGAGTCGCCGCGCTCGGGGCATCACCGTAGTTCTGCACCAGTGTCCCGTTCTCGGCGATGATCTCGATGGTGTTCTCGGCCGCGCGCGTGGTGAACGAGCAGCAGACCTCGACGAGCGGCCCGCCCGGGTAGTGGTAGATCGCGATGCCGTTGTCGTTGGGCATGCGCGGGTTGTGAAGGCTCTTGATCTCAGCCGTGACCGCCTCGGGCTCGCCGAGGAGCCAGTGGATGAAGTCGATCGGGTGCGCGGCATCATCGGCCCAGATGTCCCGGTTCTGCGCGGGATCAACGTGCCATGAGTCCGCGAAGGCATCGTTGAGGCACATGCTCAGCCCGTGACGCCGTCGCAGCATGAACCAGCGCCCGAGGGTGCCGCTCTGCAGCACCTCGCGGATCTGAAGGTTCTGCGGATCCACTCGCATCTGCCAGGCAACCGTGAACGGGACGCCGTGCGCATTGACAGCGTTCACGATTCGGTCAGCCTCGGCCATCGTCAGCGCAAGCGGCTTCTGCACGATGATCGCCTTGCCCGCGGCGGCCGACTGCTCGACCAGCTCAGCGTGGCGCGAGGTCTCAGCGCCGATCACCACTGCCGCGGTATCATCGCGCGCGAGCAGGTCTGAAACGCTGTCTACCGCTTCGATGCCGAACTGCCCGGCGGAGGCCTCTCTCCGCTGGGGATCGTGATCCCAGCCCGCGAGCACACGCACGCCAAGCTCCGGCTCATCGCGCCAGCGGGTGCAGTATGAGTTGACATGACCGTGCGCGAAGCCGAGGATGCCGACACCGATTGCCATAGGAACTACCTCCCGCCGACAGCCTTCATGCAGGCGTTGAGGTAGCCGTAGCTCTCGGCCGCGATGATCGCCTGGTGCGTGAGCTCATACTCCTTCGCGCCGATGATCTCGAGGTTCACCGGGCCCTCCCAGCCTGCGTTCACGAGCACCTGGCAGTAGCCCATCAGGTCGATCTCACCGCGCCCGCAGGCCTGCTGCTCCGGGCTGCCGGGGCTGGGGCCGAGGCCGACGCAGTCGCGGATGTGCACATGCCTCACCCGCGAGACAACCTGCGCGAGCGCCTCCTTCGGCACCTCTCCGGCGCGGTGGATGTGGCTCGGGTCCATGTCCACGCCGAACGCCGGCGAGGTCACGCCCCCCATCACCGCGAGCGTGGTCGGCGTGCTATCCACGATGGTGTTCACGTGCGCCTTCATGCACAGGATCACGCCGAACTCCTCGGCCTTGGCGGCCATGGCGTTCAGGTGGTCGATGAGGCCCTGCAGGCCGCCGGGATCATCGGGCTTGCGGCCGGGGCCGACGTTGATCACGGGGATGCCAAGCTCCGCGCCCGCTTCGTAGGCGAGCATCAGCCTGTCCTCCGCGTTCGTACCCACCTCCATCGCGGTGAGCGGAAGCTCCAGCTCCTCCACGAGCGCGCGTATCTCGGTCGCGACGCTGCGCCAGTTGTCCAGCGGCAGATGATCGGCCATGCCCGGCAATGCCGAGATCTCCGCGGCGTCGTAGCCGGAGCGCTTGATGCACTCCATGGCGGTGCGGAGGTCGTGCGTGCCGAACAGGACCGTATTGGCTCCAAGTTTGATCATAGCGGTTCCTCGCTCTCTCGCAGCGGGGCCTAACGCTGCGGCACCGTGACGACTTTGTTCTCTTCCCAGGACTTGACGCAGGACTCGATGACAAGCTGCACCTTCAGCGCGTCCTCCGCCTTGGCGTCGATCTCATCGGGCGGAGTGCCGTTGAGCAGGTCATCCACCCAGGCGCCGATGCGCGAGGCGAAGGTGTCCGGGAAGGCCTGCATGCCTCCGAGGTGCTCATAGCATTCGACCTGGTTCGAGCGGCGCGGGAAGAACGACAGCTTCTGGCAGGCCTCGTTGATGACCACGCGGCCCTCGGAGCCGACCAGTTCGAGCGTCTCGAGGCCGTAGCTGCCGCCCGCGTCGTAGCTGCCGGTCAGGTGCCCGAGGACTCCGTTGCGGAAGAGGAGGTTTGCCTGCAGGTTCGACCAGATCTTGCGCCCGGCGCCCTTGCGGAAGAAGCACTGGGCCTTCGCGTAGTCACCGGCGAAGTAGCGCATGACGTCGAGCGAGTGCGGGTGCAGCGCGCGGATGTGGAAGTGCGGGCTGGTCTCGACCGGGTTGTTGATCCACATCGTCATGTTCACGAGGTTGAGCTGGCCCAGCCTGCCCTCCTCAAGCCACTCCTTCGCCCGCATCGCGGAGGGCGTGAAGCGGTGGTTGAGGTTGATGCCGTAGGGGACGCCCTTCTCGCGAGCGAGCTTGACCATCTTCCGGGCCTCGGGGATCGTGTTGGAGATGGGCTTCTCGCCGAGCGTCGGGATGCCCGCCTCCAGCAGCTCCATGGTCGGCTGGAAGTGATCGCCGCCGTTCTCCACGCCCTTCGTACACATACTCGCGGCGTCTATCTCGATGCCGCTGGCGACCATGTCAGCGATCGAGTAGAAGGCCTTCGCGCCGTAGCGCTCGGCGGCGGCGTCGGCCTTCTCCTTGATGATGTCGCAGATCGCCACGATCTCTGTGTTGGGGTTGTCCTGATAGCACTTCGCGTGCGTGTTGCCGATGTTCCCGATCCCGACGATCGCGATCTTGAGCATGGGTGTCCTCCTGTGACGCAATCTACCGTCAGAGACTCGCTGAGCCTCATGGCTTCCACGAGCGACTACGCGGTGCGTCCACTTCTGCGCCGCACGGACGCGTCCCTTCGTCGGCTGAGAGGTTGATCGCACCCTTACGAAGCCGCTGCGCCTACGCCCGCGCGGTGTCGTACTCCATATACTCCATGACGCAGCCGTCCTGGATGACGAAGACCACCGTGCGCGTGTCGTCGGGGCGGAACGGGCCGAGGATGACCTCACAACCCTCAATGTCGCGCTTGTAGTCATCGGTCTCGAAGCAGATATGCGGCCGCTCGCGCAGCGGGCCGGTCACGGGGCTGTCCGGCTCATAGCGCAGGAACTCGACCATGTAGCGGTGATCCTCAGGGTTCGTCACCCAGACCCTCGTCGCCTCAACGTACCACTCGCCCGGCTGCTTCTCGTCTGTCGGCAGACCCATATGATGGAACTTGCGCATAGTGCTCCTCCACCTTCGTGGGATCGTCCTACTGGCTCGCGCGCCACTTCAGTCCCCGGTCGATCATCCGGAAGACGTCGTTCTCCGGCCGGTAGCCGAGCATGCAGCGCGCCTTGTTGATGTCGATCTCGAACGAATGGTATCCCGGTGCAGGCACGTCCGCCGTCGGCGTCGCCGTGCGCTCGGAGAGGTACTCGGCGGCCGGGCCGTAGTTGAACGCCGCCGGTCCCGCGATGTTGAAGCTCTCCCCGACCGCGACGGGATTGCCGAGGATCAGCCCGAATGCCTGCACGACGTCGTCAATGTGCACGATGTGGCGGGTGTAGGGCACGCCCTCGGCATTCACCTGGGCGGCCACGCGCTCCTCCCCCGCCTCCACCAGCGCCATGATCTCGTCAGGCACGCGCCCGAAGCCGTGCCCCGGCTCCGAGGGGTTAACGTTTTCGAGCAGAGAGAAGTGCCTGAGCAGGTCGTCCTTCTCGAAGACCCACGAGCAGCGCTGGATCGTGTACGGGATCCCGTACTGGATCGAGTACTGCTCCACCATGACCTCCTCCATGACCTTCGTGAAGGCATAGTAGCCCGGATAGGCCATGAGGCGGTGGCTCTCGTTGATCGGGATCGGCTGCTCGTAGAACCAGATGCCGAACGCGGCGTCGCCGCCGAGGAGGATGAGTTGCTGGATATCCCTGCCCCGGCAGGCCTCCAGCACGTTCAGAGTGCCCTTCACGGACACGTCGAAGAAGCTCTCGGGGTCCTCCTTGGTGGTGGCAAGCTGCACGATGGCGTCGGCGCCGGAGATGACCTCAGCGACCGCATCCACGTCGGTGACAGAGCCCTGAACGCTCTCGACGCCCTCGGCCTCCACCGGCGTGCGATGCACCAGTGCCCGCACGTTCATCCCGCGCTCCAGCATCACCGGGAGGAAGTGCCGGCCCAGTTTGCCGGATGCGCCGAAGACTGCCACGGTGCGGATGTCCATCAGCGTGTGCCTCCTGAAGCGAGTCAGCGGCGAACGGGGGGAGGTTCGGCGGGAGCCGCTGATGGACCTCTGCAACATTGCGCGCAGGGATACGGGGCGCACGAAGTGCGTGGGCGGAAGGACTCACGATGCCATGTGGATAACTTCCCCCACGCAATCATCCTGCCCATCCGAGGCGAAGTCATGGACTGCATCAGCGTCGCGCTGACGCACCCGGCAGAGATGACGGTTGATGCCAGGCTCAACCTGCTCGGGACACGGCAGCTTCTCGAGCAGGAGGGCGTGATGATGGAGGTGGTGCCCGCGGGGGCTCTCGATGGCACGGAGTTCAGCTCGGGCGACGTGCTGGTGGTGGCCGAGCTTGAGTGCCTCAGCGATGCAGAGGAGGCGGCGATCGTCTCGGCCGCGCGTGATCTTCCGCTGATCTTCGCCGGCGTGCCGCGCGAGCGTGCGTCGGCCGAGTTCCTCAAGCTGCTCGGCATCAGCCGTGCGGAACACAGCCGCGACGGCCTCCTGCGCCACCTGCACCTGCGCGACCATGATCTCACGAAGGGCCTCGGGCGGCCGCATGAGGCGCGCCTGAAGCTCAAGTACGTGAACCACCTGACGCTGGGCACGAGGATCGAGGGCCGCGAACTGATGACCATCGGTCTGGCGGATGGCATGCCGCTGGCGCCGGGGCTCGTGCTGCGCGACGAAAGCCCGCGGCGCGCGGTCTTCACATTCCCGGTCGGCCACCTCTTCGCGTTGAGCACCGGCCGGCACATCGTCCGCAAGCTCGACCACGAGTGGCTCGACTGGCCAGTCATGGCCTACGTAGACGTGCTGCGCGTGGTCCTGCGCAAGCTCTTGCAGTGGTCGCAGCCGACACTCCCGCTCCTGCGCCCCTACTACTGGCCGGTGAGCAACGGCGTGCGTCCCTCCGGCGTCCTGTCGCTCACGCACGACCTCTGCGGCTACTCTCAGGTGGGCGTCGAGCGCATCTGCGAGGTCTGCGCGGAGTTCAACGTGCCGACCACGTTCTTCGACATGCCGCCGGTGCGCCTGAGCACCGGAGAGGTCGGCGAGCACTGCATCGCGCTGCATGTCTCCGACACCACATCGCAGGAGGAGATCGACGCCGGCATCCGATCGCTGGAGGAGCTTCATGGCCGCACAATCCTCGGATGGCGGCGGCATGGCAGCACCTCGGAGGACAGCTACCCTGGCATCTGGCACCGGATCAATGCGGGCGGGATCGTCTGGGCGAACACCTGGCCGGCGCAGAGCCACGCCAACCGCTCGACCTGCAGCCCCTGCGGCACCGCCAACCGCCTCCCGCACGACATCATGGACGTGGAGACCGGCGAGCGGATGGACCTCCTCGAGCTGCCGATCTTCGACACCGACGACGCCGACCGCCTCGGCTCCATCGGCTACGGGATGCGGTTGACGTGGGACGAGTTCGCGGATACCGTGGCGAAGCGTCTCGATCACGCGGCGAAGCACGGGCTGGTGGCGGGCTATCTGCTGCATGGATGGACCGCGGGCGTGGATAATGAGTCCGGCACTCGCTTCGGCGCCAATGAGGCGCAGCAGATGCTGCCGCATATCATCAGGGAGGCCCTCGCGCGGGGGATGATGGTGATGGATGGCGACGAGATGTACCGCTGGTGGAGCTTCCGCCGCGCCTGCAGGATCGAGAGCAGCAACCACCAGCCGAAGCTCATCGCGCCGGACGACGGCTTCCGGGCGGAACTGGAGATCTTCCCGGCGATAGACGCCGGTTAACGCGCTGTTTGCCAGATCGAGAGCTACAAGGAGGAACCGCAATGTCAGCGACACTCGCCATCAACGGCGGAACGCCGGTTCGGACGGGGCCGTTCCCGCCGCAGAAGAAGGTCGGGAAGGAAGAGCTGAAGGAGCTTGTTGATGTCATCGACTCCGGCAACATGAACCGCTGGGGCGGGACAAAGGTCGTCGCGTTCGAGGAGGAGTTCGCGGCCATCCACGGAGCGAAGTACGGGGTCGCCTCGACCTCAGGGACCTCGGCGCTGCACACCGCCGTGGGGATGATCAACCCCTCACCCGGCCAGGAGATCATCACCGGGCCGATCACCGACATGGGCTCGATCGTGCCGATCCTCTACCAGGGCGCGATCCCGATCTTCGCAGAATGCGCGCCGGATACGTTCAACATGGATCCGGCCGATATCGAGGCGAAGATCACGGAGAAGACCGCCGCGATCATGGCGATCCACCTCTTCGGCAACCCGTGTGACATGGACCCGATCATGGAGATCGCCCGCGCGCACAACCTCCCGGTGATCGAGGACTGCTCGCAGGCGCATCTGAGCGAATACAAGGGCAAGCTCGTCGGCACGATGGGCGACATCGGCTGCTTCTCGCTGCAGCAGTCGAAGCACATCACCAGCGGTGACGGCGGCATCGCGATCACCAATGATGACGAGTTCGGGATCCGCGGCAAGCTCTTCACGGACAAGGGCTGGCACCGCGAGCAGTACGGCCCGCGCGTCTACGAGGTCTTCGGCCCGAACTACCGCATGAATGAGCTTTCCGGCGCAGTGGCGCTCGCGCAGACGCGGAAGATGCGCGATATCATTGACCTGCGCCGCGCGCGCGGCGACCTGCTGCGCGAGCTGCTCGCTCACGTCCCGCATGTGCGCCTGCAGAAGCTCATGGAGGGCTGCAAGCACACTTACTGGCAGTTCGGGATGTACGTGGAGGACGACGCGCCGTTCACACCAACTGAGTTCACGCAGGCACTCTCAGCCGAGGGCGTCCCGTGTGGCGCGCACTACATCGGGCGACCGATCTTCCTGTGCCACGACGCGCTGCGCAACCAGCGGCTCTTCGGCGACTCGCGCTACCCGTTCGATCACCCGAACGCGCGGCCGGGAATCACCTACGATGAGAACACCTGCCCTCAGACCCAGCACGTCCTCGACCGCCTCGTGCAGCCGATGTGCCCGACGCAGTTCATGAGCGAGGACGACGTACGCGACATCGGCGCGGCCATCGAGAAGGTGGCAGAGGGCTTGCGCAAGTAGCGGGGAACTCGTGCCACGAACCGCCCGTGGCCGGTTGTCGTTGTCGTGGAGGGGCCGCCGCGAGCGAAGCGAGCGGTGAGTTCCGCGTGCGGAACTCAGCCGCTGTGCCGGCCCGCGCTCGGAGCGGCCCCTCCCGCCGACCCTCACAACCCAAACACAATCTTCAGGGCCTTCCGCTGCTCGATCAGGTCAAAGGCGCGGCCGATCTCCTCAGGCGCCATGCGGTGCGTGATGAAGCGCTCCGGCTCCACGCGCCCGTCAAGCGTCGCCGCGACCAGTTCGTCATGCGCAAGGCTCTCATCCGGGCCATGCGGGCCGACACGCGGATCATCCGGCAGCGGCTCATGCGCCTGCTCGTCGGTTCGCGCCGCGTAGGGGCCGAGGACGCCATCCTCCGCCAGCACCGTCAGCGCACCGGCAGTCAGCGGCGCCGATCCCGTCGTCTCGCAGACTGCATCCGCCATGCCGCCGAGAGCAGCCACGGCTCTCGTCGGCCAGTCAGCCTGACCGGTGTCCACGTAGGCGTCTGCGCCGAAGCCCGTGACCTGCTCTGCCGCCTCAGGACGCCGCCCCGCGACCACGATCGCCTCTGCGCCAAGGACGGTGCGCGCGATGTAGCACGCCGCGAGGCCAACGGGCCCGTGGCCGGTCACGAGCAGCCTGCCGCCCTCGTGGACGTCAAGCGCCCACAGGTACGCGAGGACCTCCTTCAGCGTGATGAGCGTCACCGCGTGCGCGGGCGAGATCTCGTGCGGGAGGACCTGGTGGCCGCGCAGCACCCGGCCTGCCGGCGGCGAGCCATCCTCCTCATGCGCCCGACGATCCGCCGCGAAGCCCATCTCGGCCATCCCGCCCCAGTATGAGCCGAAGCCCGGGAGGCTCAGCACCGGCCGGAGGATCTGCTGGCCCACCTGAAGGTAGCGGCACTCCGGCCCGAGCGCCACGATCTCCCCCACCGACTCGTGCCCGAGCAGGAACGGGCAGTCGCTCTGCGTCGCGCCCATCAGGACGCAGTTGCGGATGTGCAGGTCGGTCGCATTGCAGAGGCTGAACGCTGTGATCCGCACCAGCGCCTGATACGGCCCCGGCTCCGGCGGATCGGGCACCTCCCGCCAGATCGCCTCGCCACATCGCTCGACCACTACCGCCTTCATGCCGACCACTCCATGACGACGCCGAGGCACTCCGCCGGGCGGTACACCGCGAGGTCGTAGGCCTCCTGGCAGCGCTCCGCCGGGAAGCGATGCGTGATCAGCGCCTCCGCGTTGAACTGGCCATCCGCGATTGCCTGCAGCGTCTGCGGCTGTGTGCCACCGGTTGAGCACGGGAACTTCATCGTAACCTGCTTCCCATGCGCCACATTGAAGTCAAAGCAAGCCTGCCCGGGATACCACCCCTGCCAGACGACGGTGCCCATGCGCGCGACGAACTCCATCGCGAGGTCGGTCACCGCTGCCGACTGCGTCGCCTGCGCGACGACGCTGAAGCCCGGCAGCCCGTCGCGATCCAGCCATGGGCGCACCTCCGCGGGATCGCTGAACGCCTCGGCGCCGAGCGAGCGGAGGACCGCCGCCCTGTCCTCTGCGAGATCGAGGCCGACGACGGTCGCACCCTCGCTCATCGCGAACTGCGCGTGCGCCAGCCCCACCAGCCCCAGGCCGATCACCAGCACGCTGTCATCAGGCCCGATGCCCGCGGTGTTCACGCCGTGTCGCCCGGTGCCCCAGAGGGTGCAGAGAGAGGCCGCGTCGTCGGAGCAGCCCTGGGGAATCGGATGGACCGAACTCGCCGGTGCGACGACGGTGCTGCAGTGCGTGCCCCAGGCGATCTGGAGGTCCTGCTCGATGAGGTCGCCGGCGACGGAGAGCGCCACCACGCGCTGCCCGACCTGCAGCGGCGCCGCGTGATCGCCCACCCACTCGACCACGCCCGCTCCATGGTAGCCGGTGATGAGCGGGAAGGTCCCGTTGTGTGTGCGGATGCCGCGGAGGATCGAGCCCTCTGTGCCTGCGCTGATCCCGGAGCGGTTCATCCGCACGACGACGTGATCCGGCCCCGGGTCTCGCCACGTCACGTCCAGCAATTCGACGGTGTCTGCCCGGGTGAAGCAGACGGCTTTCGCCGCTATCGTCATCAGAGAGCCCTCCCTCGATGCGCTTCGGAGTTGCCCGGTGCTTCCCCGCGCGCTCGGAGGGACCTGCACGCCGACCGTCGAAGCTGCACGCGACCGCAGGCCACTGCAGGAGGCGATCACGATGCGCTACCGACTTCGCCCGGCAACCGCCGCTGATGCCCACGAAATGTTCCAGACGCAGACTGGCGCTTTCGGCGACGTGGAGGGCACGCTGCGGTGGGAGAGCGCCCGCAGCTACTGCTTTGAGCACACTGAGCAGCACATCGTGTTCGTGGATGAGAGCAATCATGTGGCAGGCCTCGTGCACATCCACGACCACCCGATCCAGGTCGGCCTCTGCGCTGTGCGCAAGGCCGATGTAGGCCATGTCGCGATCCGGCCGGAGCTTCAGGGCCAGGGCATCGGCACTCGCATGATGCAGGAGACGGTCGCATGGCTGCGTGGCGAGGGCTACCACCTCTCGCGGCTCGGCGGCCGCGCGAGCTTCTACTCGCGCTTCGGCTACGAGCCTTTCCCGCGCCGCTTCGTGCAGATCAAGCTGGGGCCCGTGCCGATTGGTGGCGGCAGTGCGCTACCTGCGAGTGAGGCATTCGCCGACGCGGGTGAGTGGCCCGGGCAGGTGCGGCCGTATGACGAATCGCGCGACCTGGAGGACCGGACCCGGCTGCGCTGGGAGTACGATCACGGGCGCTCGGGGGCGCTGGTAGTGGAGCGTGCGTGCCATCCGGGCCGCCATCCCGCGCCGCCCGATGCGAAGGCGCTTCGCTGGATCTACGAGCGCGAGGGCGAGGTGCTCGGTTACCTGCATGCGGTCGAGGCGCCGCTGGAGAGCACCGAGAGCGAGACGGTCTTCACCATCGCTGAGTTCGCGTACGCCCCGGCATTCCCCGACGCGGCGGGCGCGCTCATGCGGATGCTGCTCTCGCGCATCTGCGACCGTGGACCGGCGCGGGTGACCTCGCGGTTGCCATTCGATGAGGCGCTCTCGGAGGCGCTGGTGGCTGCCGAGGTCCCGCACGAGCGGCTGGAGATGCACCAGGCCATGGCGAGCAACATGATCCTCGTGGCGAACCTGGAGGCAACGCTGCAGGCGATTGCCCCGGAGCTGTCCCGGCGACTCGCGGGGAGCCTGGTAGCCGACTGGGAGGGTGCGATCGAGCTTTCGCTGCCCGCGGAGCGCTGCATGCTCGCAGTCACCGGCGGCGAGGTCTGCGTCACCGAAGAGCCGGTCCAGCCGGATCTGCGCCTCGAGCTGACGCAGGCGCAGTTCGTGAAGTCGCTGTTCGGGATAGCGGCGCTCACGGAGATGCCGCCCGCTCGCGCGAGCAGCCTCTCGCCCACGCTGCGCGGCCTGCTCGACGCGCTCTTCCCGCGCCTGCAGGCCGGTTCGGGTCCGTGGGGGTAGGCGGCTGTGCGGTGCCCTCAGCCCAGGTAGTAGCGGCGGAGGTAGTTCGCGCCGGAGAAGACGGTGAGCGCCAGGGCGATGTAGAGCAGCACCATGCCGAGCGGGTTGAGGTTGAGGCCGAAGAACGGTACGTGCCAGACCAGGATGCCGATGGCGAGCGACTGCACGAGCGTCTTGAGCTTGCCAAACTTGTCGGCGGGTATGACGACGCCCTCGTCGGCGGCCACCGCGCGCATCCCGGTGATGGTCATCTCGCGCGCGGCAATGATGATGACGACCCACGCGGGCGCCCAGTCGAGCCGCACGAGCATGATCAGCACGGAGAGTATCAGCAGCTTGTCGGCGAGCGGGTCGAGGAACTTGCCGAGGTTCGTGATGCTGTTCTGCGACCGTGCGATGTAGCCGTCCACGAGGTCGGTGATGCAGGCAAGCGCGAATAGCACGCAGGCGACGGGACTGGCCCACACGAACTCATACCAGACGACCAGGTACATGAGGAGCACGACCGCCGGGGCCGCCGCTATCCGAGTGAGCGTCAGGATGTTGGGGACATTCAGCTTACCATCCATGCGATTGCGGGGCGCTTCCGTCTCAACGCTCTGGGCTGTGGCGTTCAATAGATCGATCCTTCATTCCCGTAGTTCGCGCCAATCAGCGAGCACCCGCGCCCTGGCCCTCCCCGCCTCCCTCTCGCCAACTTCGTATGCCGCAGCTGCTACCACACACACTCCTGCAGCCGCAGCGTGTTGTTCCCCTCGCAAATCTCGTCTATGCTTCCCTCTCGATCAATGACGACCTGCCAGCCATCCACGTTCGCCGGGACTCCGGTCAGCTCAAACTCGACCCGCACCGGCTGCAGGTCGCTCCCGATGCCAGGAAGGCTCGCAAGCGCCTGGCTTGCCACGACCTCGCCCCCTGCGCCTATGAGCGCGATGGCGGTAGGGCCTGCCGCGCTCTGCCCGATGTTGTGCGCGACACCCCGGACCGTTCCGTTCGCGACGACAGTGTCCAGCGGCGAGAGCGCCAGGTCGGGGCGGTCGTAGATCGGCGCCAGCGGCTCGATCTGCTCGATCTCAACGATCGTGACCTGCCGCGGCTGCAGCGTCAGCGGCACCCGCGAGTAGCGCGCAAGCTCCATCTCCAGCGCCTCGGCAGGGGCGTCAAGCGCGTCATCGCCATCGGCGTCCGGACCAATCGTGACGCGATAGCGGGCGTTCTCAAGCTGCCAGACCCGCAGGCCACCCTCCATCGGCTCATCGGCGAAGGAGTAGACCGCCGCCTTCAGTCGATCGTCGCCCGCGGCGAGCACCAGCGCGGCGAAATCGGTGCCGAAGCCCTCCCAGCTTACCGAGATCCCGTTGCTGATCTTGTTGCGCGTGACGTATGCGCCGCAGTAGGCCTTGGCAGCGTTCTGCACCGCGTAGAGGAATATGCGGTCGGTGAACTGCGAGGCGTCTGTGTACATATACTTGAAACGCTGCATCTCTGCAATATCTTTCCGCAGTGCGTCGAGCAGCGGGCCGCGATCCCCACGCGTCAGCACCGGCAGATACGGCTCACTCTGCTCCAGCGCCTGAAGGGTCGTCTCGTCAAGATCGTCGAGCAGCCCGGCCTGGTAGAACTCCGGCAGGAAGTCCGCGATGCGCAGTGATGCGACGCCCTGGCTGAACAGATCCATGAACGGGCGGGCGTACTTCTCATCGCCGAGATGGTTCACCATCGAGTAGAAGCTCGAGGCCATCCCGCCGCCGTAGAGCGGCCGCGCCTCGTATGTACGCGTGGCCTCCTCGGTCGCGACGTTGACGCTGAACGCGTAGTCGCCGGGCTGCTGATGGTCGAGCCAGCCATCCGCCCACTCCCGCAGGAACTGCTCGACTTGCGGGTGGCGGTTATACCAGAGCACCTTGAAGACCGGGTGCAGCATGAGCGCTCCATAGTCGCCGTCCTCGCCGAGTTCCCGGTCAATCCGCAGGTCCTCTGCACCCACCAGTTGGCTCTTGAAGTGCCGGTGGCCCCGCTCCGTGACGGTCGTCGTCGCGGGCATGGAGCGGGCGGCCGCGAGGCAGCGCTCGAAGTAGACCGGATCGCCATAGTACCACCACGCCATCAGCGCCTCGTGGTTGAGGCCCTCCTCGTAGGCATGCAGCGGATCGGTCGTGTGCCTGTTCAGCCCCTCCTCCAGTCGCGTGGCCTCCGCAAGCTCCGCCAGCGCCGCCGCGCCCCGACGCATGACCCCGGTCGGCGGCTCGTCGCTGATCATCGGGAAGATCGTGTAGTTCTGATACATGTCCGTATCATCGCCGACCTCGCCGCCGAACTCCCCCGTCGGCACCAGCCGGTTCTCCAGCCACCAGCGCGGCACCTCACGGGCTTCCAGCCAGGCCTGGCGCAGCACCACGGCCCACTCCGGCGCGCCGGGCACTTCTTCGATGGTGGGCTCCAACTCCGGCAGCCCCGTCCGCTGCCAGAGCCACTGGTCATACTGCTGCACGATCGGGTGCTCCGGCGCAAGCTGCTTCGCGAACGCCGCCTCCTCGAGGAGCTTCACGACCTTGGGGCCCGCGTAGGCTGTCTGCGCGAACTCGGCCATGTCCGCGTCACGAGTGCGCAGGTTCATCCACGGCCGCGGCTCGCTCAGCGAGGCGAACATCGTGCGCACGATCCACAGCCGATAGTCCACTGCCTCCGCCAGCGCCTCACTCACTGGTGCGTAGTACAGCTCAACCTGCGGCGTCTCGAGCGTAACCGGCGCGCCGGCCCTCACCGCCACCCACACGCGCTTCCCCGCGGGCACCACCTGATCGAGGTGGTCCAGCACCACGTGCGCCACTCCTGGGCCCTCAACGGTGAGTTCGACGTTGATGACCCGGTGCTCGGGGCTGAACGGGTCCATCAGCGCGACCTCAAGCGGCAGCCCGGTCGGCGCATCCCGAATGTTCAGCCGCAGGCCGACCGCCAGCAGACCCGTGTCCTCAGGCACCGGTTCGGTCATCAGGTGCGTCCACGTGTCTGCCTCCGGGCGGATCTGCAGCGCCATCTTCGTCATGTTGAGGCGATGGACGGCATCCGTCTCGGGGCCGAACTGCGTAGCGGCGGCCGCCAGGTCCTCCGGAAGCTCAACCGGCGCCTGTGCGCTGAGCACCGTTGGCTCGGGCAGCGGAGTCTCCTCACCCAGGCGGAGGAAGTAGAGGTCGGAGATGAAGCCGTCCTGGCGATTGAAGAAGCTGAAGCGGTCCGTCGCAACTCGCTCTCCGAACACCGCCCGCGAGGAGGCCGCGTTCGACGGCCACTCCCACACCAGCTCGCCATCGCCCGGCTCGAAGTACGAAGTCGCGTCGCGATAGAGATGCACCTTCGCCCCGCCGCGCAGTTGCACCGCGTCCACGCCCTTGGCGTCAGCGAGGCGGATGTTCAGCCCGTCGCCATCGGCGAATTCGTAGTAGACGCCGGAACCTGCGTTGCGCGCACCGTACTCCCAGGTGGAGCCGTTCCACGACACGCTGTCGAGCCTGCCATCCATCGGTGCCCCCACGAACCCTCGGAGCGACTTGCACTCAACTGGCGCGATGTCCGTGATCCGCTGCGTCACGCCGGGCACGACAGGGATAGCCGGACCGGCGGTCTCCGCCGCAGCCTCACGGGCGATCGCCAGCCCTGAGAGGTAGACGGTGCCAACGCCCGTGGCCTCGGTCGCCCCAAGGATGATCAAAGCACTACCTTCCTCGCCGGTCGGGAAGACCACCGAGCGGTAGACGTAGTCTTCGCTGGGCTCGCTGGTGACCGTGTAGGCATCAGAGGTCTCCTGATCGGCAGTCTTCTTGGTGCGGGCGCGCAGCGAGATGGCAGCGTCACCGCGCGTCCAGCCCTCCAGACGGTAGAGCGCGTTCGGCTTAAGCTGAATGCTGCGCTGCAGGGTGGCGTAGGAGCCCGGGGTTTCCCACCGAAGGGCGTTGCGCCCCTGATCCTCCACCACGCTGATCCTCCCCACTGCCAACTCGTGCAGTCCCCAGCCCTCCGGACTGCCCTCAGCGTCTACTGCACGAAAATCCGCGTTCGGGAGCAGGTTGCTGGTGATGAAGTAGGCCCGCCCATAGCCCTCCGCGGCTCCGTACGCTGCACGTGGAGGCCAGTGCGACAGGACTGTCTCGCGGCCCTGCGGATCTTCGCGCCCGAACTTGAGCTGGACCATGTCGCCCGGATCAGGCGCCGTCTCAAGCCCGAGCTCAGCCCACGGAATGAGCAGCTCAACGCTCCAGTAGTCCTCACCGGTATTCGCCGCTGCCGGAAACTGCGGAGCGGGGTTCTCCGAGCCACCGGGCCGCCCACGCACCTGCTGCCGTGCCCCGGCAGCGTTCACGATGAACTGGTCGTAGACCAGGTTGCTGTCGCTCGTTCGCACCCAGATTTCGATCGCGTCATCCTTCCAGACGTCGGCTCCGCCATCCGCAGAGAGCGTCTGCAGGCTCGCGGGATCTGGCTCTGCAAGCCGTGCGCCAACGTAGAGGCCGGCATCGCCGAAGCCCGCGCGTACTGCGCACTCCTTCGGCACGGGCTGCATGGTGAGAGGGATCGTCCAGTTCTCCAGCACCGGCGCCCTTTCCCAGGCGGCGTCGGAGAGATCGCCATCGATCACAGGTGCAACCTCAAGGCGCGGCAGGACCACCTCATCCGCGGGGCCGTCGGACTGACCGAAGGCGGGGAGGCATAGAGCTATCGTGCCAATCGCACTCAAGAGCAGCGGCCGGAGTTTCACGGGCGGGCACCTCATAGCGGGTCATAGATCAGAACGCGTCGCATTTCCCCGTCGCTCGGCGCAAACCTCGCATTGCGTGGCGCTGGTTGAGGTAGTCGGACGAACTCGTCGAAGCCCTTCGCGTTCGGCACGCCCTCCTGATCCCAGCAGGCGAGGCCCCACTCGGCGAAGAGGCCAGCGGCGTAGCCCGCGCCCTGCGGCACCTCGGCGACCGTGGTGTCCTCGGGCTGCAGCGCATGGCGGTAGCCGCCGGGGGAGGCGTTGTCGCGGACGGCCGCGTGGCCCTGGCGGAGGCCCTGCATGAGCGACGGACTCTCGGGCGCGCAGACGGTGGATCCCGAGTAGCAGCAGGTGAAACGGGCGCCCTCACTCGCGAGCCGGTCCACGTTGGGCGTTCGGATCAACTCCGAGCCGAAGCAACCGAAGTCGCCCCAGCTTGCGTCATCGGCCATAATCCAGAGGATGTTGGGTCGCTGGTCAGTCTGCGACATGGTGACACTCCCTGTCGCTATGATTGCCATGTCTACTGGTGCGCCCAGAGCTCGACATCCGCCAGCGCCAGTTCCTCGCCGGAGGGCGTGAACTGCAGCCTCACGCGCGGGTGCGAGCCGCGCAGCGGCACCGTGAGGTCCAGCACATCCTGACCGGCGCTCTCGCCCTTCACCGACGCCAGCCGCGTCCATCGCCCGCCATCTCCCCCGCTGACGGTCAGCCTGCCGAAGCCGCCCGAGTACCATAGTACCACCCGTGACAGGTCGCGCGCCTCCGGCAGAGCGAACTCAATCTCGAGGCCGCCGGCAAGCGCCTCAGCGCTCCAGCGATCGGCCCAGTCGGCCTCGGCGTAGGGGGTGGTGGCGCGGCCGCTGCTGTCGAAGGGGCCCTTCGTGGCCTGCACGCGGTCGGTGAGATCGCCGGCAGCGAACGCCACCGGCCCCTCTCCCCCGCTCTCCGGCGACAGGTCAGGTGCCACCGAGAGGCTGTAGGCGCCCTCCGCCGCCGAGTTCGCGCCGAGGTAGACGCCGTTCTGGCAGCGCACGTAGCTGTTCCCGGTCAGGCAGACGCCCTCCGGCTTCTCCGCCTGCACCAGCGCCTCGTCGGGCAGCCGCAGGTCCCAGATCGGGAGATCGGTCTTCATCCCTCGGGAGCGCAGCAGACTCCCCCACCACGCCACCCACTCCGCGTCCTCTGAGACGTAGGTGCTGGCGAAGGGGTCCGCGCCGAAGGTGAGCACCGCGCCGTCGCCCAGTTCGGTGAGGACCGCTGCCGGTTTCCCAGAGCCGTAGTGCGCGACGACCTTCGACTGTGCACCGTAAAATGGCGTCAGCGCAAGGCAGTCCTCGGCGTAGACGCGCAGGCGTCCACTCGCAAGGTAGGGCGAGGCGAAGCTCATCTCCTGCTGGCGCTCCAGCGGTTCTGCCGTGGCGCCGAGGAAGCCTGCGGCGTGCAGGGGCTCGCCGAGGTCATCGGTCTGCAGCGCCTGCGGATCGGCGAAAACAAGCAGCCCTCCGCGCCGCACGAAGCGGCGCAACTGTTCGACCACCCGGCGGGTCTCGTAGGGCATGTGCGGCACGATCACGACGCTGTAGCCGTCAAGTGACGCCGCGCCCTCGTCGAGGGCGTAGCTGTCCACGATCGTCGGCCAGCCGCGCAGCTTCGGGCCGCAGATCGCGTAGGCGGCCAGCAGGTCGTCGCTGTTGAAGGCGGCCCGCTGGGCCATCCCGGAGATGCTCGAGTAAAGCAGCGCCACCTGGCTCTCCCGCGGCGTCTGCACCTGGTACTCCGACATCAGTCGCAGGAGGTTCTTGATAGTTGCCCAGCGCTCGGGCGCACTGTACTTGTGATGGCTGAGTTCGCGGTCGAACCACTCAACGCCGATCATCATCTCGCCCTCGCCGCCGTTGCGCAGCACCTCGGAGTACTGCCGCTGGACCTCCTCGGGCGGCGGCGAGCCGGAGTACTTCACGACCTGCGTGGCGTTGTGTACGGGCTTCCCGGTGAGGTCGCGCGCGTACTTGGTGGTGAAGCCCGCGATGTACTCGCGCGCGCTCCCGCGGCTGTAGAGGCACTGGCCGGTGAAGACATCCACACTCTCCGCGAGCCGGTGCCACGGCAGCGGCATCAGGATGCCGACCTCGTCCGGCCCGAGGAGCTTCGCCTCGCAACCGGACCGGTCGATGGTCTCCCGCAGTCGCGCGAAGCTCTCCGCCCAGCGATCCTGCGCCCAGCGGTAGTAGGCGATCCAGCGGTAGACGTTCTCATCATCGGGGCCGGTGGGGAGGCCGTAGACGCCGCCGCCATACTCCCGCCGCACGGTCTCATCGAGCGAGCCCCACAGCGGCGACACCCGCTCCTCCTGCGCGATCGGTGCGGCCTTGAAGCGCCCGTAGGACTCGTCCTGGACGAAGAGGTAGGCGAGACCGGGATCGTCGCCCAGCGTGCGGCAGGCCTCCTCAGCGGCGACCACATAGCCATCATGCCAGATCGGGTCGAGGATGTACGGGATGTCCTCCGGTGGCGCGTCACCGTAGTGCGCGTTGCGGTAGTCCAGCGCGCCGTAGTAGAGGTAGGGGCAGGCCTTCAGGCCATGTCGCGAGAAGGCGGCGTAGGTCTCCTCCCCACGCCAGAGGGGCACCGTGCGGCTCTCCCGCAGGTCCTCGTACTGCTCCTCCAGCACGTAGCGCCAGCCATACTTGAGGCCCATCTCGCGGAACTGCGTCGCGGAGTTGCTGTAGTCCCACGAGGAGAACAGCAGCGGCTCAGCGCGCCTGCGCGCAAGCTGGCTCCACGTGTTCGGGGCGGGCGCCGGGGGATCCACCCGCGCCACGCTCACATCATCCACGCGGAGATCAGCGGCTCCGGACTGGTTGAAGCCGATGTTGACCTCGCCGATCGAGAGCGGGGTCTTGAAGGTCTGCTCCGCCTCGGTCCATTCTCCGAAGGTATCGAGCATGGGCTCGGTGCTCGGGTAGTCGAGGAAAGTCCCGTTCTGGTCGTAGAAGGTGATGCGGCAGTAGCCCATAGCCCCGCCGGCAGCGCCGTTTGGGGCAGCGCTGAAGCGGTAGCGCACCGTGTACCATGCCTGTGGCTCCGCGGCGAAGCTCTGTGAGATCACCACGCGCGAGCCTGCCTCGCCGAGCGCCCGGAGGCACTTGCCGCCTGGGCCATCCACGGTCGTCACCTTCACTGGCTGCCGCGCGTACCAGGTGCTCCAGCCCTCGATCCCATCCTCGAAGCCCGGATTGGTCAGCGCCACAGGCTCCTCCGCAGCCTGGCCCGGAGTCATGAAGACCGCGATCATCAGTGCCGCTGCTGCGCAGGATCGGAGCATTCTGCCCATCATCGCACCTCACAGGAGGGAACTATTCGGCGGCTCAGGTGACTATAACATACCGAACGCTTCGGTCAACCGGCTGAAGAGGAGCTTTCGCGGCTGCGGCGAAGCAGTCTGCGCGCCGCTGCTTGAGTACTACTGGAGGTTCATGGCATGTCGAGATTGCCGCATTCAATCGTCATTGTGGCATTGACCATGGCGGTCGCGGGAGTGACCTGCCCCGCGTGGGCCGGTGAGATCGCCGAGGACAATGTGCTCCTCAATGTCGAGATGGAAGGCTGGGGAGCGGTGAAGGGTATGCAGCCCGTCGCGTATGAGGAGGCCAGCCGGGGCATCGCCATGTCCATGTCGGCCGATGCCCTCGCTGTCGGGGCGTTGGACCTGCAACCGGGCGATTACACGCTCCTCCTCTCGCAGATGGCCCCCAATGGGAGCGCCGACGGGTTCTTCGTGGAGATCAACGGCGAGCGCACCCGCCTGCTCGGGACGATCGGGCGCTGGGGCACACTCGCCCATCGCTTCAGCGTCGCCAAGGCCGGCCCCGTGACGATCGCGATCATCGGCCAGGAACCGACCATGACGATCGATCGCATCGCCGTCGTCCGCGGCACGTACAACGCGAACGCGATCTCCTTCTCTGACATCCCGGGCGAGACCACAGGGGAGAGTCTTGGGCTCGATCAGATCACCCGGCTGACCATGCCGTGCAAGCTGGCCGAGATACCCGCGGCTCCGGGCGAGCAGACGATCTACCACGAGGACTTCGAGGCGCAGGCAGAGGGCGTCTCCGGGGAGCATCAGTGGACCGAGGGGCCGTTTGGGCAGGCGGTGGTGCTGGATATGCCCGATGGTCGCTTCGACATCGACGCAGCCGAACTGGCGATCGGCGAGGCCGGCACCATTGAGTGGTGGGTCAAGCCACGGGAGGCGGCGCGCGTATGGTGGGACCAGGGCTGGCACTTTTTCCTGCACGCCGAGCCCGCGCAGCCCGGTGGGAGCCAACTCGACCTGTTCGGACTGCGTGGCCAGCTTGAGCTCCACCTGACGCGCGACGGGCAGCCCTACACGCTTGCTGAGGGCGACCACGAGACGATGACCTTCAGCACGACTGGGCTTGACATCACACAGTGGCACCACGTGCTTGTCTCGTGGGACCTTCGTGGCGACCGGCAGTACCTCTGGGCGATGGTCGACGGGGTGGGCATGCAGAGCTTCTTCCCGCATACATTTGATGGAGGCGGGTTCTCCCGCATCGAGATCGGCAACAGCCCGTCGGACTGGGATGTGCCATATCTTCCGATGGACGGCGCAGTGGACGCGATCCGCATCAGCAACGTGTCGGTAGCCGAGCGGCTGGAGGACTGAGAATGCGCAACTTCGCGATGATGATCCTGCTGCTGATGCTGGCGCTGCCCGGGTACGCGCTTGATGAGGCACTGGTGGATGAAGCGACGGAGGCCCTGCGCAGCGCTGTGACCTACCTCACAGAGGAGGTCGCGGTGGGCGGCGGTTACGCCGGATCGTATCTGGCTGACCTCAGCGACCAGTGGGGTGAGGGATCCATCACCGCCACACAGAACTGGGTCCAGCCGCCCGGCAGCCCCTCAACCGGCATGGCGTTTGTGCGCGCGTGGGAGGCGACGGGCGATCCACTCTTCCTCGACGCGGCGAAGCTCAATGCCGAGTCGCTGGCATGGGGGCAGCTTGCATGCGGCGGCTGGCCCTACAACATAGACTTCTCGTCAGAGGGCGAGCGGCGCAACTTCTACAGGCACAACGTCGGCAGCGCCGATGCCGCCCTCACCAGCGGCGGGAATGTGGGCACGATGGATGATAACGTCAGCCAGGCCGCAACACGCCTGCTGGTGCTGGTGGACCGGGCGCTGGAGAAGGCCGGGCGGCCCGATCCGGCCATCCACGAGGCGGCCATGGCCGGGCTGGCGTATCTGCTGGAGGCGCAGTCGGAGGTCGGTGGCTGGCCGCAGCGCTACCCGCTCAGCGGCCGGGGCTACCAGGACTTCATGACCCTCAACGACAACACCATGCGCGACTGCTGCACAGTGATGATGCTCGCGTGGCAGGAGTATGGCGAGCAGCGCTTCTACGACTCGGTAGTCCGCTGCGGTGACTTCATCATCAAGGCGCAGCTGCCCGCCCCGCAGGCGTCGTGGGCGCAGCAGTATGACGCCGACCTCAAGCCCGGATGGGCACGGCGCTTCGAGCCGCCGGCGGTGTGCACCGGAGAGGCCTTCGGCGTGATGCGGCTACTCATCGACATCGCGGCATTCACCGGCGATCAGCGCTTCCTTGAGCCGCTCCCGGCGGCCATCGAGTGGTTCGAGGGTAACGCGCTTCCCAACGGCCGCCGCGCGCGCTTCTATGAACTCAAGACCAACCGGCCACTCTACTTCTACGCCGAGACCTACATGCTGACCTACGACGGCAGCAATGCTCCCACGCATTACAGCTTCGAGGGCAACTACTACAACCCGAAGTTCGCAGAGGACCTGCAAGGCATCTACGACGCCGGCTTCGAGAACTGGGTGGAGGCGCGCCAGAACCTGGGCCAGCCGACGCGCGAGCAGCAGATTGCTGCCGCGGAGGCCCTGGAGGGGAATGTGCGCACGGTCCTGGCTGAACGCACGCCCGAGGGCGTCTGGCTCCACAGGGGCGGGTACGGGGGCTCGGACGTAATGCACCTCGATATGTCGGACATGCAGAAGAAGCTCAACGCACTGTCAGACTATGTCGGCAACGCGAAAGGCTTCCCTGGCAGAGCGAACTGAGGTCGGCGGGACCCTATAGCTCCTCAACCGGCACGGGACTGCAGAGGCTCTTGCGATCCTCTGCAGTCCTGCCGCACTTCTTGCAGATGAAGCGCGCGGTGCGAGCCGCCTCGGCGATCTCTTTCAGTTCGCCCTTCTTCGCCAGCTTACAGAGTGTCTTCCCCACTTTCCGCGCCTCCATGAGCGACCACGCTGTCGAGTAGCTTCTCCATCGCGGAGGCGGCGGCAGGCCCGGAGAACTCACGCGCCACCGCCTCCGCCGCGCCGGCTCCCATCGCGTCGGCCTTCGTCGGATCGTCCATCATCTGCATGAGAGCGGCAGCCAGCGCATCTGCGTTGTCCGCTGCGAAGAGCAGCCCGCCACACGTCAGCCCGAGCATCTCCGGGAAGACCCCCTCGTCCGGAGCGACCACCGGCACCCCCGCCGCCTGCGCCTCCAGCGAGGCGGTGCCGAGCGCCTCGGGCTTGATCGATGGCTGGCAGAAGACGCTGAGCGAATGCAGCAACGCCACCTTCTCAGCAAGCCCGATCCCGCCGAGGTACTCGAAGCGATCGGCAGGCACCTTCCGCGCAAGCGTGCGCCGCACCTCGAGCCAGTAGCGGCGATCAAGCACCTGCCCGGACACGCGCAGCCGCACGTCACGCCCCTCCCGCACCAGCTTCGTGAAGGCCTCGACGAGCAGGTGCAGGCCCTTGCGCGGAGTGATGACTGAGAGGTAGCCGACCGTGAACGGCTCGCGCGGCCGCGGGCCGGGGCGCCGGAAGCGCGAAGCATCCACTATCGAGCGCACAACGGCGACACGTTCGCGGGGGATGGCGAGGTACGTGGCCATGGTGTCCGCGTAGGCCTCCGTGGGCGCGATGAAGCGGTCCACCGCATCGGCGTTCCGCCGCATCAGGCCGACCGCCTGGTCGCGATAGGGCTGCGGCAGGGCATCAATGAAGCCATCCTCGCCCTTGACCTCGCAGAGCACCGGAAGTCCCAGGCGGCGCTTGATCTCCGGCACGACGCCCGACAGCATCGAGTTCGTGATGCTGATTGCGTCAGGCCTCGCCTCGCGCTCGAGGAACTGCATGAGGCGCTCTACCTCGGCCCGCTGCCGCCCGTCCGCACCAGCGAGCACGCTGACGGTCATCGGCCCGAGCTGCGAGGGCTTCGTGCTGACCGCGAAGCGTGAGACGAAGCGCAGCAGGCTCTCGCGATCGAGCAACGAAGCGAGCGGGCCGGGCAGCCTGCGGCCGGTCAGTTGCTGGACGTACGCGTTCAGCGCGCCGAGGTGCACCTCCGTCACCGGCAGCTCCCCGAGCGCCTCGATGCGCAACGGCGTGTAGAGCGGCACGATCGACACCTCGTGGCCGCGCTCGATGAGCGCCCGGGCCATCGCAGCATCGCGCGCACATGCGCCGCAGTACATGCTCGCCGCCCCGGCGGCCAGGTGGACGATCCTCATCCGCCCTCACCGTCCAGGAGCGTCCGCAGGAGACTGAGGGTGGCGATGCCGTAGAAAGTGTACTCGACGTCCGCGCCGATGTCGCCCGGCATCGCGCCGAAGCCGCCGTCAGGGCTCGCAGCCCCGCGGACGAAGCGTGCAAGCGCAGGCAGGTCAAGCTCACGAGGCTCGCCGATGAGCATGAGCGTGAGCAGCCCCGTGAAGCTCGAGAGCAGGTCGCTTGCAGGCGCCTCAGGGTGCGCGCGCAGGCCGCCATCGGCAGCCTGATTCTCGACGAGGAAGCGCCCGGCGCCGGGGAGATCAGCCTGATGCAGGCCGTTGTCCATCAGGAGGACCGCCGCTGCGGCCGCGGTCGCGTTCGTCTGCGCGCTGGCGTCGGCCGAACTCTCGGCGAAGCCTCCGGATGGGCGCTGGAGCGCAGCGATCTGCGTCGCGACCGACCTCGATGGTTCCTCATGGCCGATCATCTGCGCGCATATGACGCCGAGGAAGGTCTGGTAGGCGCTGATGGTGCTCTGCCCGGGGGGCCCGAAGCCGCCGCCGGGGAGCGCCTGCGCCGCAAGCGCCCGCTCCACCGCCCGACGATCAGCCCTGACTCTGCCGCCCTGCCGCTGCAGAGCGCGCGCGCAACTGAGCAGGCTGAGTGTCTCCGTGATGTCGCCGGGAGGACGCGCGTGCCACTGCAGGTGGCGGGCGGTGTTCGCGAACACAGATGATTCGGGGGCGATGAGGTCGAGCGCGCGTAGGGCGAAGTCGGTGTAGTAGAGGTCAGCTCGATCGCCCCTGCGGCCGGCGAAACCTCCCCCAGGGAGCTCGCGGCCCTCGATCCAGGTTGCCTGCGCCTCCCGGAAGGACGCACCGAGTCCTTGACCCCCGCCGCGCAGGATGCTGTCCAGCAGGTCGAGGTAGGCCATCACCAGTCTCCCGCTCTCACGGCCTCCGCTCGCGCAGGACGGTGCGCGTCAGAAAACGCAGCAGTTCCCCCAGCGCCTCCGGGCGCGTCTCGGCGGCCAGCGAGAGGCAGCGCCCACGCAGTCCGTCCACCAGCGCCCGGGCTCGCTCGAAGGCGCCGCAGGCCTCATACAGCGCCCGCACGGCCATGACCGCCGCCTGCGCATCATCGGCCTCCGCGGCCTCGGCGAGGCCGTCCCAGCGGCCGGCCTCAGTCGCGAAGGCGCGCAGGATCGTCGGGCGGCCGGTGAGCACATCGCGCCCCAGCGCCACCTTGTTCGAGGCATCCGGTCGCCAATCCTCGAGGTCGTTGAGCACCTGGTAGGCCTCACCGAGGTAGGTGGAGAACCGCCGGATGAGCGGGTCGTCGAACTCAGCGCCCGCCGCGCAGAGGCCCGCGAAGAGCGCAACTTCGAACGCCGGCGCGGTCTTCAGCGCGCCGATCTGCAGCGCGTCCACCGGGCGCAGGCCGCCTTCACGGCCGATCCACGCAAGCTCCGCGCCCTGTCCGCGGCTGAGGGCAAGTTGAGCGCTCGCGAGGCGCGCGAGGATCGGCGTCACCCGCTCCGCGCCGAGCGCCTCTGCCTGTGCCGCGATGAGCCTGTAGCCAAGGCCGACCAGCCAGTCACCGACGTTGACGGCCCGGCCGACGCCGTGACTGACGTGAAGCGTCGGACGGCCGTACCTGAACTCGTCTCCATCTGCAATATCATCGTGGATGAGCGAGGCCTTGTGCAGGGCCTCGATGGCCACCGCGAGGGAGCGCACGGGCGCGATGAGCATCGCCTGCGCGTCCGCGCCGGCAGCGAGAGCGTCGAGGCCGTGCCGTCCGAGGGCCCAGGCAGCGACCGTCACGAAGGGCCGCAGCCGCTTTCCACCGCGACGCAGCCACTCCACCCCGAGCGCCTCAGTCTCCAGCAGCGGCTCGGTCACCGCATCGTCTGTGAGCGCGCCGTCTGTCAGGAAGGGCTGGAGGAGATCATCAAGTGAATCACTCTCAAAGACCCCGCGCGTGACGCGCAGCAGCGGGATTGCCGTGCGTGTTCGAACGGCGGATGATACTCGCTCAGCCAGGAGGAGTCCACGGATCACATCGGGCTCGCACTCGGTGCTCACGCAGCCATCGTAGAGCAGCGGGATCGCCTGGTTCGGCACACCGAGCTCGGAGATCGCGTCGAAGGATTCGTCGAGCGAGTGCAGGCAGGCCACGCCGAGGATGGCATCAGCCTCGCCCTCGAGGACCTTCATGATGACCGAGGAGGTGCCCTCCGCGATGATCACAGAGTAGCCGGTCTGCTCCGCATCTCGCGAGAGCTCCGCGATGAGACACGCGCCGCACTGTGCGCAGTGCAGCCCCACTGAATCAAAGCTTGCGCGACACACCGCAGGATCGCGCAGGCACTTCGGCAGCAGCAGCAGGCGGCGCTGCACCGGTACCGCCTCATACTGCTCGCGCCAGAAGGCGTTGTTGATGGCCACCATCGCCCAGCCGAGGAACTCCTCCGGTAGCCCGAGGCGCTTCAGAGCAGCCCGGCCGCGCTCGGCCAGGTGTTCGCGGGATGGAGGGGTGTCGCGTGCGAGGTCGCAGGCGAGTTCGGACGCGACCGCCCGGATCTGTGTCCGGACGGCCACGTCCTGGGGCGCCTGATTGGTCGCTCCGCCCGCATCCACCTGCGGGGCACGATCGTCGCTCATGCGGGGCGGTCCTTCCTGGCTCAGCCCTCCGCTGCGCCGATGCAGTAGAGGTTCTCGTAGCCGCGCACGTACATAAGGTCTCCATCAAAGACCGGGGTGCTGCGCACCATGTCGCTGAGCTGGTTCTTCGCGACCTCAACATACTCCCGGCCCGGGCGGAAGACAATCGCCGCACCGTTCTCCTGCATGATCATCAGGTAGTCGCCCGCCAGCACCAGGCTGCCGAAGATCGCGCCTTTGCCGAGATCGAGCGTCTGCTCGTAAACGGTCTCGCCCGTCGCCGCGTCGAGGCACGTGAGCACGTTGCCCTGGGTGATCGCGTAGATCAGCCCGTCCTTGATGACAGGCGAGGCGTAGTAGCGATCCTGCTTCGGCGTGATCTCCCAGATCAACTCCGGCGCATAGGGCTCGTCGAGCGTCTCCGGCAGGCGCAGCGCGCGGGAGGTGTAGCCGTTGGGCTGGCTGTCTATGTAGTAGAGGACGCCGTCCTCGACCATCGGCCCGGAGCCCCACTGGAGCTTCCCGAGGCCCGAGGCGAGGATCACTCCGTCGGTGGCGCGGACGGCATCGCCGCTGCTGGTGAAGATGACCGGAAGATCTCCGTAGTAGTGCACCCACGAGGTGCCCCAGTTCCAGCGCGCATCGGGCTGGCTCCAGATCTCCTCGCCGGTCATCGGATCGAGCGCCCGCATCTGGTTGATGTGCAGAATCAGCTTGCCGTCGGCCAGCACCGGAGTATTCGACGCGCCCCAGTCGTTCACTGGCTTCTCCACAAAGCGCGCCCAGACGCGGTTGCCCTCGAGATCATAGCAGGCCGCGATCCCGTTGCCGAAGACCGCCCAGACGTAGGTTCCGTCGCTAATCGGAGTCGGGCTGGAGTAGCCATTATAGTCGTGCGTGACCGGCCTGACGTACCAGGTGTCGATCAGCGGCTTGAGCTGCGCGCTGAGCGCATTCACCTGCTCCTGCACCTGCTGGTTCTGCTGCTTGAGCTCAGCATTCTCGGGGTCGTCCTGAAGTTGCTTGCGCACGTCGCGCAGGGTCTTCTGCGCCTTGGCGACTTCGCCGCGAAGCCGGTTGAACTCCGCAGTCTTCGCCTCGATGTCGGCAACTTCCTCAGCGGGAGCGACGTCAGCGGGGGTATTAGGCATTTCCCACGCGACCGTGCCGCTCTCGCGGTGAACGCAGATGAGGGTGGCAGGCTCGGAACAGACGAAGAGCCACTCGCCGACGATCGTGGGCAGAGAGTTGCTCTTCGCAGGCATGGGCGTCTGCCAGATGATGTTCTGCTCATCCGACCACGTCGTGACCGGATTGGCGTCCGGGTACTCGCCGGTGCCATCGGTCCGCCAGCCGACGAAGTCATCGGCCAGGCAGGGCGCGGCGAGTGCAGCCGCTACGATTGCGAGGCAGAGAGACATGAACAGGGGCGTCCGCTTCATTCTCGTCCTCCATGTCAGATTGGTGGCCCTCACGCTCCGCCATCCCCATGTGACCTGGCATCGAAGGGCGTCCGTGTACAACACACGACAGGTCATTTGTTTCCATCCGTGGCTGGAGTTACATCAGGACCTCTCGGGCGCGACCAAGCGCCTCCACAGTCCACGCCACTGGATACAGCGCCTCAGTATACCACAGGCTCGCGAAGTACAGGCCGATCGGTTCAGGCTCCAGCCAGTCGCCACTCTCCACCCGCTCGATCAGCCACAGCGCTCCGCGCTCCACTGCGCTCAGTGCCTCCGCGTCGCCTGCGAAGCGACTGAGCGCGCTCACGGCGAGCGCGGTCTGCTCCACCGTGCTCGCGACGCCCGCCGCGCCGCCCCAGCCCCCGTCGCCGTTCTGTGCGCGCAGGAGGTACTGCACACCGGCCTGCGCGTGGGCGTCGTTCACGCGATCGCAGTCGGCGTATGCCGCCAGCACGCGTGCGGCGCCGAGCACCGGGTTGGCCTCGGAGGCGACGCGCTGGTCGCCGAACCACAGCGGCACCCAGGAGCCATCGGAGCGCTGGTTGGCCGCGAGGTAGCCGAATCCTCGGCCGCGCATCGCAGCGAGATTCGCCTCCAGCAGCCGGGCCATCGCGCCCTCGGCGCTTTCGCCCCTCGCCGCCGCACCCGTAGCCGCTGTGGCGCGCAAAACGTGCGCGGTGATATCCGGGGAACTGCTGTCAAAGGGCAGCTTCCCCCAGCCGCGGCAGAAGGTCGGCCAGCCTGAGTCAGAGTTCTGCAGGCCGATCAGCCAGCCGATGCCCGCGCGTGCCGCGCCGATCTCCCCCGCCGCCGCCATCTCAACTATCGCGCCGGCAGTGTCATCGGCGTCCGACACTCCCCCGGGCAGGTGCGTCCACGGCCAGCCGCCGGGCGCAGCGTTCGTGTACGGGTGCACGTGCGCAAGCTGCCTGCCGAGCAGCCAATCCGCGGCGCCGTCGGCGATCTCCGCCGGGATGCCGCCCGAATGCCGCAGGGCCGACAGTGCGTTCGTCGTCACCCAGACCGAGAGGTTCGTGTCGATCGGCCAGCTTCCGTCCTCACGGGCGGTCGCGCGCAGGAACTGCAGGCAGCGCGCGGCGACGGGATCATCGCGCCCGGACACCTCAATCACGCTCATCGCGACGAAAGCGGTGAGCGGCGCGGCCTCCAGGAAGCCGCCGCTCGGCGGCTGCAGCGCCGGAAGCATGCGCAGTGCGCGCGAGAGCATCATGCGCCGCAGGGGCGGCCCGCCACGCTTGGTCAGGATCAGCGCACCAACCGCGATCAGGGCCGGGAGCGCGTAGCTCACGACCTGCAGCCGCAGGAGCGCATGCCATCCGCGGGGCATCGCCGCAAGCTCCAGCGGCAGCCCGGGCACGTCCTGCCACTCGACGAGCCCCGCCAGCGCGCAGGCCGCAAGGATCGGCGCCTGAAAGGTGCAATCGTCGCCGTAGCGGGCGCGCACGGCCGCGACTACGTCGCCGCCGCCCGCGTTTGAGACGATCCACCCGCTCGCAGCCTCGAGCGTATCCGCGCATGGTACGTCGGCCAGCGTCAAAGCGGCGACAGTGAGCGCGGTGGCGGCAACGTTGCTCGGGCTCTCGGGGCTGTCGCCCCAGCCGCCATCCTCGTTCTGATCGGCTACCAGCCACATAACAGCGCGCCGCACCAGCGGGCGGTCCTGGTCGAGGTTCGCACGGGTCAGGGCGACTACACTCGTTGCGGTGGCGACGGCCGAGGAGGAGAGGTGGCCCTCCCAGTATGGACCCGCCGCGCGCTCTGAGAGGAGTGTCTCGCGCGCCTGCTTGATCACCGCGTCGAGGCGGTCCCGGCTGATGCTCATGCCTCCGCGCGCGCTCCCCACCATGCGAAGAGCGCACTCCACAGCGCGACCTGACCGTAGCCGAGCGCCTGCATCGCCAGCCGCCTCGCGAGTGGCACACCGGTCGCTGTCTGGCCATCGAAGAACACGCGCGGCACCTCGCGGAAGTTCGTGTCGTAGCAGCGCTCGACCAGCCGCCAGTGCGTGCTGGTGAGGTCGGCGCGCGTGGGGGCCGGGCTGCCGTCGATCGGCGCGTGCAGGACCGGGAAGATCATCAGCGGCTCGCCTGACATCCGCTCCACCCACGCCAGCGTGCGCAGCACGTCGGCCTCGGTCTCGCCCGGAAGGCGCAGCATCAGGCTCGCCATCGGCACGAACCCCGCGCGGATCAGGCGGCGAAGCTGCTCGGCTGCGAACTCGCCCCAGTCACCGGGCGCAACGCCGCCAAGCTTGGCCGATCCGCTCCGCGCAAGCAACGCTCCCGCGGCCGTCTCCACGCCGAGGTTCATCCACGGGTAGCGCGCTCCGCTCTCTCCCACCATCAGCGTCCGAAGCTCGCGAAGCTGCTCATCGCTCCAGCCCGCGACCGAGATGATGTTGGCGTGGTCGGTCTGGATGAGCCCGAGGCCCTCGATCTCGCGCATCCGCCGCAGCAGCGCCATCAGCCGCTCCGGGCGCACATTGACCCCGCTGCCGCCGTGGCGCAGCAGGTCCTCGCTGATCGCGCCGATGCTCGTCAGGCCCGCGGCGACGTTCGTGCGGGCGTCCGCGAGGATCGTCTCCTCCGGCAGGTCCTGCATGGGCTCGCGGCCCATCACGCAGTAGTTGCAGCCGAGGCCGCAGCCGCGCGAAAGCTCAACGACGCCCATCGCCGATGCGCCACGGATCGCCGGGATGGCGCTCGCGGCAACCGGCAGGCCCTCGATCAGCGTCGGCAGAGGGTCGCCGTCAATCGCCGCGTGAAACACCTCTGCCGCGTTGCCCTCGGCCTGTCCGGAGACGACGTGATCCACGCCCAGCGCCCTGCGCAGGGAGTCGTCGGCCACCAACTGCCAGGCGCCGGGGCCGCCGAAAATGACCTTCGCATGCGGCGCGCGGCTGCGCAGGTGCGCGATCTGCGCCATCAGTTCGCGGACGAGGTGGCGCGGGTAGATCTCGCCGCCGGTGATGGCGGTCATCGTGGTGGAGTTCATCCCGAGGCCGCAGGCTTCGCCGGCGCTCACCGCGATCACACGCGTCTCCGGCCCAATGACCTCCCTGAGGCGCTCCACCGGCGCGATCGCGATCTCGCCCTCTGAGAAGCCATCACCCAGCAGCGCGGCCTCGATCCGGCGCAGGCCGAGTGGCGCGACCGCGAGCCTCGAGGGCGGCGCGAGCAGGCGATCCATCAGCGCGCGAGGCACCGTCGTGGTCTGGCTTGACGCGACCATGCCGCCGAAGATAGTGCGGTGATCGGCCATCAGGGTGCGATCGGCGGTCATGACGACCGGTACACCGGCCGATGAGCTCACTCGCCCTCACCGCCAGGGGTGAGGGCGTCCAGCTCGGAGATAAGTGCGTCTATCTCTTCGTGTACCAGGGAGGGAGCCTCGTCGGGCCGCTCCACCGGTGCGCCACACTCTACGCACGCCGCCTCGCCAGGCGCAGGCTGCTGGCCCGCCTCAGCCACCTTGCCGCAGAGGGGGCAGTGACGGCCGGTGCGCACGTAGAACATGCGTCGCGCGGCCGCGTCGGGCTGCATCACGGTGCCGGGCATGCCTGCGATGGCGGGCTCGTCGGAGAGCGGGAAGATGATGGCGCCGTGCGGGCAGACGCGGGCGCAGGCAGGGCAGCCATCCTTGCAGCTATCAGGCCGCACGGCCACCACGCGCCGCTCCTGCGCCTCGTAGACGCCGAACAGGCAGAACTGGAGGCAGTGGCGGCAGGAGGTGCAGCGGGAGCGGTCAATCACCGGGTACCAGCGGGCGCTGACAGGCAGGTCAAGCTCCCGGACGTCTCCCGGGCTCTCAGCAGGCGCGAGTGCGGCCTCGATGGCAGCGAAGGGATCGTCGGGGCCTGAGAGATCGACGGCTATGGCGGGCTCGATGCCGGCGTGCTCGCGCAGCAGGCACTCTATCGCACGCGGGCTGATCCAGCCGAGCACCGCCAGGTCGCCCGGCAGCGCGGCGATCTCGTGCCAGGCATCGCTGCCGTGCGGGAGATGATAGAGGTGCGGGGTGATGAGCACGGTGCGCCCGGAGTCGCTAAGGCGCCGCGCGAGGTCGTCCTCAAGGGACGTGCGCGCGGCGTCGGAGCCGAGATGCCTGCAAAGCAGCACTGATGAACTACCAGCCACGAAAGACCTCACCCCAGGTGATGATCGTCGCAGGCCGTCAGATGTCGTCCGGATGTTAAGAATACCGCGAGCGGCACAGATTGTCCAGCACACCGACACGAACCCGGAGTACTGGCTGCTCGTACATTAGGGCGACGATTTCCGCGAGGCTGATGTTCACCACTGCTACCGCGGCAGAAGCCTGAACGAAACTCCGTGCTTGCGCGTCGAAATGGCCACAGGAGCAGCGTGGAAACGGATGGCGCACGATGCTTGACGAGAATCGTTGCGGTCAGTACCATGCCTGCACATCTACTTCCGATGCGCGCGAGGGATCTATGAGCCCCAGCAACGGCAATCGTGATCACCGACTGCCGCATGACCGCGTACCGTCGATGGTTACTCCGCCCCGGAAGCAGCCCGAGCCCCAGCCGGCTGCCTCTGGACGCGGCCCGTTCCTGGACGACCGCAGGAAACGCATCCTGACCATAGCGATCCCTGTATTCGCCGGTCTCGTGGGCCTGTTCCTGCTTGGTCGCTGGGTGATGGGTGACCGCGCCCCGATCGATGTCGGCCCACGGGCATCCGAGACCGTGCGCGCTCCGGGCCCGGGGGAGCAGACAGCGGAGGCACCGATGGCTGGCGAGGCCATGGCAGGCGGTCCGGCGGTGCCGGGCGATACTACCATGGGCGGCGCAGGCATGGCCGCATCTGGCGGCGTGCGGCAGGGCGGACCCGCAGCGATGGGCGGTGGCCCCGGGGCAGCAGCGCCGATGATCAGTGGCGGCGGATCGTGGCCGAACTTCCGAGGCGCGGGCTACGACAACATCGGGCAGGAGGAATCCGGACTGCCCGCAAGCTGGCCGAAGAGCGGCCCCCGCAAGGTCTGGAGCAAGGCGATGTTCGGCCCTGGCCACGCGGGAGCGGCAATCGCCAACGGGCGCGTCTACGTCCTCGACTACAACCAGAAGACCCGGCAGGACGTGCTCCGCTGCCTGTCACTCGCCGACGGGAGTGACATCTGGCAGCAGCCATACGCAGTGGAGATCAAGGATAACCACGGGATCTCACGCACGGTCCCGGCAGTCGCCGGAGGCTACGTCGTCTCACTCGGCCCGATGGGCCACGTCACCTGTGCCCGCGCCGACAGCGGCGAGGTCGTGTGGCGCGTGGACCTCACAAAGACCTACGGCACCAGGATTCCCTCCTGGTACGCGGGCCAGTGCCCGATCATTGACGACGGCAAGGCGATCATCGCTCCCGGCGGCGACGCTCTCATGGTCGCGATCGACTGCGCCTCCGGCGATGTGCGGTGGGAGGCGCCGAATCCGGACCGCTGGCAGATGACCCACGCGTCCATCATGCCGATGCAACTCGGCGGCAAGAAGGTCTACGTCTACACCGCCAGCGGCGGGATCGTCGGCGTCTCCGCCAGTGACGGGAAGACCGTCTTCAAGTACCCCGGATGGACGGTGAACACAGCCAACGTGCCAACGCCGGTGCCGGTCGGCGATGAGAGGCTCTTCATCACCGGCGGCTACGGCGCCGGGAGTATGCTGCTCTCAGTCAAGGGAGGTACTCCCGCCGCGGTCTGGAAGATTCCGCAGAACGTCTTCGGCTCCCACCAGCACAGCCCGATCTTCTATCAGAACCACCTCTTCGGCGTGAGCATGGACCGGCAACTCGTCTGCCTGAGCCTGCAGGGCAAGCGTGTCTGGGAGAGTGGTCATACCGCGACGTTCGGTATCGGCCCCTATCTGCTCGCAGACGGGAAGATCCTGGCGTTGGAGGACAAGGGCACTCTGGTGATGGCTGAGGCCAGCACCGCCGGCTACAAGGAGCTTGCGCGGGCGAAGGTGCTCCCGGGGCCGGATGCCTGGGCGCCGATGGCGATCGCCGATGGGATGCTGGTGCTGCGCGACCGCGACACCATGATCTGTCTGGACGTGGCGAACCCATGATGGAGCGCTGGACCAGAGCGAGAGCCATCCCCACCATCGCGGCGCTTGCTGCGATGGCGGTCTTCGCGATGGGCTGTCAGCAGCGCCAGGAGGTCATCGAGCAGACTGTCGGCGCGAAGGCGCGTGACATCGCGTCCGAGGCGCAGGCGGGACACGTGCCGCCGGAGCTGCTGACGTGGGAGATGGTCGCTGAGGTCAATCCCGGCTTTGAGGAGGCCACCGCCGTCGCATTCGACGCCCAGGGCGGCCTCTACATCGCAGGCGATGCGGCGGTGCGGAAGTTCGATGCGAACGGTCAGATGGAATGGGAGCTTCCGGTTGACGGCGCGCCCACCTGTCTCGCCATCGACAGTGCCGGCACCATTCTCGTCGGGATGAAGGACCGCGTTGAGCGCTACACCGGCAGCCAGCGCGGCCAACCGCTCATGCCGGTCGGGCAGAACCCGTGGATCACCTCCGTCGCGGTCACTCCGCAGGAGAGCTTCGTCGCGGACGCCGGCAACCGGCAGATCCTGCGCTTCGATGCATCAGGGATGTGGCTGAGCGAGATCGCGGGGATGGATGAGCAGCGCGGTATACCGCCGCTCGCGGTGCCGAGCCCGCACCTGGACATCGAGATGGCGCCATCGGGCGAGCTGGTGGTCGCGAACCCCGGCCGGCGGAGCATTCAGTACCACGCGATCGCTGACGGAGCGCTCGTGCGGTCGTGGGGCCTGAGCAGCAACGGGCTCGAAGGCTTCGGCGGCTGCTGCAACCCGACGGACATCGCGCTGCTGCCGGACGGCCGCGTGGTCACCTCGGAGAAGGGCCTGCCGCGGGTGAAGGTCTACTCAGCCGACGGGCAGCTTCTCTCGGTGGTCGTGCCGCCGGAGGAGTTCCGGCCGAACGCAGTGGGCATCGATCTGGCCGCCTCCGGGATGACGATCGCCGTGCTCGACCCCGATGATGATGTCGTTCGTCTGTATAAAGAGAGAGGGACCGTAGCGCAATGAGCGATCGGCGCGACTTCCTGAAATCGGCCGCAAGGGGCATCGCGGGAGCGTTACTCGTCGGCGGCACCGGTTGGCTGGCTCTGAGCAAGGGAGAGCCCTGCTGGACCAACGGCGCCTGCCGCGGCTGCCCGGAACTTGACGGATGCCCGGAATCTGAGGCGCGCCTGACGCGTCTTCAGAGGCGACCGCGGCCGAATACGCGTGACACCGGCCGCACTGGTGAGGAGCCGATGGATAGCTGATGGCTGACGAGACGAAGACGGTAGATCGGCGTGGCTTCCTCAAGAACCTTGCGCGCGCACTCGGCGTGGTGGGCCTCGGCGTGGGTGCGGGCGCGGTTGCCGCGAAGGGCGAGCGCGAGGAGCTCGTCTGGCAGATAGACCCGGACAAGTGCATCGCCTGCGGGAACTGCGCGACGGCGTGCGTGCTGACGCCCTCCGCGTCACGCTGCGTTCATGATATCGAGATCTGTGGCTTCTGCGACTTCTGCTTCGGCTACTTCGCTGAGGTGCGGCCGGGGGATACACAGACCGCCGAGAACCTGCGCTGCCCGACGGACGCGATCGTGCGCCACTTCGTGGAGCAGCCCTACTACGAGTACCTCATTGACGAGCCCAAGTGCATCGGCTGCGCGATCTGCGTCGAGGGATGCAGCCAGTACGGGAATGGCTCGCTGATCATGCAGGTCCGCCACGATCGCTGCGTCAACTGCAACGAGTGTGCGATCGCTGCACAGTGCCCGGCGGATGCGTTCGTGCGCGTCCCTGCGAGCGACCCCTATCTGCTCCGCAGCACGAAGCTTGCGCGCGAGGAGGCGAAGGCTGCTGAGGCCCCGGATGAGCCTGCCGAGCCCTCCCCCGCCTCGTCCACTCAGCCGGCGCAGCCTGCCCAGCCGATGTCGGGCGAGCCGTCGCCGCTGGAGACGCCTCCGCCCGGCCAGGAGTATCCGCAGGAAGGGATGATGGACCCGGGCATGACCGGTGGGCCGACATCGCCATTTGGTGGCATGGGCGGCCCGTCGGCGGGTGGCATGCCATCATTCGCCCGGCCTTCGCCCATGTCCGGGCAGGGGATGCCGGGGCAGCCCGCTGGGATGCCGCCGGAGGCCACGCAGCTATGAGGCGTCGCCTGCGGCCGCTCCTCACCATTCTTACGCTGCTGACACCCATGCTCGCTCTTGCGGCGGAGAACTTCCCGCCGCCGGAGTTCAGCTTCGACTACCAGTTCCAGCCCGTGCGCACGCCCGGCCCGCGCGGCCTGCTCTTCGAGTGGATAGACGTAGCGGTGCTGCTGCTCACACTGGCGCTCGCCACCTGGCTCGCTCTGCGCGTGAAGCGCCGCCTGTACATCTTCCTGCTCGCGCTCTTTGCGCTGCTCTACTTCGGCTTCTACCGGCAGGGATGCATCTGCGCGATCGGCGCGATTCAGAATGTCGCGCTCGCGCTCGGGCCATCGGAGTACATCCTGCCGGTCACTGTGGGTCTGATCTTCCTGCTGCCGCTGGTGTTCGCGCTGCTCTTCGGGAGAGTGTTCTGCGCGGCCGTCTGCCCGCTCGGGGCGGTGCAGGAGGTGACTCTCTTCAAGCCACTGCGGGTGCCGGAGTGGCTGGAGCGGCCGCTGGGGCTGATCCCGTTCGTGTACCTTGGCGCGGCAGTGCTCTGGGCATGGACCGACACCGGCTTCCTGATCTGCCGCTACGACCCGTACGTCGCCGGCTTCCGCCTCGGCGGCCTCACGCACATGCTGATCGTGGGCGGCGTCCTGCTGCTGATCGGCGTATTCATCGGCAGGCCCTACTGCCGCTATCTCTGCCCGCTCGGGGCGATCTTCCGCGTGATCTCGCCGCTCTCAGCGCGGCACGTGGATCTTGCCGGCGATGAATGCATCAACTGCCACCTGTGCGCCGATGCCTGCCCCTACAACGCCATCCGTCCGCCCACCGCGGAGATCAAGTCGGCGCCCGCGAGCACCGGGCGCTCGACACTACTCGCGATCCTCGTGGGCTTCCCGCTGATCATCGGCGTGGGCGCACTGCTCGGCAACCTCGGCGGCGACTACCTCGCCGGCAGCAATCAGAGGGTTCAGACCGCCGCGCGTGTGTTTGCCGAGGAACAGGAGATCGTGCAGGGCACAACCAACGAGTCTGAAGCGTTCTATGCACAGGGGGGGCCTTCGGGAGGCCTCTACCGCGAGGCTGCCGAAATAAAGCGGCGATTCAACAGGGGGAGCACGGTGCTGGGCGGCTTCATCGGCCTGGTTGTCGCATGGCAGCTTCTCGCCGTCAGCCTGCGCCGCACTCGCGCACACTATGAGATTGACCCGGCACGCTGCGTCTCATGCGGGCGATGCTATGCATCCTGCCCGATCGTGGTAGCGCGGATGGCCGGGAAATCGGTCGAGCCGATCCGGGATGATACATGAGCGACCATCTGCGGCCTGACAACAACGACTACACGCACGAGCAGGACGCGATTCTGCCCGGTGCGGTGACACCACCCGAGGCGCCACCTCCGGCCGAGCCTGCGGAGCTGCCTGCGGCGGAGCAGCCGGTTGCCGCCGCGGAAGAGCCGGAGCGCTCACCGTATGCGCCTCCACCCGCTGGCGAGGCGATCGCTCCGCCGCCGCCACCTCCGCCGCCCCCACCTCCGGCGGAGGAGCCGGAGCCGGTCGCCGTTGTTGAGCCCGAATCGGCGCCCGAGCTGCTGTCGCCGGAGGCTGAGGAGGCTCGGAGGCTCGAGCGGAAGGCTGCGTGGCGCTACCTGATCGCGACGCGCGTGGCCATCATCGCCGCCATCTTCTGCGCAGCCGTCTTCGTGCTGATGATGGCGAACCTGATCCGCGCGCGTGCGGCCGATCCCGCCGCGCCCACGCAGATCGAGCAGCTCCGAGCGCAGCTCAATCGCCAGCCGGGGCCGCCGAACATCCAGACGCTGCAGCAGATCCGTTCGCTCGACCAGCGGCTTCGCGAGGACTACTTCCGCAGCCGGCGCTTCGCCGTGCAGGGCGTGCTGATGCTCATCGGCGGGCTTGCGGTGCTGCTGACATCGCTGCACTTTGCCTCCGTCTACGCCGCGCGCAAGCCCGAGCCGAACGCCTCCGTGGTGGAGGAGCCGATCCTCGCGACCGCCCTGGCGCGGCGGTCGGTGCTCGCGATGGCGCTGCTGATGGGTGGCGTGCTGGTGACGCTTGCGGTGCTCGCAAGGCACGATGCGGTCGCAGAGTACGTCGAGGCCGCGGAGGCGGCCGACCTGGTCGCCGAGGCTGAGGCCGAGCGGATGGCGCTGGTCGGGCCCGTGGGGCCGATGGGGCCGCAGGGAGTGGTCGGTACACCGGGCACTCCTGGCAGCCCTGGCATGCCTGGCCCACCCGGGCCGCAGGGTCCGGGTGGCTCGCGCGGCGCGCGCGGACCGGCGGGAGCGGCCGGCGCGCGAGGCGCCGCAGGTCCTGCAGGCCCGGCTGGGCCCGCAGGGC
>DHPY01000117.1:6118-26612 GCA_002411015.1 Armatimonadetes bacterium UBA5352 | reverse complement strand
CACAACCGGAAAGCCTGTCCTACAACGAAAAGCCCCCATCCATGACAGGATGCGGGGCGGGTGTATCGTCATGGATGTTCTCGGCCATACCAGGGCCGCGCACGACTTCATCGTCAATTGATGTGACCGGTGGGCACTGGGAATACGGCCTGGCAGGCCCACCGCACGTCGTATGGCTGTTGTCTTATCCGGAACGGACGTCTCAGGCCCCACCGCACCGCCAGATCATGGTCAAGCCTGGAGAAGCTCTCCGGGCCTCCTGCATCAATGGTGGGCACCGGGCGTATGCACCGGGCCCATCCACTCCATTGATTGCTGCCGGGCGCTGGAGGAACCTCCAGGCCGATCAAACCATCGTAATGGTGGGCGCTGGAGGACTTGAACCTCCGACCTCCACCGTGTCAAGGTGGCGTTCTTCCCCTGAACTAAGCGCCCACACACAGCCTGTGGACGGTTATTATAGCAGCGCGCGGGGCTTCTGTAAAGCTGATTCTGCGGGAACCCCGTTTCACCACTTGCGCCACTCGCGCGGCAGCCCGCCGCTCATCTTCTGGGCGCGGAGCGGGTGTGTGGCCTGACGTAAGTCCCATCCTTGCGGTAATAGCCCCGAACTGACACGTTGCCTCCGCCACCGGGCGCGTACCCGCCTCGGCTGCCCACGCCGCCGAAGTAGCTCGGCCAATATCCGCCGCCACTGCCTGCAGGAGAGTAGGCAGACTGTGATGTGCCGCTCGAACCGCTCGCGGCCAGAAGTCGGTAGCCACCGAAAAGCCACTGCGCCAAGGGATCAGTAGGTGCTTGCCGGACTTGGGCCGACCTGAATGAGGCAGCTGATGCGTCCCTAGAGCCCACGTGTGGCGCAACAGAGGCACTGAACGCAGGGGCGAGTTCCGGCACAAGCTCCAATAGATCGGGCAGTAGCCAGTACTCGTCAGGTTTGTGGACTGAGAACTCCCTCCTGTAACCCTGAGCCTCCAACACAAGATCGACTCCCGGCGTGGCGCTGCGGGAGAGCGTGCCGCCCATCGATTCAGCCAGGGCTGACAACGATAGGAACTCAACACCGCCGATGTGGCGCAGATCATCACCTGACAGACTGTGGGCAGGCAGCAGAAGTGCCGGAGCGAACGGCCGTCCGCCGAGCTCGATGCAGGGGCACGCCGCTACGGAGGCATGCACAGCACTGGCAGCTACGAGAACCGCACATAGCACCAACATCCCAGATGGCTTCACGAGAGAGTCCTTCCTTTCTGCACGAGACTGTCAGAACAATACAACACATGGAGGATTGTATCAAGCGATTTTGGCGATTGTGGAGCACCCGGCGCTCCCGATGCCGGGCGGCCGTGAACTACGTCAGCGGGGACATCTCGTGGATCCCGAGCTACCTTGTGGATATCTCTAGCGAGGAGACGGGGGCGATCAGCGCGAAGGCTTTGGTGCCCGCAGGGAGCAACAGGCCGCAAGGCTCAGCGGCGTCAATCCGCGCAGCCGCCTGACCTGGGTGCTGACGCTGCCACCGGGCGAGACGCTTGAGATCAGCTACACGTTCACGATCTAACGTGCCGGCATAGCAGACGCATGGATACTGGAGGAGGAGCACCATGAAGCGCATGCTGGTCACACTGCTGCTTGTCGCGCTGACACTCCCGGTGCTGGCGCAGGAGGATGCGCCGGCGCTGGTAGACACACAGGTCCAGTCGGTCGCGCTGTTCAAGAACGGGTTCGGCTTCTTCACCCGCGTGGGTGAGCTGCCCGATACCCGCGGCGAGGTTCAGATCGGCCCGCTGCCGCCCGCGGTCCACGGCACGCTCTGGCTCGGGTGGGATCAGGGCGTGCAGTTCGGCAACCTGCGTTCGCGCAAGGTCCCGGGCACGGCAACCCGTGGCGTCTACTCCATCGAGGACCTGATCCGCGCGAATACCGGCGAGCGCGCGCGCATCCGCCTCAGCGGCGAGGGCCGCAACGAGGTCACCGGCACGATCGTCTCGTTCTCGAAGCCCGAAGCCATGCCGCCGCGGCCGATGGACACCTCGATCATGCCGCCCTCCGGCCCCGGCGTGCTGCTCCTCAGGACCGATAACGGCGTCATGGCGGTGGAGATGCACCGCGTGGAGACCGTGGTCTTCCTCAATCGCCAGCGGACAGAGGTCCCGACCGGCGCCATGCACGCCGCGATCGTGGGCGATCTCCGCGAGCCCGCAGGCGGGGCCGGGGTATCCGTGAGCTACCTCACGCGCGGGATCACCTGGGCGCCGAGCTACCGCGTGGACATCTCCAGTGACGACAGCGCGCTGCTCACCACCAAGGCCGTCATCATCAACGAGGTCGAGGACCTTGAGAACACCCGTGTGGAGCTTGTCACCGGCTTCCCGCACCTCGAGTTCATGAACGTCATCAGCCCCCTCGCGCAGCGCGAGGACCTCGCGAGCTTCCTGAACTCGCTCTACAGCGGCCAGCAGGAGTACATGCGCCGCGAGGCGCCGGCGATGGCGCAGGTGGCGATGAATGTGCCGATGGAGATGTATGGCATGGGGCCGATGCCCGACTACGGCGCGCCTGCGGTGGGCGTCGAGGCCGAGGACCTGTTCTTCTACCCGCTGGAGAACGTCACTCTCGCCTTCGGGGAGACCGGCTACTACCCGCTCTTCAGCCAGCGCGTACCCCATGAGGACGTCTACACGTGGGAGATCCCGGATTACGTTGATGAGTACGATCAGTACCGTGGGCCAGATGCGCAGCAGCGCCAGATCGTCTGGCACAGCCTGCGGCTGACCAACGAGACGGGGATGCCGTGGACGACCGCTCCGGCGGAGACGATGCAGGATGGCCGGATCCTCGGGCAGTCAACGCTCAACTACACCGCCCGCGGCGCCGAGACGCTGCTGAAGATCACCCAGGCGCTCGGGATCGCTGCCGAGGAGCTTGAGCTTGAGATCAACCGCGAGCCCGGCGCACAGAACGTGCGCGGCAATCGCTACGATCGCGTGACGGTGCAGGGAACGCTGACGATGCGCAGTCATCTCGATCGCGAGGTCACGGTCGAGGTGAAGAAGACGCTGACCGGCGAGGTGCAGGAGACATCGCCGCAGGCGGAGGTCGAGAAGCTCGCGGCCGGCCTGCAGCAGGCGAACCCGCGCTCGCGCCTGACGTGGGAGTTGCCGCTGCCTCCGGGCGAGACGGTGGAGATGACGTACGTCTACAGCGTGCTCGTGCGGGGCTGATGGACTGAGGGAACGGCTGCAGCGGCGGGGCCGGTTTGCTGGGTGACCGGCCCCGCCGCTTTGCGTCTACCCATGCGGCAGGAAGATTGTCGCCGCCATGAGTGCGCTGGACAGGCCGATGACAGCCCACCCGATCCACGAACTGAGCTGCGTCCACGAAAGCTTGACGGGGTCCCGAGTCTCCATCCTCTTACCTCCCCATAGCCAACCCTACCACCACACTCTCACTATACCCACGTTCACGCGAGTAACACATCCTGATTCCACCGGATTCGTTCTTCAGTGAATCCCGGCAATCGCTCTCAGAGGCGGGCAATGCGCGTCATCCGAAGGGGTGATCGGGCATCAGGAGGGGCGGCTTGAGTCGTCCTGGAGGGGCCGCCCCTCGATGTCGTTTCTCGGCGCGAGGAATGAGGCGCGCCAGGGCGTGAGATTCCACCGGCCCACGTACTCTCCGCCGCCTCGCGAACGACAAGCGACATGGGCCGGGGTGGAACCTCACGCTTCACGGGACCCTCCAAGACGCCGTAAGACGCGTCTGCGCCCATATCACAGGTGTGCGTAGTGCAGAGTCGTCAGGGAGAGGTGAGCTTCCCTGCTAGCCCCATCCGTATGACGTCCTCATCGAACGGGCCGAAGTCGTGCTCCGAGGGGCTGATCCCGTTGCCGAAGTTCGCCATGCACTAAGACCGGTGAAGTACGCTCAGAACGCTCTCAGACCCGCAGGAGCACCTCCGGCAGGGCCCCTCGCTTCTCGCTCGCACACAAAACCGCCAATGACGGACGATATGCGACGATTTGCTCCGCCCGACAGGGATTCGTGCTTGACAGGGGCACCGTCTACCGCTATATTGTGCGGGTCTGACGTTGGGGGCGAGACTAAGACGGACCGAGTTTCTGAGGTTTGGCACCCTTTCGGGGGTGCCGAGGGATGCGCTCTTCCCCCCGGCGCATCCCTCTCTCTTTGTACCGGCGGGGCCTGGCACGACATCCGTCGCTGGTTGTTCGGAGAGGCCGCCCGAGCCTTTCGAGCCCGCCACGCGCCGTTCGCCGTCGCCGTTCGTAGTGACGGGCTTCCAGCCCGCCCTCCGTCAGGCCTCACCGTCCGCCTCCTCCTCTGCCCGATCCGTCACCGCCGGCCAGATCGCCAGCACGAGCCACCCCGACAGCACGCCGATCAGCGCCCCGAAGATCACGTCCGAGGGGTAGTGCGCGGCAACCACCACGCGCGAGGCCGCCACGAAGACCGCCAGAGCCATCAGCGGCCACCGCGCCCGGGGGAAGTAGTGGACGCAGATCGTGCAGAAGACGAAGATGAAGGACGCATGCCCCGATGGGAATGAGTGGTAATCGGTACCGGGGCCGCAGAACATGGTCGGTGCATCAACCTGTGACGGCCGTGGGCGCCCCACGAGCCACTTGATGCCCTCTGTCAGGCTCGTCTGTACCGCGAAACCCACGACGACCGTCAGCAGCAGCCGCCGCCATCGCGCGCCTGCCGCGAGCAGCGCGATCGCCAGCAGCAGCGGCCCGAGATCCCACGTTCCCAGGTGGCGCCCCATCTGCCCCAGCAGTTGTGTCGTCGGGTGCTGGAAGAATGCATTGTGACAGAACCCGGGGATCCGGTCGACGAACCAGTATGAGATGAGCGTCGCGGCGATGAAGAGCATGACGATCAGCATGCGCACTGCGCGGCGCCGCGAGCGAGCTGCGGCCGACTGCCCCTCGAATGACATCAGCCACTCCTCCCGTCTCGTGCGATGACGCCGCTCCTCTTCCTCGATTGCCTCGCGCGTCTCATCTGTCATCGGCGGCCAGACCCACAGGAAGAGGCCAGCCGCGACGATGCCGATGGCCGCTCCCACGATCACATCGGACATGAAGTGCGCCCTGGAGGGGATCCGGCTGAGCGAGATAAGCGCCGCGATGACCCAGGCGGGCCAGCGCCAGCGCGGGAACCATGCTGCGATGATCAGAGCCGCCATGAAGCTGAACGAGGCGTGGCCCGAGGGGAAGGAGCTTCCGCCTCCGAAACCTTCGAAGACCGACGCGTCCGGAAGGAGGCGCGGCCGGGGCCGCCCCGTCATGAGCTTCAGCCACTCCACCAGCGCCGTCCGCACAAGATAGGCGGCGGCGAGAGTCCTCAGGAGCCGCTGCCAGTGTCTGCCACTCGCCAGGAGCATGACCGCCACGATCAGCGGCGCAAGCTGCCAGTTGCCCGCCCAGGTCGCGAGCCTGAGCAACGTCTGGCAAAACGGCGTCATGGCGCGCGGATGGACGGCCTCGCAGAGCGGCTGATCGAGGTAGAGGAACGCGATCCCCGCCGCCGCAATGCCGATGATCGCCACCAGCGCGAGGAACGCGATGTGATGCCGCTCGCGCCGCAAGGCGGGGGGCGCATCGCCCGACATCGATGCCTCCAGGGGAAGAGAGTAATCCGGTGTTCGCGCTATCGTAACCGCCCGCCCCGCGACTGTCAATTCGTACGCCGCGCGCGCAGGTCTCCCCTCCCGTTCGCGAAGCCGGCACGGGCCAGCCGCGTCATGCCGCTGCAACCTGGCGTCACTGGATGCTCCACCGACTCGCCCTGGCCATCATGCTGGTAACGATGCTCCACGCCTCCGCGAGCGCTCGGATAACGAGGTCCGCCGCCCCGCACCCGCGCGGCAAAGACGCAGGAGATCAACTTCGGCCACCTGGACTCCTTCGGGCCGCCCGTGCCGGTCAGCACCACCTGGTTCGACCACGGCTGGCCGATGCGACAGGAGACGCTCTCGGCCACCTGGGAGAAGCAGGGCGATGACCGGGTGCGCGTGAAGTAGGCAGCGTCTCATACACCACATATCAGCGTGCGTCCAATGGTCGGGGTGTATTCGGAGGCTTCAGTGGTGCCGGTGCCCTCGACCGCACACCAGTGAGATGTGCAGAGGTCCACGTTCGCCCGGATTCGGTGGGGCTCAGACGCTCGCGTCTGCGGGCGCCCCACCTACCGAGTGTTCGGGTTTGGTGCACCTGCAACGCCTCGCCAAACCGGCCGCAATTCTGAGATGTGAGTGCATGTCTCGCGCAGGCCTTACGAGCCGTCCCACCGAATCCCTTCTGTGAGGAGGCGGTGGGTGTGGATGATGCCCTGTATGATGGACCCGAGGCGTTCGGCAAGCCCGGGATCGAGCCGCGCTGGACACGCTCGAACAAGGAGGGCGTCGGTACCGCCTACTCCACCTCCAGCCGCGTCTGGTTCACCCTCTCGCACGGCATCGTCAACGAGGTCTACTACCCGACGATAGACCACCCGCAGATGCGCGATCTGCAGCTCCTCATCACCGACGGCGAGAGCTTCTGTCACGAGGAGCGCCGCCACCTCAGGCATACCACCGAGGTCTTCGGGCGCGACAGCTTCGGCTGGCGCATCACCTCCGAGGACCCCGAGGGGCGCTACCGGATCGAGAAGCAGATCATTGGCGACCCGCATGAATCAGCGGTCCTCATTCACGTCCGCCTCGAGGCTGATGATGACTGGCGCGAGCGGCTCAAGCTCTACCTGCTCTGCTCGCCGCAGATGGAGGGCAAGGGCGCGAGCAACTCCGCCGCGCGCTATGACGCGGGCGGCAAGGAGATCCTGCTCGCCTGGGAGGGTGACCTGCACCTCGCGCTGGGCACGACCGTGGACTTCGCGCGCGCTTCGGTCGGCTACGTCGGCGCAAGCGACGGCTGGCAGGACCTGATGGACAACTACCGAATGGACTGGGAGTTCGCCCGCGCGGAGGAGGGCAATGTCGCGATGATGGCAGAACTTGCCCTCGGAGACGCGGACCAGTTCATGATCGCCCTGACCTTCGGGAACAGCCGCCACGCCGCCGTCACCGCCGTCCGGCAGGTGCTGACCATCCCGTGGGAGGAGAGCCGGCAGCGGTTCGTAGAGCAGTGGCGCCGCGTCTGCTGCCATCTACGCGACCTTGACGCCGCTTCGACTGATGGCGGGGCTCTATATCGCATCAGCCACAAGCTGCTCGTGGCACACGAGGACAAGACATATGACGGCGCGCTCATCGCCTCGGCGAGTATCCCCTGGGGCGAGGCCCGCTCGGGCGAGGACATCGGCGGCTACCACTTCGTGTGGACACGGGACATGGTGAACTCCGCGACCGCCCTCCTCGCGTGTGGCGATGTCGTCACCGCCCGCCGCGCGCTCATCTACCTCGCCTGCTCCCAGCGCACCGATGGCGGTTTCCCGCAGAACTTCTGGCTCGATGGCACCCCGCACTGGAGCGCCATCCAGCTTGACGAGGTCGCGTTCCCGATCATCCTCGCCTGGCGCATCTGGCAGGAGGATGGTCTGAGCAACTTCGACCCGTGGCCGATGATCCTCCGCGCCGCCCGGTTCCTCATCGTCCATGGTCCGGCGACCAACCAGGAGCGCTGGGAGGAGTCCAGCGGCTACTCGCCCTCCACCTTCGCCGCGGTGATCTCCGGGTTGGTCTGCGCCGCGGAGTTCGCCGAGGCCCGCGGCGAGGTAGGCGCAGCGGCCTTCCTGCGTGAGCACGCGGACTTCCTCGAATCGCATCTCGAGCAGTGGACGGTGACGACCGAGGGCACGCTCATCCCGGGCATCCCGCGCCATTACATCCGCATCACGCCGAGCGAGCCGGGCGATCCCCGGCCGAACGAGGACCCGAACAGCGGTCTCCTCACGATCCCCAACCGGCATCCCGACGAGCAATCCCGCTTCCCGGCGAAGAACATTGTGGACGCGGGCTTCCTCGAGCTGGTGCGGTACGGCATCCGGCCCGCCGACGACGCACTGATACGCGACTCGCTGGAGGTTGTGGATCGCGTGCTGAAGGTCGTGACACCCGCAGGGCCGGTCTGGCGGCGCTACAACCACGATGGCTACGGCCAGCGCTCCGACGGCGGCCCGTTTGAGGGCTGGGGGTGGGGCCGGGCCTGGCCGCTGCTCACCGGCGAACGCGGCCACTACGAGCTCGCCGCCGGGAACGATCCTCGGCCGTTCATCACCGCCCTGGAGCATTTCGCGGCCACGGGAGGGATGCTGCCGGAGCAGGTCTGGGACCGGGAGGATATCCCGAAGCGCTCGATGTACTTCGGCAAGCCGGCGGGCTCCGCGATGCCTTTGTGCTGGGCGCACGCCGAGTACATCAGCCTCCTGCGCTCGACCAGCGATGGCGAACTCTACCCGCGGATCGCGCCGGTGGCCGAGCGATACCTCAAGAGCCGGGGCCGCAAGCATCTGGAGGTCTGGAAGCTCGCGCGGAAGGTCCGGCAGGTCCGCCGCGGACAGACGCTCCGGGTGCAGGCGCGCTACCCGTTCGAGCTTACCTGGAGCGACGACGACTGGCGGACGGTCCACCGCGATCAGGCGACGGAGACGGCGCTCGGGATCAGCTACCACGACATCCCGGTGCATGAGACTCAGCAGGCTCCGGTCCGCTTCACCTTCTACTGGACCGACGAGAACCGCTGGGAGGGCCGGGACATCGCGGTCGAGGTGATCTGAGCCTCCGGGGAGATGACGGCGCGAGTGGGCTTGCGCTTCATCTCCGAGATTGGTAGGATATGCACATCGCAGCCCGCGGGGCGGGCGGCGCGCGTTTGGTCACGGCTGCTGCGCGCGCGGAGGAGAGCATGGAAGGCGTGCAGAGCACCCGAATTGGCGTCATTATGGCGGGAGGCGTCGGCGAGCGCTTCTGGCCCGTCTCGCGTCCCGATCGCCCGAAACAGCTCCTTCCCCTCGGGCCATCCAGCCGCACGCTCCTGGAGGATACCGTCTACCGCGTCGGCGGTCTGGTGGATCGCGAGCGGCTGACCGTCATCACCAGCCGCGAGCTTCGCGATCCCATCGTCGCCTCAGGCATCCCGCTTGCGCACGAGCAGATCATCGCGGAGCCGATGCGCCGCGACACCATGGGCGCGGTGGCCTGGATCACCGCCCACGTCCTCGGCCGCATGGGCGTCAGCCCGGAGGAGGCCGTCCTCGCGATCGTCCCCGCCGACCAGTACGTCGGCGACGTGGAGACCTTCCGCGTGGACCTGCGCACCGCCCTCGCGGCGGCCGAGCAGCTTGACGCGCTGGTGACGGTTGGCATCACGCCCACGCGCCCCGAGACCGGCTACGGCTACATTGAGGTCGCGGACGAGCGCGTTGAGGCGCCGGGTGTCCCCGGCGCGATCCGACTCCGGCCGGTCGAGCGCTTCCGTGAGAAGCCGAACGCGGAGACCGCCGAGGAGTTCTTCGCCAGCGGCCGCTACCTCTGGAACGGCGGGATGTTCTTCTGGCGTGTAAGCACATTCATGCGCGAGCTGCGGCACGTTGACCCGGAGATCGCCGAGCTGATCGAGCGGATGGCCGGGGCCCTGAGCGAGGGCGACGAGGCCCAGGCCGAGCAGCTCTTCAGCGAGCTGCCGAAGCTCTCCGTGGACTACGCGCTGATGGAGCACGCGCGCCGGGTGCTGGTGGTGCGCGCGCGCTTCCCGTGGGACGATGTCGGCGCGTGGGATGCCTGGCGGCGCGTGGTTGAGTGCGATGGCTCGGGCAACGCGGCCTACGGTCGGCCGCTGCTGATAGACTGCGAGGAATGCTCCGTCTACAACGAGCCCGGGCAGGACGAGATGTTCGTGGCGGTCGTCGGGATGGAGCGCGTGATCGTTGCAGTGACCCATGACGGACTGCTGGTGGCGCCGCTTGACCGCGCGCAACAGGTGCGCGAGGTTGTGCGCCAGCTTGCAGATCATCGCAACGGCGGTGGAGGCGAGGGCTAATATGGCCGGACACACAACACAGGCATTCGGCGCATATGACGTGCGGGGGCGCATCCCTGATGAACTGAACGCGGAGATCGTCTACGATATCGGGCGGGCATACGCGAACCTCGTCGAGCCCCCCGGCCCGGTGGCCGTGGGCCATGACGTCCGCCCTTCCAGTGAGGAGCTGTCCGAGGCGCTCATCCGCGGTCTGAACGACGCGGGCGCGGACGCCGTTGACCTCGGCCTGGTGGGCACCGAGGTCGTCTACTTCGCATCGGCGCAGGAGGGCATCGGCGGGGGCATCATGGTCACCGCCAGCCACAACCCCTCCGACTACAACGGGCTGAAGTTCGTGCGCCGCGATGCAGTCCCGATCAGCGGCGACTCGGGCCTGCGCGAGATCGAGCAGATGATCGCGACCGGCAACGTACAGAGCGCGCCTCGGAAGGGCTCCTCGCGCACCGAGGACGTGCGCGACGCCTACGTGAGCCGTGTGCTCAGCTTCGTGGAGCCACAGGAGCTCGAGCCGCTGCACTTCGTGGTGAATGCCGGCAACGGCTGCGCGGGCCCGTTCCTCGACATGATCGCGGAGCACCTGCCGCTTCGCTTCACCCGCGTGGATCACGAGCCCGACGGGACCTTCCCGCATGGCGTGCCGAACCCGCTCAAGCCCGAGTCTCGTCAGCGCACCATAGACGCCGTGCGCAACTCAGACGCGGTCGTCGGGGTCGCGTGGGACGGCGATTTCGACCGCTGCTTCTTCTTCGACGAGGATGCGCAGTTCATCGAGGGCTACTACCTCGTCGGCCTCTTCGCCGAGCGCATGCTGCGGGGCAATCCCGGTGAGAAGATCATCCACGATCCCCGGCTGATCTGGAACACGATCGAGGTCGTCACGCGTAACGGCGGCATCCCGGTGCAGAGCAAGACCGGCCATGCCTTCATCAAGGAGCGCATGCGCGCGGAGAACGCAATCTACGGCGGCGAGATGTCGGCGCATCACTACTTCCGCGGCTTCCACTACGCTGACTCGGGCATGATCCCGTGGCTGCTGGTGGCGGACATCCTCACAAAGCGCGGCCGGCCGCTCGGCGAGCTTGTTGCAGAGATGGAGGAGAACTTCCCGTGCTCGGGCGAGATCAACCTTGCGGTCGCCGACGCGGACACACAGCAGGCGGCGCTGTGCAAGGTGCAGGAGCAGTACATGGCCGAGGGCGGCCAACTCGACACCACCGACGGCGTCTCGATCGCCTTCGACCGCTGGCGCTTCAACCTGCGCACCTCCAACACCGAGCCGGTCATACGGCTGAACGTGGAGACGCATGCGGATCGCCCGCTGCTCGAGGCGAAGGTCGCCGAAGTCATGGCGGCCATCCAGTCCTGACGGCCCTGCGACAGACTGTGAGAGAACTCGGGCGGCTCACTCCAGCAGTGGGCCGCCCGGCCGCCTGATGATCGGAGCTACGACTGTGACGCAGGACCCCATCCGGCCGCTGAGCTGTCCGTTGCGCTCCCGGCCACTGCTCAAGCCCAAGATCTGGGGCGGACGCGGCCTCGAGAGGATCCTCGGAAAGACGCTGCCTCCCGGCGAGCCGATCGGCGAGTCGTGGGAGGTCGCGGACATCCCGCAGGGCTGCTCATCGATCGCCGACGGACCGCTGGCCGGCCTCAAGCTGCGGGAGGTCATGCAGCGCCACGGAGGGGGCCTCGTGCCCGGCGCGCGGCGCGGCGAGTTCCCGCTGCTCGTGAAGTTCCTCGATGCCCAGGATGACATCAGCATCCAGGTGCATCCCGACGCCGACCTCTGTGAGCGCCTCTACTCCGCCGAGCGCAGCAAGAACGAGACCTGGCTGATCGTCCACGTTGAACCGGGCGGCGCAGTGCTGCATGGCGTGCGCGAGGGCGTGGCGCTCGATGAGGTCTGCGCGCGCATCTCCGACGGCTCGATCATGCAGGTGATGCGGCGCATCGAGGTCAGCCCGGGCGACGTCATCCACCTCCCCGCGGGCACCCTCCACGCGCTCCTGCGCGGCGTGATGCTGCTGGAGGTCCAGGAGCCATCGGACTCGACCTTCCGCGTCTACGACCACGACCGCCTCGGCCAGGACCGCCGGCCGCGCCAGTTGCACATCGACCAGGCGCTGCGGAGCCTCCACATGCAGCAGGCTGCCGCCGCGCTGATCACTTCCGAGGCGGAGCGCCTGGAGTGGGGCCTGCGCGAGCCGCTGATTGACATCCCCGCCTACCGCGTCGAGCGCCTCACGCTCACCGGCGCGATGCCCTGGCGCGGCAGGGAGGCGGCGCCGTCAGTGCTCGTGGTGCTCGACGGTGAGCTTGCCGCCACCTGGCCCGGCGCCGGCGCGACGTACACACGGGGCGAGAGCCTGATAGTCCCGCCGGGCGTCCGCGATACCACCTTCGCCCCAGCCGGCAGCCGCTGCACCGTTGTCTGCGCGTCGGCGCACAGCCGTCAGCGCTGAGCCTCAGCCAGGGCGGGCGACAGGAACTCCACCGCTCGCCCGCGCCGTCAAAGCACCGAACCAACTTTCCCACATCGCCGCGAAGGTCCGCCGGGGCAAGCGGCGAACTGCTCGTGGCAACCTCTGGACGAACGATCTAACTGGGCGCGCCGTATCACAGGGGGGCGCTTGCGCCCCAACGGTTGCTATCACAACGATCTCAGCCGCAGGTGGGATGAGCGAAATGCGACATGGCCGCGGCCACAGGACGGCGGCGCGATACCTCGGAGGGCTTCACCGGTTTGCCCGCAGATACTATGCCATTGAGATGGAGCGGCTGGAGCTTCCCCCTGTGGCGTTTCCGATTCTGATGAGGCTGCTCCATCACGATGATGTAAGCCAGGAGGAGCTGGTGAGCGATTTCCTGGTGGACAAGGGAACAGTGGCACGCACCGTCGCGACTCTGGAGGAATCCGGGCTGGTCACGCGCGTCATAGATGAGGATGATCGGCGTGTCAAGCGAGTGACGGTGACCGAGAAGGCTCGAGACCTCGAGCCCGAACTGAAGGCGGTTACGCGCCGCTGGGACGGCAGACTGACGGCAGGGTTCACCGAGGAAGAGCGCGAGTTGATGCTGAGTTTCCTCGCGCGCATGATGGATAACGCGAAGCTCTACTGGAGTGAGCTGTGCGAGACTGAAGATCGGCGGGAGGCCTGATGGGAAGACAGGCAAGGTCGTGGGGGCCGGTGAGACGCACTCCGGCGCGAGTGCCGGTAGTGGCACTCGCGTTCATCTGCGTACTCATGCCGGCCCTCTCCGCACACGCACAGGATGAGATCACCCCGGTGCTCACCCTCGAGCAGGCGATGCGACTGGCGATCGAGCGCAATCCATCCATCGCATCGGCCGAGGCCAGCGCGGCGGCCGCACGGGCCTCTCTTGAGGGTGCACGCGCGCGCAGGCTGCCGATCCTCACCTTCGACGCTGACGCGCGTGTGAGCGAAGGCCTCGCCCGTCGCGTCAACGTTGATGGCGCGATCATCGACAGCGGCGGGGGCCGCTCCGAGACCAGCGACGTCCAGCTCACTCTCACCCACACCTTCTACGAGTCCGGGCGCGAGGAGTCGATCCGCGAGTCACAGGCGCGCACCCGCGCCTCCGAGCTTGGCATCGCGGACGCGCAGCGCAGTCTCCTGGCGAGCGTAGCCTCCACCTTCTTCGGCGTCCTGGCCGACCAGGAGTTCGCGGAGGTGGCCGATGACGCGGTCGCAGCGGCGCGGATGCACCTCGACCTCGTGAACGCGCGCATCGAGGCCGGCGCCGTCGCCCCGGCCGACCGCCTCACGGTCGAGGCTGAACTCGCCGACGCGCAGTTCGAGGCGGTACGCACCGTCAACACCGTGTGGACCACCCTCTCGGAGCTCCGATCGCTGCTGGCACTCCCACCGGATACGCTGCCGCTGATCCGCGGTGAGCTCAACGGCGAGTTCGAGCTCAGCGATCTTCAGGGCTGGATCGCCGAAGCCATCGAGGCTCGCCCCGACCTGCAGGCGCAGCGTTTCCGCGTGCGCGCGAGCGAGCTTGCGCTCAAGCAGGCGCAGATAGACGCCGGGCTGACGGTGAACGTGCAGGGCTCTGCCGACTACGGCCGCCATGCTGACGTCACCGGCGATACCTGGGGAGTCACGGGGGGCCTGAGCTTCCCGATCTTCAACAAGCAGGCGGGTGCGGCGGTGGACGCGGCCCGCGCGAATCTCCAGGGCACCCGCGTGGCCCTCGCCGAGCAGGAACTGAATGTGACGCGCCAGGTCTCGTCTGCATGGTATGTCCTCAGCGACGCCACGGGGCGTGTGAGCGCGGCGGAGGTCTCGGTCACTGCCTCGGAGGCAAGTATGAACGCCGCCCGGGAGCGCTACGCCGCGGGTGTCGCGACGATCATCGAAGTCACCGACGCGGAGCTGTCGTTGCGCCGGGCGCGAGCAAACCTCGTCCAGGCGCTCTACGACCGCAACGTGGCGTGGTATCAGCTTCTTTCCGCATCGGGACGGCCGCTGCTGCCTGAGGCCGAGGGCACCCCGAATGAGCTCGATGCTGGGACGGTGGGAGACGAATGAAGCGATGGATCGGCATAGCCATTCTTGTCGTCATAGTCGCCGGCGGAATATGGTGGTTCATCAGGTCCCGCGCTCCTGAGGAGGAGGAGGACGCCGAGGAATCCATCGCCACCGTCGAGCGCGGTGATCTGCGCGTGACCGTCGCCGCCACAGGCGTGCTCGAGCCGCTCACCACCGTCGAGGTCAAGTCGCGCAGCGGTGGCGAGATCAAGGAGCTGTACGTCGACGCCGGCGACTTCGTGAAAGCGGGCGATCTCATCGCCCAGCTCGACCCGACCGAGCTCGAGTCCGAAGTCGAATCGGCCTCTGCTGAGGTTCAGGGCGCCAGCGCGCGTGTCTCACAGGCGCGCTTCTCCGCCGATGCCTCGCAGGAGCAGACCTACTCCGGCATTGACGAAGCTCGCGCGGGAGTCGCGTCCGCAAGAGCCCGGCTCAAGCAGTCCGAGGCGACCCTCTCTCAGACCCGCGAGACGACCGAGCAGGCGATCGAGCAGGCCCGAGCGCGTGTTGTCTCCGCCCGCGCGAACCTCGCGCAGGCGAAGGCACAGGAGGCCGTCCAGCCCGATCTGACGCAGGCGGAGATCCGCTCGGCAGAGGCGTCGCTCGAGCGCGCGAAGCAGGACCTCGCGCTCCTCGAGGCCGGAAATCGCCCGCAGGAGATCGCCCAGGCCCGGGCGCGTGTGACCGAATCCGAGGCCGTCGTGAGCAATGCCCGCACCGAGCTTGCCCGAACCGAGAGCCTCCACTCCAAGGGCTACGTCTCCGATCAGGAACTGGACGCGGCCCGGCGATCCGTGGCCACGGCGGAGGCGCAGCTCACCTCTGCGCGCGAGGCGCTCTCGCTGTCGGAGGCGGGCGCGCGCCCGCAGGACATTGAGCGCGCTCGGGCAGCGGTACGGCAGGCTGAGGCGGCGCTGCAGTCGGCGCGCGCACAGGATGTGCAGATTGAGGTGCGCTCGCGAACGCGTGAGGCCTCCGAGGCGTCTCTGGCTGAGGCGGAGGCGTCGCTGCGGACCGCTGAGGCGCAGCGCAAGCAGATTGACGTGCGCGAGGGCGAGGTCGAGGCTGCGCGCCGCGCGGTGGACCAGGCTGAGGCCAGCCTCGACCGCGCAGAGTCCGGTCGCCTTACGGCGCGGGCACAGCGAGAATCGGTCGCCGCCGCGTCCGCCGACCTGCGGCGCGCCCAGGCAAGCCTTCAGGACGTGGAATACAACTTCACCCACACCACGATCACTGCTCCGCGCGATGGTGTGGTGCTGACCAAACATGTCGAAGAGGGTACCGTGGTCCCGGCAGGAACCGCGGCGCTGGCAGAGGGCACCTCCATCATTACGCTGGCTGATATCACTGAGATGTACGTCATGGCGAATGTGGACGAGGTTGACATCTCGCGCGTCCAGGCCGGCCAGCCTGTGGACATATCCGTAGAGACCCTGCCAAACGAAGATATCTGCGGCGAGGTCGAGAAGATATTCCCGCAGGGCGCCTCGCAGGAGAACGTGGTCTATTTCCCCGTGCGCATCCGCGTTCTGGACCTGCACCCTGACCTTCGTCCCGGGATGACCGTGGACGCCAGCATCATCACAGCGGAGCGCGAAGGCATCCTGCTCGTCCCGGATAGCGCGATCGACCGCTCCGGCGGCGAGACGGCGGTCGAGGTGGTTGTCGAAGGCTCCGAGGAGCCGCAACGGCGCCCGGTCGAGGTGGGCGTGAGCGACTTCATCCAGACCGAGATCATCAGCGGCGTGGAGGAGGGCGATCGGCTTGCCCTGCCCTCTGCCGCAGGCGAGAGCGGCCCGGGCGGTCGCGGTGGCCCCGGTGGCCCCGGCCCCGGCGGTGGCGCGCGACGCGCGACGCGCATGATCGGCAGAGCCGGCGGACGCTGATCCAGGAGTCTGAACACCCTATGGCGCTGATTCAGATAAGCGACCTGCATAAGACCTACCACATGGGCGACGTCGAGGTGAACGCCCTCTGCGGCGTCTCCTTCGCGATCGAGGCTGGCGAGCACATGGCGATTATGGGCCCGTCCGGATCGGGGAAGTCCACGCTCATGAACCTGCTCGGCTGCCTCGATACGCCCACCAGCGGAGCATACCTGCTCGACGGCGAGGACGTCTCGCGCCTCGATGGCGACCGCCTCGCCGCCGTCCGCAATCGTCAGATCGGCTTCGTCTTCCAGCAGTTCAACCTCCTCTCCAAGGAGAGCGCGGTGCAGAACGTTGAACTGCCGCTGATCTACGCGGGCGTCCCGGACCGGCGCGAGCGGGCGATGGCCGCCCTCGAGCGAGTCGGCCTCGCGGACCGCGCCCATCACCGTCCGCGTGAACTCTCCGGCGGGCAGCAGCAGAGGGTCGCAATCGCCCGCGCGCTCGTCAACAGCCCGAGCATCGTCATGGCCGATGAACCGACCGGCAACCTCGATACGAAGACCGGGCTGGAGATCCTGCAGGTCTTCGATGAGCTGAACGACGAGGGCATCACGCTGGTGATGGTCACCCACGACCCGCGTGTGGCTGAACGATGCAAGCGCGTTATGCGCCTCGTGGACGGAGAGGTCGTCAGCGATGTCTTCAACCACCAGGAGGCCGCGGTTGGTGATCTGATATGAGCTTGATGGAAGCCATACGATCAGCCTACTCGAGCCTCATGGCGAACAAGTCGCGCTCGATCCTCACCATGCTCGGCGTCATCATCGGCGTCGCATCGGTGCTTATCGTCGTCGCCATCGGCGAAGGGCTCAAAACCGATACGATCAACCGTATTCGCGGCATGGGCGCGAACCTTCTCACCATCCGCCCCGGTGGTGGCGATGAGGGCTGGCGCGCAAGCAGACCCGGGAGACTGACTGAGGAGGACGTGAAAGCACTTCAGGAGCAGGCGAGGCATATCAGTGCAGTCGCCCCGGTCGTGCAGACGAACGGAAACGCCAAGTACCGCAACCTCTCACACACCACCGGCGTAGTCGGAGCCACCACGGTCTGGCCGAAGGTCATGGCCTTCGAGATGGCGTACGGCCGCTTCCTCACCACGAGTGAGGAACGCGCGCGATCGCGTGTCGCGGTCCTCGGACAGGAAGTCGTCAATGAGCTCTTCTACGGCCGCCCGCTGATCGGCGAGTTCATCCGCATCAACGGCGTCCCGTTCGAGGTCATCGGCATCCTCTCCGAGAAGGGTGGCGGCTTCGGCGACCCCGATGACCAGATCGTCATCCCGATCACAACGGCCCGGCAGCGGCTCGTTGGTGACGCTGATCTTCGCAACATCTACGTCTCCGCCGCGACCGAGGAAGAGGTCCCCGAAGCGATCGAGAGCATCAAGCAGGTCCTGCGCCGAGCGCACCGCGTCAACGAGTTCACCGAGGACTTCCGCATCCGTGATCAGAGCGAGATGCTGGCAACTATGACCGAGACTACCAGTCAGATCACGATGTTCGTCAGCGGCATCGCCCTTGTGTCACTCATCGTCGGCGGCGTCGGGATCATGAACATCATGCTCGTCTCGGTGACCGAGCGTACCCGGGAGATCGGCATCCGAAAGGCCGTTGGCGCACGTCGCAACGACATCCTGGCCCAGTTCCTCATCGAGTCGGTCATGCTCAGCCTCATCGGCGGCGTGATCGGCCTGAGCCTGGGATGGATCGGGTCGGAGATGCTCGGCGACACGCTCGGCTGGGCGACGATCGTCCCAAGCTGGGCGATCGCTGTCAGCCTGCTCTTCTCAGGCGCGGTAGGCATCTTCTTCGGCTTCTACCCGGCGCAGAAAGCCGCGGCGCTCGACCCGATTGAGTGCCTGCGGTACGAGTAGGAGCGAGTCGTTGTGGAGCGGAGGCGCTTCAGCGGCTCCGAGCTGTTGGGCAACGCGATGTGGGAGCGGCTGAAGCCCCTCCCCTCCATACGACTGGACAACCACCGCAGGCTGGAATCCCGCGCCTCGGATGATGTTGCCTCTGTCGTCCCGTGGTGCGGGCGCCCCGCCCGCACCACGTTAGCCGTTCGTCGTCGGCCGTATCCGTCTCGCGTAGCGGCGGGCTTCCAGCCCGCCAACCGTTGCCGATCCTACAGCCGCCGCAGGGCATCCCCGAGCTGCCGGAACACCCCCACCACCAGTTCCGCCATCGCCTCCTGCGTGGAGGCTGCCATGTGCGGCGTGATCAGCACGTTGTCCATCGCGAGCAGCGGATGGTCCGCTGGCGGTGGCTCCTGCTCCAGCACGTCGAGCCCCGCCCCGGCGATCCGCCGCTCGCGCAGTGCCGCCGCCAGCGCCTCCTCGTCGATGATCCCGCCCCGCGCGGTGTTCACGATCAGCGCCCCCGGCTGCATCAGCGCAAACTCCGCCTCCCCGATCAGCCCGCGCGTCTCGTCCGTGAGCGGGCAGTTCACGCACACCACGTGGGATGTCCGCAGCAGCTCCTCCAGCGCAACCATCGTCACCCCGAACTCGCGCGCTGCCCCGTCGCTCACGAACGGATCATGCGCCACCACCGCCATCCCCACGCCGTGCAGCCGCCGCGCCACCGCCTGCCCGATCGCGCCGAAGCCGATCACGCCCGCGCGCTTGCCGCTCAGCCGCACCAGCGGCCCTGCGCCCACGCCTCCCCAGCGCCCCTCGCGCGTCGCCAGCACATGCTGCACGAGCCGCCGCGAGAGCGCCATCACAAGCGCGAGCGTCTGGTCTGCGACCTCGTTCGTGCAGAACTCGCGCACGTTGCGCACGTCCACGCCAAGCTCGCGCGCCGCCTCGAGGTCGATCCGATCGAGGCCGACCCCGTAGCGCACCACTGCGCGCAGATCGGGCTGCAGCGCCTTCATCACCCGCCGCGTGACGTACGCGGCGGTGACGAGAATGGCCGTCGCCCCGCGCGCCGCCTCGATCACATCGTCCTCCTCGACCGCTCTCGCGGGCTCGAACCGCACCGGCAGCCCCTCGATCTCTGCCAGCGCCTCCGGTGGACAGCTTGCGCGACCGGTCGTGTCGATCACCAGCATCTCCCGCGCGCTCATCGCCCCATCTCCGCAAGCTGCGCCTTGAGCTTCCTGAGCGTGGCAGTCTCCTTCTCGATGATCTGCCGGCACCAGTCGAGGGTCTCCTCGGTCATCTCCGGCGCCACCACGACCACTCCCAGGCGGTCGCCGTAGACGAAGTCGCCGGGGTTGACGACCACGCCTCCGCAGGCGACCGGAATGCCGATCTCGCCGAGCTTGTCGCCGGTGCCCGCCTGGGGCGAGATCCCGGCCGCAAAGAGCGGGAAGCCGATCTCCATGACGCCCTCGATGTCCCGCACTGAGCCGTCGATGACCGCGCCGGCGCATCCCGCGACGGCCGCCATGTGGCTGAAGATCTCGCCCCAGATGATGTTGTCTATGAAGCCGCCGACGTCCATCACGATGACCTCGCCGGGCTTGACCGCCTTGAGCGCGAGACTGCTCCCGTGGGTGGCTCCGGGGTAGGCGTGGACGGTCAGCGCGGGCCCGAAGAGGCGCATGCCGGGGTCAACGGGCTTGATGCGCGGCTTCATCGTGCGGTTCTTGTGGCCCATGCGGAAGAGTGCGTCGGAGATCGTGGCAGTGGACATGCCCGCCATCTCGCGGGCTGCGGCTTCTGGGGTCACGTCAATCGCCTCCGGCTACAGGAATGGACCTGGGCCGGAGTTCGCCGCGCGGGTGACAATGACCTCGCGCGCGATCAGGCCGTGCAACGGCAGAGGCCGGCGCAGCGGCTTCGTCGGCGACCGCAAACGACGCGGCCGCCTCCTCACTCCTCGCTTCGCTCGGAGCGGCCCCTCCACGGCGTGGGGCGCCTGTACGCGCGGGGCGTCACTACCGTCGTTCGCCCTTTGCAGGGCCGGTGCGGCGGCGCTGCCGTGGTCGTCGTGCCGTGGAGGGGCCGCTCCGAGCGCAGCGAGGGTGAGTTCCGCTTGCGGAACTCAGCCGC
>DHPY01000117.1:0-5993 GCA_002411015.1 Armatimonadetes bacterium UBA5352 | reverse complement strand
AGCCGCTGTGCCGGCCCCTGTCGTCTTACATCAACTCATCGATCGGCTTCAGCCGCGAGTACTCGCAGGTAGTGCACATCGCGTGCTGGGAGATCCTGATGCCTCGCTCGCTCGCTGCCGCCATCGGCGTGAGGCCACCGACCACCACCAGCCCCACGCGGTCCATCCCAACCGGCAGCTCCAGCAGCGGCTGGCCCGGAGCGCCCACCGCCAGCACACCGTTCATCCCCCAGCCGTTCAGCTCCTCGATCACCTGCAGCGCCTCGTTCATGGCCGCCGCAGGGATCTCCCGGAAGCCTGCCCCGACCATCCCGGTCCCGGTCGTCGCGGCCTCCCATGAGGACGTCAGCCCCGAGGCGATGAAGATGTGCAGCGGATCGATCGATGATCCCGCGTAGCTCACCAGCTCCACGAAACGGAGCGGGCCGTGCTCCCGCATCTGCAGCAGGCCGCCGAACACCGAGTTCACCGGGATGTAGTGGTGCAGCAGCGCCCCGTTGAGGGTGACCGAGCAGACCGTGCCGACACCCACCATCCCCTCGGGGACGGGCTCCCCGAGCGTCTCGCCCTCATGCGCCACGATCACCAGCCCGCTCATGCACAGGCCCGCGCTGATCGCCACCTGCGCTGCCTCTAGCGCCGCGTCGAGGTCCTCCTCCGCGAGGAGCGAGACGTTCAGGATCACGGAGCCGGTGCCGGTCTTCGTGTCGAAGGTGGTCGCGTAGGCGAGGCGGTCGATGCGCGCGGCCACGAAGCCCACCTTGTCGGTGACCTGCGCGCTGTCAAGCTCGGCGATGCCCTTCTCAGTGAGCACGCGCCCGGCGTTCCCGACCGCGAGCGTGAGCCCGCGCTCATCCATGAACTGCAGGTGGTAGCGCACCTGCCGCTCGCTCAGCTCGATGCCGATCCTCCCCAGCTCGCGGCCGATCGCGCGCGCGCCGAGGGGCTCGACGGTGTGCGAGAGGATGCGCAGGATCGCGAGCATCTTCCGGCGCACGTCCTGATCTTCGCTGAGAGGGTGGGTAGCGGCCCGCACTGGGGCATCACTCCGCTGAGCGCGCTTCTGATCGCGGTAGCCTGTTACGCTGGGAATGGGACAGGATGAGGATACGTGGAGAGGGATGGGCTGTCAAGCAACGCCCGGAAAGCCTGCCGCGGCGCCTCAGCAAGCTGCAGGAACCTGGCGCTCCCGCCGGGAATACGACCTCAGAGAGACCCGATTCGCTTGCTCCAGGGGTGGTCATGGTGCGCCAGGCGCGCGCGTTCGCGATGATCGTCGGGCTGCTGCTCGCGGCTCCGATGCTCCACGCACAGGAAGGAGATGCGCCGATGCCCGATGAGGTGCTCATCAACGAGACCTTCGATGCCGGGATGGACAACTGGTGGGTCGAGGGAAGCCAGGATGTCTTCGTCGACGACGGTCGCCTCATGGTTCGGGCCGATCCCCCTCGGGGCTCCGAGAAGCCGTTCGTGGCCACGATCTGGTGCAAGACGCCGATCCGGGGTAACACGCGGATCGAGTTCGACGCGCACGTGATCTCATCGAGTACGGACGCGAACAACATCAACTTCTTCTTCTACATGGCCGACCTGGCTGGTGCGCCGCTGTACGACACGCGCGAGGACCGCGCCGACGCGGCCTACGCGAAGTATCATGTGATGAACGGGAACATCATGACCTTCCTCAAGGAGCCAAGTGCCGCGGGCGATGTTGACGAGGAGCTTCCACCCGCGCGCATCCGCATCCGTCACTGCCCGGGCTTTGAGCTGCTCGGCGAGACCTTCAACTACCATTGCGAGGCGGGCAGGACCTACCACCTGGAGATCGTGAAGCGCGATGACTTCATCCAGTTCTGGGCGGATGGGCGATATCTGCTGGGCGTGCGGGACCCGGAGGCATGGGACGAGGGCCTGATCGGCCTGCGCACCTTCCGCACGATCCTGTGGTGGGACAACATCAAGGTCACTGCGATCAAGTAGCGGCGGCGCGGCAATGGTACTGCAACAGGATTCGCGCTTCGCGCGACAGGATTTCCAGCGAACGGCACAGGATAGGGCAGGGGGATAGCAGCGAGGAGAGTGCGGGAGTTGAGGTGACACGCCGTGTGGCGATACCTCGTCGTGGGTGCCAACGCCGGATTGATAAGCTGGATCGCCTTCCCGATCCTCCTGAGCATGCCATCGTTCGCGTTGAGCATCTGGGGCGACGAGAGCCTTCAGCAGACTGCCGATCAAATCGACGCAACGCTTGAGCCCGCCTACGAGGTCTGGCGAATACCGACGGAGATCGCCCAGACAGCCATCAACCGCATCGGCTCTCCGGTGCGCTGGGTGCATACGTGGGTGGCTGCGGCCATCAACTTCGGCCTGCCCGCACTCACCGGTGCACTGACGGGGCTGGTGGCATTCGGAGCCGTCCGGCTCATCGGGCGACTGCAGAGGCGACACGGCCCGGCTCAGGTGATCGACCCGTCCGATCTACCCCGCCCGGTAGGCGAGTGACGCGACTGCGCCGTTCCCCCTTCCCCCTTCCCCCTTCACCTGTCACCCTTCCCCGCCGTTCACGCCAGCCCCATCACCCGGATCAGCACGAGGCTCGCCGCCGCGAGGATCAGCGCGCCGATCACGCCCACCACGAGCGGCTTGCCGCCGATGCCCTTGAAGGCGCTGAAGCGCGTGTTCAGGCCGATACCGGCCATCCCGAGGAGGATCAGGAGCTTGCCCCATGAGGTGAACGAGTCGATCGCCACGTCCGTGAAGAAGCCGTAGCTGCGCATGGCGACCATCAGGAAGTAGCCGAAAAGGAACCACGGGAAGCCGCGTATCCAGTTGACCTTCTCCACGTTCTCCTCGGCGGTCGGCGCGGCTTTGTCGGGGCAGCGGCCGGAGCGAACCCACCATGCGTACCAGATCGCCAGCAAGAACGCCAGCGGCGCGATGAACGTGTTCCGGACGAGCTTCACCGCCGTGGCGATGTCGCCGGCAAGCTCCGAGAAGATGAAGCCCGCGCCCACCGCCTGCGGCGTGGACTGCACCGCCACGCCCGCGAAGAGCCCGAAGGTCGCGTCCGTGCCCGGCGCCACCGCGCGCCAGATCGCCGGGTAGGCGATCATCGCGATCACGCCCCACAGCGCGATCGTGCCGATGGCGTAGGACGTCTCCTCCTCCTTCGACTCAATCAGCGGCGCACAGACCGCTATCGCCGTCCCGCCGCAGATCGTGGTGCCGATGGAGAGCAGTAGCGACAGCCGCTCGGTCAGTCCGAAGGCTTTCGCGAGTAGGAAGATCGAGAAGAAGCCGATCACCATGGTGCCGAGGACCACTGTGAGCATTGCCGCGCCCTGGCTGAGCACATCCGCAACGTCGAGGCCCGCGCCGATGAGGACGATCCCGAGGATCAGCGGCGTCTCGAAGGCCTTGATGCCCGGCCGAAGAGTCTCCGGAACGGTGCGCACGTTCGCCAGCAGGATACCGAGGATGATCGCGAGTACCGCAGGCTCGACGGGATTGCTGCCGCCGACGACGATCACCCGGGAGATGAGGAGCGAAACTACTGTGATACCCAACATAAGCAGCCAGCCGGGCAGGAACGCCGCTTCGACCTTCATGGAGCTACCTCTGAGGAGAAACGTGCTGTGCGATGCTGCGGTGTTCCATGGTAGCACGATGCCGGGCAGTCCGCAACCTGACGTGCGGATCGAAGGAACGCGCCCCCGCCCGGCGAATAGCTCCCGTCGCATATCGCCCGCCGTCCCGTGAGAGCGAGGTCGTCCGACGATGGTCGACGATCAGCCCGTCCAACCCGCGCCGCAGCTTGAGCCGGCCTCACGCCGCTTCGAGTTCAGCGTGCGCGTACCGCCCGAGATGCTGCGCCGCGCCTCCACATACTTCATGTGGCGGCGGCTGAAGGTCCCATACATCCTCGGCTGGGTGGCCACAGGGCTGGGTTTCGCGGTCTACAGGTCCTTCGATCTCGGTTTGCTGACCACCGCGGTCGGCGTTCTCAGCCTCGCGTTACTGCTCTTGCTGGTACTACTGCCGCTTGCCATCTGGAGCGCGATCAAGCAGACGCTCAAGGGCTACGCGGCGATCACCGGCGGCGAGCCGGTCGCGTACACGGTGGATGACCAGTGGCTGCAGAGCCGATGCGCCAACGGCGCCGGCGAGTTGCGCTGGAGCAGGTTCGCCGAGGTGATCAAGACCGACGAGGTGTGGCTGCTCTCAATGGCGACCGAGCAGCGCTTCATCCCGCTGCCCGCGCGGCAGGTCCCGCAGGACGCGCTGCTCTTCATTGACGCGGAGATTGCCGCACACGGCACCCGCTGAGGTTCAAGCCTGACCATCGAGTGGCGCCGTCAGCGTCACGCGCGTCCCGGTGTCCGAGTTCGACTCGATCTGCATCGTGCCGCCGAGGTAGCCCAGGCGTTCGCTGATGTTGAAGAGCCCGTAGCCATCCCCGAAGCCGTCCTCTTCGAGCACCTCCACGGGATTGAAGCCATGCCCGTCATCCGCGACGGTGACCCGAATCTTCCCGCATGAGCGCAAGGTCGTGATCCGCACGTTCCGCGCCGCCGCGTGCTGCACGACATTCGTCAGAAGCTCATTGATCGCGCGGAAAAGCGTGACGCTCACGTCGCGGGCAAGCGGCTTCTCCGCGCCATCATCCGCCAGTTCGACGCTGATGCCGTGACGCCGGCTGAACTGCTCCACGAGCCACTCCAGCGCCGCGATGAAACCCAGCTCATGCAGAAGCGGCGGGCTCAGCTCGAACGCCAGCGCCCGTGAACCCTCAATCGCACGGTCGAGCAGCTTGTTCAGCTCCACTATGCCATTCCTGTGCTTCTCCCCCTCGCACTTGCTCAGCGCGCCGACGCGCAGCTTCGCGTACGCCAGGTTCTGGCTGATCTCGTCATGGATACGCGCCGCTATCTGGCGCCTCTTGCGCTCCTCGGACATGGCCTGCTCAGCGCCCAGCGTGCGCAGGGCCTGCTGCGAGCGCGAGAGGCGCATCTCCGACTCGTGCTGTTCGGATATGTCCGTGCCGACCACGACTACACCGAGAAGCTTCCCGTTCTGGTCACGGACGAGCCGCCTGGTGATGGAGAAGCAGACCTCCCGGCCGTCAGGCAGCAGCAGATCAACCTCGTCAGTCTCGGAGCTCCTGGGAATGGCCATCAGCCGGCTGATCGTAGCGTCGCGCTTCGGGCTCTCAGGAATGATCTCCTTGAGCAGTCCCCGCATCCGCCGGCCCTCGACCTCAGCGACCTCTCGGCCAACAAGCTGCGCCGCGAACCGATTGGCATGGCGGATGACACCATCATCTGACACGAAGACAACGGCGGCGTCCAGGTTATCCAGCAGGTAGTGGTACGGACAATGATTAACTGACCTATGGGTCCCCGCAGCAGCGGACCATGCGGTCACTTCATCGCCGTGAGCGTCCCGATGGAGTGACTCTGATGGACGGGCACCGTCGTCAGTGATGACGTCTCGCGTCTCAGCCAATCGGATCAACTCCGCGGCGGGAACAGTCGCTTCCGCGATGGTTTCGAGCACTGTCGTCGTCATCCCCACTCCACCGCTGACGAAGACCGGCCCATCCGTCCCACGCGATCCTGCCTCCCTGTGCCGTTGCTCCTCGGGCCCCGTAGCGCCCGTAGAACTCTGGACCAATATGGCGCGACCATGCAGAGTATACCCGTGGCGTGTGCAAGGGGAATCCGGACAACCCCCCATTTCCGTATCAGTTGTCGGACTATAACCTACCTATCACTGTAGAAGCAGATCATCACCAATCTGGTGCCGCCACTCCGCCGGCAGCCCGCGCAGTCGCCCTGCCTCTTCCTCCACCCGGCGCCGAGGCCAGATTCGCTGTCTCCGCCGGGTCGGCGTGGAGGTCGAAGAGCCGCGTCACGCGCTCCGCCGGCTCGTCACTCGCCGCGCAGCCCCCGAGCAGCCGCTCGCACACAACCTAGTGCAGCGTCCATAAAATA
>DHPY01000044.1 GCA_002411015.1 Armatimonadetes bacterium UBA5352 | reverse complement strand
ACATAACCGGAAAGCCTGTCCTACACCGTCCCGCGAAGGTCTCCCACCACACGCGTCGAAACCCACGAGAGCAGAGATCGCCACTGCAGGGAGCGCGCCAGAATGTCCGAGTTGTGCATCATCGAGAAGTGGGCCGAGAACCTCGACGAGGCCACCGTCAGCCGCTGGCTGATCTCCGAGGGCGACGAAGTGCTCGCAGGCGACGGCCTCGCGGAAATCATCACCGACAAGGCAGCCTTCGAGTACGAGGCGGAGACGAGCGGCGTTGTGAAGCGCATCTACGCGCCGCCACGCAGCACCGTGCCGGTCGGCTACGTGATCTGCTTCATCGGCAGCGCGGATGAGGAGCCGCCCGATGACATCGAGGAGCGCAACGCGCGCGTGCTGGAGGAGCATCTGCAGGCCGCTGAGGAGGAGCTTGACCTCGACCTCGAGATCAGCATCCCGCGCGGCGGGCGGCGCGAGCGCAGGCGCAGCAGCGATGGCGAGCGCCGGGTGCGCGGAACGCCCGCGGCGAAGCGCCTCGCCGCGGAGTTCGAGGTGTCGCTCGAGGAGGTCGCGGAGGCGCTGGATGTTGACGGCGTGGTCAGCGAGGACGACGTGCGCGCGTTCATGGGGAGGAAGTGAGCGGCGTGGTTGATCTGAGCGGGCGGAGGGCGCTCGTGACCGGCGCCTCGCGGGGCATCGGCCGCGCGATCGCGATCGAACTGGCGCGCTGCGGAGCGGCCGTGGCGGTCAACTACCGCACGCGCGCGGACGCCGCCGAGGCGGTCGTGGCGGAGATTCACGACGCCGGCGGCCGGGCCACGGCCGTCCGGGGGGACGTGACCGACCTCGACGCGGTGCAGGAGATGGTCAAGCAGGTCACAGAGCAACTCGGCGGCCTGGAGATCCTGGTGAACAACGCGGGCGTCATCGGTGACGCCTACCTGATGATGATGAAGCCGGAGGCGTGGCGTGAGGTAATCGCGGTCTCGCTCGATGGAGCTTTCCACTGCACGAAGGCCGCGATCCGGCCGATGATGCGCGGGCGCTGGGGACGGATCGTCAACATCTCCTCCGACGCCGGGCTGATGGGCGACCTGATGCGCGCCCACTACGCGGCGGCCAAGGCGGGGCTGCTGGGCCTCACGAAGACCACCGCGAGGGAGCTTGCGTTGCAGGCGATCACCTGCAACGCGGTCGCGCCGGGGATCATCACGACCGACCTGATCGCGGGGATGGACGAGAAGCGCCAGCAGGCGATGCTGGCGATGATCCCGATGAAGTGCTTCGGTCAGCCGGAGGACGTCGCGCCGCTGGTGGCGTGGCTGTGCTCCGACGCGGCCGGGTACGTGACCGGGCAGACAATCAGCGTGGACGGCGGGCTGAGGATGTAGGCGCTGAAGAGCACTCTCTCAGGAGGGGCGGGCGCAGCTCGAAGAGCTGGCCTTGCCCTGCCCGGTTCCTGAAGCCAGTAGCGAGACACGACGGGCTGGCAAGGAAGCTGTCGCCCTCGCAAACGACGCTCGGGCGCCACTTCCGCCTCCGCCGCAAGCGGCGTCGGCGAAAGCAGCCCCTCCTGAGATGTGGCGGCGAGCGTCTCTTGTTGACCAGGAGCCAGCAGTGTGAAACACGAGCTCTGCCAGTGGGCCAGACACAGGAGGACACGAGAGATGCGTACGCCAGCAGTCATCGCCGCTACACTCGTCTCATGCAGTCTGCTTGCCTTCGCCGACGTCACGCTGGTTGAGGACGGGCAGGCGCGGGCCGCGATCGTCATACCGGCCGAGCCGCTGCCTGTCGAGCAGTACGCTGCCGATGAACTCGCCTACCACGTAGAGCGCGCCACGGGTGTCCTGCTGCCCATCGCCACGGAGGCCGACCTGCCGGAGGCGGAGGCGTACGTCTTCATCGGCGCCACGAAGGCCGCGGCGGAGGCCGGGATAGACACTGCGGCCCTCGCGTGGGAGGAGACCGTCCTGCGCACCGAGGGCAATCGCGTCATCATCGCCGGGCAGGATGAGGATGGTGACCCGCTCTCGACGGAGACCAGCGCGGGCACGCTCTGGGGCGTCTACGAGCTGCTTGAGCGCGACCTGGGCGTCGTCTGGATGTGGCCGGGCGAGCTTGGCACGCACGTGCCACAGACTGACAGCGTCGTCTTCCGGCCTGAGCTCGCTGCAGGAATGACAGTATCGTTCACCGCGGATGGCGTGCGGGTCACCGACGAGCGCTTCGAGCCGTGGCTGCTGCAGCGGGGCATTCGCGCGGGCAACATGATGCGCGGCGAGCCGCCCACGCAGCGATTCACGCCCGAAGCGCGCGCGGCCTACCTTCACGACCAGTCGGTCTTCGTGCGCCGCCACCGGATGGGCCGCAACCACCCGCTGAGCTACGGCCATGCCTTCAACTCGTGGTGGGACAGCTACGGCGCCGAGCACCCGGAGTGGTTCCAGCTCGTGAACGACCGGCGTGGCCCGCGCACTCAGGGCTCCCGCTTCTCGATGTGCGTCAGCGACCCGGGCTTCCATGAGCGGGTCATCGCCAACTGGCTGGAGGCGCGCGAGGCCAATCCCGGCAGCGTCTTCAACATCAACGTCTGCGAGAACGATATACAGGGGCTCTGCGAGTGCGACGTCTGCACCTCCTGGGACGGCCCGCAGCCCGAATCGATCAACCCGCGCTTCGGCCCGCGCGTGGTCTCCGACCGCTACGCGAAGTTCTGGGGGATCATCTGCGACAAAGCGATGGCGGTTGATCCGAACGCGATCGTCATGGCCTACGCCTACGTGAACTACGCGCCCGCGCCGAGCGAGGGCATCGAACTGCCGCCGAACATGCTGATCGGCTCGGTCCCGGACATCTTCTTCCCGCGCACCGAGGCCGAGCAGCAGTGGACGCTGGAGCAGTGGGATGGCTGGGCGAAGACCGGCGCGACGCTCTTCCTGCGCCCGAACTACACCCTCCACGGCTACGTCATGCCACACATCCAGGTCCACCAGTTCGCCGAGGAGTTCCAGCACGAGGCCGAGAACGGGATGCGCGCGACGGACTTCGACTCGCTCAACGGGCAGTGGTCCACTCAGGGCACGAACCTCTACGCGCTCATGCGCCTGCACACGCGGCCTGGCATGGACATCGATGAGATGCTCGCGGAGTACTACTCCGGCTTCGGGATGGCGGCCGCGGAGGTCAAGCGCTACTTCGACTTCTTTGAGGAGCACGTGACAGCTCTGCGCTCACAGCCGGAGTACCTGGAGACGAACTCGCTGGTGAACTGGACGCGCTACGCAGGCTCCGCGCATCGGATCTTCCCGGAGGAGGTGCTGGCCGAGGGCGCCGCGATCCTCCAGCGCGCGATGGACGCGACCGAGGCCCAGCAGCCCTACGCGGAGCGCGTGCGCTTCCTGCAGGTGGGTCTCGAGCACGCGAGGCTGTGCGCGGAGGTAGCCCGGCTGCTCGCCGGTGAGGACGCGGAGGTATCGCCCTTCGGGGTGAACCGCAGGCTTGAGGAACTCGCGGCCTTCCGGCGCGAGCACGAGGCGCTCGGCTTCAGCTACCTTGACTTCGCGGCCTTCATTGAGGAGCGAAGCTGGGAGATCAGCCGCGGCTACAGCGGCGAGCAGGTGCGCGCGGTTGGTGAGGGCGGGACGCCGGCCGAGGGAGCGTACTTCTCCCTGCGCGGCGTCCACCCGGTCGTCGCGGTGCTGGAGGCGGGGGACAGCTTCCGGGCGCACATTGAGACGAAGATGGTCGGCGGAAATGCCGAGCCGATCACGTGGGTGCTGGTGAGCCCGGCGGACGAGGTTCTGGAGCGCGGGAGCATCCCGGTGGGCGAGTCGGCGGAGATAGACCTTCCGGTGCCATCCGCGGGGACCTGGGCGCTGGTGGTGCAGACCTCGGGGAACAACGCGCGGGTCACGCCGCTGAATGAGCATTCGGCGGTCGCTGCGCCGAAGCTTGGCCTGATCTACGCGACCTCGCCGGTCTACTTCGACGTGCCCGAGGGGACGCAGGAGTTCACGCTGAGCTTCTACGCGATGTACCCGGCCGAACAGATCCGCGTGAGGGTCTTCGGCCCTGATGGGAACGAGGTCGCCACGGCACACACAGAGCGATCGGGGGAGATGGAGTTGCCCATCACCGTCGGCGCAGGGCAGGATGGGAAAGCATGGTCTGTGGCCTTCGAGGAGGGCGAGGGTGGAGTGTGGGAGGACTACGTGGTGAAGATGGACCCGGATCTGCCGGCGTACTGGTCGCTGAGCGCGGGGCAGGTGGTGGGGCCGTAGGTTTCGTTGCCGTTCTGGAGGGGAGGCGCTTTAGCGGCTCCCACGAGCTACCACACACGTGGGAGCGGCTGAAGAGTCCCTCCGATGCCTGAGAGACGTGGGAGCCGCTACAGCCCCTCGATGTACGCAGCCGGGTCGGCCATGAAGTCGCGGTAGAGGCGGTAGTGCTCCGTCTGCTCGTAGGCGATCGGGGCGATGCGCGGGCCGTCGAAGCTCAGGATCGTCGCCTCCGGGCAGGCCAGCAGGATCGGCGAGTGCGTCGCGATGATGAACTGCGAGACGCCCCGGCGCCCAAGCTCCACCACCAGCTTCAGCAGCTCAAGCTGCGAGCGCGGGGAGAGCGCAGTCTCCGGCTCGTCAAGCAGGTAGAGGCCCTTCAGCGGGTAGCGCGCGTGGAAGTAGGCCAGCAGCGACTGCCCGTGCGACTGCGTGAGCAGCGACTGCCCGCCGAAGTACTTGAGCTGCCCCGGATCATCATGCGCCCACTCATCGAGCAGCACCGCGAAGTCGTGGAAGGTGTCCGAGCCGAAGAATGAGCCCGGCACACGGCCCTCCGCCCACTGGATGCGGATGTGCTCGCCGAGGCGGGTCTCCCATGGGTTGCGCGTCGCCCGCGCCCGCTGCTCAAGGCGCCACTCGTGGACACGGCAGCGCTGCGCGATGGCCTTCAGCAGCGTGGACTTCCCCGAGCCGTTCTCGCCCACGAAGAGCGTGACCGGCCGGTCGAAGCGCAGTTCCATCTGCTCGCGCAGGATCGGCAGGTTGAAAGGGTAGGCATCATCCACGGGGTAGAGCGCAGGGTCAATGAGCACGCCATTCAGATGCATTCAGGCCGCCTCGGTGGGGCATCTTCAGTTCGGGGCGTGCCTTCTCCGGAGCAGGCGACGCGACCTGCCGGGCGGGCGGAAAGAGGCAGGTCCCGGTCGCGCGGGCGCGGAAGAAGCGTAGGACTCGACAGGCGAGGACGCCTGACAGGCGAGGACGCCTATCCTACGACTCAACAGGCGAGGACGCCTGTCATACGACGGGGTGGCTGGATGCGGAGGAGAGCGCCGTACAATGCCAATCTCGCGGGGCCGACGGTGGAGGAGCTTGCGCGCGTGCTTGGTGAGCGCGAGCGGAATGACGAGCTTCTGCGCGCGGTCGCGCTGGTGGCCTCGTCGCTGAACCGCGGCGGGATCGTGGCTCTGTGCGGCAACGGGGGAAGCTGTAGCCAGGCTGAGCACTTCGCGGCGGAGATGGTCGGGCGGTTCATGCTCGAGCGGCCGCCCCTGCCGGCGATCGCGCTCACCTGCAACTCGGCGATCATGACCTCGATCGCGAACGACTACGGCTACGATGAGGTTTTCGCGCGCCAGGTGCGCGGCTACCTCGACGCGGGCGATGTGCTGATCGGCATCACCACGAGTGGGCGCAGCCGCAACGTCATCCGGGCGTTCGAGGTCGCACGCGAGATCGGCGTCGCGACCGTGGCGTTCATCGGACGAGTCGCCGATGCCGATGCGGTGCTGCGCGAGGCCGACGTGGTGCTCGCGTGTGACACGCCGGGGGCGGAGACGCCGGCGGTGCAGGAGACGCATGAGGCGCTGGGTCACCGCCTCTGCGCGCTGGTGGAGTGGGCGCTGTTCGGCGGTGAGATGGGCGCGCAGGGCTGAGAGGAGAGAGTGCAGTGGGGCTGATTATTCCGCGCGACGCGTTCCGGAGGATGAGGGATGAGCTGATCGGCACGCCGCAGATCGTGTTCACGAACGGCTGCTTCGATCTGCTGCACCCGGGGCATCTGCGGCTGCTGCACCAGGCCCGGGCGCTTGGCGATACGCTCGTAGTCGGGCTGAACTCAGACGACTCGGTGCGGCGGCTGAAGGGCCCGTCGCGGCCGGTGACGGGGGAGATGGACCGGGCGCGGGCGCTGGCCTCGCTGCTCGTGGTGGACTTCGTGATCATCTTCGCGGAGGACCTGCCGACCGAGACGATCCGTGCGGTGCGCCCGTCGCATCACGTGAAGGGCGGCGACTACACGATCGCCGACTTGCCCGAGGCGCCGGTGGTTGAGGAGCTTGGCGGGCAGGTGGTGCTGCTGCCGATCCAGGCGGAGTACTCCACGACCGGGACGCTCACGCGCATCGCCGAGTGCCCTCCAGGCGAGGGTGACAGGTGAGCAGCCTCGCTCAGAAGCGCCGCCTCGACACGCTGATCGGCGGGCCGATCACCGCCGTGCTGAACCTGCTCGCGCGGCTGCTCGGCGCTACCCTCAGCCGCGACCACTCCCTCCGGACGCCCCCGCGCCGCATCCTGCTCATCAAGCTCATCGGCCAGGGGAGCGTGGTGCAGGAGACGAACCTGATCCGCGCGCTGCGCCGCGAGCACCCGGAGGCCACGATCTGCTTCCTCTGCTTTCCTGAGGTGAAGCCGCTGGCGACGAGGCTGGAGGACGTGGATGAGGTGATCGTCCTCGATGAGAGCAGCTACCTGCGCCTCGCGTGGACGGTGCTGCGCTTCGTGGGGCGTTCGTGGAGCCTGCGGCCGGATCTCGTGGTGGACCTTGAGGTCTTCTCCAAGTTCAGCACGATCCTCGCGACGCTGACCCTCGCGCGCGACCGCGCCGGCTACTACCTCAGCACCACGCGCTTCCGCCGCGGGCTCTGCACGCACCTCGTCTACTACAACCGGATGCGCCATGTGCAGGAGGCTTACCGGCAGCTTGGGCGCGCGCTGGGCGTCGAGCCGGAGGTCGGGCAGCCGGTCATGCCGCGCGTCAGCCGGGAGGAGCACGCCGAGGCCGCGCGGCTGCTTGAGGAGGCCGCGCTCGGTGGGCGGAAGCTGCTGCTGGTGAACGTGAACGCGGGCGAGTTGATGCTGGAGCGCCGATGGCCGGCGGAGTCGTTCGCGCGGGTGATCGAGGCCTTCGCGCGGCGCGAGGACGTGCTGGTGGTGATGACCGGGTCGCCGGGCGAGCGCGACTACACCGAGTCGGTGCGGGCGCTGCTGCCGGAGGACCTGCGCGAGCGCGTGGTCAACTCCGCCGGGCGCACCTCCTACGGTGGCTTCCTTGCGCTGCTTTCGCGTGCGGATGTCGTGCTGACGAACGACAGCGGTCCGATGAACCTCGGCTGGGCGATGGGCGCGGCGACGGTCACGCTCTGGGGGCCGGGGCTGCCGGTGAGCTACCGGCCGCTGACGGGGCGCCATCACGTGCTGGTGGCGGAGACCTACTGCTCGCCCTGCATCTACTTCGTGGATGAGCTTCCCTGCGCGGGAGCGAACGTCTGCATGCAGCGCATCCGGGTGGCGGAGGTGGTGGCGGCCGTCGCGGATCTGCTGGAGGTCGAGGTCGCGGCGCCCGAGGAGGAAGAGCCGCAGGCGCCCGCCTACGCAGCCACGGAGGGCTACCTGGTGCGCGTGTCGGCGAAGGGGGAGCGGGGGAGATGAGCGAGCGCCTGGAGGCCTGCCCGGTCTGCGGCGCGGAGGGCGCCTGCGAGTACTGCCCGGGCATGAGGCCGCGGATGCTGCGCTGCCCGGCATGCGGGCTGCTCTGGCTGCCGGGTGTGACGGACGCGCCGGTGGCCGAGGGGACGTACGAGGAGGGCTACTACGAGTGGTGGCTGGACCTCCCGGAGGCCGTGGAGGCGAAGCGGGCGACCTTCGCGCGACTACTCGGGCTGCTGGAGCGCCACATGTCGCCGGGGCGGCTGCTGGACATCGGGAGCGCGGTCGGGCTGCTGCTGGAGGTGGCGCGCGAGCGTGGCTGGGAGCCGGTCGGGGTGGAGGTCTCGCGGCATGCAGTGCGGCTCGCGCGGGAGCGCCTGGGGGAGGAGGTGCCGCTGCACGTCGGGCGGCTGGAGGATGCGCCGCTGGCGGATGGGAGCTTCGACGCGATCACGATGACGGACGTGCTGGAGCACCTGCCGGACCCGGTGGCGAGCCTGCGGCGCTGCCGGCAGTTGCTCGCGCCGGAGGGGAGGCTGCTCATCACCACGCCCGCGGTGGGCTGCCTGTCGCAGCGGCTCATGCGGGGCGGCTGGTTCCAGATCAAGGACGAGCACACGCGGCTGTTCACGCCGAGGGCGCTGCGCGAGGCGCTCCAGCGGGCCGGGATGGAGATCGAGGCGAGCGGCACCGTGCGCAAGACCCTGAGCCTCGGCTTCGTGTCGAGTCACTTCGACGCGTATCCGCGGCCGCTGCTCACGCCGGTGCTGGGGGGCATGACGCGGGTGCTCGGACCGATGGCGCGGGTGACGGTGCCGATGGCGTCGGGGGAGATGTGGGCGATCGCGCGGCAACAGCAGTAAGGCCGTTGCAGTATCCGTTTGTAGCGACGGGCTTCCACTCACATTCCAGAAATCGGCCGGTGCTCAACAAATGGCGCCTCCGCGACCATCCAGGAAGGGGCTGCTTTTGCCGACGCCGCCTGCGGCGGAGGGACAGCGCTTGCGCAGGGGCGCCCGAGCGTCGCTTTCGAGGGCGACAGCTTCCCTGCCAGCCCGCCGTTTGGCGCTTC
>DHPY01000014.1:71745-84772 GCA_002411015.1 Armatimonadetes bacterium UBA5352 | reverse complement strand
AGGAAGCCCGCCCCTCCTGAACGACATCGCGAACAGCAGCAACGGCGGGCGGGCGGGACGTCCGTGCCACGGATGACGCCCGTGCCACGGAGAAGACGCTGGAGGTGCTTCGTTGGACCTGAGCATTGTGCTGACCATCGGCAAGTACTTGATACTTGTCGCACTCTACGCATTTGTGCTGGTGGTCTTCCGCGGAATCATGGCGCAACTGGCGGTCGAGTCGCGGCGCAGCCAGCAGCAGGAGGCGGCGGCAAGCGCTGTCCGGCGGCCGGTGCGCGTATCCCGCCCGCGGCCGCCCGCCCGCCCGGCCGCTGTGAAGCCTGCGGAGGAGAAGGCTGCACCGGCACCGGAGATCCCGGCCGCGCCGGTGGTGCTGCCCGCGCCTCCCGCCGAGATCCCGGCGCCGCTCTCGGCGGCCAGGATCAACCTGCTCGCTGAACTCCAGGCCGAGGATGAGGCCGCAGAGTTATCCGCGCCTGAGCCTGAGCCGGTCGCGGAGCCTGAGCCGGTCGCGGAGCCTGGGCCTGTCGCGGAGCTGGAAGCGGTCTACGAACAGCCTGTTGAGGAACCTGAGCGAGAACTGACCTACGAGCCGGAGTCCGTAGCCATGCCCGGCGCCGCGCGGTTGGTTATCATCGAGAGCGGTGACGAGGCGCACCGGGCGGGGGATGCCGTTGCGCTCAGCGCCGCGGTGACGATCGGGCGGTCGGATGAGAACTCCCTGCAGATCGCCGACCGCTTCATCTCCAGCCGCCATCTCCTCATCTGCCTGCGCGACGGCCGGAGGATCCTGGTGGACCGCGGCTCCACGAATGGAACGTTCGTCAACGGGAGCCGCATCGAGGAAGAGATCGAACTCACCGATGGCGATCGCATCGCCATCGGCAACACAGTGCTTGAGTATGATGCCGGTTAGACGCAGTCCTGACGCGTGCCTCTGAGGTGGAAGCCATCCGAAACGCCCGCCGCACCGAACTTCTGCTGCTGCTTTTCGCTGCCCTCATCGTGGGCATCGGCAGCGTGCTCGTGTGCGTGGGCATGAACCTGCCGTTCACGCAGGCCGCACGCGGTGTGACGGTGGTCGGAGCCATCCTCGCGGCGGCGATGATGCTCGACCTCGCGGACCCGCGGCGCGACCGCTGGCTGCTCCCGATCGTGGCGATCCTCGCGGGGATGGGCTTCCTGATGCTCTGGCAGCTCGACGCGCAGCAGTCCTCCCGGCAGCTTGTCTGGATGCTCACCGGCTCGGGCATCATGGTCTCGGTGTACTACCTCATCGATGACGTGCGTGATCTCGCCAGGCTGAAGTACACGAGCGGCGTGCTCGCACTCCTGCTGGTCGCCGCGACGCTGCTCTTCGGCGTGGAGAAGGGCGGGGCGCGCCTGTGGCTGGATGTTGGCGGCATCATCTCCTTCCAGCCCACGGAGCTTGTGAAGGTGCTGATCGTCATCTTCCTCGCCGGCTACATTGCCGAGCGCCAGGAGCTTCTGCGCGAGGACACGCACTCGGTGGCGGGCTTCCGGATGCCGAAGCTGCGGCATACTGCGCCGCTACTGCTGATGGTCATTTTCTCGCTCGCGATCTTCGTCGGCCAGCGCGACCTCGGCGCGGCGGTCCTCTTCTTTGGGCTCTTCGTCGCGATGACGTACATGGCAACCGGGCGGAAGGCCTACGCCGTCATCGCGCTCGTGCTGTTCGTGGGCGGCGGGGTGGCGGCCTACATGAGCTTCCCGCACGTGGCGACGCGCGTGGACATGTGGCTCAACCCGTGGACCGAGCCGACCGAGCGAGGCTATCAGATCCTCCAGGGGGTCTTCGCGCTGGCCGAGGGCGGGATCCTCGGCACCGGCTTCGCGACCGGAGGCGGAACGACGATACCGGCGGCCACCACCGACCTGATCTTCGCGGTCTGGGCTCAGCAGCTCGGCCTCGCCGGCGCCATCTGTATGGTCCTGCTCTTCGCGCTGATGGCGCATCGCTCGTTCTCCATCGCCTGGCAGTCCAACGACAGCTTCGGCGCACTGCTCGCAGCGGGGCTGGCTGTCGTGTTCTCCCTGCAGACGCTCGTCATCATCGGCGGCGTGACCAAGCTCATCCCACTGACGGGGATCACCCTTCCGTTCGTCAGCTACGGCGGCACGTCCGTGGTTGTCAACTTCATCGCTCTCGCGCTGCTGATGGCGGTCTCGCGCGATTGCATGCCGCACAGGGGTGAGCGATGAACCCGCGGCAGATGAACCGGAACATCCAGCGCGTGGCGATGATCCCGGCGGCGGGATTCGTGCTGCTGTGCCTCTTCCTCGGCTACTGGCAGATCGTCAGGGCGCCTGAGCTGCGCGCCAGTCAGTACAACACCCGTGGCCGCGATCGCCTGGCGAAGATCGAGCCGGGCGACCTGTTCGACCGCGAGGGCGAGAAGCTGATGGGAGCCACCCGGGACGGGGCGACGTGGAAGCGAACGTATCCTGAGGGCGATGCAGTGGCCCACCTCACCGGCTACAACGACCGCAGCGGGCTGCAATGGGGGATGCGCGATGCGCTGCTGGGGATAGGGCCGTACGAGAGCCCGTGGGCAGAGTTCACGGAGGGGCCTCTGCGCGGCAATGACGTGACGCTGACCGCGGACCTCGGGGCGCAGAAGCTCGCGACGCGGCTTCTGCGCGGCGAGCGCGGGGCGGCGGTGGCGCTGGACGCGCGGACCGGTGCGGTGCTGGCGCTGGTGAGTGCTCCGGGCTATGAGCCGGAGGGGCTTGTGGAGAGCCAGTGGGACTACCAGATGTTCCAGAACGACCCGCGCAAGCCTGAGATCAACCGGGCGCTGCAGGGCCTCTACCCGCCCGGCTCGGTGCTGAAGATCATGTCCGCGGCGATCGCGCTTGATCTGGACAGGGTGAATCGGGAGACTGAGTTCACCTGCGAGCGGGTATACCGGGTGGACGGTGCGGCCATCACCTGCCCGCGCGCGCATGGAACTGTGACGCTCGATCAGGCGCTGCAGGTATCGTGCAATACGACCTTTGCGAAGCTCGGGGAGTACATCGGGGCAGACGAGTTCGTGGAGTATGCGAAGCGATTTGGCCTGCTTGAGAACTCCGGGCTTCCGCTGTCGTCAAACGCCGGTAGGTTGGGTGCGTTCACGGAGAAGAGCCGCAAGGTTCTGCTGGCTCAGAGTCTCTTCGGCCAGGGAGAGGTGCAGGTCACGCCCTACGGGATTGCGCGGATGACGCTCGCGATCGCCGGCGGTGGGAGCGCACCGAAGCCCTACCTTGTGGAGCGGATCGCCGGACCCTCCGGCCGCACGCTCTACCGGGCCCGGCCGCAGCAGATGGAGGCTGCTGTCACTCCCGCTACCGCAGCAGCGGTGGCAGGGATGATGGTCAACGTCGTCGAAAAGGGCACGGGTCGGGTTGCGGCTGTGCGTGGAGTGGAGGTTGCGGGGAAGACCGGCTCGGCGGAGAACCCGCACGGGCAGGCGCACTCGTGGTTCACCGCATTCGCTCCCGCGGAGGCTCCCCGTGTGGTGGTGACGGTCGTGGTCGAGAACGCCGGCGCGGGTTCCGAGGCGGCCGGTCCGATCGTGCGCGAGCTTATGAGCTACCTGCTGGATTAAGATGCCAGGCGACTCGCCCAATCGCAGCACCATCACAGGATTCGAGGTGAGAGATCAGTGGAGGGTAGTCTGATAGCCGGCCGCTACCGCGTGGACCACCTCATCGGCGAGGGCGGAGTTGCGCGCGTGTACCGTGGCACCGACGAGACCCTCGACCGCCGGGTGGCAGTCAAGATCCTTCGCCCGGAGCTGAGCGACCGCCAGGACGTCGTGGCGCGCTTCCGGCGTGAGGCCCACGATGCCGCCAAGCTCAATCACCCGAACATCGTCCAGATCTACGACACCGGGGTGGACGAGGGCAGCTACTACATCGTGATGGAGTATCTGCCTGAACTGAATCTCAAGGAGATCATCAAGCGATACGCCCCGCTCCCGCTCGACAAGGTCGTGGAGGTCGGGATCGCGTGCTGTGATGCTCTCTCGTATGCGCACCGGCAGGGGCTGGTGCACCGTGATGTCAAGCCCGCCAACGTGCTCTTCAGCGACGACGGACGCGCGAAGCTGTCGGACTTCGGCATCGCCGCCGCCGCGGGGGAGGCCGGGCTGACCGATGATGGCAAGGTCCTCGGCTCCGCGCACTACATCTCCCCCGAGCAGGCGCAGGGCGCGCCCGCGGGACCGCTCTCAGATATCTACTCGCTCGGTGTGACGCTCTATGAGGCGCTGACCGGGCGGCTCCCGTTCGACGGCGAGACGGCCGCGGATATTGCCGCCCAGCATCTACGCGAGACGCCGCGCTCCCCGCGCTCACTCAACCCGGACATCCCACCCGCCGCCGAGTTCCTCATCATGAAGGCGATGTCGCGCGACCCGCAGAGGCGCTATCGCTCGGCGGATGAGGTGAAGGCCGATGTGCTGAAGCTGCAGCGCGGGATGGACCTCGATCACACCGGCGTGATGCAGCCGACGCCGGACGCGACGATGCAGCTTCCGCGTGCCGCCCAGCCGGCGATGAGGAGCACGCAGGTTCGCAGGGACCTCTCGCCCCCGCCGCGGGATTACTCCGAACCGGTCGCGGCGCCGACGCGCCCCATGCCGCGGCGCGAGGAGCCTGAGGATAGTCCGGCGCGAGCTGCTCTGGTCGGCGTGGGAGTGGGTCTGCTGGCGCTTCTGGTGATTGTGGCCGTAGTCTGGCTGATGCGTGCCGCGTTCTATGATGACACGCAGGCTGCGACGCTGGACGTGCCCAATGTTCGCGGTCTCACTGAGCAGGAGGCGCGCGATCAGATCGAGCAGCGCGGCCTGATCGTGGGTGATATCGAGCGCAGGCCGGACGACAACCAGCCCGCGGGCCGCGTCATCGAGCAGGCGCCTGAGCCCGGGCAGCTGGTGCCTGCGGGCTCTGAAGTGGATCTGGTGATCGCGATCGGGCGCCGGGATGTCTCGGTCCCTGACGTGACGGGGACGCGGCTTGACCGCGCGCAGTCGTTGCTGGAGGCGCAGGGGCTCACGCTCGGGAAGGTCGAGGAGTTCTTCCACGCCACCGAGCCTGCCGGGATCGTCTACGACCAGGAGCCTCGTCCCGGTACGCGTGTTGATGAGGGGACGGCGATCAGCGTCTCAGTCTCCAAGGGCCCAGAGGCGGAAGAGGCGCCGGCGAATGCCGAGGAGCCTGCGGATGGCGGAGCGGAACCGCCGCGGGAGGGGACTGTCCAAGATGGCGGCGGGGGACAGGCGGTTGCCGCCGATCCCTACGTGGACGTTCGTGAGAACCGGGGCTATCGCCCGGAGGACCCCTCGTTGCGTCTCTTCAACGTGACGGTCGTGGCGAAGGGTGAACAGAGCGACCAGGACATCGAGGTGCGCTGGCGCGATGAGGGCGGTACTACCCTCACCCAGCAGCTCGGCGGCGGTGCGATGCAGCCGGGGCAGACAGAGACGGTTGAGATCCGCACTCAGGGCACCGTCACCATCGAGGTTATGCAGAATGACCGAGTAGTATTCACCGACACTAAGCACGTCTCCGGCTCGCAGGGCTCGAATGAGTGAGCCGGGTGCCGGGCGCGATACAGGAGTGATGATGATGCGCAAGTTGGCGCGCTTAACGCTGATCACAGTTGTGCTGGCTCTGGCCGCCGCAGCGGGCTGGGCTCAGCAGACAATGGCGGGCACGCGGAACCTCATCTCTGAGGCCAACGGCGGGCAGATCGTGAAGTTCTCCAGCCAGCTCGTGGACGAGAACGGCCAGCCGATTGCGCAGTGGGCCGCGACGAACCTCATAGATGGCATGTACGTCGTCGGCACGCACACGCCGGAGAACTCATACGGGTGGTGCAGCCAGAACGTGCCGAGCCCGGCCGAGCCGGAGTGGATCATCTTCCAGCTCCCTGAGGCGCGGCTGATCAGCCGCATCGTCATCGACCCGACCACCGATGACCCGGAGTGGCTTGGGCGGTGGGTCAAGAACATCCGCCTCTCAGTCTCCACCCAGAGCGCCGATGGCCCCTACACGGACGTCGGGAGCTACCTCGTCATGCGCCAGGGGATCAAGCAGACCTTCGACTTCACCCCGCGTGAGGCACGTTGGATCAAGCTTGATATCACCAGCAACTGGGGCTCCGACTTCTGCGTGGGCTTCGGTGAGTTCGAGGTCTACGAGGCTGTGCTCGGAGATGATGAGCTGGATCAGCTCATCAGCCGCCTCGACACGCTGCTGCTGGAGCTGAAGCGCTACCGTGACAGCCAGGCGAATCAGCAGGCCGAGGCGAACACTCAGGCCGTCACCGCGCCGCCGGCCCCGGCAGCTCCGGCCCCGGCAGCTCCCGTCGCGCCGGCGCCGTAGCAGCCGGCGCGTCTCATCAGCACTTCCGAGGGCGGGCCCAGAGCGGGCTCGCCCTCTTCACTGCGCTCGCCGCGCGACCTCCCGCCCGACAACAATGCCGCTCGCGGAGGCCTGCACCAGCCCGCGCGTGATACCCGAGCCATCGCCCGCGAAGAAGAGCTCGGGCCGCTCCGATTCGAGCTCCGCCGAGAGCTGCGCCGGCCGCACGGTGTAGAACTTCGCCTCGGGCGCGTAGAGGAGCGTGCGGTTGCTGCACAGGCCCTCGAGCAGCCCCGGGCCATCGAGCGCGCGCATGAACGCCTCGATGACGCTGCAGGACTTCGCGTTGAGCGCGAGGCGGATGTCGCCCGGCAGCGCGGAGGCGAGTGTCGGGGTGATGAACGAGTCGCGCAGGTCGCTCGCGCGGGAGCGGCGGCGCTCGGCGAACTTCGGCCAGGTCTGCACGATGGCGTTGCGCGCGCCGAGGATGTTGGCGGTGCGGATGTAGGCCTGCGCGAACTGCGCCGGGTTGTCGCAGGGGTCGTCGAGGTAGATGGTGTGCAGCACCGCGAAGTTCGTGCGCCCGGTGGGGTGCTCGGGGAGGGTCTGGCCGTTCACCGCCAGCAGGTCCTCATCGTAGCGCTCGACGAGCACCGAGCCCTCGGGGCAGACGCAGAAGGTGCGCACGTGGGAGCCCTCGATCAGCCCGCGCAGCTTGAACTCCCAGGTGGCATCGGTGAGCGGGCGTGTGAGCTGCGCATCGGTCTCGACACGAACGCCGACGTCAATCGGCCCGTTCACGGTGGGGATGCCGTTCTCCGCGAGCGCCCGCACGAGGAACGCGTGGCCGCTGCGCCCCGGAGCCGCGAGCAGCCAGCGCGCCCGTAGCGTCTCGCCGCTCTCGGAGGTCACGCTCCAGCCGCCGTTGCCCTGGGCGAAGCCGGTTACGCGGGTGTTCAGCAGGACCTGCGCCCCGCGCTCGATGAGGAAGTCGTACCAGCCATCCACGACGCGGCGGCAGGCGGTCGTGCCGAGCGGGATGATGTCGGCCGGAATGTACTCCAGGCCCGCACGGATGCATGCCTGCTGGATGCGCGCGCCCGCCGCGGGGTCGCTGAACCGCCCGCGCATCTTCTCGTAGGCGGGGCGCTCGGAGGGGGCGAGGAAGTCGAGGTAGAGGTCGAGCACATCCTCGAGCAGGCCCTCGATCCGCTCGCCCACCCACGTCTTAAGCTCTCCGCCGATAGCGCTCTCGAGGACAAGCTTGCCGTCGGAGTTCGCGCCTGCGCCGCCGAAGCCGGAGGTGCGGCTGGGATCGTTGCGGTCGCCCTTCTCGAGCAGCGTGATGCGCCCGGGCGGAAAGCCCGCGTTGATGGTGCTGATGGCGGCGGCGATGCCCGCGGGCCCGCCGCCGATGATGACGAAGCGATCGTCGCCCATGCCGATGACCTCCCGGGAGGTACTACGCCGCCGGCCATCGAAGCCCCTCTCTTACTCCTCCCCGCGCCGCGCGAGAATGCCCGCGGTCTCCGCGCAGCCATACATCGTGCTCGTCCAGGCCTTGCCGAAGCCCTGGCTCATATTCACGCGCAGGAGCTTGCCAAACTTCTCCTCCCACGCCACGCCAAGGACTCGCAGGTGCTCGGGGTTCGAGCCGAAGCGCGCGCCGTTCACATGCGCCATCATCGTCACCCCCGGCTGGCTGACGCCGTGCAGGGCAGTGGCCGGGCAGGAAGTGTAGCGCCAGCCGCGCCACTGCTCGTGCCAGGTATCGAGGTCAAGGAAGGTGACTCCACGGTCTATGCACTCGGGCAGGCGCTCGTCGCCGGAGAGCTGGTAGTAGCGCGAGAGGCCGTTGATGAGGACCGAGGTGATGAAGCCCGCCATGCCGGTGTGCTTGACGGTGACGCAGTTGCAGTGTCCATGCGCCATCGGGTAGTAGAGCCAGCCGCCGCAGTTCGGGTCCTGATCGCGCATGGCATCCTCAGCGATCGTGCGCATGGCGGCGAGGTAGCGATCCTCGCCGCTGAGGTCGTACGCGCCCGCGAGGGCGAGCATCGTCCAGCCCGCGACCCGGCCGCAGTGGCTGTGACCCATGAAGGGGAAGCGCCGGTCCTCCACGAGTCGCGCGAGGTTGTCGCCGATCAGCTCGACTGTCTCGCGGATGAACCGGTCGCCGGTCAGGAAGTAGTGGCGCGTGCTGCCCTGCGTGTAGATATGGCCGAGGTTCGTCGGCTGCAGGCAGAGGTACGGGTTCGGCGAGTCCCCGACGTTGTGCGCGATGAAGATCTCGCGGATTGCGGCGACGTCCACCAGGCCGGAGACGTGGCCGACCGTGTGCTGGTGGACCATCCCCGCGCGGTAGGGGTAGTTCGGCTCCTCGCCCTCCTCGCCGCGCTTCGGGCCGCCGGAGGTCTCGCAGTAGTGATCCCAGAGCGCATCGTTCATGTGATGGACGGTGTCCACCTCGACGGAGTGACGGGCGGCGGCGTCGGCGGCGTAGAAGTAGCGCGGATCGCCGGTGCGCGCGAACTGGATCAGGAGTTGGTTCGCGGTGTCATACTCGTGGTTGCCCCAGTTGACGTGGCGCTCACCGTACCAGTCGCCCCAGTTCATCGCGCCGTGGTCATGCTGCTGCTCGACTGAGTCCTGCAGTGCGTCGAAGAGCCTGTCCGCCCAGGCATCGTACTCGGCCATCTCGCCGCCGGCAGGCATGATCTCATCCCACACGCCGGTGGCGATGGCCTGCGCCGGGTCCGCGATCGGGATTAGTGGCCGGTCGATGGCGCACGCAAGCGCATCGCCGTCGCCGGACAGATCGAGCCACACCTCCCAGCGGCGTGCCTGACCGGTGCGGATGCGGTAGTGCCCGTCGCCGAAGAAGTAGCCATACTTCCACCACGGCTCCATCACCGCAAAGTCGTCGCGCTCGGGCCTGGCGGGAAGCATCTCGACCTCGACGCCCTCGTGCGTCATGGCGATCCCCGCGGGCCACATCCGCCAGAAGTCGCGCACCGCCAGAGCGAGGCTGGAGTGGGGGAGATCAGCCTCGACCCAGCCCGGTGCGCGCTCGCCGCTATGCACCTCGTCTGCGGCAGTCAGGCGGTACGCGAGATCGGTGGTCTGGAGGAGCCGCGCACTCTCTCCCGCGCCTCCCTCGGCCCCGGGCTCGCCGCCGATGCGCCAGCGGCTGATCTCAGCCTGCGGCCGGAACTGCAGCGCCACGCCGCCGATCTCCTGCACCAGCCCCTCATCGGCGTCCATGATGATCATCGGCTCGAAGCGGACGCAGTCGAGCCCTGCGTAGGCGGAGACGCGGAGCCGGAAGCTGAACCAGCGCTCGCCGGAGGGCCGCACTACATCGCCACGAAGCTCGATGCTTGCGCGCATTGGGCCCTCCGCATGCACCTCAACCGCGCGCAGTCTGGTCGTGCAGGCGTTGCCGGCGGCATCCGTCACGAGCAGGGCGGCATCCGCGGTGTCGCCGAGCCGCACAAGGCCATCGTCGCCGACGCTGATTGCTCTCTCACCGCAGGTGATGGTCCGGGCGTCCTCCGCGATGGAGCAGGCCGTTTCCGGCGAGACCACAGCCAGGTCGTTTCGCTCCAGCGTGTAGCGCGTCTCACCATCGGCGGTCGGGGCGGCCTGGAAGTCCAGCAGCACCCAGCGGGCGGAGCCATCTGCCCACCGCGCCAGCACCTCGGTCTGCAGCGGCACCTGCGCGCCGCCCGCATCCACAAGACTGAACTGGCATCCTGCCGGGGCGGCGCCCTCGGGGATCGGCACTCCACCCGTGACCGGGCGCAGCGTGTCGAGTGAGCTCATATCGCGGACTGTGATCTTGAGCGGATCCATGATCGTCTCCCGTTTCCCACAGCACTTGCTCCTGCGCAGGGCTATTCTCCCGCGCCCGGCCCGAACCTGCCTCCAAAGGCAGCAACACGATCGCGGCAGGAAGTCGCGGCGGTGGCGCTAAGTGTACCAGGGGGAGCGGCAGACCGAGTGAGGTGACGCAGATGGCAACGGCAGAGCGAGGCGCGTATGGCCTGGAAGTCGCGATCCCGACGGAGAAGGGGCCAGCCTACGGCAACCTCGCGATCCCCGAGGGAGCGCAGGGCATGGTCGTCTTCGCGCATGGCTCGGGCAGCAGCCGGCACTCGCCGAGGAACAACTACGTCGCGCAGGTGCTCCGCGCGGTGGGTCTCGCGACGTTCATGATGGACCTGCTCACCCAGGAGGAGGAGCGCGTGGATATGTACACGCGCGAGTTCCGCTTTGACATCGGCCTGCTCGCCCGGCGGCTTGTGCTGGCGACCGACTGGCTGGGCGCGCAGGACGAGACGCGCGAGCTGCGCATCGGCTACTTCGGCTCAAGCACGGGCGCGGCGGCGGCGATCATTGCCGCGGCAGGGCGCGATGACATCCACGGGATCGTCTCGCGCGGCGGGAGGCCGGACCTCGCGGGGCCGGCGCTCGGGCAGTTCACGGCGCCGATCCTGCTGATCGTCGGCGGCTTCGACACGCAGGTCCTGCAGATGAACCGCGACGCGATGGCGCAGATGAAGGCGCCCGCGGAGCTGAAGATCGTCCCGGGCGCGAGCCACCTCTTCGAGGAGCCCGGGAAGCTGGGGGAGGTCGCGAGGATCGCTGCCGAGTGGTTCGCGCAGCACCTGGGCGGCTGATTCGCGCGCCTCCGCCTACACCTCCGCCAGCTCGACCGAGCGGTGCTCGCGCGCGGATTTGACGGCCGCAAGCGCCGCCCGCAGCGCCGCCACGCCCTCCTGCGCGCTGCAGATGGGGACGCGGTCGCCGTGGATGGCCTCGAGGAAGTCCGCGATCTGCACGCGGTAGATGTCGTCGCGCGCGCTCACGACGCGCTCGACCGTGTAGCCGGGCTTCTCGCGCTCGTAGATGCGAAGCTCGTAGTCCTGGAAGTCATACGAGAGCACATGCTCGTCGCCGAAAACCTCGGCCATCGAGCGCTGCGGGAGCTGCACGTAGTCCGCGTGGAATTGGGAGATTGCGCCCGTCTCGTGCGTCAGGATGGCGCTGAAGACGTTCGGGCGCGGCATCATCGGAAGGTCGCCGAGGGTAGCCGACTCCGCGCTCACCCTCACGACCGGCCCGATCAGCAGCGCGAGGTAGTCGAGCAGGTGCGTGTAGTCAACGATGAGCGCGTTCTCCTCCTCCATGCGGTAGGGCGTGGTGGCGCACATGAGCGTGAAGTAGGTGCCGACCATCGCACGCCCGCCCACGATGTTCCCGCAGGCGCCCGCCTCGACCAGCTCCCGCAGGCGCCTTAGGCCCGCGTGCGAGCGCAGGGAGTAGCCGACCTGCAGCATCGTGTCCGCGGCGGCGGCAGCCTGCGCGATCGCCTCCGCGTTCTCCAGCGTGTCCGCGACCGGCTTCTCGCACATGACGTGGCAGCCCGCCTCCAGCGCCGCGACCGCCATCGGCCGGTGCAGGCGGTTGGGCGTGCAGACGAAGACGGCGTCCGGCTCGGCGGCCAGCGCCTCCTCGTAGCTCGCGAAGCCGCGGGAGCCGGGGGCCTCGGCCAGCGCGGCCTGAAGGTTCTCCTCGCGCGCGTCGCAGACCAGCACCTCCACCTGCGGCGCCTCCGCCAGCAGCCGCGCGTGACGCTTGCCGATCGAGCCGCAGCCGACAACGAGCACTCGTGTGGCCGGGATCATGACCATGCGGTGAAGCCTCCATCCACTGCGAGATTCTGCCCGGTGACGTAGCCTGATGCGTCGGATGAGAGGTAGACGACCGCGCCCTTGAGGTCCTGGCCATCGCGGCCCATGCGCCCGAGCATCACGTGGCGGCTGTAGCGGCGGATGAACTCCGGCGGCTGCCCGCGCTCGAATCCACCCGGCGAGATGCAGTTCACGCGGATCCCGTAGCGGCCGTTCTCGGCGGCGAGGTCGCGGGTGTAGGCGATGATGCCGCCCTTCGCGGCGGTGTAGTCGCTCATGTTCGGGACCATCGCCTCCGAGCCCTCGTAGACCCATCGGTTGCGGCCGACCATTCCGGAGATGGAGCCGACGTTGACGATGGAGCCGGAGCCCTGGCGCTTCATGGTGCGCACAGCCTCGCGGCAGCAGTGGAAGGTGCCGAGGAGGTTGAGGCGGATGACGTGGTCGAAGTCCTCCGGAAGCCGCTCATCGGCGGTGACGCCGCCGCCGGAGAGGCGGGCGCCGCCCGCGTTGTTGACGAGGACATCGAGCCGCCCGTACTCGTCCATCACGCGCGCGAAGGCGGCCTCAACCGAGGCCTGATCGAGGATATCAAGCTCCAGCGCGAGCACTCGGCGTCCGGTCTGCTCTGCGAGCGCACGGGCGGTGTCAGTGCATTTGGCGCAGTCGCGGGAGGTGATGGCGAGGTCGGCGCCGGCCTCCGCAAGTGCTTCGGCCATGTCGAGGCCGAGGTTCTGCGCGCCGCCGGTGACCATCGCGACGCGCCCGGTGAGATCGAAGAGTCGTGTGATGTGCGGTCCGCGGGGGGGCATGGGGCACTCCTCCTGGCAAAGCTGCCTGTGCTGCGCCGAGGAGGTTCGGCGCCGCACGCCGGAGACCTGCTGGCGCATGGGCTTCGCGGTCGTACAGCCTATGCATTACGCACATCTTTGGTCGGCGCCGTAGTTGCCGTGTCGTGG
>DHPY01000014.1:38610-71529 GCA_002411015.1 Armatimonadetes bacterium UBA5352 | reverse complement strand
CCGCTGTGCCGGCCCGCCGTTCGAAACGGCAAATGACATGGGCCGGCACAGCGGCTGAGTTCCGCAAGCGGGACTCACCCTCGCGCCGCGAAGCGGGCGCTCGGGCGGCCCCTCCGCGACGGTTCACTATCCCTCCGCGGAACATGAAAGATGTGCGTAACGCATCGGTCGTACAGCGAAGAGCGGCCCGGATCCCGTTGGGCCGCTCTCGCCTGCGTCGGGTACGTCAGGAGGCTGCTTCAGGGGCGATCACTCGATGCGGGCTTCTCGCCCGCCACATGGAGCACCATATCCATCACGCGCGCGGCGTATCCCCACTCGTTGTCATACCACGCGAGCACCTTGGCGGTATTGTCGCCGATGACCATGGTTGAGGCTGCGTCGAAGAGCGACGACCAGGTCTTACCGATGATGTCAGCCGAGACGACCTCATCCTCAGTGTAGCCGAGGATGCCGGTGAGAGGACCGGTGTTCGCGCGGCGCTTGAAGGTCTCGTTGATGCTCTCGACGCTGACCGTCTCGCGCGTGCGCACGACGAAGTCGCAGATCGAGCCCGCGATGACCGGCACGCGCATGGCCATGCCGTCCACCTTGCCCTCGAGCTGCGGGAGGACGATCCCGGTCGCGACGGCCGCGCCTGTGGTGGTCGGTATGATCGAGGTCAGCGCGGACCGCCCGCGCCTGCGCTTCTTCTTGGGCGCATCTACCACGGATTGCGATGCCGTGACCGCGTGGACGGTGGTCAGGAAGCCGGTCTCAATACCGAATTCATCGTCAAGCACCATCGCGACCGGGGAGAGGCAGTTCGTCGTGCACGATGCATTTGAGATGATCCGGTGCTGCTTGGGGTCGTAGGCGTCATCGTTGACGCCCATGCACATGGTCACATCCGCGTGCTTGGCGTTCGCGGTGATGACCACTCGCCCTGCGCCCGCGGAGAGGTGCGCCTCAATCTGCTCGCGCTCCTTGAACGCGCCCGTAGCCTCAGCGACCACCTGCACGCCCCGCTCAGCCCACGGGAGATCTGCCGGCTCCCTGATCTGCGAGTAGCTGATCTCAGCATCGCCGTAGCGCAGCGTGTCGCCGGTCGCCTCAATCGGCACACCCGGATCCGGCAGCGCGGAGTCATACTTCAGCAGGTACGCAAGGTCGTCCAGCGGGGCGATGTCGTTGATCGCGACGACCTCGAGGTTCTCATTCGCCATCATGTGCCTGAAGGCCAGCCGGCCAATGCGGCCGAAACCATTTACCGCTACTCTGACAGCCATCTCCAGCACCTCCCGGAGTTACTCAGATCGTGATTCGGGCCCCGTGGGCTTGATCCACAGCGAGCCGACCCACATGGTGAGGAAGAGCATCACGACGAAGAACAGGAAGCAGGCCTGTGGTCCTGGGCGCGCCGCTCGAAGCCGTACACGAGGACTGCGGCAAGGATCAGAGCAATAGCGAGCGCCAGGATAACCGTCAGGGCGACCTCCATTTGACTCCTCCACCACACTGTCGCCACGCTCGCGGCTGATCCCCGCCGCAGTACTATCAGGATAGCCGCGCTATCGTGCCATCACAATGGGGGGAATCAGGGAGATTGCGCGTCGGGATCACCGGGTGTGATCTCGGCCCAGATCCCGCGCCGCGCCTCCCGCGCCTCCTGCTGCAGCCGGAGGAACTCCGCCTCATGCCGCACGTTCGGGGGGTAGGTTGCGATCTGCGCGAGCCCCTGCCGGACAAGGTCCGCGTTCACGAAGACGCCGTCCACGTAGACATACGCCAGCAGCCGCCCGTACTGGTCGCGATGCTCAACGTCCAGGACGAGCCGGACCGTTCGCCCTTCGACAAGCTCGCGGTTCGCCTCGGTAGCCGCCTCGGCGCCCGGCTCGTCCCCCTCCGTCTCCGGCGTGTCCATGCCGATGTAGCGCACCCGCTCACCGCCGTCGATCACGATTGTGTCGCCATCAATGACACGCGTGCAGAGTGCCGTGAACTCGGTGGGCGGCTTGATGGGCGGCGGCACCGGCGCGGTGGAGTGATGCGGAGGGATGGGCGAACTCTGGCGGCCGGCAATGAACGCAGCAAGAAGCGCGAGGAGTGCGAGGGACCACTTTGCGGTGCGTCTGCGGAGCATCGCCTATCACCCCGGGGCAGTTCGCGGCGAGCCGCCGCAGTCCTCTGTGAGGGCATTGTGAGCGCTGGCGCCCACAGTCAGCCTGTAGACTGTGGGCAGCCGGCGGGTGGATCGCGATGAGGGGCAGATGATGATGCGGAAGATATCTCTTCTTGCGCTGGAGGTCGTGTGCCTTGCGCTGCTGACGCCCGGGATCGCACGGGCGGAGGATCCCGGATGGGAGGGCGGCTTCATCGGCGTGGGCCCGGACGGGATCTACGAGATAGACCGCCATACCTACGAGATCACCCAGATCTCGGATGTGGGGATTGTCGGAACCGGAGGGGCTTCAGGCTGGAGCTTTGAGAATCCTGGGCGCGTTCTTGCGAGCTACTACAGCAGTCTCGACGACCTGAACCACCTCTACAGCATAGACTGCGCGACCGGTAGCATCGACGAACTCGGCGGGATGTCGTGGGATCCGCCGGCTTTCGACGGAGGGGTCTTCAGAGACATCGCCTTTGATATAACCACCGACCGTCTCTACGGGTACAGCCACTCAACCGGCATTTGGGACGTTGATTCATCGACGCTTCTCTGTGACCATGTCTGTGGTTGGGCGCTGGACATGGAGGGTCTCGAGTTCGTCCCGGGCCTCGGGCTTTGCGGGTTCGAGAACGATAGTGATGAGTTCGTTCGGCTTAGCGATGAGTACATGATGGGTGCTGTCGAGATCGGGCCGCACGGCATGGGCATCCGTATGGAGGGCGACCTCGCCTGGGATCAGCGGACGAGGACTCTGCTGGCGGCCACGGGCCCCGAGTTGTGGCGCATAGATCCCGACACCGGAGCCGGTACCCTCGTCTCATCCGGTGGGCCGCACATCACCGGCCTGGCCATGCCCGCGCATACTCCTGAGCCCGCGAGTTGCGTCCTCCTCGCCTGCAGCGGCATCATCGTCGCCATCGGCAGGCGGCGCAGGAGCAGGGCCCGGTGACGCCGACTACTGCGTGCTGCGCCCCGTGCTGCCGCTCGCTTCCCGCCGATAGCGCCATGGCGTGGTGCTGCGGTAGCGCTTGAAGACCTTGGTGAAGTAGCTCTGATCGCGGAAGCCGCACTCCAGCGCGACGGCCGCGACCGGCTTGTCGGTGCGCGCCAGCATCTCCGCCGCGCGGTCCGTCCGCATCCGGTTGAGGTGCTCGGTGAAGGTCGCGCCCGATTCGCGCGCCATGAGCGCCGAGAAGTGCGACGGCGACAGGTGCACCGCTGCAGCCACGTCATCGCGCGAGAGGTCCTCGCAGCAGTGGCGGCGCATGAAGTCCAGCGCCTCAAAGATCAGGAAGCCCGGGTCCTGCCTCCACGCACGCTCGATGGCGTCCATGATGCCCTCGAGCATCTCCCGCAGCCATGCCGCCAGCGCCTCGTGCGAGGTGATCTCAGCCACCTCGACCATGGATCGGTAGTTCATGCCGAGGAACTGCTCCGGCTGGCCCCCCGCCTCCACGGCCGTGCGGCTCATCGTCACGACCAGCTCAAGCAGAATGCTGCGGACGAGGTCGATGCGATCGCGCGCGTGGTAGTGCACGGTCATCAGGAGGCGGTTGAGGATCTCTCGCGCCGCCCGCCGGTCGCCTGAGCGGATCGCGGCCAGCAGCGCCGGCTCCTCACGCATGTACAGCTCGCGGATGGAGTAGTGCACGCCGCTCTTGAATGCGTGGATCGCGTGCGCGCGCTGCTGCTCGTCGTGGTAGCTGCGGCGGTTCGCACTAAGAGCCGCCGAGTTCGTCAGGTTGCGCTCCTCCGCAAGCTGGCGCAGATCTGCGCACACGCGGGCGATGTCCAGCCGCGGGCCCTCTCCGCCGCCGAGCACCTGCGCCTCATCGGCGCTGGCCACCAGCCCCCCCGTCACCCGCGCATTCACCATCAGCGGCACCGCCCAGAGCAATCGCCCGCGCGGGCAGAGTGTCACCGACGGCTCCCCCCACCGCAGGCCCTCACTGACAGCAAATGACCGCGCCTCCCTGCACACGGGACCACCCGCCGCCGGGCAGCTCCCGCACGCGCCACGATGCTGGAGCACCGAGCCATCGGGGGCCACCACACACAGCCCGACGCGCCACCGGTGCGTGTAGGCATCGGCGATCTGGCGGAACAGCTCATCCTCGAGCGGCGCCGTGGGGCAGTCCATGGCGATTCCGTACCATTCTACCAAACACAGACCCAAAGAGGAAAGACCAGGGTCCAGATCACACGTATACTCAGAATCGCAAGAGGCTGATCTGATGGCTGTTCTGGCGAATGGCACCCGCGGCAGCAAGGGAGTAGCGAGGAGTCTGAGGTAGCGATGAATGGCAAAGACGTCTTGATGCGCGCGATCATGAATGAAGCGACGGAGCGCCCGGCATGGGTTCCCTTCGTCGGCTGTCACGGCGCGTCGTTGACCGGGGCCGCGGCGGACGACTACCTCCGCTCACCGGACCTGATCGTCCAGGGGCTGCTGAAGGCGAACGATCTCTACCGGCCAGACAGCCTGCCAGTCGTCTTTGATCTGCAGATGGAAGCGGAGATACTCGGCTGCGATCTCCTCTGGGCCGGCGACGGCCCCCCGAGCGTCGCCACCCATCCGCTGGCGAACGGCCTGACGCTGGCAGATCTGCCGGAGATGACCGCCGAATCCGGCCGCTTCCCGATCGTCATGGAGGCGCTGCGGCGCGTGAAGGCGGAGATCGGCGATCATGTCGCCCTCTACGGCCTCATCTGCGGCCCATTCACCCTCGCGCTGCACCTGCTCGGCAACAACATCTTCCTCGAGATGTTCGACAACTCTGATGGCATCCGGGAGCTTACAGCGCACTGCGCGCAGATTGGCAAGCGCGCGGCCGACGCCTACCTTGACAACGGCGCGGATGTCATCGCGGTCGTGGATCCGATGATCAGCCAGATCTCGCCGGAGCACTTCGAGCAGTTCGTAACCGACGCCGCGAACGATCTCTTCGATCACATCCACGAGCGCGGCGCGCCCGCGTCTTTCTTCTGCTGCGGCGACGCCACCCGCAACATCGAAGTCATGGCGAAGACGCGCTGCGACAACATCTCCGTGGACGAGAACGTGGACCTGGCGTATCTGCGTGATATCGCACGGGGCAACGGGAAGTCATTCGGCGGCAACCTGCAACTCACGGTCGTGCTCCTCCTCGGCACCGAGCAGCAGGCGAAGAGCGCTGCCGTGAACTGCATCGAGATCGCCGATGGGCAGGGCTACATCCTCGCGCCCGGCTGCGATCTGCCGTTCGATACGCCGCCCGCGAACGTTGCGGCGGCCGGGCTGATGGCGCTTGATGAGTATGAGCGGGAGATCGCCCGCCAGACCGTGATCGAGGCGCAGGAGGAGTGTTTCGACGACATCGTCGTGCCTGACTATGACGCGCTGGCTGAAGTCGCCATAGACGTCATCACGCTCGACTCGGCGACCTGCGCCCCGTGTCAGTACATGATGGACGCCGCCCGCCGTGCAGCATCGGAGATCGGCGAAGGCGTGACCGTGAATGAGCACAAGATCACCCGGCGCGAGGGCCTCGGGATGTTCTGCAGGCTGGACGCGGGGCACGTTCCCACGATCTGCATAGATGGTGTTCCCACCTTCAAGTCAATCATCCCCGACCAGCCGCAACTGGTGCAGGCGATACGCGAGCGTATGGAGGAGAAGGCGCGCAGATGATACCGATATGTCTCGTGACAGGCTTCCTCGGCAGTGGCAAGACGACGTTTCTGAAGCAGATCGCCGCGCGCCACGCGGACGAGAAGATCGTCTACCTGGTGAATGACTTCTCGCCGCAGGATGTGGATGGCGCGCTGCTTGAGCAGGTTGAAGATGATGTGGTGACCATCCCCGGCGGCAGTATCTTCTGCCGCTGCCTGGTGACGCAGTTCCTTGGCCGGCTGCGCTCAATCCCGGAGCGCTTCGGCACGGACGAGCAGCCGGTCGCGGGCGTTGTGATCGAGGCGAGCGGGATCGCCGACCCGGCTGTGATCGACGAGATGCTGGCGGAGACCGCGCTTGACCGGGTGTACGAGGTCGCAACGATCGTGGCGATCGTTGACCCGGCAAGCCTCCCGAAGCTCGTGACGACGCTGCCGACGATTGCGGCGCAGATCAGGTCTGCCGAGATCGTGCTGCTGAACAAGGTGGACCGCTTCGATGAGGCCGCCGTGGCCGCCGCGGAGGGGATCGTGCGGGAGATCAACCCCGACGCGCCGATCGTCCGCACCGTCCGCTGCGCTGCCGAGGTGGAGATCTTCGCCGGAGGGCGAGTTCGCGCGCTTGAGGGAGACTACGCCCCCTGCGCGGACCCGAACTACGCCCGCTTCTCAGTAGGGTTTGAGCGGCCGGTTCGGCTGTCCGCGCTGCTGGATGAGCTCAGCCGGGCGCGCAATGACATCTATCGCGCGAAGGGCTTCGTGCCCACCGACGGCGGGATCGCGTACGTGGACATGTCCGAGGCGGGGTTGCTCGCCGAAGCGGCGCCCGATGCAACCGGGGAGACAGTCCTCGCGATTATCGCGCGCGCGAAAGCCTCTCACCGCGTGCAGGAGTTGATCGGGCGCCTCTCCGCAACAGCGTAAGCGCCACCCCAGCCTACCGCTCCAGCAACTCGCCCGGGGACGCGGGCGTCGTCGCGTCAATGTAGCTGCCTTCGCCGTACGCGGAGGCCTGCCCCGATGGCCGCGTCTTCTCCAGCAGGATGCGGCTGATTTCGGCGCCGTCTACCTCCATGCGCAGGTGCGACCTGTTGTAGGTGTAGCCCTCATAGCCGGTCATGAAGTCGCGCTGGACCCGCTGGTTCGCCTCTCCCGGCGCGATCTCCAGCCGCTGCTCAAGTGGCTTCGCCACCTCGTCGACGCTGCGAAGGACCACCGTGCCCCCCGGCCTGATCGACATCGCCCACGTCGAACGAGAGCGTGTACCAGCCTGCGATCAGCGGCCAGTTGGTCTGCCCGCCCGCGCCGCCCTCCCAGAGGTTCATGACCCGCACGCCCGCGCCAGGCGCCGGTACCGGCGCGACAAGGTCCTCCGGCAGCCCAAGCTCCTCTCGGATGGCGTCGGCGGTGATGCCGGCCACGATCCCGTAGCCCTCGATCGTCGGGTGGATGCGCATGAGCTGCTGCCAGCCCTCCATCGGCCGGATCTGCTTCTCGTACTCGACCCACACCACGCGCTCATCCGCGAGCACGCCCCGCCCAAGCTGCTCTCGCAGCAGTTCGTTCGTGCGGGAGCCGGCAACGTCGCGGAAGGGCTTCTCCTCCTGCCAGCCCGGCAGGATGCTCGCGAGGAAGACGTGCTCACAGGACGGCTTCGCCAGCAATCCCTCAACGATCTGCACGATGCGCTCAGCAGTGCCCGCGGCCACCGTGTCCACCTGCTCCTGCGAGGTCGCGGAGGCGCTGTCATTGATGCCGATCATCAGGTGGTAGTTCGCGCAGTCCGGGATCTCCTCCATGCGCGCAAGCACCTGCGATGTGCGGTTGCCGCCCTCACCGGCATGGGAGTAGCCGAACTTGCCGACATGCGTGCCGACGAAGGCCAGCGTGGGGATCTCCTCGATGAGATAGCGCCGCCACCAGTCGCCCTCCTGCGCCCAGGTGATGCTGTCACCGATCATACACAGCGGCACCTGCGCCGGATCGCTCGCAGGCTGGACCTGTGGCTGGGCCGCCGGAGCGACCACCTCAACTTGCTCCTGTGCGGCAACCTCCGCAGGTCGCTCCTGTGCACAGGCTGAGAGACCAAGGACTGCAACGATCAGCAGCATTCGCATCCCGCACCTCCGTCAGTCAATCTTCGCGTTCTCGGGGATCGCCACGCGATCACCGAAGATCACCAGCCGGTAGCGCTCCGGCTCGATCTCAAGGGAGATCGTGTCGCCATCGCAGGCGATCGGCTCATCGAACATCGCGTCGTACGGCTGCGCGTCAGGGGTGATCCCGAGCGCCTCACGGTCGAAGGTCACCGTGCCACTCCAGGGCTCCGACGGCAGGTTGCTGATGACGACCAGCGCCCGACCTTGTTCGCGATCCACCCACGCGCTTGCCAGCAGCCCCTCGGGGGCCTCCTCGATCAGGTCCTGCTGCCAGTAGCCCACGAACTCCGCGCCATCGAAGGCCCGACGCAGCTTCTCGAGGTGCACCAGCGGCCGCGTGTCCACGCCGTAGCCGATCTGGTTGCCGTAGTAGCGCACGATGCCGCCGCCCATGACCATCGGCACGTCGTGCAGCAGGAACATCGAGCGCATCTCGTTGCGCGTCACCGGGAGGTTCAGCCAGTTCCACCACAGGCCGGTGGTCGCGACGCCGTTCAGGTGCGTCATGAAGTTCGCGCGGAACTCCCCTGGGCTGTTGACGCCGAGCACCGTGTCGCCCGCGTGGTACTGCCCCTCACCGGTCACCCGCTGATCGCTGAAGGCGCCGATGGCGTAGGTCTCGAGGTTGTAGTGGTTGCGGATGGTGGCGCGCTTCGGCGCCTCCACGTGCGTGTAGATGTAGAGGCGCTCGATGAACTCGCGAATCGCCCAGATGTCGTAGCTCCCGCGCAGCCGCCCCTCGCGATCGGTCCAGGCGTAGCCGTCAAGCTCGTTGAACATCAGCCGCGGCATCGCCATTCCGTCCATGTATACCCCGTCGAGGCCGGTCTGCTCGATGAGAATCCGCGCGCCATACAGCCACCAGTCCGGGAACGTGCTCGCGTGGTTGTGCAGGAAGCAGCCCCAGCCGATGTTCTTGACCGGCTCCGCGAGCATCTCCTGCCCGAAGGTGTCGAACTGCGGGATGTTAGCGTTCACACCCCAGCCGGTGTAGGGCACGTAGCGAAGTCCGAGGTCGTGGAGCATCACCGCGTAGTCGCGTGCAGCCTGCTCGTAGCGCGGGTCGTAGATCTGCGGGCAGCCGAAATGCTCTTCATCGTTGATGTAGGTCGAGACGGTGTTGACGCCGGCATCTATGAGCGCCTGATGGGTCTTCGCGAGGTCGTCGTAGTCAGTCGCAGGATCGAGGCCCGGTGCCGCGGTCATCGCCGCCTGGAGGATCTGGCGCCCGAGCGTGGCATCCTTCACCGGCGTCACGGTCAGGCCGAATGTGACCCGCAGCGGCTCGGTGAGCTCCACCGGCTCGTCCACGATGTTCACGCGCAGCACAACCGCGCCGTCCCCGCGCACGAGGCCCACCACGGCGTTCTCATCGGCGTTCGACCAGCCGCGATCGGCCTCGCAGATCCACTGCAGCCCGCGATCCTCCGCGCCGAGGTAGCAGGCCCAGGTGAAGGGCACCATCCCCTCGGGATACCGCGCGAACCACTCCTCCAGTGTGCCCGCGAAGGTCTCCGTGGTGGCCGTCTGCGGATCGGTGCGCGTGCCCTGATGGTACGCCAGCCGCGCGAACTCCTCCCTTACCGGCACCTCCAGCACGAGTCGCTCCAGCGTTCGCGGCACCGGGCCCGGGCTCACCGTCAGGTCCATGCGGCCGGTGCCGTCGTAGTGCCATGCGCTCTGCAGATGCAGGCCGAGGCCATCCACCACTCCGGTCGCCTCGTAGACCGCGTCGCGCTCATCCACCGATGTGCGGCGGCTCGCCCAGTTCGGGTCGGCCTCGCCCACGCCCAGCGTCACCGGCCGCGCGAGGAGTTCGGTCCCGCGCGAGACGATCGACGCCGGTAAGCCGTTCGGGCCGATCTGCACGCGCCGCTGCCAGAGCGTGAAGGCATCCGCGCCGTCGGCCTGCACCGGCTCGAAGGGTGGCGGGACTACCGGTGAGCGCCCGATCTCATTCGGCCACCACTCGGGGTCCTCCGGCCGCGTGATCTCCGCGGTGTTCGCGATAACCTCCGTGCCATCAGCGCGCAGCAGCCGTGCGGTCACCACCGCGCCACTCTCCGGCCTGACCGCGCTCGAGTCGAGGTAGACGTGGACGCTGTCCGCCAGCGGATTCACGGGCGCGGCCTCCGTCGCGACGTCCTCGCCCGCGGTGTTGAGCGTGAACGCGATCCGGTCGCCCTCCAGCAGCTCAAGGTTCGCGAGGGAGGCCTCCGCGCGCAGCTTCTCGTACTTGAGGAAGAACGGTCGCAGCGAGACCTTCAGCCCCGGCAGCACCCCGTAGGGAACGACCTGCGATGCGATGACCTCTCCTGTCTCCGGCTTCGTGAAGCGCCAGGCGACGATGTACTCACCGTTCTCCAGCGGCTGCTCCACCGCGAAGTACGCCGCGCCCTGCGCGGCATCCGCGGGCTTGGCGGGCACCTCGAAGGCCTCCTGGCGCTCCGCGACCAGCGTGAAGCGCTCGTTAAGCTCCCGGAGCAGATCGGCCTCCGAGCGGAAGGCCTGGATCTCCTGGGTGGGGTCGATGTCCTGGCCGCCCGCTCGTATGCGTCGCACGCGATCCCACGCCTCGTAGAGGCTCAGTGCCGCTGCCGGGCGATCAGCCGACGCGCGGAAGATCTGCACGTGGCCCTCCAGGGGGATCGGCCGGTCGCTGAGGTTGTAGAAGACCATGCGCATGCCGGTCGTCTGCGGCTTGTCGGGGTTCGAGAGCCGCCCGACACCGTGCGGGCGCAGGATCGGCCCGTCCTCGCCCACGAAGACGAAGCGCGGCATCACGGGGCTGCGGTAGCCGTGCATCCCGAGGTTCCAGACGAGCCCGAGGTCCACCATCTGCTTGCGCGGCGTCACCTGCTGGCTCATCAGGTCGATCAGCCACACCGAGCCCGGCACCGGCGGCTCATGATCGCCGACCTGGTCGAAGGGGATCGCAAGCTCCGCGGCCCACGCGGTGCGGCCGGATATGTCCGCGGCGTACTGCCAGTCCGCGGGGATGGAGGTATCGCCGCCGGAGCCCTCAAGCGCCCCGCCCATGATGGACCACGCGCCGACGGAGTTGCCCGCGAAGGCGAAGTAGTGCTCGATGCCATTCTCCTCGCGACCCGGCCGCAGGACAAGCTCGAAGGCGTCATCCTGCCACCAGATATGCTCCTGGCGGCCCGCGGCGAAGGTTGAGCGCGGCGTGGGGTTCATCGGCGGCCGCTCGATGCGCACCGCAATATAGAGGTTCTCCTCGTCGTAGCAGAGGTACATCGCCACCGGGAGCTCGGAGAGGTTGCCGGTATCCGAGTCGATGAAGCCGTCTATGCGCGAGGCGTAGAACCACTCCTCGTAGCCGATGACGCCATCAATGACGGGGGCCGCCGGTCGCGCGGGCGGGATGGTGGCGGTGGCCTGCCGCTCCCACCAGTCGGGGATGAGCGTGGCGGTATCGGCCTCCGGTGGCTCCTGCGCGAACGCGGCGCAGGCGATGATCAGCATGATCGCGACGATGACGCTTCGGCGCATGGCGAAAGCTCCCGTGCAGCATGTTGAGCGAAGCAGGCGCCAATTCTGCGACGGCAGGCGCGTTCCCTCCGTGTGGCGAACCTCCGCACGGCATCGGAAACGCGCCGCAGGAGGTCATTGCCGATGAAGCTGCTCTGCCCATCTCCGCAGGCTCTGAACGCCGATGAATGCCGGCAGATCGTGGACGCCGCAGTGCGCATCGCCTCGCGCGTGCCCCTGCGGGTGACGGGGGCGTCGCCCGGAGGCGGCGATGAGACGTACACCGACCAGCTTCTCGCTATGCTCCGCGAGATCGGCTGCGAGATCAGCGACGACCGTACGCGGGTGAGCTTCCCCGGGGAGGTGATCGCGCGGGTGATGGAGCGCATCTCTGCGCGGAAGGCTGCCGCGGGCGAGCCTGCTGAGCCAGGTACGAAGCTCCGCTACGCGGCATCCGGGCAGGCGCTGTGGTGCTGCGACGCGCGCGACGACCGGATCCGCGCCGCGACCGTCGAGGACCAGGCGACGCTGTCGCGCGTGGTTGACGCGATCCCGGGCCTCGAGCGCTCACATCCGACCTTCCTCCCGCAGGATGTCCCGGCGGCGACCGCCGAGGTGCATGCATTCGCGACGATCATCCTCAACTCCAGCCGGCCATGGCGGGTGTCGGTCTACACGCCGGAACTGCTGCCGCAGTTCATCGAGCTTGACACGCTCGCGCGCGGCGGCGATCGCGAGGCGGTCAATTGCGCGCCGACCTTCGCCGCGAAGGCCTGGTGGAACACGCCCTTCATGCTGACCGGCGACAACATCGCGATCGGAATGCGCGCGCGGGAGCTGATGGGCCTGCCGCTGACGATCTCCACGATGCCGGTGGCGGGCGCGGCGACGCCGGTGACGCTCGCAGGCTGTCTGGCGCTCTCCACGGCTGAGGTGCTGCAGTGCAACGCGATCTCGCTGGCGACGGATGACCGGCTGATGGGCTGGACGGCCGGGCCGCTGACGATCGACCCGCGATCGGGCATCCACACGCAGTCAGGGCCTGCGGTGCAGCTTGTGCTGCTGGGCTCGCGCACGATCTCCGCGCACCTCTTCGGCGGACGGGTGCTGCCCTCGGGCGGCCCGACGACCGGCGCGAAGGTCCCGGGCGAGCAGTCCATGATGGAGAAGACGATGCAGACCACGTGGGCGGTGCAGGGCGGTGTGCGCTACTTCGGGTCACTGGCGACGCTGGCGACCGCGGATATCGGCAGCATCGTGCAGCTCATGCTGGACGTGGAGATGATGCGGCACTTCGAGCGGCTGTTGCAGGGGATACAGGTGGATGCGGAGACGATCGCGGAGGATCTGATCTGCGAGGTGGCGCCACATGGCGCGTATTTCCTCAACGAGGCGCATACCGCCGAGCACTTCCGGGAGGAGCTGTTCCTGCCGGAGCTTGTGGACTCACGCGTACCGATGGCGTGGGTGGAGGACCCGGTGACGATGCTCGACAACGCGCGGAAGAAGGCGCTGCGGCTGATGGACACGGCGGAGAACCGCTGCCCGCTGAGTGACGAGCAGCGCGCACAGGTGCGGGAGATCGTCCGCGATGCCGAGCGCGTGGCGCGAGGGGCGGGGCTGGAGGGTGCGCGAAGGATGTAGCGCATTCCGCGCAAAGGCCTGCAACCCCATTCATCTGGAGGCTGTCCATGCGAAACGCGATCATGCCCGCTCGGCCTCGGCAACCACCACGATGACAGCACGACCGCCGAGGCGGAGGTCTACGTCGTCGGTGGCGACGGCCTGCGGGTGGAGGAGCCGGACGTGCGGGAGGCCATCGAGGACGGGAAGCGCCTCTACGAGATCCGCATGCCCGGTGATCAGTTCGCGATAGTGGTGAGGAACCAGGGCGGGGGATGCCGTGGCGCCATGTCATCTGCGGCCCCTCCTGACAACCTCCGCGATCTCGTTCTTCGCGTGGAGGAGCGACCGCCTCCTCTGCCGAACTCCCCGCGCGCACGATCACGCACGTCACGGGAGGACGATTCCGATGATCATCGACAGAATTGAGAACCTCGACCGCTACGCCGATATGCACCCGCGCTTCAAGGCCGCCTTCGACCTGATCCGCAGCTTCGACTTCGCCTCCGCGGCCGATGGCCCCGCGGAGATCGATGGCGACCGCATCACCATCAACGTGCTGCGCCGCGACCTCAAGACGAAGGACGCCGCGAAGATGGAGGCGCACGAGCGCTACGTGGACATCCAGGTCATGTTCAGCGGCAACGAGGTCTTCGGCTGGAAGCTCACAAGCGAGTGCAACCAGCCGCAGGCGCCCTACAACGCGGAGAAGGACGTCATCCTCTTCGACGACGCGCCCGATGGCTACTGGCCGCTGCTGGAGGGCATGTTCGTGGTGTTCTTCCCCGAGGACGCGCACGCCCCGATGATCGGCGAAGGCAAGGTCGAGAAGCTCGTGGTGAAGGTTCTGCTGTAGGATTGACAGGCGAGGACGCCTTTCCTACGGCGGCCGGGCAACAGCGTCGTTCCTCCCCCTCTCCCGCCAGAGACCGCGTCGTTTGCGGTCTCAAGGGGGAGGGGGACCGAGGGGGAGGGGCCGCCCTCACACCATCCGTCTCATCTGCGCCACGCTCACCTCGGCGAGGCTGGCCACCACCAGGTCGGCCTCGCCGAGTCTGTCCGCATCCACCGAGCTTGTGACCGCCACGCAGACTGCGCCCGCGGCCTTCGCGGCGGCCACGCCCGCCGGAGCATCCTCCAGCACCACGCACCGCGCCGGCGGCAGGCCGAGCTTCTCCGCGGTGATCTGGTAGATCTGCGGGTCGGGCTTCTTCCGCGTCACATCATCTCCGGTGACCACCACATCGAACCACTCGAGCCGCAGCCCCGCGCCGTGGATCACCGGGAACTGCTTGTCACTGTTGCCCGACGTCGCGATCGCAAGCTTCACGTCGGCTGAGACGCGCGCGGTCTGCACGATCGCCAGCACCCCCGGCATCGCGGGAAGTGGCTGGCGCTCCATCAGCTTGAAGAAGCTCTCCTTGCGCCGCTCCACTGCCGCCTCAGTGTTGATCTCCACGCCATACTTCTCCGCCACACCCTCAACATAGCGCTCATCCCCCGTGCCGACGAACTCGCGGAAGTCCTCGGGCTGCACCTTGGTGCCGTAGAGTTCGTCGAACATCAGTACGCTCGCGCGGGCGTTGAGCGCCTCCGTGTCCGCGATGACGCCATCCACATCGAAGATGATCGCCCACTGCATCAGTAGAGCCCTCCCGGAGCCTCTCACGGTGGGTGCGCCCGGTACTTGCGCGGCAGAGGCCACGACTCCTCCTGCGGCCGGGAGGTATGGCGGCGGGAGGCGGGCAATATCATGCTCACCGCTGAACCACCCGGAGGGATCGCCATGCGCAGAGCAGCCGCGCTCATCGCCATCATCTGCATCACCACGCCCGCGTGGGCACACTGGGAGGAGACCACGGACCTGCCCGACTGGGCGCAGCGCGGCACGCTCAACTGGTGCCTGCACTACTCCCGCGCCGACCGCGAACTCGTGGACCTCTTCCTGCGCCACAAGCAGACGCTGCTCCATGGCGGCAGCTTCGACAGCGAGGAGACCGCGCGCTACGCGGCTGAGAACGGGCTGCGCTTCATGCCCTACGTCTGCGCGCGCACCTTCACCACCCGCGAGATCGAGCAGCACCCCGAGCTTCAGCAGGCGATCGGCCTCGCGCCCGATGGCTCCGAGGTCCTCGCCTACAACAACCCGGTCCGGCGCTTCGGCTCGCTCTACACGGAGATCTGGCCGGAGTATGTGCGCGAGCGCACCCGCGCTGTCTGGGACCAGACGGATGTCGCGGCGATCTTCTACGATAACGCCGTCTGGCCCACGGTTGACTACCGGCCGGAGGCTGCCGTAGCCTGGACGCAGTGGGCGCGCGAGCATGGCATCGAGCCGGGCGAGGGCGTTCCCGAGGCCAACGGACCACTGGCCGCGCCGCTGAAGGCGTTCATCGCCGAGACGCTCGCGGACTACCACCGCGGCCTGCGCGCCTTCTGCCGCTCGCACGAGCCGCCGCTGCTGAATGTCCCGAACGCGGGCAGCCCGCTCGGCCTCTACGTCGCCGAGCAGGGCGGGCTCGATCTGCACTTCTGGGAGACCATGAGCCACCCGCCCTTCGAGAACAACGCCTTCCGCTACAAGGTCGGCAATGCCGCGCTGCATGGCAGCCCCACCGGCATGCTGATGTACCTCCCGCCCACGATCGCCTCGCAGCGCGGCGAGAAGACCTGGAACGAGGGCATGCACCACGACTTCTACCCGTCCTCGCCGCTGCCGGAGGAGTTCGCGCTCGCGGCCGCCGAGGGCGCGGCATGTGGCGGCACCTACGTTCCCTGCTATAGCCTCTTCCCGTCGCTGCCGATCACTGACACCAGCGACCCGTTCAACCAACGCATCTACCGCGAACTCGACCGCTCCTATGGATTCCTCGAGGCTGCGAAGCCGCTCTACGAGGGCGCCATGCCAGCCGGCGATGTCGCGATCCTCTACTCCGCGATGACCGATCTGCAGAACCGCAACCTCCAGCAGGCGATACCGCTGGCGAGCGCCCTGACGAAAGCGGGCGTCCCCTTCGAGGTGCTCGTGGAGAGCGACATGGCCGAGGGCTCGCGGGCGGATATCCGGACACTCATTGTCCCCGGCGCCGCGTTCCTCGCGCCTGAGACTGCCGATGGCATCCTGCGCTTCGCCGGCCAGGGCGGGCGCGTGATCATCAGCGGGGAGTTCGCGGCCTACGATCACCTCGGCATGCCCTCCACGCCTCCCGCCGCGCGGCAGATCATGCGCCCGCTGCGGCTGATCAGCCGCGGCATCCGCGAGTGGGATCTCGCGGGCTTTGAGCCCGAGGGCGCCTCCAACATCGCGGCCACGTCCGACCCCGCGACCGCCTCGCTGACCCACGAGGGCCCGGCAGGGAGCTTCATCGCGCATGTGCAGGTCCTCGACGAGAGCGACGGCACGAGCGCGCTCCAGTTCTCCGTGGATGGCGAGACGGTGGCGCAGTGGCTGCTCGATCGCGAGGACAATCGCCAGCACTGGCTCTCCACCGAGCCCTTCGCGCTGCGAACGGGGCAGACCGTGACGCTGACCATGCATGCGGACGCGGGCGAGCTTGGCCGGGTGCAGGCGATTACGCTCGTGGCCGCCGATGCCTCCGGAGGCGCGCCGCTTGGCCGGGGCGAGGTGCTCTACTCGCCGGTCGGCCTGGAGACGCTCGACCGCGACGCGCTCCTGCGCTTGACAGACCCCGCCCTGCGCCTCGACGCGCCGGAGACGGTCTTCGTGAACCAGACGCAGAGCGCCTCGGGCCTGCGCACGGTGCATCTGCTGAACTACGACTTCCGCTACGAGGTCGAGCAGCCAGGGCTCTTCGCCTCCGATGATGGCTCAGGCGAGTTGCGCATGTTCTTCGGCGGCGAGCCGGTCGTCGTCCGGAAGAGCATCGCGGTGGCCGAGCCGGCTGAGGTGAACGATCCGGTGCTCGAGATCTACGCCTCGGCGACCTTCGACGCAACGGATGCGGGCATGGCAGTGATGCTGAACGGTCAGGACCTTGGGATGATCCCCACGGAGCGCATGCGCCCGGCGGGCTGGATCGAGTGGCCGATCCCGCGGGAGATGCTCCGCGAGGAGAACGTGATCGAGATCCACGGCGTGGGCGAGCTTGATGGGATGCAGCGCTGGATGCAGATCAGCATAGACGCCGACACCAATGAGGGCCGCTCCTCCTTCAGCACCGACGGCGGCGCCTCGTTCAGCGGCGATGACCTCTCCACCGATCGTGCCGCGCAGACCGGCGAGTACATGATCCGCATCCGCGACCTCGCGCCCGGAGCGGTGGATCGCGATGAGAGCAATCTGCTCGCGAACCCCGGCTTCGAGCAGACCAGCGTGGCGCACTCGGAGACCACGCTGGCGATCGAGCCCGCGCGGGATGTGTCGGTCGAACTGCCGCTGGAGGAGCCGCTGGTGTGCCTCGCGCTCTCGCCCGATGCCGAGCCGCAGTGGATCGAGCCGCGGACAGCCGGCGGCCGCACGCGCTACACGCTGCCGAGCCTGCAGATCTACACTGTACTGGCGCTGGGCCCCTCGCGCGAGGCGCTGGAGCCGCTGCGGCAGGCGCAGATGGATGCCGCGGTCTGGGCGCTGCCGGAGGTCACGGAGCCGCTGCGCAGGACGACTGAGGCCTGGCAGCCGTTCGACGCTGGCTTCACGCTCGCCGAGGGCGGGCGCAGCGGCGAGTACTCAATCGCGTGCGAGAATGCGACGGTCGAGGGCATCAGCGGCGCGCACCAGTCGCTGAGCTTCGAGGAGGACCCGCCGCAGCGGTTGACGCTCACGGGCTGGAGCCGCTGCGAGGACGTCAGCGGGCCTCGCGATGGGCACTATTCGATCTGGGTGGACGCGACCTGCATAGACGGGACGGTCTACAACGGACACAGCGCGTCCTTCGAGGTCGGCACGCACGACTGGCAGCAGGCGACACTGGAGCTTGACCCACCCGCGCCGCTGCGGTCAATGCGCGTGTTCTGCATCTTCCGCCACCACACCGGCCGCGCGTGGTTCGATGAGCTGCGGCTGGTGCGGGAGTGAGCGAGCCCGTTCGTGAGTGGCGCCTTCGCCACCGTTCGCATGCATTACGCACATCTTCGTCCGGCACTGTCGTTGTCGTTGCCTGGAGGGGCCGCCCGAGCGTCCGCTGTCGTGTAGCGGCGCGAGGGTGAGGCGCGCCAGCGCCTCAGGTTCCACCCCGGCCCGCGCACAACGACAACTGGCCGCTGCACGGTTTGCTGTCGCCAAACGACATGGGCCGGGGTGGAACCTCCCGCTTCGCGGGACCCTCGCTTCGCTCGGGCGGCCCCTCCATGACGGCATACGGCCCATCTACAGTTAGTTTAGAGATGCTCGTAATGCACAGGCCACCGTTCAGGAGGGGCTGCGCCCCGGCGTCATTTACCAGCCGGCCGTCTGCCGTTGCGGGCTCCACGAAGCGGGCTGGTTCCTGTCTGCGGCCGTTCGCCATCGCGGAACCCAACGTTTCGCGTGTGTGTTACCACATACAGAGGAGTGTCACTGGCGCGCCGCATGATCGGGGGCAGGGCGATGCACACGCGCATCGGATCACTGGCGTTCGCAGTGCTGCTGGTCACCGCGCAGGTCGCACTGGCGGATGGCATGTTCATGGCGCCGGAGGAGGCATACGGTCGCCTCTACGGCGACCTCGGCGCCACCTCCACCGAGCAGAAGGGCATCATCATCGAGCCTGCCGAGGGGCGCGAGGTGCTGCTGCTCCAGACGACCTACCACGGACCGGCCGCAGGCTTCGCCTGGGTCATCCCCGTGCCGGGCGAGCCCCTCGACGACGACGTCTTCATGGCCTCCACCGAGTTCATCGAGCGGGTCCTCGACACCACCGAACCGCTGGTCAAGACCGAGATCGAGACCCCCTCCGCTGACGGCATAGAGGATCCGGGGATGATGGCGCCGGCGACGGAGGGCGTCGCCGGAGCCGAGGCTGAGCAAGTCACGCTCCACCGGCGGATGGAGGTCGGCGACTACGACGTCTCCGTCCTCTCCGCCACCGGGCCGAACGTGCTGGTGGACTGGCTGAACCAGCATGGCTACGCCACACCCGAGGAGCACGCGAGCGTCTTCGGCCACTACGTCGGCAAAGGCTGGTTTTTCGTCGCGCTGCGCGTGCTGCCGGAGGTGGCTGAGGAGAAGCCGGTGCTCAACGACGTGAAGCCAATCGGCATCGAGTTCCCGACGGAGCGCCCCATCTTCCCTCTGTACATCTCCCGGGGAAGCTCTCGTGAGAAGACCGCGCTCACGCTCGTGACCCTCACGCGCGAGCCGGTTGAGTGCGAGCAGCTTGTGCGCGCCCGGCTGCCGCTCGGCGACCACGGCACGGGCACGAGCTACGCGCGGATCCGCCGCGACACCATCGAGGCGCAGGCGCGGCCCTCGGCGATTGTTGAGTTCGCGGGGTACGGCGGCATGACCGGCGAGCGCCTGCACTGGCGGGAGGACGGGTGGCCGGGCGAGAACGATGCGGACCCTCGGCTGCTCTGGGCGACTCGGCTCTGGACGGTGGTGGACCTCGATGCGATGGAGGACCTGAGCTTCGCGCCTGCGGAGGTACGTGCCGAGCGGCTGGCCATCACGAGGACGGGGAAGCTGCCTGAGCCGCCGAGGCAGGGGGGCATGCTTCTGCCCGCGCTGGTGCTCACCGGAATCTTCCTGATGCTCCTCGCTGCGTACAGGCTCGGCGTGTATACGGCGCGGCCCGCGACGCTGTGCATCGCGCTCACGCTGCTGCTCGGGGCAGGCGCGACCCTTGATCGGGCCACGCTCACCAGCGCCCACGCAGGAACCGTCGGCGGCCGGGACAGTGGCCTGAGCGAGCTTGACATGGCGCTGGTGCGGCTCGATGACGCGATCCTGTCGTTTCTCGAGGAGGCGGGCTGCTATCCGGCGGCGCTGGAGGATCTGACCGTGACGGTGCCGCCTGAGGTGGGCCTCGACTCATCGGGCAACGCGGTGCCGGTTGGCCGGGACTGGCTGGGGAGCCGGATCAAGGAACTCCCGATCGACCCGCTGACCGGCCGCAATGACACCTGGGTCTACGAGGTCACGGGCTCGCCGATGATCGATTCCGGTGGGCTGGACATCGCGATGGCCTGCGAGCCGACCGTTGACCGCGACCGCGCGGCGGAGCTGGCGGCCGAGGCAACGGTGAGCTACCCGTTCGACGAAGCGCACGTGGGGGCCGCCGGGTTCGGTGACATAGTGCCGCTCGCGCGCATGGACATTGAGACTTCACCGGGTGGCGTCACGATCGCCGATGCCACGGAAGGCAATGCCGCCACTCTCACCCTCAGGCGGAAGGGCGACGCCGGGGTGGTCACCGCCTGCCTCTCACCCGACAACCGGCGGGTAGCTTTCGCGCGGCACTACGGGAGCGGCTTCACCATCGCCGCGTGCGATCTGCTCTACGACGGCCTCGGCGCTGACACCCCTCCGCTCATCGGGAACAACCATCGGCGGCTGCTGGCGCGCCCGTGGTACGACGTAGGCTACATCCAGCGGATGGCGTGGGACCCCACCGGCGAACATCTCGCGATCGCGGGGAGCCGCGACCAGCCAGACGGATACGTCGCGGTGCTCTTCCTGCTCGAGCCGGGGGCGATGCCGCGGGAGATCGCGGCGGAAGAGGGCGACGAGTGGATCGATGAGCTGCACTGGGCTCCCGACGGCCGATCGATCTACATGATAGAGCGGCTCGAGAGGCTCCCAGACCGCAGCGGTTACGCGAAGAAGCGCCTGCCGGTGATGGCGAGCCAATACAGCCTCGATGGCGAGCTCATGGAGCGGCAGCAGACCTTCCGCTCCTGTCTCGCGGCCTCGGAGCATGGCGTGGCCTTCGCCGCCCCGGATGCGCAGACGATCATCTACCGGCCGCGCGAGGGCGAGGAGCGCCGCCTGGCTCCGCCCGCCGACGCCGGCGGCCTGCTCGATCTGCTGCCGACGGAGCGGGGCGTGCTGGCGGTCTACGATCACGAGGCAGAGCCGCGCGGGGCCGTCATCTTCCTCCACGGGACCTCCGGCGGCCCGGCCGAGATGATCGCGCAGGCGCCGCTCCCGCGCGATGATGACTGGAGCCGCCCGCGCCTGCTTGGATGGCAGGATGGGGCCGTGGTCTTCTCAGTGGGCATGACGCCATCGGGGCCGCTACAAGTGGGCGAAGACCCGGGCGTGTACATCGCGCGCCGTGGCCAGTCGGCGCCGCAACACATCCGGCTCGACCTTCCCGGCCGCGGCAGCAGGCACTACGACGAGTTCCCTGTGGCGGTTACGTGGGAGTGATGCGCTGAGCTCACGGCTTCCTGAAGACCGTCACGTGCTCGCGCGGGAAGCTCACGCTCCACCCGAACCGCTCGGCGAGCCAGCGCATCGTCCGCTGGCTGTAGAAGCTGATGTGCGTCGCGTCCGAGTGGTAGTGCCAGCCCCGGAACCCCGACCAGTCGGCGAGCATCTGCGTCATCACGCCCAGCACCCCGCCCGGGCGCAGCAGCCGGTGCAGGCGCTCGAACTCCATCAGCGGCTCACGGAAGTGCTCTGCGGTCTCGCTGCAGGTCACGAAGTCGTAGGTGCGCTCAAGCGGCGTCGCCTCCGGTGAGAAGTAGAGGTCCCAGCCCTCCATGCGGAAGCCCTGCTCGCGCAGCATCATCACCAGCACCGGCGGGGCGCCGCAGCCGTAGTCGAGGCCCGCGGCGCCCGGCGCGACGAGGGGCGTCACCTCGTCGAGCAGGGGGCTCAGCCACGCGCGGTAGCCCTCATCCGCAGGACTGTTCTCATGCAGCAGGTAGCGCTCCCGCTCGGCCTCCGGGCTCAGCAGGAACCGCTCCGGCACGGAGACGAGATCGCAGACCGAGCAGTGGTGGAACTCGCGCCCTCGCGCCTCGAGGAGCAGTCGCGTGTCACTCGATCCGCAGAGCCTGCATGACTGTGCGCGCATGAGGGCAGCTTCTCCGAAGAACTCACGCTTCCTGCCCGTACACGAAGCCGCCTCCCTGACACTCCGTCTGTGAGGGAGGCGGCTGAGACACCGGGTTCAGGCAACCGTCAGGGCGTAGTCGCTGGAGTCGGATGTCCCCAGAAGCGCTGCGCGAAGGCGCTCGCACCGAGGATGGATGATGTCTTCAGCCACTTCGCATGGCCGTCAGCATATGCGAAGTTGGCACCCTCGCTGTGCCGCGTGGCCACTACGTTGGTCGCATCGCGGATGCCGGTCGGCCAGTGCGGGCCGCAGTAGAGGTAGTAACGATACGTCGTGCCGTTACTGTCCCCGAAGAGCATCATCTCAGCGGGATAACGCACGTCTCCGAGGCTGATCTGATTGCCCAGATCCAGCCGGTATCCCGCATGCGGGTAGTTCCAGCCGTAACCCGGCTCCACCGACTGCTGCGACGGGCAGCGCAGGATCTGGCGGTTGGTCACGTAGGGCTGGATGACGTCATACCAGAAGCCGTACAGGGTCGTGGCGTCCCGCATCTGGACGCAGGGAAGCGTCTCATCGTAGTCCTGAGCGTACATGCTCACCCCCAGTCCAAGTTGTTTGACATTGCTCAGACAACTGGTCTGGCGCGCCTTCTCACGGGCGCGCGCGAAAACCGGGAAGAGGATCGCCGCGAGGATCGCGATGATCGCTATGACAACCAGAAGCTCAATCAGAGTGAAACCTCGTCGCATCTTCGCCCACCTCCACATTTCGTTAATCCACCGCCGCAATTCTGCTCTTCGGGTCCCCCACGAACATCCCTGCCTGACCTTCGGGAAGTCTTCCCAAGCGACGGACTGCGATGCAGGTTCGCGCGAGCCCTCGCCGAATTGCCTCACCAGCTATGAACGGCTTTCGAGCTAGGTACAGGAGGATCGGATCATGCGCGAGATCAGGCTCTTCATTGACGGCGAGTTCCGCGATGCAGCCGACGGTGCCACCTACGAGAGCATCAACCCCGCGAACCGCGAGGCGATCGCGACAGTGGCCGAGGGCGGCGCGGAGGATGTGCGGCTGGCCTGCGAGGCCGCGCAGCGCGCCTATGAGGGCGAGTGGGGCGCGATGACCTCCGCCGATCGCTCAGTGGTCCTCGCGCGTGCGGCGGACAACATCGAGGCGCGCGCGGAGGAGTTCGCGCAGCTTGAGATGCTCGACGTGGGCAAGCCGATCACCGAGGCTCGCGCGATTGATGTGCCCGCCGCGGTGAACTTCCTGCGCTGGTACGCCTCGGTCACCGACGCCGCGGTGGGCGAGACCATCGCGATCCAAAGCCCCGAGCAGGTTGATTTTTCGCTCTGGGAGCCCTTCGGGGTCGTTGGCGGCATCGCGCCGTGGAACTTCCCGCTCTTCCTCGGCATGCTGAAGATGGGCCCCGCCCTCGCCTGCGGCAACTCCATCGTCTTCAAGCCCGCCTCGATCACGCCGATGAGCACATCGATCGTCTGCGAGTGCTTCGCCGACGCCGGGCTGCCCGCGGGTGCGCTCAACGTCATCACCGGCCCGGGGCGCGTGGTCGGGGAGGCTCTCGTGACCGACCCGCACGTGCAGATGGTCTCCTTCACCGGCTCGACGGCCGTCGGCAGGCGGATCATTGAGCTTTCGGCGCGGAACATCACGAACGTCTCGATGGAGCTTGGCGGCAAGTCGCCGAACATCATCTTCGAGGACGCAGACTTTGACCAGGCGGTCGCGGGCGCGGTCTTCGGCCTGCTGCTCAACAACGGGCAGAACTGCATCGCCGGAACGCGGCTGCTGGTGCAGCGCAGCATCTACGATGAGATCTGCGCGGCGGCGGCGGAGAAGCTCGATGCGCTGGTCGTGGGCGACCCGGCGAAGCCGGAGACGCAGCTTGGTGCGATCGTGAGCGAGGAGCAGTTTGAGAAGGTGACCGGCTACATCCGCTGGGGCGAGGAAGCCGGGGCGACGATCGCCGCGGGGGGCACGGTGCCCGATGACCCGGAGCTGGCGGGCGGCTGGTTCGTCCGCCCGACGCTCCTGACCGGCGCGACGAACGCCATGTCGGTCTCCTGCGAGGAGGTCTTCGGGCCGGTGCTGGTGGCGATCCCCTTCGAGGACGAGGCGGAAGCCGTCGCGATCGCCAATGACACGCCCTACGGCCTCGGCTCGGGCGTCTTCACCACGGACGCCGACCGCGCGCGGCGGATGGTGCGGGCGCTGCAGTCGGGCACGGTCTACGTGAACACCTACAACCAGGTGAATCCGCAAAGCCCCTTCCCCGGCTGGAAACAGTCCGGCACCGGCGTGGAGCGCGGCATGCGCGGGCTATTTACGTACATGCGCTACAAGAACGTCATCCAGGACATCTCCGGCGAGCCGATCGGCTGGTTCTGAGCGTGCGAGCCCTCGACAGCGACGTTGCCGATGGGTATGATTGAGGTGGAGGGAGCACGGAAGGAGTGCCGACTGATGGCCCAGGAGCAGACCGAGGATCGCCCGAAGAAGAAGCTGACGGTCGACGACGCGATCATCGAAGTGCGCGAGCACGAGGTGGTGCTGGATAGGCGCATCCTCGACTTGCTGATCGCAGAGGAGCCGGATGGACCGGCGTGTGGCATAGTGAAACCCGGCTTTCCGGTGAGTTCTGAGTACTACAAAGAGGGCATGTATGAGCAGCGAACCGGCTGATGCGGGGGCAGACCCACGGCTGCCCAAGCGGATCTATCTCGATACCCAGTTCCTGTTCGCCTACCTTGTCGACACGGACAGGGATCACAGTGACGCGGTTCGGACGGCAAAGGAACTGCGCGTTGTGCATCGTGCAGGCCTGGCCTCGGGCTTCGCGTCGGCCCTTGTCCTGAGCGAACTGGCGTGGCAATTAGCCGGCTCATTCTTTGATATGACGCATGGCAAGGGCGCCTGGCACCGCTCGGATAAGCCCCGAGCGCACGAAACGGTACGGAGCGAGGTCGCTCGATCAATCGGGTTGTTGCTGCGTGAGCCATGGCTCCGCATCGCCTCCGCCGACGAGGAGGCGTGCAGCATGTACCCGGTCTTCATGCACCGGTTCCCGCTCTGCTCCGCCGATCAGGCCCATCTGGTCATAGCTGCCACCTCCGGCATGGATGCGATCCTGACGCATGACAGGCACTTTCAGTCGCTTGAAGACAGCCCGGTCCCGATCGTGTCATACCGCATCGACCAGTAGTGCGCCTCACAGCGCAACCTTCCCGCCCCCGGATTCGTCAGTACCCTCGGAGTGAGGTGTCTTTGGCGAAGGAGGCGGAGATGGCGGACTACGGAAAGTGGGCGGGAACCGCGCTGCGGGTGGTCGTCATGGCGGTCATCCTCCTCGTGGTTCTCGCGATCATACTGACGCTTACCCGCAAAGCGGCCGCTGAGGAAGCGGCTACCGTGGAGGAGAGTGGGGTGGCAGTCATGGCTGAGAAGCAGTACCCGGTGCAGAAGACCGAAGAGGAGTGGCGGGCGATCCTCACGGAGGAGCAGTACCAGGTCACCCGGCATGGCGGCACTGAGTGCGCGTTCACCGGGGAGTTCTGGAACGATCACCGCGAGGGCGTCTACCACTGTGTGTGCTGCGGCAACCCGCTGTTTGCGTCGGGCGCGAAGTTCGAGTCCGGCACCGGCTGGCCGAGCTACTTCCAGCCCGTAGGGCCGGAGCGCATTGACACGAAGACCGATCGCAGCTACGGGATGGTGCGCACGGAGGTTCTCTGCAACCGCTGCGGCGCGCATCTCGGGCATGTCTTCCGCGACGGCCCGAAACCGACCGGGATGCGCTTCTGCATCAACTCGGTAGCACTTGAGTGGAAGCCGGAGCTGGTGGAGCCGGTCGAGTAGCAGGATCGACGCACCTACGGCACAAAAGCGCAGCGGCGGCCTCTCATGAGGCCGCCGCTGCTTGCGTTTCACGCTTCACCCGTCACCTTCAGGCTCCGACTCGCATGTAGGCGTTCGCGGTCTTGCCGGACGCCAGCTCCTGCACTCGGATCTGCCACATGCCCGGCGCGTCATTGCTCGCGAGGTTGAGGTCTATCTCCACCGCGCCATCCTTCGCGCCGTAGTAGCCGCTGAACTCGGCCTCTTCGCCGCTCGGGTCGAAGATCTGCACCCGCAGCGGCACGATCGCGTCCACCGGCTGGCCGTTGTCGCCAAGCACCGCGGCCGAGATGGTGACGCTCTCGCCTGGCGCTGCCTGCTCGGGAGCGTTCAGGCGGACCGAGGTGATCGGGCGCTCGGTGACCATGAAGACGAGGCCCTCGCCGGGGCCGAAGTGCCAGTCTATGCTCGTGGCGCCGTCGCCGCCGGCGTTGACCTCGCGGTGATCCACCAGGTCGTAGACGTAGCCGTCGCGGGCGATCTCGAGGGTGGCATCGCTCGGCAGGCCATCCTCCATGACGAGCTTGTGGTGGCCCACGTAGAGGCCATACTCGCGGCGGTCATTGACCGCGAAGAGGTAGTCGGTGGTGCCGTAGCTGCGCACGTAGGGGACCACGTCCGGGTTCGAGGAGTCGGCGTAGCGATCGTAGTGGGGATCAAGCTGCTCGCGGAGGGCGAGGGCCTTCTCCACATTGAGCGCCCGCGCCACGTCGGCCTCGCTCGGCCGCGAGTGCGTCTCCACGAGGATGTCCGGGGTGATCGCGGGGCAGGTGTTCTCGTCGCCCACAACGATCCCGCCGCGTGCCTGGAAGGCCTGGATAGCCTCAACCATGCTCTCCGTGAGCACGTCGCAATCCGGCATCACGAGCACGCGGTAGCCATCGAGACCGTTCTGCTGGATGGTCTCATCGAAGACGACCTCAGCCTGCAGGCCCGCGTAGTTGCAGATCAGCCACATCTCGCCGATCCAACCACCGTTCCAGCCCCAGGTGCCCTTGCGGGCGAACATCTCCGAGGCGAAGCTCTCGAGCAGCGCTACATCACTCTGGCGGGCCGGCACCTGCACGAGGGTCGGCCCCAGCGGCTGCACAACCGTCTCGCAGAGGTTCTGCAGCTCATACTTGGTCTGCGGATGGGTGTACTGGTAGGAGCCGCCGACGATATCCGGCAGCAGCGAGCCGATACCGTGATACATGATGCCCTTGATCGGGCGGGCGATCTTGGTCCAGAAGGCCTCGCGCATCTGCATCGGCGCGATTGTGATGAAGCGGGCGTCGGGGATCTCGCGCTCCCACTGGGCGACGTAGCGTCCGCTTGCGTCCACGGTGCCGGTCCCCTGCGGGCGCACGTCCTGGTCGGAGAACTCGGCGCCCTGCTGGACGGCCTCTTCGCCGGGCTCGGGTGCGGTCTGCGAGCGATACCAGATAATCTGGGTCATCTTCATGACCTGCTGGTCCGGGCGATCCGCGCCCTTGACCATCTGGAGCATCTCCTCGGTCGCGAGGCCGATGCGCAGCGGGTCGGGATAGGAGTAGGTCCACTGGGAGAGGTAGTCCACATCCCCGCCCTGGCCGTAGACCTTCGCGGTGCGCACGGCGGGGTCGTGGAAGGTCCAGAAGTCCTCGCCCTGCCCCTCATGCAGACCGTCATGAAGCTGCGAGTGCATCTCGTTCCAGCCGTCGCCCTCGTCCCAGATCCAGCGGTAGTAGACGTAGAGCGGGTAGTCGTCGGGGATGACGCGGTTCGCCGGGAAGGTATCTATGGTCTCGTAATGGGTGCCGCGCATATCCTCGACGCCCTCAGGGATATCGTAGCCCGCAAACTCGCGGAATGCCGCCCGATCCTCTTCATGGAAGCAGGTGTGCGATGATCCACGGACCTCGGTGTGGATCAGCGCCGAGTCGAAGGCCGGGTGATCGCCGTAGGTCTGCGCCACGGAAGCGCCCACATCGTTCATGAACTGCTGGATTCGCGGGAACTGGCCGCAGACGCTGTCCTCGTAGGGCTCACCCTCCTGGTTGATGCGCCGGTACTCAGCCTGTCCGGCTGCCCAGCGGCCTGGTGAGAGGCTCGAGACCACGCGCATGTTGCGGCGCAGCAGGTCGTCCATGTTCTCGCGGTTGGCCGCGATCGCCTCGGGGGTGCCGGCCGCAGTCGGGCCGCCAGCGTCCCAGATCGCCTGGAAATCGGCGCCGAGGCCGATCAGGTGCGTGAAGCCAATGCGCTGGAGCCAGTCGCGACTTGGACCCGCCGCCGCGCCGCCCCACATGACCACCGGCATCCGGTTGGGGGTCTGGCGCGGGACGATGGTGATATCGAAGCGCTCAGTTGAGGTGAACGGGGCGTCGCCGCCGATCTGGACTGTGGCGGCAATGGTGTAGTCATCGGGGCGGAGGCTGGTGTCGATCGGCACCGCGACCTCAGCGCTCTCGCCGGAACGGATCGCCGCAAGCTGCTGGGTGACCAGAGGCATGCCGTCGAGGCTGACGCGCACCGTCGCGCCCTCGAGCGGCTCGCGCGTCTGGTTCGTCACTGTGAAGCGGACGGGCTGGACCTCCTCCATGCGCACGAAGACCGTGCGGTCAGAGGCCAGCGCGAAGCCCGCGGGGCGGAACTCGAGGACCTCGCTGGCGAGCCGGACCTGGTCGATGAGCCCCGGGAAGCCATGGTAGAGGCTGCCGCCACGATCCCCGATGGACAGCGCGCGCCCTCCCGCGGCGGTTGGCCCGTAGCCGGTCTTGGTCTCCGAGCCGGCGGCCGAGCCATCCACGAAGAACGCGCCGGTGCCGTTACCGTCGTAGGTGAAGGCGATATGCCGCCACTCGCCGACCGTCACCGGGAATGCGTCGGAGCGCCAGGTCGCGCTCTCGGTGCCGAAGCCAAGGTGCATGCTCAGTCGCCTCATGCCTGGCCCGGTCTCAGCGCTCAGCTCGAGCTGGTAGTCGGCGTCTGACACGTACTTCTTGTCGAGCAGGATCGAAGTCGGGTACTCCGAGTTGAGCCCGTCATCGGGCCTGATCCACATCTCCACGGTGAAGGGGCCTGCGGGGCTGAGGTCAGGCGCAGAGGCGACGTTGACGCGGTGCTGTTCATCGACCACAGGATAGCCCGCGGCGCTGCGCAGCGCGCCTCCGCCGAACCGCCCCTCCTCTACGAACTCACCGCCCGCGAGGGTGGCCGTGTGGCCCTTTCCCGACGCATCCGCGGTCGGATCAGGCTGGTTGAACTGCCAGAGGGCGATGACATGTTCGCCCGTGGCGTCATCGCCGGAGTACTCGGTCATGAACGGCTCGGCAAGCCGCACCTGCGTTCCCTCCTCCTGTGCGAGGCCCAAAGAACAAACCATCAGCAGCAGTATCAGCGTCGTCGGCAGCAGACGCAACGCGATCAACTCCTCGGCTCAGAATGACGCTTCTCTCCGGCCCGTGCCGGCTGGTTTGCATTATTCCGCGGGCTCGAGCAGCACGATGCTGACCGGCTTCCAGATCCCGCCCGCCATCGCGGTGTTGTAGACGCGGACCGTGATCTGGTTGCGCTCCCCCCACTTGAGCCTGCCGGTGACATCTATGCGGAACGGCTTCTCCCAGCCGTCGGGGCCGAGATCGTGCTCGCCCGCGAGCTCCCCGTTCACCCACACCCAGGTGGATTCATCCACCGCCTGGAAGTCAAGCTGCGCCCGCGCGGGTGGCTCTCGGTCAGCGAGGTCGAGCGCGAGGCGATACCAGCCGGTGCCGCTCTCGGGCCCCTGTTCCTCCCAGAAGCGCTCGATCTCGATCGGCTCCCAGCCGGTCTCGTCGAGATGCGCAGCAAACCACTCCTGCTCCCGCCCGACCTCGCCGGCGTCGGTGCGGAAGAGCCAGCCGGTCTTCGGGAGCGGGATGCTTTCCGCGACGCGGTAGGAGGAGCGGCTCGCCATCACCGCGGCGCGCTGCACGAGCGCGCTCTCGTCGCCGATGGCACCCTCGATCAGCGCCTCGCGGCCTGCCGATGGCTTCATTGCGATGAGCGCGAACACCGCGCCCTGGCGCACGAACTCGTTGTCATCGCGGAGCGCCTGTTCTATGAGAGGGAGCGCCGCCTCGCCAAGCTCATGGAGGTTCATCGCGGCACTGCGCCGCACCAGCATGTCCCGGTTCCGAAGGGCCTTCTGCAGCCCAGCGATGGCGGAGGGGCCCTTCGAGGGCAGCACGCGGGCGGCGGTGCGCGCAACGAGCGCGTCGCGGCTGTCGAGGGCAGCCGCCAGCGTCTCGACGGTAACGTCGCGCTTCAGGAGTTCCATCCGCCGGGCGGCGAGGTCCCGCGGGGCGGCGCAACTGATCGCAAGAACCAGCAGTGCAAGGGTCGTAGCAGCACGCGTCCACACCGATCTCATCAGCTCCTGCACCTCCTGAGCAACGGCTGGTGTGGGGGGTATTGCCCGCCCCCGTGCCTGATACCTGCGCCGAAGGTAGCTTTTCTTGGCGGAGGAGGAGGTCGAGGTGCGGGAGGGGCTGAATTCTGCCAGACCTTCGTAGCGCGTCGGGGACGTGCACCTGCGCGGCTATTGGCATGAGTAGCACGTCCCTCAGGAGGACCTCCATGGACCCTCGACTACGTGCTTTTGGTGAAGCGGCGGAGCGGGCGGTGCAGTACCAGCTTCGCCTCAGGCAGCACGATGGCTCCTTCATCTGGGACCCGGCGATCCGCGACGCCTACCACAAGCAGGCCTACTCCTGGAGCATCAACGGGCGGCTCGCGGAGGCGCACCGGCTCATTACCTGGATTGCTTCGGACATGCTCGTGCTGGCTGACTACGGCGGCGATGTCTACAAGCTTTCGTGGCTGTTCCAGGGCTGCCATCGGATGGGCCGCTTCGACGTCTCACACCCGGTCATGCGCTGGATCCTCCAGCAGCAGAAGGACTGCGGCGGCCTGCCGCACTTCGCGGCTGACGATCGCCTGCGTGCGCTCGCGACGGCGTGGGTGGGCGTCAGCGCGCTCTACTTCGGCGATCTCCCCGCAGCCGAACGCTGCGCGGGATGGTGCACGAAGCTGCTCGATCAGCCGGAGGAGGGGCGGTTCTACTTCCAGACGACCCTCGACGGCGAACTCCTGACGGAAGCCATGGCGGCGGACGCACAGTACATCGACCTGGAGAAGACCGGTCAGGCGTACTGGGAGATCGGGCTGCCGTGGATGCTCATGGGCCGGCTCTACCAGGCCACGGGCGAGCAGAGGTGGCTCGACTACGCGGAGCGCTTCTTCGAGTGGCAGCGTGCGTGCGCCGAGGATAACTTCGCGAACGTCGGCTCCGGTAAGAGCAGCCTCGCGGCCTGCATCCACTTCCTCAACACCGGCGACGCCCGCGCCCGCAACGGCGCGTACGCGTTCGGCGCGTTCCTGCTCGCGACGCAATACCCGGAGGGCGGCTGGCGCGACCCCGACGAGCCGGATATCCCGCTGATCTACATCGACCACGCGGCGGAGTACAGCATCTGGCTGAGGGAGATCATCGGGATCCTCGGAGGCGCCGACTGAACGGCGGGAAAGGGTGAGAGGTGAAGGGGGAAGGGGGGAACGGAGACGGCAAACGGCGGGGGAAGGGCAACTGAGCTCAGTAGGTGGGGCGCCCTCGCCCCACCAGGAAACGGGCGTGTCCCTCCAAGCCACCTGCCGTTGAGTGCGGGCGAGGGCGCCCGCACTACTTAACCCGATGGGGAGAGCACAATGTCTGACGCCATAAAGCTGGGGCTGATCGGCTGCGGTGGGCAGGGCGGCTATCTCTCCGAGGCCGCGGCAATCAGCGGCCGCGCGCAGCTTGTCGCCTGCGCCGACCTCAACGCCGCGCGCGCTGAGGGCTTCGCCGCGCGCTTCGGCTACGCGTAGGCCTACGGTAACGCCGCCGAGATGCTCGATGAGGCCGAGATCGAGGCCGTGATCGTCGCGACCACCCACGAGCACCTGCAGCCCTCCGCGATGGACGCCCTCCGCGCGGGCAAGCATGCGCTGGTTGAGAAGCCGATGGCGCTGAACGCCGCCGACGGGCGCGCGCTCGTTGCGGAGGCTCGGAAGCGCGATCTGCGCCTCATGTGCGGCTATACGCTGCGCTTCCTGCCTGAGCGGCTGGAGATGCGGCGGCTGCTGGAGGCGGGGGCCGTGGGCGAGGTGACGCACGTGACCGCCGGCCAGCTCATCGGCGGGCTGAGCGGCTGGCTGGCCGACCGCCATCGAGGCGGCGGACCACTCTACTACGTCGGCACGCACGCGCTCGACTTCCTGCTCTGGATGGCGGGCACGCCGGTCGAGTCTGTCTTCGCGCAGATCAACTGGGCGGAGGATCGCAGTGTGGAGACAGATGCGTCGCTCGCCATCCGCTTCGAGGGCGGCGCGCTCGGGCAACTGCTGACCTCCCAGCGCATGGGCGGGCGCTACGGCTGGTGCGACGTGATCGGCAGTGCCGGGCGGCTGCGCGCGGAGTGGGAGAGCGACGAGATCTTCGTGGAGAGCCGCGCGCTGCCGCAGTATGCTCACCCGACGACGATCGCGGTGCCGCAGACCGCGCATCTCCCGCAGTTCTCGGATGACACGCCCGCCCGGCTGAGCGGCTTCAAGTATGTTCGCACCTGGGCGGCGGAGTTCACGGAGTTCGCGAACGCGATCCGCGAGGGGCGAGATCCCTCCGTCTCCGGCGAGGACGCGGTGCGGGTGCTGGAGGTCCTTGGCGCGGCCTTCCAGTCAGATCGCGATAAGGCGCCGGTGAGGGTGTAACTGCCGGACCTCTCGCCCTCTCCGTTTCGGCCCATGTATTGCGCACATCGGGATGCCGCCCCAGACGCGCCGTATGCCGTTCAGGAGGGGCCGCTCCGAGCGTAGCGAGGAGTGATCCCGCCCCCAGGCGGGATCAGGTTCCACCCCGGCCCGCTGTTCGCACAATGCACACCCACCGACGGGCCGGGGTGGAACCTCCCGCTTCGCGGGACCCTCGCTTCGCTCGGGCGGCCCCTCC
>DHPY01000014.1:29386-38479 GCA_002411015.1 Armatimonadetes bacterium UBA5352 | reverse complement strand
GCTCGGGCGGCCCCTCCAGTACGGCCGTTGTCGCTACCGGCCCCCGCAGGCCATTCGCCTCCTCATGGCGAAATGCCCCCCAGCCGCACGATCCGCCGCCTCGCGAGGGAGAGCTTCGCCATGCTACGCTTCATATCAGCCGCCACACTGATCGTCATCGCCGCCACCGGCAGCCTTGCCATTACCATAGACGGCCAGATGGCCGACTGGACGGAGGGCGTGGCCTTCGAGATCCCCGAGGAGGCGCTGGCCCTCAACCAGACGCCCTTCGCCGCCGTCGAGGGCCTGTGGGTCGCGCATGACGACACGTTCCTCTACTTCCGCATCCGCTTTGCCCGACCCAGGCCCTTCGCCGATGAGACGCAGGCCGCGTTTGTCGAGAACTACTGGGCGAACCGCCGCTACATCGTGCTCGATGTGAACGGCGATGCGCAGGCCGACTACATGACCACCCAGATCGCGGTCGGTGATGGCGGCCTGAACCATACCTACGTGGTGGACCTCTCCGGCGAGGCGCCAAAGACCTACCTCTGGCACGAGGGGCATGCCTCCTGGAGTCCGGAGACCGGGCCGATGGGCCACTACTCGCCGGACGGTCGCGAGATCGAGATACGCGTGCCGCGCGAGCCGCTCAACATCCAGGGGAGCACCGTCGGGGTGCAGGTGAAGATGAGCATCCGTGACGGGGTCGAGGGGCCGAATGAGTGGACGAACGACGTCTACCCCTCGGCCGATACCTGGTTCCTCTACGACATCGCCACCGCCGCCGCGATCCAGCCGGCTGAGGCCGCCGGGCCACCCTCGGTCTCGATGGTGCGCGCAGAGACCGCACCCGTGCTTGATGGCGCGCTCGACGATGCGGCGTGGCAGGCCGCGCCGGTCCTCGAGGGCTTCCTGCTCAACCGCGCGGGCGCGCCTGCCTCAGCGCAGACGAGGGCGCAGGTCGCGTGGGACGATCGGGCCCTCTACCTCGCAGTGCGCGCCGAGGAGCCGCGGATGGACCTGCTGAGGACCGATGCGGTCGAGGCCGAGGCCAAGCGCGTCTGGAGCGACGACCTGATCGAGCTGTTCGTGGACTCGCGCAATGATGAGCGCACCGCGACCCATCTCGGCATCAGCGCGGTCGGCGCGGTGAGTGGCGAGTTCGCCGTGCTGCGCGGCGCCTCTCGAACCTCCATCTCGATTGAGCCGAAGGTGGATGTGGCGTGGTCGCACGGTGACGACTACTGGATCATCGAGGCTGCGATCGAGTGGAGCACCTTCGGGGTGCGGCCGAGGCCGGGCGAGATCTGGGGGCTGAACATCAACCGCGGTCGGCCGCATTCGGGCGAGTACTCCTCCTGGGCGGGCGTGCAGGGCGCGTTCCTGCAGCCGCAGGCGTTCGGCGACGCGCTGTTCCCGCATGAGCAGGGCCTGCGCGTGATGAGCCGCGGGATGACGGCACGCGCGGGCAACGCCGCACAGGCGAATGCGTTCGTGGCGGAGATGCCGGGCGCGCCGATCAGCGCCACAGCATCCGTCAGCCGCGCGGGCGAGACGAGCTTCACGCAGACCGCAAGCGCCGCGGCGGGGGAGACGCTCAGGCTGCCCTACGTGGTCACCGGCGACGCGGGGGAGACCATCGCGTTCTCGATCACCAGCAACGGGCAGGCGCTCTACGAAGCGACGGTGCCGGTGGTGCAGACGGAGTTCCCGAAGGTCTGGGTGACGGAAGAGCCGCTCTTCGAGGAGCTTCTGGGCGAGGACGGCCCGGGGATGGCCGCGGAGGGCGTGATTTACTGGTCACATGACCTTGTCGGGTACGAGATCGCGCCGGTTGCGCTCAAGCACGCGCAGCCGTGGACGCTGCGTGGGGCGTATGAGCTGGCCGCCGCGCACAAGCTGCACTACCTCGACAGCGGCACGCTGCTGGGGAGCGACCCCTTCCAGACGCGCCGCTTCGCCGAGGAGCTTGGCGTGAAGATCATCGCGATGGGCAGCCAGCGCGCGGGCACCGAGGACACGCCGCGCGCAGACAACAACTACGCCTACGTGCTGGACTACGCGAACCAGGAGGTCTACCTGCAGCGCCTCGGCGACTACGTGCGGGAGTGGCGGCCGTACGTCTGGGGCACCTCGACCGCCGATGAGTTCCAGGACCACCAGCTCACCCTGGGCCTGAAGTTCCACTACGACGGTGACCCGTACCCGTTCATGGAGCAGGTGGATCGTGAGGTGCGCGAGGAGTTCGGCTACGGGCAGTTTGGCATTCCGGAGTCGCTGGAGGACCGCAACCCATTCCGCTGGATCGCCTACCGGCGCTGGTATAACGACCGCTTCGTGAAGTTCCAGCAGCGGATCTACGAGATGGTCAAGGGCATTGGTGAGGACCTCGTGGTGGTCGGCCCCGACCCTGTCTCGCAGATCCAGCCCTTCGACTACTCCGGTTACGGGCGCTGGTGCGATGTGGTCACGCATCAGACTTACCCGCGCGGGCCGCAGGAGCAGGATGTGGCATGGATCACGAAGACCGTGCGCGATCTCTCCGGCGTGCCGACCATGCCCTGCACACACGTGGAGAACTACGCGAACAGCTTCCGGCCGGACGAGGTCCGCGAGTTGATGAGCCAGGTCTACCGCGGCGGGGGCGAGGGCTTCCACCTCTACCTCCCGGACACCAGCGGCCAGCGCACTCCGCATAACATGCAGCTAGACCGCTTCGGTTCCTGGCCGCGCCACCGCACGATCATGGGCATCCTTGATACCTCGCGCACGATGAACCGCCCGTATTACCCGGAGAGCGGCGCCGCGATCCTGTTCTCCAACGATGCCTACATGGCCGAGTTCCTCGGCGGCGCGCAGGGCGACGATCCGTACCGCTGGGCGTTCAACCTGATCGGCCCATACGCTGGCGGCTGGTTCACGGTCATCAGCGACAACCAGATCGGCCGGGGCGAGCTGGACCTCTCGCGCTTCTCCACGATCTATCTGCCCGAGGCGGAGTATCAGCGGCGCGAGGTCGCGGAGGCGCTCGTGGCGTGGGTGGAGGCGGGCGGGCGGCTGATCGTGACCGACCCGCAGGCCTTCACCTGGCACCTCGATGGCTCGCGGATGGACGACCTGCGCGGCCGGCTCTTCCCGGCACTCGGTGAGGTCGGTGCGGGCGAGACTGTCTCGGTCGCCGAGGGCTGCCTGATCGACGTCGAGGGCACCCTCCCACTCTTCGGCGAGGCGGCAACGCTGGAGGTTGCTGAGGACGACCGGCCGCTGCTCGTCTACCCGGATGGCTCGGTTGCGGCGGCTGCGCGTAATGTCGGCGACGGTGAGGTGTGGTACTTCGCCTTCGACCCGATGAGCCAGCGCGCTCTCGGCTCGGAGTGGGTCCAGTGGTGGCGGATGGCACACGCGTCCACCGGCGAGTCGGTGGACCTCGCGATCTGGCGCTTCATGCTGCCGCCGGTGGAGGGCGCTGAGAACGAGCCGCCTGCGGGCCGCTGCGTCACCGGGAACTACCTCGCCTGGGATACGAACGAGGCGATCCCGATGGCGAACCTCGAGGTCAACGGGAGCTACTCCTACTCGCTGCCGCCGGACCTCGGGCGCGATGAGGGCGGCGTCGAGGGGATCTCATTCGCAGCCGGTGACCTGGTGGACCGCCGCTCGGCACTCGCGCACAACGATGAGGACTTTGACGCGCACCTGAGCAAGTTTGCTGTCGGTTGGCGGGGCACCGAGCCGATCGCGATCGAGTTCGACCTCACGCAACCGTTCGCGCTGGACCGCGTGTGGTTGATGGTAAGCCGCTCGCGCCCGGCGATGCGCGTGACGGGGCTCGTCGGCGAGGAGTGGGTGGAGCTTGGCAGCGTGCCCGGTGGAGCGCTGGACATCCCCGGGGACTTCCCGGAGGTCGTGATCCCGATCGCGGACGACGCGCCGGCGGTCCAGCGCGTGCGGCTGGAGATCGCGGCCCGCGACGAGGGACAGGCGCTGATCATCCCGGAGGTCGAGATCTGGGCGGAGAACGACGGGAAGGAGTGAGAGGTGAACGGCGTAGTCGATCAGGTTCTGTCGATGAATCGGTTGCAGCGGTCGCGTAATGTGGTATAGTGAGGATGCGGCGTTCTCATTCCATGAAGAGAAGGTGGCAGGGATGACAAAGCGTACGGGATTCACTCTGATCGAGTTGCTCGTCGTGATCGCGATCATCGCAATCCTTGCGGCGATCCTGTTCCCCGTGTTTGCGCGCGCACGTGAGAAGGCGAAGCAGGCGAGTTGTCTGAGTAACCTGAAGCAGTTGGGGCTTGGCATGATGATGTATGCCCAGGACTATGACGAGACTCTCCCCCGGATGCAGTTCAGCGGCTATCTGGATGCCGCCCCGGTGCCCGCCGAACCCACCTGGAACCTCCGCACGCAGAACGGGCTCTGGTACAAGACCTGGCCCACCTGTGTCTATCCGTACGTCAAGAACACGCAGATCTTCCTCTGCCCCAGTACCTCGTGGCACAACAACGGCACAGCCTACGGAGTGCCCTCGTATTGCATCGATACAGCGGGCAACTATGTTGAGTTCTTCGCCAGGAGCGTCACGCTGGCGGAGTTGGTGAAGCCCGCCGAGACGATCATGATCGGTGAGAAGTGGGGCGGCAATCCCCAGTATATTCTCAGCGGCGTCTACTACTGCATGCGCGATACGCACAACGAGGGCTCGAATGTCGCATTCACCGACGGGCATGCCAAGTGGCTCATGATGGTCGATGAGCCGCTGCCGGCTCCGTGGCCTGGCCCGCCCAGCGCCGCCCACGGCCCGATGCATCCAGGGGCCCAGTACATCGTCGGCGTCATCAAACCGTAAGCAGAGGACACACCCGCACTGCCAAATCGCCCCGGCGGCCTGAGAGATCAGCCGCCGGGGCGTTCTTGTGTACGCGGCTGTTACCTCCGCGGCTGATACCAGCGGGAGAAGGACTGCGGCGAGGAGAAGCCCAGTTCCTCCGCAACCTCCGCGTACGTCCGCCCCGCGCCCATCATCTCCCGGGTTCGGCGGATGCGGCAGGCGTCGATGTACTCCAGCACGGTCATCCCGGTCTCGCTCCTGAAGAGCCTCGCGAAGTGGTAGCGGCTGTAGCCCGCCAGCCGCGCCAGGCTCGCCAGGTCATCACCGCGGCCGGTCGTCTCCTCAATGTGGTCGCAGATCGCCGCCACTACCGCCTGCTGGAAGGCCCGGCCATCATCCTCGCGCGCGGCGGCATCGCCGGCCTCCAGCAGCGTCGCGACCAGTAGCTGCGCCACCGCCATCAGCCGCAGCCGCCGAAGCTCCTCCGGGCCGGGCTCCAGGCTGCGCAGCCACTGGGAGATCGCGTCCTGGCTCGCGGGAAGCACCAGCGCCCAGTCGCGCCGCCAGCGGCCGTCGGCGACCTCGATCATGCGCGCCGTCGCGCGGCTGCCGTGTAGCGCGAACCAGAGTTGGCGGACCGGCGGGAGGTGCGGGGCGGGCTCGGCGTCGTGGCCGTCGAAGGGCGCGAAGAAGAAGACGCGCCCTGGCCGGCAGGGGTAGAGCGCCTCACCATGGGCGTGGTAGCCGCCGCCGGAGACAATCAGGAGGATCTCCGGGTGCGCGTGCGAGTGCGGCTTCTCCTCCAGCCAGCGCATGTGGCGGTCGTCTGCGATCGCGCCCTCGCAGTCCGCGCAGAACACCGGCTCCCAACGCTCCGGGTGGAGCAGAATGGCAGTCTCATCCGCGCTCAGCAGCCGGCTCTCGATCATCGCACTCCTCGTATACCAATCGCACGATTCGCTTATTGCATTCGGCGCAGGGGCGCGACTACTATACTTCACGCGTGGAGCACGCGCAACAATCGGTTATGACGAAGCCGGAGGTGCACCGATGAAAGCCGGACGCGAAGAGCTGATGGAGATCGTTGATCTGTGGGGCTACTCGAAGGACGCGCAGGACAAGATCCTGGCGATCCTGGAGAGCGAGGATGTGCCGCCGCCGCACCTGTTCCGCTACTACGGCCCGAACGAGGGCCACGGGAAGGTCTGGCAGGCTGAGCGGCTCTTCGAAGAGACGCTCGGGACGCCGTACGCGCTCGCGGTAAACTCCGGCACGTCCGCGCTCATGTCCGCCGCCGCCGCGGCCGGGATCGGCCCGGGCATGGAGGTCATCGTGCCGGGCTATACCTTCTTCGCATCCGCCTCGATCATCGTGGCCTCGCGCGCGATCCCGGTGATCGCCGAGATCGACGATTCGCTGAACCTCGATGCGGATGATGTCGAGCGGAAGATCACGCCGCAGACCGGCGCGATTGTGGTCGTGCACATGAAGGGCATGCCCGCGCAGATGGACCGGATCATGGAGATCGCGCGCAAGCACGACCTGATCGTCATCGAGGACGTCGCGCAGGCCTGCGGCGGCTCCTTCGGCGGCGCAAAGCTCGGCACGATCGGCGACCTCGGCTGCTTCAGCTTCGACTTCTACAAGATCGCGCAGTCCGGCGAGGGCGGCTTCGTCGCGACCGCCGATGAGTTCCTGAATATGCGCGCGCAGAGCTGGCACGACACCGCCGCCTGCTGGCGGCCGAACCGCTACGAGGCGGAGCGGCGGGAGGGCGAGCTGTTCTGCGGCGAGAACTACCGCATGAGCGAGATGCAGGGCGCGGTCGCACTGGCGCAGATCCGCAAGCTGAACGACTACGTCTCGCGCCTGCAGGCTGCGAAGAAGCGCGTGCGCGACCGGATCGTTGAGCGCGATGGCTTCACGCTGCGCCGCCAGCCCGACCCGGCCGGCGATGCCTCGACCGCGCTCGTGATGTTCGGGCCGGACGCCGATACGGCGCTGGCGATCATGGCGGCGATGCGAGAGCACGGCGTGGGCGCGGGCGGGCGCTTCGATCAGACGGTGCGCGACTGGCACGTCTACAACTTCTGGGAGCACATCCTCGAGCAGAAGACCGTGACCGAGGAGGGCTGCCCGTTCACCTGCCCGTACTACGAGGGGACGCTGCCCGAGTACGGTCCGGAGATGTGCCCGAACACGCTCGACTACCTGTCTCGCTCGATGCACATGGGCGTGAGCGAGAACTGGACGGACGAGGACGCGGAGAAGATCGCAGCCGGCATCAACGCGGCCGTTGACGAGGTGCTGGGGTAGGCGGGCCAACTCGTCTGGAGGGGCCGCCCCGAGCGCAGCGCGGGATGCGGGCCGGGGTGGAACCTTCGGCCCGCAAGCGGGCCTCACCCTCGCTGCGCGAGGGCGGCCCCTCCAACGGCAGGAAGACGCTCATGCGAGATGAGGAGAGAGCGATGGCTGAGATCCGCTACTTCGATGCGTTCACTGTGATCGGGCGCTCGGTGCGCACCACCCCCGGGCTGCCGGAGACGCCTGAGCAGATCCTCGCGCTGATGGACCACGCCGGAGTTCACGAGGCGCTGGTGGTGGATGCGCTGGCGATGGAGGCGAACCCGCGCGCGGGAAACGAGCGCGTGCTGGAGACGGTGCGCGACTACCCGCGCCTGCACCCGGCCTGGTGCGGGCTGATGAGCGCGTCGCGGGAGCTGCTTCCGCCTGATGAGCTGGTCGCGCGGATGCGCAGCGAGGGTGTGGGGGCGCTTTTCCTCTTCCACGGGCTGATGGACATGAGCCTCGCGCCGTGGGCGATTGACGATCTGCTGGCGGAGCTTGAGGCCGCGCGCGTGCCGACCTTCATCTCGCCGGACCGCTCCCGCGAGCGCGGCAAGGGCGACATCATGGACTGGGACGCGGTCGTGCGCCTCTGCCGCGACTTCCCCGAGCTGCCGGTCGTCGCGACTGAGCCGCGGAACATGACCCACCAGCGCACTGCCTACGCCGCGCTCGAGGCCGCGCCGAACCTGCGGCTGGACCTCGCGCCGCTGTGGCGCGCGGGGATGATCGAGTTCCTCTGCCAGCACTGGGGCGCAGAGCGGCTGCTCTTCAGTGCCGGACTGCCCGCGCGCGACCCGGCCGCGACGAAGATGCAGCTTGACTGGTCGGCGATCGGCAAGGAGGAGCTGGCGAAGATCGCGGGCGGCAACCTGCGCGATCTGCTGGCGTGGAACCCGGCGGTCGAGTCGGTCGCCGAGAGCGTGATCTTCCCGCCGCCGGTGGATGAGCTGCACCGGAAGGCGCTTCAGCGGGAGAGCCTCGCGGGTGAGGGCTTCTGCGACTCGCACGGGCACCTCGGCGAGGCAAGCCCGAACCACGTGAACCACCTGCCGGTCGAGGGCATGCTTGCGGAGATGGATCGCTGTGGCGTCGAGCACTGCATCGTTTTCGGGCTGGAGGGCGTGCTCGGCGATGAGACGTGGTCGAACGACTACGTGGCGGATGCGGTGGCGCGCTACCCGGAGCGCTTCACGGGGCTGACGCTCGTCAACCTGAACCACGGCGCGGATGCGCTGCGGGCGGAGATGGAGCGCGGGTACGAGATGGGCCTGCGCGGCGTGAAGCTCATCAACGTCTACCAGGGGCACCCGACGGAGAGCCCGCTGATCGACGTGGCGGTGGAGTTCTGTCACGAGCGCGACCTGATCGTGCTGAACCACGACTGGGGCTCCGCGCAGCAGATCGAGCGGCTCTGCACGACATACCCGCGCGCGCTCTTCATCACCGGCCACGCGAATGGGAGCTACGGGGGCGTCACCGAGCGCGTGAGCAACCTCTTCATCTCCACCTGCCCGTTCAACATCTGGCGGAGGACCGAGCAGTTCGTGGAGCTCTACGGCGCGGATCGCATCGTCTTCGCCTCCGACCTGACGGACCTGCCGATCGCGTGGGGCCTTGGCCCGATCATGTACGCGAAGATCCCGGTCGAGGACAAGCGGAAGATCCTCGGCGGGAACCTGCGCGAACTGCTGGGGCGCTACGGGCGTCGGTAGTATGCCCTCAGCCCAAGATGCCATGCATTACGCACACGTGTCATGTGGCCGCCAACGGGCCAGATGCCGTCATGGAGGGGCCGCCCGAGCGTCCGCTGCCTGCAGCGGCGGGAGGTTCCACCCCGGCCCATGTCGTTTGTCGTCCTTTTGGGCGGCCGAGCCGACGGTTGTGGTTGTGCGTGGGCCGGGGTGGAACCTGAGGCGCTGGCGCGCCTC
>DHPY01000014.1:0-29265 GCA_002411015.1 Armatimonadetes bacterium UBA5352 | reverse complement strand
CTCACTCCTCGCCCGCCAAACGACAGGCGGGCTCGGAGCGGCCCCTCCACCAACGGCAACGACCGCACCGCGGGAAGATGTGCGCAATGCATAGGCCCAACATGACCGGAGGACACACAATGACGCGAAGTGCCCTGCTGATGCTGTTCATACTCACCTCGGCGACTGCCTATCCGCAGGTACCTGCGGCGAAGTGGGCCGGCGATGAATCGGTCACGTTCTACCTCGACTTCGAGGACGGGGCCTTCGCGTGGAAGGCCGCCGGTAACCCCTGCCAGTTCGGCGACCTCTTTGAGGTGGTCCCGGGCGACCTCCATGGGCAGGCCTGGCGCAACACCGGCCGGATGGGCTACATCGGCTACGATGGCCTCACGAACCTGCCGCGGGAGGCCGGAACGGTCTCGCTGTACGTGAAGTCCGGCGAGAGCAACCTCTTCGCCGACGGCCGCGCGCACGGCATCTGCTCGCTGATACGCACCACCGCCGGGATGACGGGCCAGCCCGATCTCTGGACGAAGCAGGGCCTCGGGCTGGTGCTGCGCAAGAGCGAGAGCGATCAGATTGAGCTTATAGCCATCGCCGGCGGAGATCGCTGGCAGCGCTTCGGCGAGGAGACAGTGGTGGCGTCGCTCGACGCCTCCGCGCTCGACCCGGCGACGTGGCATCAACTCGCGTTCTCGTGGGACTTCGCCACGCGGCGCATCTGGCTGGTGGTGGACGACAACGAGGCGGAGGGCGCCATCCCGGAGGCCATCGAGCGCCCGCACGAGTATGCGGCGATGATCCTCGGCAACACGCAGGACTATCTCGCGGAGAACCAGGCGCCGCTGGATGGCCTGCTCGATGAGGTCGCGGTGCTGAGCGTGCCGTGGCCGCAGGCGCGGGAGATCATGACCTTCGACTTCCCCTACTATGCTCCGCGCCCGCAGGCGCCCGCGTGGGAGACGCCGGCCACTCTCTTCCCCGATGACCCGGAGCTTGCGCAGTGCGAGGAGGTCGCGCGGGAGTACCTGGAGGTGCTCGTGCAGACCCAGCGGCATGGCGGCTGGGGCCTGAGCATCAAGTGGCCCTCGCTGCTGCAGTGGAGCGCGAAGTTCCGGATGCCTGAGCCGCGCAACATGCTCTGGCTCTCGAAGGACAACAACACGGCCTTCGCCGCGGCGCAACTGCTCTTCGCCTATGAGGCGCTGGGCGATGAGCGCTACCTCCAGGCCGCGCGCAACACCGGCGAGATGTACCTCGCGACGCAGGACCCGGAGCTTGGCTCGTGGGTGCACGGCTACTACTACGAAGATGGCGTCTACGTGCCCGACAGCGACACGCCGCTCATCCAGGACCATGTGCAGACGGGTCCTATGATGCTGCTGTGCTACCTGCACCGGGTGACCGGCGATAGGCGCTACCTTGAGGCGGCGAAGCGCAACGCCGACTTCCTGATCCGCGCGCAGAATCCGAACGGCTCCTGGGCGCATCACTGGGATGTGGAGCGCGAGGTCGGGGTGACCGCGAGCGGCGAGGAGGGCGGCGGGGAGATCAACGACTTCGGCACCTCCGGGCCGGTGGCGGCGCTGCTGAATATCTACCGCTACTGCGGCGAGGAGCGCTACCGGGAGGCGGCGCTGCGCGGGGCACAGTGGCTGATCGAGAGCTTCATAGACACCGGGAAGCTCGCGGGCTGGGCGGGGCAGTATGACGCGCAGAATGAGCCGGTGGCGGCGCGGCATTTCGAGCCACCGGCGGTGACACAGTACGGCGCGCGTTGGGCGGCCGACGGGCTGTTTGCGGCATACGCGGTGACGCGCGATGAGCGCTATCTCGCGCCGGTGCGCCGGGTGGTGGAGTGGTTTGAGGCGAACAAGGCCGGCGACGACGGCTGGTGGTGGGACTACGACATCGAGACCGGCCGGCCGATCAGCATGTACTCACGGGAGATCTACTTCCTTGACGATCCGGCGCAGGTGCAGGCGCTGATGACGCGGACCGCCGCGGCGACGCCGCCGAAGCCGAGCAACTCGGTGCAGTTCGAGTCCCTGCGCGCGCAACTCGAGCGGATCGAGGACGAGCCGTTCGGACGCGTACTCCCGCAGCCAACCCGCGAGGAGCTTGCGCAGTATGTGGCCGAGTACAAGACGCGCTTCGCCGCTGAGCCGCATACGCTCTACCCGAACCGCTGGCAGGCAGGCTACGGCCTGACGCTGACGCGCTACCCGGTCGTGCGCTTCTGCGACCTGCTGATGCGCGCGCGTGTGGTGCGCGGCGATATACCCGCCGACAACCCGCTCTTCCGTCGAATCGAGGCGAGCGCGGGCTGGAACAGGATCCTCTTCGACTTCGACGAGTAGCGGCTACAGCAGGTCCGCGACCTCCGGCGCGATGTCTCCGGCCACGATGGGCAGGCTGCGGGTGACGAATGCCTGCACCTGCCCGTCGCCACGATCGTACTCCCCGACGACCGCGAGCCTGAAGAGGCCCTCACCCGGCAGCGTGACTGTCACCCGCACCGGGTCATCATCACGCTGCGGCGCCGGGGAGATCTCCGCGACCGTGCGGCCGTCGGCGTCCTGGAGGACGATCTGGCCGAGTTCCTTGCCGAAGCTGCGCCCCTCGATCCGCTCGGCGCGGGTAACGGTGGCGGTCACCGTCGCCCCCGGCTGCACGTGCAGGCCGTAGGTCCGCTCGCGCCTGAGTTCGCCGCCGAGGCCGAAGACGTAGCGCGGCGCGTTGTGCGGCAGAATAGCCGGCTCCGCGAGCAGCGCCGCGCCAAGGCCGGGCGCGATCTCCGCCGCGGAGGCCGCCGTGTAGTCGAAGAGGATGAAGCCATCAGCGCCGAGGTTACGCGCGATCTGCACCTGCCCGGCCACGCGATCTGCGGACCCGAGGCGCCACGCGCCAACGCCGGAGTAGAGCGGAACGCGGCCACCGACCTGCTCCATCTGCCGCGCGACGGTCACCGCAAAGGTCTCGTCGCTGGTGATGTAGTTCATCGGGCAGACGAAGTCGAGCCAGCCCTGCTCGATCCAGTACACCCAGTCCTGCCCGACGCCCTCGCGTGACGCCGGGTAGGCCCCGAAGACCGCCGCCGAGATCTTGCAGTGCGGCTTGATTGCCCGGACCTCCCGCGCGGTCGCCTCGACGAGCGCTGAGATGTTGTCACAGCGGAACTGCGTCCAGAGCGGGCGGAGTTCGGGTGTGCGGAGGTCCTGCGGCCAGTTCTCCACGGTCCTCCCGATAGACTCCTCGAAGCGCTGGCGGCAGCGCGGGCAGTAGCAGCCCTCTGAGCCGGGATAGCGGATGTAGTCAAAGTGGACGCCGTCCACGTCGTACTTGCGCGCGACCTCGACCATCGTGTTCAGCTCAAGCTCGAGGTTGCGCGGGTCCGACGGACAGAGCCATAGAACCTCCTGCCCCTCCGGGCCCTGCTGCAGGCGCCCCTCCTGGCGCATCTGCTCCACGAACTCCCGCGGCGCACGGCTGCCGAGGTTCCAGTTGACCTTCCAGACATGCACCTCGATGCCGTGGCGCTTCGCGGCCTCGACGCACTCGGCGATCTGATCGCCGCGCTCGGCCACTACCGCCGCCTCGGGGAGATAGTCGCTCTCATACAGCGCCACGCCGCCCCAGAGCATGTTCGGCACGATGGCGTTGAAGCCGTTGTCCTCGAGGTGCTGCATCGACTCCTCCCAGGAGCCGAATGCGCCAGTGCCGGAGTGATTCCACCACGCGCGGAACTCGGCGTCGCGCGGTGTCTGCGCGAGCACGAATGCGCTGCGCAGCCGCTCCCACGCCTGCCCGGCGACATCCGTGGCCCGCGCGAACTCCTCCGCCGCGAAGGCCTCTCGCGCATCAGCCAGGAGCGTGCGGTGGGCGGCCAGCGCGTCCCGGATAGCGGCGGGATCTGCGAGCTTCGCGGCCTGTGCCTCAACCCACTCCGGCACCTCATCCATCTGTGCGAGGTGCCCGATCTGCCCGGGGCCATCGAGCGCCCGCCGCGCGACCTGCGGCCAGATCTCCGGCACGTAGCGGCCGAGCATCGCCACGAGCATTCGCTGCTTGGCCGGGCGGCCGGTCTCCGTGAGGATATGCGACATGTAGAGGCCGGCATCCGAGGCCACGAAGGCGGGCAGGTCTGTGCGGTTGCCCTCACCGTCGTACCACCAGCCGATGACCCGCGCGCCCTCGGTGGGCTCGACGACTGTCAGGTTCCATGAGCGCTGAGTGACCGCCTCCGGCAATCCCTGGAACTCCGCTGCGTCCTCGAAGCGGATCTCGCTCATCTGGCCCTCGTACTCCTGCTGCTGCCAACCTACGCCGCGCACGCCGAGGATCTCGCCGAGGCCCGCATGCAGCGAGTAGAAGGCCATGATGTGGCCGCCGCCGTCCACGTACTCGCGGATCGCCGCGACCTCCTCATCGCTCATGTTCGGGTTGTACGGGAAGATCGCGAAGTCATAGTCGGCCAGTGCGCCGCGCTCAACGTCCTCATCTCCGATGGTCGAGGTGCGGATGCCCGCGTCCGCGAGCAGCCCGGCGACGGTCGAGGCGACCGACTGCACCGTCTTCGCCTCCCCTCCGCCTGCGCGGATGGTGTTGGTGCCGGTCACGATCACGTAGGGCTCGCTGTAGGCCACCAGGCTGTCCACCGCCATGAAGCCGCGCCCGTCGCTCCCGCGCCATGCTGAGAGGCGGATGCCATCTATCTGATCCCAGCCCGCCGGGGTGTCCTCGACCTTGAAGTCGGCGCGCGAGATCTCGACGGTGTTCCAGCCCTGCCGGCCGATCCCGACGGGGGCTCCGTACCACCCGGCGCCAGAGCGGAAGTAGATGGTGAAGCTGCCGAAGAGGCCCGGCTGATCGATGTAGATGTCGAGGGTGAAGCGCCCCCAGCGGCTCAGGTCGAGCTCCACGTCGCGATCGTAGACCGAGCGGCGCTGCTCCTCGCCGGTGAAGTCCGCGTTCATGCGCAGCGCGGTGCCGCCGTCGCGCTCGAAGAGGCCGGCCGGCTCGCCGCCCTCCGCCGTCACCCACGCCTGCTGGATCGCTTCCGCCGACGGGTACTCGAAATCGTCGAGGACCAGTTGAGTCTGAGCGCACACGGGAACCACTGCCGCCAGTCCGGCAAAGATCAGCAGGGCGCGCATCAGGATCACCTCCGCGTCACCGTTCGCCTGTCACCGGAGCCTTCTCCGGATGTGCGCGGACACCTGCGCGGCAGGTGCCCGTGATGATGCGTTGAAGGCTTAAGCAGAGCGTTGCATGAGGAGGAGAGGGTATGCCACGAGCCATCTGGACCGGCGCCATCAGCTTCGGGCTGGTGCATGTACCCGTGCGGCTGATCACCGCGGTGCAGGACAACAGCCCGGACTTCAACCTGATCGACCCGAAGTCGAAGAGCCGCATACAGTACAAGACGATCAACGCCGAGGGTGAGGAGGTTGAGCGCTCCGATCTCGTCAAGGGCTACGAGCTTGACTCCGGCGAGTACATCGTCGTCGAGCCGGAGGAGCTTGATGCGATCGCACCGGAGCGGACTGAGGCGATCGAGATCGAGCAGTTCGTGGACCTGGCGGAGATAGACCCGATCTACTACGACCGCCCCTACTACCTCATGCCCGATGAGGGTGCAAAGAAGCCCTACCGGCTGCTGCTCGACGCGATGGAGAAGGCCAAGAAGGTCGGCCTCGCGCGCTTCGTCATCCATCAGCGGGAGCACCTGGCGGCTCTCCGGCCACTGCACGGGATGCTCTGCCTCGTCTACATGCGCTTCGCCGACGAGATCCGGCCGACTGAGGAGCTTGGCCTGAGCCTCGATGAGGTCTCCGTCAAGGAGGCCGAGCTGAAGGCGGCGATCCAGCTCATCGAGGCGATGACCGAGGAGTTCCAGCCGGAGGACTACACGGACGAGTATCAGGAGCGCGTGCGGGAGCTGCTGAAGGCGAAGGCCGAGGGGAAGGAGTTCGTGGTCCCGGAGCGGCCGAAGGAGGAGGCGCCGACCGAGGACCTGGTGGAGGCGCTGAAGAAGTCACTCGAAGCGATGAAGGCGAAGTAGCCGCAGCGGTTACAGTGCATTGACGCCACCCAATGACGCCCTCAAGCAATACCGCGAGAAGCGCGATTTCGGCGAGACGCCTGAGCCTGTCGAGGCCGGGAAACCCTCGCCCGCCGCGCCACGTTTCGTCATCCAGCAGCACGACGCCACGCGGATGCACTATGACGTGCGGCTGGAGATCGGCGGAGTGCTGGTCTCCTGGGCGGTGCCGAAGGGCCCGAGCTACGACCCCGATGTGAAGCGCCTCGCGATCCGCACCGAGGACCACCCGCTGAGCTACGCCGAGTTCGAGGGCGTGATCCCCGAGGGCAACTACGGCGCCGGGCCGGTGATTGTGTGGGACCGAGGGACCTGGGAGCGCGCGCACGAGGGCAAGGGGCCGGCTGAGGACGGGGTCGAGGAGGGGCACCTCGCGGTCCGCTTCCATGGCGAGAAGCTCGACGGCGACTGGGCGTTCATCCGCACCGACCGCGACGGCGGTGACGGCCAGTGGCTCTTCTTCAAGATGAAGGGCCCCGACGCCAATCCCGCGCGAGACATCACCGCCGAGCGCCCTGAGTCGGTCATCAGCGGTCGCACGATCGATCAGCTTGTCGAGAGCACAGGCGGAGGGCCCGACACGCTCTTTGGCGGGCTGCCCCACGAGCAGCGCGCGAACCTCATCCCCGGACCGCAGCCTCAGTGGATCGAGCCGATGCTCGCCACGCTGACGGACAAGCGGTTCTCCGATCCAGCCTGGCTCTTTGAGCGCAAGTTCGACGGCGAGCGCTGCCTGGTCTTCCGCAAGGGCGACGAGGTGCGACTGATGTCCCGCAACCGCAACCTCATCAACAACGGCTACCCGGAACTGGTGGAGGCCATCTCCGCGCTCGAGCAGGATGACTTCATCCTCGACGGGGAGATCATCGCGCTCGACGACAGGGGCCGCGAGAGCTTCTCCAGGCTGCAGCGGCGGATGCACGTGACCTCCGTCGCGAAGGCGCGCGCAACGGGAGTGCAGGTGCAGCTCTACCTCTTCGACCTCCTGTACCTCGCCAGGCAGGACCTCACGCGCGTGGACCTCCTGCATCGCAAGCAGCTCATCACCACCGCCTTCCGCCTGCGCGAGCCGCTCTTCCCGACCGAGCACCGCCTGGAGCAGGGCGAGGCCTACTACGAGGAGGCCTGTGAGGCGGGCTGGGAGGGCCTGATCGCGAAGCTTTCAGCCGCGAAGTACACCTCCGGCCGCTCAACGAACTGGCTCAAGTTCAAGTGCGTGCGGCAGCAGGAGCTTGTGATCGCGGGCTGGACCGACCCGGGCGGGGCGCGCTCCGGCTTCGGATCGCTGCTGCTCGGCTACTACGAGGACGGCGCGCTGCGCTACGCGGGCAAGGTCGGCACCGGCTTTACCGACGCGAAGCTCCGCGACATCAGCAAGCGCATGGGCGAGCTGGCGCGCGAGGACTCGCCCTACGCCGGTGGCGAGGAGCTTCCGAAGGACGCGCACTTCGTGGAGCCTGAGCTGGTTGCGGAGGTTGGCTTCACTGAGTGGACCGATGCCGGGACGCTGCGGCACCCGCGCTTCCTCGGCCTGCGGGATGACGTAGCGCCTGCCGACGTGATTCGCGAGCGGCCGGAGGAGCCGAAGCCGAAGCCGCTGGAGCCGGTGGCGCTCACGCGCGAGTTCAAGCTCTCGAACGAGGACAAGGTGCTGTTCGCGGATGCCGGGATCACGAAGGGCGAGTTCGTGGACTACTACCGCCGCGTGGCGCCGGTGATGCTGCCGCTGATCGAGGGGCGGCCGCTGACCCTGATGCGCTTCCCCAACGGCCCCGATGGCGAGAGGTTCTTCCAGAAGGACGCGCCCGAGTACTTCCCGGAGTGGATCCCGCGAGAGGTCGTGAAGGGCGACGATGACGCCATCGCCTACCCCATCGCGGACAGCCCGGACGTGCTGGTCTACCTCGCGAACCTCGTGCCGGTGCTGCATGTCTGGACAAGCCGGCGCGAGCGGCTCTTCTACCCGGACCGGATGATCCTCGACCTCGACCCGTCCGATGACAGCGACGACTTCGGCTTCGTGATCGAGTCTGCGCGGACGATCCGGTCGCTGCTGGAGGGCATCGGCCTGAGCGCGTTCGTGATGACCACGGGCTCTCGCGGGCTGCACGTGGTGACGCCGCTTGCTCCCGAGGTGGAGGTCGAGCAGGTCGCGCAGTTCTCCCAGCTTCTCGCGCAGACGGTGGCGCAGGCCGATTCGGAGCGGCTGACGACTGAGCACCGGAAGGCGAAGCGCCGGGGGCGGCTGCTGATCGACCCGTGGCGGAACTCGCGCTCGCAGACGGCGGTGGCGCCGTACTCGGTGCGCGACAAGCCCGGGGCGCCGATCGCGACACCGCTCGACTGGGAGGAGCTGGATGATCCCGCGCTCACGCCGCAGCGCTGGAACCTGCGGAACATCCTCGACCGGCTTGCGGAGCGCGGCGATCCGTGGGCGGAGATCGACCGCCACGCGCGCAGCCTGCAGGAGGTCATGAGCGCGCTGATCGGTTGATTAACAAAGTGTGTGAAGGTCTTTGCGCGTCGGCGGTCAACTATACCGCGCACCACGCAGATCTGTCTCTCCGGGGAGAAGACCTCACCATGAAGAAGCACTACGACTTCCACGTTGAGCACGCCAAGAACGCGCTGCGCCAGGCCGCTGAGAAGCTGGAGACCGTTGATCAGGTGCTGATGTTCGCGCAGGTGAACGCGCAGCTTGCCACCGCTGCGATGCTGGATCAGATCGCGCACGAGATGTCGCTCGATCGCTCGAAGCGTTGAGCGGCGCCTCGTGAGGTTGGCTGCATCGGGTGGCGCAGGATGGCGCACGCGCCACACACCCAGTCCATGAAGCCTGACAAGGAGCCACCGATCATGCGTTTCAGCGACTACTCGGTCCGTGAGCCCGTTTACCTGGGCTGGCAGAATGCTGTCGAACTGATGCCGGGCGGCCCTGTGAAGGGCTTCGAGGTCACAGCGCGTCCCGCTGAGGAACTCACTGAGGCCGTCGACGCCCTCCGCGGCGCAGGGATCGAGCCTATGACCGTTGCTGGCGGCGTGAAGCTCAACGAGGAGGAGTCCATCGCCTCCTACATCGCCACCCTCGATACAGCGCAGCAGCTTGGCATCCCGATCTTCTTCACCAGCGCCTCAGGCGAGGAGGACCACGATCGCGCGATGAGGCTGCTGAGGGAGCTTGCGGAGGAGGCAGCCAGCCGCGGGATCGTGATCTCGCTGGAGACGCACCTGCCATACTGCGAGAACGCTGACAAGATGCTGGCGACCATGGAAGCGGTCGGCCACCCGAGCCTGCGGGTGAACTTCGACACCGCCAATATCTTCTACTACAACGAGGGTCTCGACAGCGCCGACGAGCTTGAGCGCGTGGTGGACTTCGTCGCCAGCATGCACCTCAAGGACACTGATGGTGGCTTCAAGTCGCCGCAGTTTCCGGTGCTCGGCCAGGGCGTCGTGCAGTTCGAGCGCATATTCGCGACGCTGGAGCGCGCGGGCTTCACCGGTCCGCTGACCCTTGAGCTTGAGGGGCCGCTGATGCGAGGCCTCGACGCCCCTGCCCGCCACCAGGCTGTGCTGGAGTGCATGGAGTACCTGCAGAGCATTGGAGTAGCGTAGGCGCCCTGCGCCACGCTGCGGACAGCCACTGGCGGGCGCCGATGACCACCCGGTTGAGTGCCCGGGCGCCTGAAGGTTCAGACCTTTCAGGCGCCCGCTGCTGCTGCCAGCAACTGCCGCGCAAATGCTTCCACCGGCTGCGCAAAGTCCTCGGCATCCTCCCGCTTCACGAAGCGCTCGCGAACAGCGACGGTCGCTACGGGCGCTTTCCCGCACCACTCCTCGAGTGCCTCGAACGCGCCCCGGTCGCCGTTACCGCCCATCGTCGCCACGAACGCGACCGCCTTCATCTCCGCTGCGAACTGCTCGCAGAACGCCCGGCAGGCCGGCACGGCAGTCCACGCCCAGACCGGCGTTCCGATCACCACGAGGTCGTATGCCGCCACCTCGGCCTGCACCGGCTCAATCTCCGTGGTTCGCTTCCTCATGGCGTCCCGGCCCGCGCGCGCATAGCCCAGCGCCCCGCTGCGGTCCTCTCGGTCGATGATCTCCTCGACCTGCACCTCGACTGAGCCGCCAGAGTTCGTGAGGGCCTCGGCGATGGCGTTGCAGGTCTTCTTCGTGATCCCGGTGCGGGAGTAGAACGCGATCAGGATGCGCATCTCACAGCACCTCCAGACGCCTTTAGCAGTATGCCGCCGCATTCGCCCGCGCCCCTCAGATACCTGCGAGGTAGCGAGGAATCTCCGCCGCCGGAGTCGAACATGCGCCCATCCCTACGTCCCACGCCAGGAGAACCGTCAATGCCGACGCCCCGATCGCTCTCACAGGACGATATCCGCATCGTTCGCGAACTCGCCGCGCAGGTGATGGAGCTTGCGCAGAGTGGGCAGTACGAGCGCCGCCGGCAGCGCTGGCGCGATGTCAACGAACTGCGCAGGCCCGACCGCGCGCCCGTGTGGTGCCGGATCGCCCTGGCGCGGCGCGAGGTGCTGCCTGAGAGCGAGCTTCAGTGCACCGACCCCACCTGCCGCGCGATGGAACGCACCTTCCGCTACGACCTCCTCAAGCAGGAGATCGGCGACGACCACATCGTCGAGGCATGGTGGCCGGTGCGCGCGGTCATCCGGCCCGAGCAGACGCCGACGTGGGGGCTGCAGATCAAGCAGTCCATCGGCTCCACCGAGGTCGGCGGCTTCAAGTACTACCACCCGATCGAGACGCCTGAAGACTACGAGAAGCTGCGAGTGCCGAGCTTCTACTATGATGCCGAGGCCACCGAGCGCGCCGCCGCGCAGGCCGCTGAGATCCTCGACGACGCGATGCCAGTGCGCATCGAGGGCTCGCCGCCGGTCGCGCCGATGCAGCAGAACCTGCTCGAGGCACTGCGCGGCATGGGCCCGATGGTGGAGGACCTGGCATTCCGGCCCGAGCTTGTCCACCGCGCGATGGCGAAGCTCACCGAGGGCGCGCTCAACGGCATGCGTGTAGCCGAGGAGGCGGGCGTCCTTACCACCAACCACCACGAGCCGATGTTCTGCTCCGACCCGGTCAACGACCCGCCGGACGAGGGGCCCGTCGGCCTGCACAACCTCTGGGTGGCGGCGAACTCGCAGGAGTTTGACACGGTCGGCCCGCGGATGCACGAGGAGTTCCTGCTCAGCTACCAGAAGGTGCTCTTCCAGAGCTACGGGCGCGTCCAGTACGGCTGCTGCGAGAGCCTCTCGGCCAAGACCGATATCGTGCTGGGCATCCCGAACCTGCGCATCTTCGTCTGCAGCTTCTGGAGCGACCTTGAGAAGGTGATCGAGGCCTGTCAGGGCCGCTACTGCATCATGTGGCGCCAATCGGCCGCGCAGGTGACGCTACCGGACACGCTCGATGAGCACCGCGCGCACCTGGAGCGAGGCCTCTCGATGCTGCAGGGGCACCCGTACCAGATCGTGCTCCGCGAGATCGAGACCCTCCGCGGCCGCAACAACCGCCTGCACGAGTGGGCGAAGCTGGCCATCGAGATGGCCGAGAAGTACGCGTAACGGCGGGTGATGGGTGAAGGGAGACAGGTGAATGGTCTGGATGCGCTCGCTGAGTTCTCCGGCAAGCAGTCAGCCGACCCCTTCACCATTTACCTTTCACCCTTCACCACGGTTCCGTTGACGGCAGGAGGCACCGATGCCCTCCGCACTGCACCTGGCCCTGCAGCGCTTCTACGCGGGCGATGACGGGGCGATCGAGGTCGAGATGGATGGCTTCTACGCGGACGCGCTCCGCGACGGGGTCATCTACGAGATCCAGACCGGCTCCTTCACCGCCATCCGCGACAAGCTGCACCGCCTCGGCAAGGAGCACCCGGTGGTGCTGGTGCACCCGATCGTGCGCTACAAGTGGATCGCGAAGCTCGACCCGGAGACCGGTGAGGAGATCTCCTGCCGCCGCTCGCCCAAGCAGGCGCAGCTCTGCGAGGCATTCGATCAGCTCGTCTACGCCACCCGCCTCATCGGGCGCAAGCGCATCTCGCTGGAGCTGATCGTGGTCGCCGCTTGCGAGAACTGGCTGGATGATGGCAACGGGAGCTGGCGGCGCAAGGGCCAGTCCATCATAGGCCATGAGCTGCTCGCGATCCTCGAGCGCCATCGCTTCGAGGAGCCGGCGGACCTCGCGCGGCTGCTGCCTGAGGGCCTGCCGGAGCAGTTCACGGTGCCGGACATCCGCGAGGCCGGCCGCATCCGCCAGCGCCTCGCCGGCAGGATCGCCTACACCCTGCGCGAAGTCGGCGCCATCGAGTACGTCGGCAAGCGCGGGAACGCGTATCTCTATGAGCGCGCAAAGGAGCAGCCATGACCTCAAAGGAGCGCGTCCTCACCGCCTGCCGCCACGAACAGCCAGATCGCGTGCCGCTGCAGGTCTACCTCACGCCCGAGATCCACGCGATGCTGCGCGCGCACTTCGGAGACCGCGACATCCTCGAGGCGCTCGGGATCGACCTGCGCCACGTCGGAGCGCCCTACAGGGCGGAGTGTCGCCCCGGTCCGCGACTGCCGGGGAAGGCCGATCGCTATGACGTCTGGGGCATCGGCTACACGAACACGCAGTACCAGGGCGGCACCTACCCCGAGGCCACCGAACTCCCCTTCGCTGAGATCGACAGCCTCGATGAGGTCGAGGCCTACCCGTGGCCGAGCGCCGATGACTACGACTACTCCGGCCTGCGCGAGCGTGCCGAGGCGCTGGGCGAATACGCGGTGCTCTTCGGCGGCGCGGGCATCCCGGACATCGTCAACGGCGTCTCCCGCGGGCGAGGGATGGAGCGCGTGCTCGTGGACATCATGACAAACGATCCGGTGGGCGTCGCGATTATCGACAAGCGCGTCGAGCACTACTACGAGCACTGTCGCCGGGCGCTGGAGGCTGCGGGAGACGCGATTGACATCCTCGCGCTCGGCGAGGACTGCGGCCAGCAGGGCGGGCGGCTCTTCCCGCCGAAGATCTTCGACGAGTTCTTCGTGCCGCGTCTGCAGAGGTTCATCGACCTCGCGCACGAGCACGGTTGCCTCGCGATGCTCCACTCCTGCGGTGACACGCACGAGATCATGCCCACCTTCATCGAGATGGGCCTCGATATCCTCGACGCGATGCAGCCCGAGCCCGCCGGGATGGATCCTGCGACCATCAAGCGCCTCTACGGCGACAGGCTGACCTTCTGCGGGCTGGTGAGCACTCAGCAGACCCTCCCGCATGGCTCGGTGGAGGACGTGCGGTGCGAGGTGCGCGAGCGGATCGAGGTCGTGGGCGCGGGCGGCGGCTATATTCTAGCCCCCGCGCACTGCATCCAGCCAGACACGCCGCTTGAGAACGTGCTGGCGATGTACGACGAGGCGCTTCCGGGAGGACTTTCCTGATCATGACCGATCACATACGCCGGCCCATCATCCTCGCACCGATCGCGCTCATCCTGCTGACTGCCGTCTGCGCGTACGCCTGGGACTTCCGCGACGAGGTCTATGCCTGCGGGCAGCAGGGGATGACGCTTGCTGAGCTCCAGAGCGCAGGAGTGACGCTCATAAGCCATGTTCCCTATACGCACGAGTGGATGAACGAGGCCGCGCGCTACGGCATCCGCGGAATGCCCTACATCTCACTCTACAAGGTCTACGAGAGCGCGGCCGGAGGCAACCCGGAGGCTCCGTTCTGGGGCGAGATGGACATCGCGCAGCACCCGGAGTGGGTCTACATCGGCGTTGACGGCCAGCGGAAGCGGCCGTTCAACAACGAGTTCTACCCGACCATGTACTGGCAGTCCTGCACGAACACCGCGGGCATCGCCGATGCCTACGCCCGGGGCGCGGCGGAGATCCTCGAACTCGGCGCGGGCGGCGTGTTCATCGACAACGTGCTGCCGGCCGCGACCTGCTACGGGCCGCAGTTCGGCATCCACGAGCACCTGCACCCCGAGCTTGACAACATCGAGACCTTCAAGATCGCCCTGCAGGGCGTACAGGACCGCGTGCACAGCTTCGGACCGGACACCGTCGTGATGCTTAACATCGGCGGCCCCTTTGAGCGCTGGGCGCCGTATGGCGACTGCATTATGCTGGAGAGCTTCATCTACAACGTGGACGTGCGCCCGGGGCCGGGCGGTTGGGTGGGGGACAGGCGCGTGCAGACCAAGCAGTGGCCGCAGATCCTCGAGTGGATCGGGCAGACCGCCGAGCACGTTGATGGCGGCGGCAGCGTGGTCGCGCTGGAGTATCTCCCCGGCGACCCGCATTCGGCAGTCTTCAGCTACGCCGCGGATAAGCTCGCGAACTTCCTGTGGACCGGCGACAGCCACACTCGCCGCGACCTCTGCCGCACGCTCTACCGCTGCCGCCTGCAGCGCGCCTCAGGGCCGCTGCAGGAGACCGAGGGCCTCTACTGGCGCCAGTACCCGAACGGGCTGGTGGCGGTCAACGCGAGCGATCGGCCGGCATCGGTGAGTGTGAACGCGCCGGAGGGCCTGCCGGCCCTCGCGGATATGCTGACCGACCGAGTGCTGCCGGTGCGGGACGGGCAGGTGCGCCTGCAGGTGCCTCCCGGCGCGGGCGGCGTCTACGTCACCCCGCAGGCGCTGGCGGAGGGGCATCTGCGCGAGGCGCTGGTGGCGACTGACACGGCGATGGAGCGCACCGCGACCGATGCTCGCGGGCGAAAGCCTGCCGAGCTGCTGCGCGCCCGCCGCGAGATTGAGCGGGCACGCGCGATCATGGAGCGTGGCACAGACCCCGCCACTGCGCGCACGCAGATCGAGGCAGCGCTGCGGACGCTGGAGCAGTGCCTGGGCAGCGACAGCGAGCCCGGCCTGACCGCGCGCCTCGCCTCCGGCGAGGAGCTCTCGCGCGAGCAGGTGGCGGCTGAACTGGACGGGCGGTCGGCGCCACAGGCGAATGCACGCGCGGATCGGCCGACCATCACCGCAGGCGGCCCGGAGTGGACCGTCGGCGGCCCCGATGGCCTGATCGCCGCGCGTGGCATGGGCATGAAGCTCGGCCTGAGCAGCGGGCTCTATCACCCCACGCATGGCTGGTTGAGCCCGGCTCCGCTGCTCTCGAGTGAGGTCGTGGCTGCTGATCGAGACCGGGCCGCATTGCGGGCGACATTCGGCTTCACCGGGGCGCAGTCACAAACGGTCATCGAGGGCCTGGAGCTTGACCTTGAGCTGGAGGCACGCGCGGGCGACCCGATGCTCGGGGTGAACGCCACGGTGCGCAACACCGGCGACGCGCCGCTGCCGGCCTACTTCAACATGTCGAGCGCCGGCACCGGGACCTGGTTCGCCTCACCCGGTGAGCCCGCGCAGGCCGGCGAGGACTACCTGCAGATCCCGCACACCGACTGGACCTTCGTGACCGCGAGCCAGCACGGCGGTCCGGGGCTGCTGGTTGTCACCGACCTGCCGCAGAGCTACTCGCGCTTCGCGTTGCACCTGTACTCGGAGCCGCGTGCGGGCGACCTGGCGCCGGGCGCCGAGCGATCGATCAGCTTCCGCATTGCGCCGGTGGCCGGACCGTGGCAGGCCGACCCGCGAGTGACCGGACCGCTGACACGCGCCCAGGTCTACCTCTCGCGGGCATGGTCGCTGGCCTCCGGCGGGCGTGGCCTGCCCTCGCCCGAACTGGCGGGTGATCCGGTGGCGGGCCTGCCCGTCGCGCTGCGCCTGGACGAGCGCGCGGCGGCGCGGCAGGGGCTCAGGCTCGCACTGGAGGGCGCCGCACTGCTGGACGGCAACGGCGATGCCCTTCTGCCTGCAGAGATTACGCCGCTCGACGACGGTTTCACGCTCGGCACGCGCCCGAGCCTGCGCAGCGACCTCTACCTCATGGCGGTCGCGCGCGTGCGTACGGAGGATGGTCTGCCACTCGCGATCGCGACCGACCTCCAGCCAGGCCTGTCGGTGGCGCTGGAGGACGCCGACGAATGCACCTGGGAGGGCGCTCGCGGCGAGGCGCGCTGGACTGTTACGAACCGCCTCCCGCGCGATGTGCAGTGCCAGCTCGAGGTCTCAGTGCCGGAGGGCTACTCGGCGGTCGTAGACCGCGGGTTGACGCTCGGGCCGGGGGCACCGGCGGAGGTGTCAGCGGAGATCACTGCGGCACAGGCCTCGGCTGCGCCCGCTGAGGTGACGCTCGCGGTTACGCTGCCCGATCTGCCGGGCAGCGGCGCGCTGGCAGGGATTGCGGCCTTTCGGCCACGGGTAGCCTGTCCGGCGATCAACGCCCCGGCGCTCGACGGCGCGCTGGATGATGCGGCGTGGCAGCAGGCCGCGGAGCTGCCGCAGTTCGGGCTGGTCACCGACGGCAGCGCGCCTGCCGATGCAACGCGCGCATGGCTCGGGCGCGACGCTGAGTACCTCTACGTCGCCTTCGAGTGCATGGAGTCGCAGATGGACCGGCTTGCGGCGCGGGTGCAGCCAGCGGCCGATCAGAATGACAACGCAGTGCACCAGGACGATGAGGTAGAGGCATTCCTGGATCCGCCCGGCGAACTGCCCTACCTGCAGTTCGCGGCGAACGCGCTGGGCGCTCGGAAGACGCGCGGCGATGCGCGCTGGGAGGTGGCGACGGCTCGCGAGGACGACCGCTGGACGGTGGAGATGCGGGTCCGGCTGGATAGCCTCGGCCTGCCGATCCTGCCGGGCGCGCGCTGGGGAGCCAACTTCTGCCGCGTGCAGCAGCGCACCGGCCAGGCAAGCTGCTGGTCTCCCACCGGGAGCAGCTTCCACGTGCCCGACCGCTTCGGAGTGATCGTCTTCGACTGATCTGCGTAAAGATGTCGAGAGGGGGACGTACGATGGTCAGGCTGCTGATCGTGATCGGTCTACTGCTGCCGCTGTCGGTGTTCGCGCAGGAAGAGCCTCAGATTCCCGTTCCCGCTCCGCCACCTGTCGTTGAGCAGCCGGCTCCTCCCGCAGCGCCGCCCCAGGCGGCCCCGCAGGCGCCTCTCTCGCCCGAGGATGAGCTTCTGGCGAAAGCGATCGCCTTCTACGACCGTGCGCAGTCTGCGCCGCCCGAGGTTGCCGCGTTCCTCGCGCACAACGCATGGCTCGGGGTGGTCATCTACCTCATCGGGCGGCTGAGCAAGGTCATCATCTGGCTCTTCCTGTTCCTGCTGATTGGCAGCGGAGGCAGGCGACTGCTCAGGCCGCTGCTTGGCGTGCCCCCTGAGCAGCCCCCGCAATCGCAATCCACCGGCTACTCGCGCGACAGGCTCCCCGCGGCGACCGTGCCTCCTCGGCGAGCAGCCCTGGCGGATTCCATCGCATGGTTGATCGCGCTGGCGATTGCGTGCGAGGCGGTCGGGCTCACATGGTTCGGGACGCTCTGGAGCGGCCTGATTGAGCTTTTCCTGGCGCTTCTCTGGATGGTCTTCTGGCTGCTGCTGGTCGGGGTGATCGTCTGGTTGCTGAGCGAGCGGGGGAGGAGGCTGGTGCTGTCGCTGCTTGGCTGGTTCTACCTCACCCGCAGCGCCAGCAGGCCGCCGCAGGGGCATCTCTTCACGCTGCCGGACGGACGTCAGGGGACCATCGTGAGCACCGACCTGCTGCACTCGGTGCTGCAGCCTGCTGAGGGTGGTCCGCCGGTGACGGTGCCGAATGCCGATCTGATGGAGCAGTACTACCGGTGGGCGGCGCGACCGAAGCCTGCGGCAGCGTGAGGTCTGCGAGCATGCGCACATGACGCCCCGGTTGCGGGTGGAAGGCCGGGGCGTGAGGTTTCGGGCATGCTCGGGGGCAGGCCTTACATCTGCCCGTACACCTCTCAAGATCGATTCGCTGTGGCGGTTGAATCTCCTGCACGACTTTTTCATCAATTTATGCGGGCATCGGGCACAGGTTCTTGCCTCACCTGTAACATTCGTATAATGTGAGGGGCAATAGGCGACGGTGTGCCCTTTGCGGCTGCATCTGCGCGGAACTCTGACGGAGCATGAGGAGGCACTATGACAGCGAAGCGGTGGATCATGTGCATGGTCGTGGTGGGACTGCTGGCGGGGCTGCCGGCGTGGGCTGCGCTTCCGCAGACGATGGAGGAGATGACGGCGCTGCATCAGCAGCTCGGTCAAACGCCGGAGGGCGCGGTGAAGTGTTTCCTCGATGCCTGTTTCGTCTATATGAACCCGGAGACGCGCAGTGCCGGTCGCGAGATGATCCAGTTCCTCGCCATCCCGCTCAAGAGCAACGCGGACTGGGAGAACGCTGAGGCCCTCTTTGTGTCGCGGATGACTGATCCCGCCTACGCCCATGTCTGGCGGAGCTATGCCGTCGGCACGTCTCCCGACAACGGCTACCTCATGGACCCCGATAACTGGGAGCTGAACTTCGAGCGGACGTATCGCGATGAGGGCGACGACCGCGGCACACAGGTCTACCTGCGCAGCAGCGGCGCGGACAACCCGCGCGTGGTCTATGTCAAGCAGAGCACGACCACCGGGCTGTGGTATCTGAACATCTGGAACACGCTCTTCGTGGATATCCGCCCGCCCGTGGTCGCGCAGCAGGCGTGGGAGCCGGTGACCGGTGTTGAGGTGCCGACTGGGCTGCCGAAGACGCTGAACGAGCTTCGCGCGCTGCACCAGCAGATCGGCAACCAGCCGCAGGGCGGTGTGAAGTGCTTCCTCAACGCGTGCTTCGCCTACATGGACCCGCAGACGCGCGATGAGGGCCGCAAGATGCTGCAGTACATGCTGGTGCCGAGCAGCAGCAACCCCACGTGGGACCAGTTGCCCACCTCGCGGCTGTTCGTCGAGCGGCTGACGCTCCCTGAGCATCAGCATATCTGGCGCAGCTACGCGGCGGGCTCGAGCCCGCAGAACGCGTACGCGATGGACGTGAACAACTGGCAGCTCAACTTCGAGCGCACGAACCAGCTTCCCGATGATCCGCGCGGCCTGCAGGTCTACCTGCGGAGCAGCGGCGCGGACGCACCACGGGTGGTCTACGTGCTGCAGAACGCGCAGTCCGGCCTCTGGCACGTGAACATCTGGAACTCGCTGTTCGTGGGCATCCGCGCGCCCGTTGACCCCAACGCCGAGCAGTTCAACTAGCCTCCGCTTCGTACGGCATGGCGGCCCGGCGCGTTGAGGAGCGCGCCGGGCCCAACCAGTCTCGCCCATACAGTTCACGCCTCGTCCGCAGCCGGAACGTCCAATGCGACCTCGTCACCCTCGAGTTCACACACGCTATGATCGTAGTTCACCTGGTCGGGTGCGACGGCGCCTCCAGAGATGATGAAGTTCATCGCCTCGTCTACCGTCCAGGCTGTCGAGGTGATCCGCTCGATGGGCACGATCTCGAGGTAGCCGGAGGTCGGGTTGGGAGTGGTGGGCACGTAGACGGCCGCGAGCCTGCGCCCCGTGTCGGCATCCTCGAAGGTGCGCGTAACCAGCCCAACGGTCTTCATCTCCGGCGACGGGAAGTCAATCAGCACCACGCGCTGGACGCCATCCGGGCGCGCCTGCAATGCCGCGATGAGCTGCTTGACAGCCCCGTAGACCATCTTCACGAGCGGGATGCGCTCCACGAGTGACTCGATGAAGGCGATGAGGCGCTGGCCCGCGATATGCGAGGTCAGCCAGCCGACCACCGTGAGGCCGACGATCATCAGCAACGCGGAGAAGACCGACTGGAACCACTCCTGCTCGAGCCAGGACGCGATCCCGGGCGCGTGCGGGCGGATACTCAGAGACAACTCGTGGATGAGCGCGGCGCCCCGGCTGCTCAGCAGCCTGAACAGGAACTCCACCAGGAGCCATGTGACCCAGATGGGGATGATCGTGAGGATACCGGCGACGAGGTACTTCTGGAAGCGGATGCGTATTGCAGAGGGAATCCTCCGCAGTCTCGCATGCATGGGCGGTATGGTCACCTTCCACGGATGATCGGTACGGGTACTCGACGAAAGCGCTCTCATTGTCCCTGCATATCGAGGTCTCGTCAAGACCTCACCTCAGGATACGAGAAGGCTGCCACAGAACGGCGTGGAATACTCCCTCGTGATGGCGCCCGGATACAGGAGGGATGATCTGGATGGCGGATGAGCTTCGGATCGGGCTGATCGGCTGCGGCCGGATTCTGCCCGCGCATCTGCGTGGGATGAAGCGGCTTCGCGAGGCAGGCTACAATCGCTTCCGCGTCACGGCGCTGATGGCACGCAGGCGGGCGGATGCCCTGCGCTTCCGCAGGCGCGGAGAGGGGCCGCCACCGCGCCCGCCCGCCTCGATGAGCCCGAACGACCCGCTCGGCGCCGAGCATCACTACGTCAGCGACATTCATGAGGGCGAGGTCGAAGTCTACGAGAACCTCGACAGGATGCTCGCTGAGGCGCCGATAGACGCCGTCGAGGTCTTCACGACGCACTCGTCGCACCACGAGATCGCGATCCGCGCGCTCGAGGCGGGCAAGCACGTGGCGGTGGAGAAGCCGATGGCGCTGACGTGCCTCGCCGCGCGCCGGATGATCGAGGCGGCAGAGCGTGCCGGGCGGACGCTAATGGTGCTCGAGAGCCATCGCTTTCACCTGCACGCGCGGGCGGCCGCGTGGGCAGCCCAGAGCGGCCTGCTCGGCAGCATCCAGATGGTGCTGAACACGGGAATCGCGACGCGCGAGTGGAGCCCCGACCGTGTCCTCGGACACACACCGTGGCGGCACGATCGTCTGGCCGGAGGCGGCTGCGCGACCGACTTCGGCCCGCACCTGCTCGACTGGGCGCGGCAGGTCGGCGGCGAGATTGAGAGCATCGCCGGCGCCACGCGCTGCCTGGAGCCTGTGCGGCGGGAGTATGCCGCGGACGGTACTGTGCTCGACGAGATCGCGGCGGACGCCGATGACACGTTCTTCGCGCACCTGCAGTTCGCTGGCGGCGCGGTAGGCTCGCTCGGCTTCTCCGCGGCAGGACATGGCGATCCGATCGCGCTGCCAGGCGGTCGCGCGGTCTACGGCTCGCGTGGCTGCCTGCAGCAGGGGCAGGTGATCCTCGACGACGCAACGCGGGCGCCGGTGGAGGAGCTCTACCTTGAGCGCGCCGCGGAGGAGGCGGCCCGGCGCTTCCCGCTGGGGCTGCGCGATGCCTTCGCGCTGGAGACGCACCAGTTCATCGAGGCCGCGCTCGCAGGCGAGCAGCCGGAGCTCTCCGGTGAGGAGGGGCTGCGCGATCTCGCGGCCGCCTTCGCCATCCACGAATCGGCGCTGTCGGGATGCGCGGTGCGTGTGGATGATGTCGCCAGCGGCGCGGTCTCGGCGTACCAGGATGAACTGAACGAGCGGTGGGGGATTTCCTGAGACGAACGGACCGGCGCCGCGGGGCGACGCCGGTCCGGTATATGCGTGGCCCGGAGGGCCTACTGCACGACGATCTGGTAGGTGGGGCCGATGCCGTCGGTGGCCGCGGTCGCGCCGGTGCTGTCGCGGACGACAAGCTTGAAGCGCAGGGTCTTGCCGGAGGCGCTGTTCATCGGTGTGCCGCGGACGATGCCGCGCGCCATATCGATGGTCAGGCCTGAGAGTTGGAAGTCGCCGCGCCCGGCGTAGGTGGTGTCCTCCAGCCAGGTGTAGGGCGGGTCGCCGCCGAGGACCTGCAGCGATGCACCGTAGGGCTGGTTCGCGCGGGCTGCCGGGAGGTTGATCACCGGCACGCCCATCGGCTGCTGGAGGACGGCGAGTGGCGGGATCTCACCCGGCGCCAGGTCCGCGACCTGCAGCGTGATGGTGCCGGTGGCGGTGCGCGTGCCGTCGCTCACCTGCACGTTGAAGGTGTAGTTCCGGCCGCCCACGAGGCCGTTGCCGCTGCCGTTGAAGACGCCGGTAAGCGCCGCGACTGAGGTGCCGGGAGGGAACGCCGAGCCCGAGGCGATCGTCCAGGTATAGCCGGAGAACGGTGCGCCGCCGGCCGCAAGCAGCGGCTCGGGCGTGACCCGGACGCTCCCATCCTGCAGTTCCTGGGCGGCCAGCACCTGCCCGCTGAGGACTCGGAGGCTGCTGACGGCGCCGCCATCGTCGGTAGAGGTTCCGCCACAACCGGCCAGAGCGATCAAGAGGATGACAGCAGCGCAGAGGAGCAGAACAGACAGCGGACGCAGCATCGTTGCACCTTCCATGTGTGGCCGTAATGTAGCTGCATTGAGTGGGCCAAGTTCGCCGTCACGAGTACGTGACCTCCTGCACGGCGACTTGCATTGTGTCGTCTTCAGGTAAGCAGGTCTGTCCAGGAGCAGCGCGGTGTTCCCAATAGGAGGCTGTGGTTCATGCGGACGTATCAGCGGATCATGATCTGGGGCGCACATCCCGACGATGAGATACTGATGGGCGGCACGATCGCCGCGCATGCCGATGCGGGCGCGCAGGTGGTGGTCGTCACGATCTCGCGCGGCGACGCAGGCTACTGCCGGGCAGAGTGGGCGGAGACGATAGCGGATCGGCGGCGCGAGGAGGCGGCCGAGTGTAACCGCATCCTCGGCATCAGCGAGCGCGTCTTCCTCGGCTGGCCCGACCAGGGCGTGCGGCATGGTTGGAGGCTCACGCGCCTGCTCATCGAGCAGCTTCGCAAGCACCGCCCGGAGGCGCTCTTCACGCTGGGGCCCAACGACCGCAACCGCGACCACACGGCGGTGCACGAGATGACAGACGAGATCGTCTGGCAGGCCGGCGAGAACATCCTCGCCGATCACGGCGAGCCGTACACCGTGCCGTTAGTCTACATCTACTCCGGTCACCAGGGCCTCGGGCCCTCCATCGAGGTGGATGTTACCCCGTGGGCGGCGCAGAAGGCCGACGCGTGGCTCAGCCAGACCACGCAGGTCGAGATGCTGCCGCGCATCCGCGAGCGCATGGCCGCGCTCAAGCGCCTGCAAGGCGACGGCGGCTGCGACACCGAGCGCTTCGTGCCCTGGCACCGCAACACGTTCAGCGACTTCCCGCCTCTGCCGGAGTGATCGTGCAATGCCGCGGAACCATCTTCCGCGGTCTCGCGTCTGACCGGTGAACAACGCACCAGACGCACTGCCGCGGGGGTGGTCCGCCGTGAAGTGTCTCATGATGCCGGTCATCGCACTGTCACTCATCGTTGCGGGAGGGATCGCTGTGTATGCTCAGCCGCCAGCACCCGCCGCGAGTACGGGGGAGGTCACTCAGGGCTCTCTGCTGGTGATCCCGCGCGAGGGCGAACCGCGGGAAGGTGTCCTCGAGTTCCCGCTGCAGCACACAGACGTGAAGGCCACGGTCTACGGGATGGTCGCGGAGGTCACCGTCACGCAGACCTTCGCCAACCCCTTCGAGGAGACGATCGAGGCGATCTACGTCTTCCCGCTCCCCGACGAGGCCGCGGTCAATGACATGACGATGCACATCGGCGAGCGCACCATTCGTGGGCTCATCAAGACGCGCGACGAGGCGCGGGAGATCTACGAAGAAGCACGCGAGGCAGGGCAGACCGCTTCGCTGCTTGAGCAGGAGCGGCCGAACATCTTCACGCAATCGGTCGCGAATATCACACCCGGCGCGGAGATACGCATTGAGATCCACTACGTCGAGACGCTCAACTACGACGCCGGGCGCTACGAGTTCGTCTTCCCCATGGTCGTTGGCCCGCGCTACATCCCCGGTGAGCCCGCCGGCCGGACCGGTGGCGGCTGGGCTCCGGATACGGACCAGGTGCCCGATGCCTCGCGCATCACCCCGCCGGTGCTCAAGCCGGAGGAGCGCACAGGCCATGACATCGCGCTCTCGCTCACGCTGGACGCGGGCGTGCCGATCCAGGACCTGCGCTGCCGCTCGCATGAGGCGGAGATGACGCGCGACGGCAACCGCCGCGCGAGCGTCTCGCTCAAGCCCTTTGACACCATCCCCAACAAGGACTTCATGCTCCAGTGGGATGTCGCGGGCGAGCAGCCGCAGATGGCCCTGCTGACCCATCGCGAGGGCGACTCCGGCGGCTACTTCACGCTGATGATCCAGCCGAAGGCGCGCTTCGAGCCGCAGGAGATCATGCCGCGAGAGATGATCTTCGTGGTGGACTGCTCCGGCTCGATGGAAGGCGAGCCGATCGCGTGGGCGAAACAGGCGATGCGCAAGTGCATCGCACAGATGAGCCCGAGCGACAGCTTCCGCGTGATCAAGTTCTCGAACGAGGCCTCCGAACTCTCGGACAAGCCGCTGACATACTCGGTGGAGAACATCAAGCGCGCGCTCACCTACATAGACGCAATGCGCGGTGAGGGCGGCACGGAGATGCTGTCGGGCATCAGGTCCGCACTCGACTACCCCGCGGACCCCGAGCGCGTGCGCATCGTGACCTTCATGACCGACGGCTACATCGGCAATGAGACCCAGATCCTCGCCGAGATCCAGAAGAAGCTCGGGGGCGCGCGGCTGTTCTCCTTCGGCGTGGGCTCCTCGATCAACCGCTACCTGCTCGACCGGATGGCCGAGGTGGGTCGCGGCGTGGCGCAGTATGCCCGCCCGAACGAGGAGGCGACGCAGTTCGTCGAGCGCTTCTACGAGCGGATCGAGCGGCCGTTCCTGCTCGACCTCGAGATCGACTGGGGCGGCCTGCAGGTGGCGGATGTCTACCCGAACCCGATCCCCGATCTCTTCGCGGACCAGCCGGTCATCCTGAAGGGCCGCTACACCGACCCCGGCTCGGGTGAGATCACGCTGAGCGGCCGGCTGCGCGGGGAGCGCTGGTCGCAGAAGCTCGCGGTTGAGCTTCCGCGCCGGGAGCCGGAGAACGAGGCGCTGGGCTCGATCTGGGCGAGGGCACGGATCAAGGACCTGATGGACCAGATGTATGGCGGTGAGGAGAAGAAGCTGGCCGAGCAGGTCACGAACCTCGCGCTGGAGTTCCGGCTGATGTCCGCCTACACATCCTTCGTGGCGGTCGAGGAGACGGTCGTGAACGAGGGCGGCCGGCAGCGCGTCATCCAGCAGCCGGTGCCGATGCCCGAGGGCGTGAGCTACGAGGGCGTCTTCGGTGCGGAGAGCAAGGACGCCTTCCTGTTCGCTGCTCCGACCGCCGCACGAATGAGCCCCGCGGTCGGTGCTCTCGGGCCAGCAGGGCCGGCAGGCCCCGTCGGGATCGCCGGACCTCCCGGGCCGCCCGGACCTGACGCCTTCGGGCAGACCTACGGTGGGCGCAGCATCAGCGACTGCATCGGCACGCCGGAGCAGGCGATTATCGCCGCGGGTGAGCTGCGCGACCAGCAACGCCCGCGTGTGATGGACCTGCTGATGGCCGTGTGGATCACGGGCGATCAGGTCACGCTGCCGGAGGGGTCCGTCCTCGCAGGCGCGCTCAACGTGACCGACCTGGCGACGCTGCCGGCGGACAGCCCGCTGAAGGCGGTCCTCCTCGCGGACACGGGCGAGGTAGCGGTCACGGAGGCGGAGGCCGAGGCTCTGCGGGCGTTCATCGAGCGCGGCGGCTTCGTCATCATCGACGGCGATGAGGCCTTCCGCGAGTCCGTGCACAGCGCACTTGCCAACGTGGAGGTGCGCGATCTGCCCGCGGATCACGCGCTCCTGCACGAGCCGGTGGAGATCCTCGCGCCGCTGCTGCGCGGCCTCTACCGCGGCGAGACGCTCGTGGGCGTCATCAGCGAGACCGACCTGAGCGGCGGCTGGACGGCCGCCAGCTCACCGACGACGCCTGAGTGGATGCAGGGCATGAACCTGATCGGGTTTGTGGCCGCACGGTAGCAGACCGGTCAGGTCAGCAACGAGCTCGCATCTGAGGTGCGACCGTCCTCATGGGCGGTCACACCTCGCTGTTCTCGCCGCGAGTCGTACGGAGGGGCCGGCTTCCCGTGCCGTTCGTGGCGCAGGCATTCCTGCCTGCGGTAGTGCCAGATGACGGGCTGGAAGCCCGTCGCTACATAACGACACGGCAGGTGTGGCGAGCGGGCATCCTCCCGCATGCAGGAAGATCATCGCGCGGCGGGAACACGTACCGCGGAAGCCCCATCCGACGGAGTGGTATGAGGTGGCAGATGAGGCGCGAGGACCTGGTCACGCATGAGAGGCAGCTTCACTCGCTCGCGGATGTGATCGAGGGCTACGCGCAACTGGGCGTGCGCGTCGAGGAGGAGCATCGGCGCGTGCCCGCGCACAGGCTCATCGCAACGCAGAATGCCATCGAGCTGGAGAAGTACGAACTGGTGCTGCCACTGGTGCGAGAGGGGCTGCTTGACGTGCCGGTGCTGGTCGAGGAGCACTTCACCGATCGCGGATATGTGCGCTACCTGATCGACGGACACACCCGCACTCGCGCCAGCATCGACGTCGGGCGCCAGTCAGTCGATGCCTTTGTCATCTACTCGACCGCCGGCGACTGGTTGTCCAACTTCGTGCGCGTCGCGGAGCACTACGGGAACGTGTACGTGAAGGACCTCCCGATCGTCCCGCGGGGCGTATGTCCGTAGCGCTCCGGCTCCCACAGGGAATGCGGCATGCTGTCACCTCGTCACTATGCCTCCGCCAGAATCTCCGCGTAGAGGCGCTCGGCGTTCCGCCGCGAGCCAAGCCCGGTCTCCGCGTCCATGACCGCGGCCGCTCCGGCGGCGGTGCCGAAGCGCACCGCGTTGAGCAGCGACTCTCCACGGTCGAGGGCGAGCACCACCCCCGCGACCATGCTGTCGCCCGCGCCGACCTTGCTCTCGACGCGCACCGCAGGCGCCGGCACGCGCACCGTGAGGTCCTTGCTGACGAGCACCGCGCCTCCCGCGCCGAGCGATGCGACCACGACCTCCACCTTACCCTCAGCGACCAGCTCCCTTGATACCGCCGCGATCTCCTGCCGCCCCTCCACCGGATGGCCTGCCAACTCACTAAGCTCTGCGGCATTGGGCTTGATGAGGAACACGCCCTCCGCGAGCGTCGGTTTGAGCGCGCTGGCGGTCGTGTCAACGATGACCCGGGTGCGATCGCCCACGCTGCGGATGATCTGTGCGTAGAACTCGTCGCCCACGCCCGGGGGCAGGCTGCCGCTGAGGACGAGATAGTCCGGCGCCGGGCGGTAGTCCGCGATGGTCCGCAGGCAGAGGGCTGCCTCATCGTGGCTGATCACCGGGCCATCTTCCCCGAAACGGTAGTCGCGGCCGGTGGAGGTTTCAAGCACCATGATATGCTCGCGCGTAAGGCCTTTGATGGCAATCGGCAGGTTCGGGAGGCCCTCCGCGTCCAGGATCTCCCGGTACATCCCGCCCGTGTATCCGCCGTAGGTGTAGATGGCGAGCGAGTCGCCGCCGAGGGTATGTATTCCGCGCGTCACGTTCACGCCGCCACCGCCGGCATCGCGCCTGCTGCTTGAGCAGCGGAGTTTGCGGTCGGGAGTGACGTGCGCGATCCTGAGGATCCGGTCTATGGCGGGGTTCATCGTCACGGTCACGATCTGAGACAAAGGAAGGTACCTCCCGGCGCTGATGAGAGTGCTCCGGAGTAGTTCGCGCCTGTTGGCCCATGCTCCTCCGCGCCGGAGCATCAAAGGCCCGGACGCGCGCGTGGCGGCAGGAACGCGCCCGCTCTGCAACGAAGTCGTATCATACGTGCGGATGCGCGGCCCCACTGGAGGCGAAGACGATGGACATCTGTCTCATCGCGGCAGAGGGCGCGCGCTACCGGCACGAGGACGTGCGTCTCGGGAAGCCGCTCTTTCCCCCGCTCGGGCTGATGACAGTTGCCGCGCTCACCCCACCCGAGCACACGATCGCGATCGTTGATGAGAGCGTTGAGGCCGCGGACCCGAGGATGGAGTCGGAGCTGATCGGGCTCACCGCGATGACGGCCGCGGCCCCGCGCGCGTATGACCTCGCCGACCGCTACCGCGCCAGACACATCCCCGTGGTCATGGGTGGCATGCACGCCTCCGCGTTGCCGGAGGAGGCGCTTCGGCATGTGGACGCGGTGGTGGTGGGGGAGGCGGAGGGGCTGTGGCCTCAGGTGCTGGACGACGCTCGCGGAGGCGGTCTGCAGCCGCTGTATCGCGGCGATAGCTTCCCTCCCGCCAGCAGCATCCCGCCGGCCCGGCGCGACCTCATCGAGGCCGAGGGCTACACCGCGAAGTACGTCATGCAGGCCACCCGCGGCTGCCCCTTCGCCTGCTCATTCTGCACCGTCTCGACCTTCTTCGGGCGCGTCCTGCGCACCCGGCCGATCGACGACATCCTCGCGGAGGCCGCGCAACTTGGCGGGGAGCCGGTGACGCTCGTTGATGACAACATCATGGGCTGCCCGGAGTTCGCCAATGAGTTTTTCGCGCGCTGGGCCGACACCGGGAAGACCTTCTGGAGCCAGGCGTCCACGACCATGCTGAAGACCCCGGAGTTGATCGCGAAGGCGGCGCGGGCGGGCTGCAAAGCGCTCTTCGTGGGCTTCGAGAGCATCTCACAGGCGCAGCTCGCGAGGATCGGCAAGCGCTTCAACCCCATCGAGCGCTACGACGAGCTGGTGAAGCGCCTGCATGACGCGGGGATCGCGGTCGTCGGTAGCTTCATGTTCGGGCTCGACGGCGATGACCGGGACGTCTTCGAGCGCACCGCCGACTTCGCCGAGCGCGCGGAGATAGACATCGGCCAGTTCTCGATCCTCACGCCACTCCCGGGTACGCGGCTGTACCACGAACTGGAGAGCGCGGGCCGCATCGTGGACCGCGACTGGAGCCACTACAACGGCGCACACGTGACCTTTGAGCCGGTCGGCATGACCGCCGACGCACTGGAGAGCGGCTTCCACTGGATCTATGAGAGGTTCTACTCCATGAGGAGCATCGCGCGGCGCGTGGGCAAGCGAATCACGCCGCTGGTCTGGGGCGTGAACATGATCTACAACCGCCGGGTCGCACACTGGCTCGCCGGCCTGCGCGAGCAACCGAGCTAAGACTGCCCAAGCGGCAGAGCCACGGTTCGCCGCGGCGGAGATGGGCCGACCTCGCGACATGCGCTTCGCGCACATCGCTCGTGCGGCCCCTCCATGTCGCCCCTCCATGTCGCCATCGCACCACTCGCGCGCAATCCGTGGATGACGAAGCGGGACGCCTCCGAGCACGAAGGCGTCCCGCGGCTTGACATCTTGCCTCGCGCGACCTAGTGCAGCGCCTTTGAAAAAC
>DHPY01000002.1:37705-45465 GCA_002411015.1 Armatimonadetes bacterium UBA5352 | reverse complement strand
GGTGATCTGCAGCCAGTAGGGCATCCAGCAGCTGTAGGCGCGGCTCCAGGCGTTCGGGCTCTTGCTGAAGACCTTGCCCATCGCGCCGCGCCTGGGGTCGTAGCTGCCGGGCTTCATCGTCGGCGTCCAGTAGCCGGAGGCGGCGGTGGAGACGATATGCATGCGGCGGATCTTCCCGCTCTCGTAGTAGTAGAGCCGCTGGCGCTTCTTGATGATCCCGATCGCGTGCGCGGGCAGGTCCTTCAGCTCGGCCGGGCGGAAGCGCAATCCGATCTCCTCCGAGGCGATGAGGTCACTGGCGGCGGAGTAGCCGGCGATCCGCAGACGGAAGCGGTCTGTGTCCATCCACGGGACCGTCCATGACGCCTCCCCGGAGTTTGGGATCATCTCATCGAAGATGACCTTACCCGCGGATCCCCTGGACTGGCCCGCGAGCCTGCAGAGCTCGAATGAGTAGTAGAGGCGCACCTTCTCGATCGGCCCGCCGCTGCGCCAGCGGATGGTGAGCTTGCTGCCCTCGAGCACCTCGCCGCCGTTTTCGGGTGCGGCGAAGCGGATAGAGAACGCCTCGTGGGTGGGCTGCTGCGGCATCGTCCGCTCAGGCATGACGCTGCCGACGTCCGGGGGCTCAGGCTGGAAGGGGGGCGCCACGGCGGGAGCATCCCCGCCGGGCTGAGCGAAGGACGGTGCAACGGCTGCGATGAATGCTATGAGGAGCGCCCACGTCACCTTCGACCACCAACCCTGACTGCTGCAGTGATGCCTGGCACTTGCATTGGCAGGAACGCGACCCGCCAAACCTGTTCGCCGCGGTAGGGATTGGGACCTGCGACATCCATGGGCCGACCTCGCCATGGTCGCTGCGCCTCCACGGCTCGTGCGGCGTGCTGGAGCAAGCGTGTTGTTTGCGGTGGCCGACGCCGGCCCATGTTGTTCGCGTCGTTCGTCGTCCACCCGCGCCGCAACGACAACGACCGGGCCGGCGTCGCGGAGATAAACGACATCCCGCCCTCTCCGGCCCCTCCAGAACGGCTGCGTCACCCCAGCCGGCTTAGATCATACTCACACGGTTCGGTCAACGTGCTTGCACACACCGGCCACCGTACGGTGTCGCTGCGCGGCCGGCGTAGGTTGACCCTCCGGCGGGCGTTTTCCTTCCTGCCGGCCCGTCAAGCAGCCGGCATCATGAGAAGGTTCGGCGGGCCGGTGGGGCGAAGATGGCGGTGCTGCAACCTGTCGGCACAGCACGGAGGCGATGGCACAGATGGCCGATCACGCGAACATCAGCGGCGTCTTCCCGCATCTGCACGTGAGCGCGGATATGGTTCCGCGGCGGACTGAGGCCGGTATCGGCGCCCTCATGCCGTGGGCCGACCGCCTCTGGCTCATCACCTACCCCTCGAACCCCAACTCCGGCTCGGGCACCGGGCTCTACACGATCGACGCGGACCTGAAGATGACGAAGCGCGAGGAGAGCGTCGTCGGCGTCTACGCCAACCGCTTCGTGCACATGAAGACCGATCAGATGGTCATCGGCCCGCACGTCGTGGACCCCGACGGCAACGTGCGCACCATCGAGGCGCTTGTGCCGCACCGCCTCACCGCCACCATGGACCACCTCTACGACCCCGCGCGCATGGCCTACTTCCTCACCATGGAGGGCCTGTTCTACGAGTGCGACATGGAGACGCTCGAGTGCGAACTGCTCTGGGACCTCAAGGGCGAGCTTGCGCTGCCGGAGGGCATGTGGCCGCACTACAAGGGCGCGCACACCGCGATGGGCCGCGTGGTCGTCTGCAACAACTCCTACGATGAGCGCGACTACCTCGGCAAGCACGCCGCCGGACGTCTCGCGGAGTGGGATGGCGAGATGTGGCGCACCATCGAGGAGAAGCCGTTCATGGAGGCTGCGGGGCGCCGGAACCTCGGCTGCGCGATCTTCGCCACCGGCTGGGATGAGGCATCGGCGATCCTGAAGGTCCTCCTCAACGGGAAGTGGCGCACCTTCCGCCTGCCCAAGGGCTCGCAGTGCTACGATCACGGCTGGCTGACCGAGTGGACGCGCATCCGCGAGATCGAGACCGAGCGCTTCATGATGGACTGCCACGGGATCTTCTACGAGCTGCCCGCGCAGGTCTACGGCGGCGACATCTTCCCGATCAAGCCCGTCTGCCAGCACCTGCGCATCATCCCCGACTACTGCTCCTGGGCCGGGACCCTGGTGCTCGCGGGCAATCAGAACACGCCGAACGCCGACAACAACCCGCTCGGTGGGCAGCCGATGGCCGGCTTGTGGTTCGGGAAGTCCGATGACCTCTGGAGCTTCGGCAAGCCGAAGGGCTGGGGCGGGCCGTGGCGGCGCTCAGCCGTGACCGCCGGCGAGCCCTCCGATCCCTTCCTGATGACCGGCTTCGAGCACAAGTGCCTGCACATCTCGCAGGTCAGCGACGGCCCGGTCGAGTTCACGCTTGAGGCCGACGTGCTCGGCGACGGCGCCTTCGCCACCGCCGAGACGATCACCGTCGGCTCCGGCGAGCAGCGCACACACGTCTTCCCGCCCGGCTTCAGCGCGCACTGGGTGCGGCTCGTGGCCGATCGCGACTGCCAGGCGACCGCGCAGTTCATCTACACGTAGCAGGCCCCGGTGGCCTGCGGGAGGCATTGCCGATGAGGCGTCTGCTGATGGCTGTGGCCGGTCTTCTGGCGGTCGCCTCGTGTGCGTGGCCGCTTGCGATCGACGGGCAGGATATCGGCCTGTCGAAGATGATCCCGCGCGCGGGCGAGACCCTCACCTGGCTCGTGCCGCTGGTCAATGACAGCGAGGAGACCTTTTCCGGCGAGGTCACGATGACGATGCGGGTGGCGTGCCGGGGCGAGGCCTTCGGCGACCCGGTCGCGGTCACGCAGGACCTCACGCTTGCGGGCGCCGCGGACGCGCAGAGCCTCGGCGAGCGAGCGGACTTCGAGTTCGCCTGGACGCCGCCGCGCAACGGCTGGCATCGCGTCGCCTTCGAGGTGGGCGATCTGACGCGCGCCGAGCGCGAGATCGCCGTCACCGAGCGCGACCTCTGGTTCGCGTGGTTCGGCGCGCCGCAGGAGTTCCGCTGGTGCAACATCCCGACCACGGTGAAGCCGGAGGACGCGCAGTGGTGGCTGCGGCGCGGCGCGATCCCCGCGCGCTGGAAGGGCGGCGTCTGCTACAAGGAATGGCCGGTCGAGCGCTTCGTGGAGAGCTGGGGCGACAGCGACTGGATCGCGATAGACGAGGTGAACGGCCCGGGCGAGGTCACCGACAAGTTCATCGCCGCCTGGGAGCAGCTTGAGGAGCAGCAGCCCCATCAGTTCCGCGCCATCTGGTCCATCGGCGCCCATGAGTACTGGTCTGAGATCGCCCACCTCGTGGACCTGTTCCTGCCGGAGATCTACCTCAACTACCGCGGCGACCACCTCGGCCAGTTCGACCGCTATCTGGAGACGGCGCGCGCCGCGGGCGTCATCGAGAAAACCATCCCCGCGCTCGGCATCCACCAGATCAAGGACGCGCGAGGCCTCGTGCGCACGTCGCCCACGCGCGAGGACGTGCTCCGACAGGTCCGCTACCTCAAGCGCACTGCGCCTGAGCTGAACGGGCTCGCGTTCTTCAACGCCACCGCGACCGCGCAGGGGGTGGCGGAGTACGCCGATGGCCTGTGCGGCGAGTACTACGTCAGCCCGGTCATCACCATCGCCGACCCCGCGCAGCCGCTCTCGGTCAGTCGCGAGCGTGCATCCGCGCAGGTCAGCGCCACCCTCCGCAACGTCGGCGGCATGGACGCCGACGAGGTGCGCCTGCAGTGGCGGATCGAGCAGCCCGGCGGCGACCTGCTCTGCCGCACGGAGGCGCTCTCGCTGCGGGCAGGCGAGGAGCAGCGCGTCACCGGCAGCTTCGACGCCCCCGCCGAGGGCTGGCGCGCGGTTGAGCTGCGCATCGAGCCCTCCGATGGCTACACCGTGCTCGATGGCCTCGCGCAGACGGCGCTGTTCGCGAACGATCCGGACACGATCTTGCTGCCGGTGACGCCCGCGCAGGCGCAGTCGCCGATCACCATCGCGCAGGGCGACGGCCGTCGCGAGGCCCGTATCATCTCCGCCGCGGGACAGCCCGAGCCCGGCCGCGCTGAGGTCACGCCTCTGCCCGCCCGGCCCGGCCGCGAGGAGGCGCTGCTGGCCTTCTCCGCGCCGGAGGTGGATGCCCTGACCGTCTTCGCTCTGCGTGAGGCGGAGGACCTCCGCCCATCGCCGCCGGAGTGGACGCGCGATGGCGATCTGCTCGAGGTGCGCAGCGCGTGGTGGCAGGTGCGGCTCGATCTCGCCACGGACGCCCTCACTGGGATCGCGCCCGCCGACTGCGAGAGCATCATCCGCACCCCCTTCGCGCTGAGCGCCCCGGGCCACGAGGGCTTCGGCGAGGCACGGATCGAGGAGCTTCCGGGCGCGCTGGCGGTGACGATCCCGTGGGAGAGCGAGGCAGCCTCCGGCGAGAGCCAGTATGTCTTCTTCCGCGAAAGCCCGGCGATCCGCATCGCGCGCGTCTGGCGGCCGAACGGTGCGGTGACTGTCAACGGCGCAGGCGACCGCTGCGAGCTGTTCCAACGCGGCGGGACCTTCGCCCTGCAGCGCGGGGTGGGCGCACCGCTCCAGCGCGGGCGGCTGCAGGATGGCGACGACTACCGCGACCTGCTCTTCGGCTATCTCGCGGGCGCCCCGACGCCTGAGAACGCCGACCTCCCCGGCTGGATCGACTTCAGCTACGGCGACGGCTCCGGCGGCCTCGGCGTCGCGATCGACTACCGCTGGCAGGACGCGGCCATGAAGAGCTACGACGTGACGCGCCTCTACGATGCCGCCGACACGCTCGAGGTCCTCTACGTCTGGGGCACCGAGGCGGTCTTCGAGCGCCCGCAGACCTCCTGCATCTGGCTGCTGCCGCACGGGCCGCTGGAGCTGCTCGACACGGACGCGATCTCGCCGACACAGGCGCTCTGGCGGCACCTGCACGAAGCCCAGCTTGCCGTGATGGAGGGCCTGCCGCAGTACTGACGCACACGCGATCATCTGGACAGGATGTGATACCCGTGCAGCTCAGTCATCTGCTGGTGCTGATCCTGCTGCTGGCCTTCTGCGCGAGCGCCTCCGCCGAGGTGCCGCTGGTCGTCAACGGCCAGGCGCGCGCGATCGTGGTCATCCCCGACGAGCCCACGCCGGTCGAGCAGTACGCGTCCGAAGAGTTCGTCCTGCACATCGCGAAGGCGACAGGCGTCAACCTCCCGGTCTTCGGCGTGTCCGCGGCTCCGGCCGAGCCTGCCGCGCGCGTGCTGATCGGCCACCTGCCTGAGGCCGAGGCGGCAGGCATTGCGCTGGACGCCCTCGATGAGGAGGCCGCCGTCGTGCGCACCGCAGGCGGCCGGCTCTTCATCGTCGGCGATGACACCGATGGCGATCCGCTCGAGGAGAACACCCGCGCAGGCACGCTCTGGGGCGTCTATGAGCTTCTGGAGCGCGAGGTCGGCGTCGTCTGGATGTGGCCTGGCGACAGCGGGATCCATGCGCCCGCCACCGACACCATCGTCATCGGCGACCTCGACCTGCAGTTCAAGCCGCACCTCCTCGTGCGCAGGACGCGCCCGGGGATCATCACCGGCGAGCCGATCACCCAGGGCTTCACCGAGGAGGGGCTCGAGGCCTACCGCCAGGCGCAGACCATCTTCCTCCGCCGGCACCGGCAGGGCGCGACCTACCCGATGCACTGGGGCCATGCGTTTAGCTCGTGGTGGGGGCAGTATGGCGAGGAGCATCCGGAGTGGTTCCAATTCCTCGACAACGGCCGCCGCGGGCCGCTCAACGAGACCGGCGCGTGGAATGTCTCGATGTGCGTCTCGCAGCCGGGCTTCCACGAGGAGATCATCCGCCAGTGGCAGGAGCGCCGCGCGCAGGACCCGGAGCAGTGGGCGAACCTGAACATATGCGAGAACGACTGCTCCGGCCGCTGCGTCTGCGCCGCCTGCCAGGAGTGGGACCAGCCGCTCTACCCCGAGGACGAGGGAAAGTCCGTCGAGCAGCGCACCATCACCAACCGCTACGCGCGCTTCTGGAAGTCGGTGTACGACCTGGCCTCCGCCATCGAGCCGGACGTGATCGTCACCGCCTACATCTACGCGAACTACCGCCGCCCGCCCACAGCCGACATCGAGCTCGACGAGAACGTGCTCCTCGGCTTCGTGCCCTACGTGAACTTCCCGATCGACCAGGCCACCTGGGACCGCGTGCACTCGGAGTGGATGGGCTGGCGGGAGACCGGCGCGCGGCTCTTCCTGCGCCCGAACTCCACCCTCGTCGGCCACGCCATGCCCTACAACTACTCGCAGCAGATCGGCGAGATGATGCGCTTCGTCATGGCGAACGGCTGCGTCGCCACCGACTTCGATTCGCTGCCCGGCCAGTGGGCCACGATGGGCCCGACGCTCTACGTCCTCTGCCGCGCGCACACCCGCCCGGACCTCACCACCGATGAGATCCTCGCGGAGTACTACTCAGGCTTCGGCCCGGCCGGCGAGGGCGTGAAGGCCTACTTCAACTTCTGGGAGCAGCGGCTCAACGACGTGATCCTCGGCGACCCGTCAAAGCGCGGCCTCCTCTTCTGGCTGAGCTTCGGCTCGGGCGAGCACATCATCTATGGCCCCGAGCAGTTCGAGGAGGCCGGGCGGATCCTCGAGCGCGCCGAGGCCGCGGCGGCCGACGGCCCCTTCGCCGACAGCGTGGCCTTCATCCGCCTCGGCTGGGAGCATGCGCGGCTGTGCGCGGAGATCAGCAGGCTCCTTTCCGGCGCCGATCCGACTGCCTCGCCGCTGGCCGTCTACGACCGGCTGGAGGATCTGAAGCAGTTCCGCCTCGCGCACGAGGGCGAGATGTTCGCGAACCTGAGCTTCGCGGCGCGCATCGAGCAAGGCTCGTGGAAGATCCCCGAGCGCCCCCGCCGCGAGGCCCTGCGGCCGGTCTCCGAGACGGTGGCGCCGCTCGATGACGTCCCTGCCATCCCGATCCGCGGCGGGCAGAACTTCGTGGCGCTGCTGGGCGAGGACGAGCACTTCCGCGCGCGCATCGAGACGCGCCAGGTCGGCACGAACCCCTCGCCGATCGGCTGGCACCTCATCGGGCCGGATGACACGCACCTCGACGGCGGCGGGCTGGAGTATGGCGAGGCGGTTGACCTCGACATCCCGGTGCCCGCGCCGGGGCAGTACATGCTGATGGTCCAGACCAGCCGCAACTTCGCCAACGTGACGCTGCTGAACGATCACGCGGCGCTGGTCGGTCCGCGGATAGACCTGCTCTCCGTGCCCGCCACCCTCTGGGTCTGGGTGCCGGAGGACTGCGAGAGCTTCACGATCACCGTCAGCAGTCAGGTCCCGGAGAACGCGCACTGTGTTGTGATCGCCCCCGACGGCACCGCCGCCGCCGAGGGCGAGACCGGCAACGAGCGTGAGGTGCCGCTGCAGGTCGTGGTGCCCGCGCAGCATCGTGGAGCGGCGTGGCAGGTCGTCCTCTCGGAGCCGGGCACGGGCATCTTCGAGGACTACGCGATCGAGATCACCGATGGCCTGCCGCCGTACTGGTCGGTCGCGCCGGATCGGCTCGTCGTGCCGGAGTAGCGGCGCGAGGATGGCCAGCCTGCGAGTCGTCAGCCGTCTGCCGTAAGCTGTTGTCGTTGTGGCCCCGGCGCC
>DHPY01000002.1:14649-37518 GCA_002411015.1 Armatimonadetes bacterium UBA5352 | reverse complement strand
CCACAACAGCTACGGCTGACGACAGTGGCTGCTCGCATGGAACGCCCTGCCGCGCGAGACGTTAATGTACAAAGCAACCACCCTCCCCGACGGGAGTTGATGGACACGCAATGAAGAGACGTGCTGTGATCACAGGGATGGGCGTCGTCTCCTCCCTCGGGCGCGACCTCAACGCCTTCTGGCAGGGCCTCATCGAGGGCCGCTCAGGGATCGCCCCGCTCGACCGCTTTGACCCCGAGGGTCTGCGCAACATCAACGCCGGCCAGGTGCGCGAGTTCAGCTTCGAGCCCGCCGCCTTCGGCCTCGCGGACGCCCCGGATATCGCCACTCAGTTCCTCCTCATGGCGGCGCGCGAGGCGCTCATCCGCGCGGCCATCGCCCCCTCCGAGGAGCGCGACCCGGGCTTCGGCGCGAGCTTCGCCACGAACTTCGGCGGCGCGAACTCCTGGGAGCGCTACGTTGCGGGCCTGCTGGTTGGCGAGGTGCCGGCGGCTGCCTTCGAGGAGTTCGCCTTCGGCCGCGCGGCTGAGCATACCTGCGCCGCTTTCGGGATCGGCGGCCCCTGCGCGCTGCTGTCCGTGGCATGCGCATCCGGCGGCGCGGCGCTCGGCGTCGCCTGCGACATGATCCGCCTCGGCGAGGCCCAGGTGGCGCTGGCTGTGGGCTACGACGCCCTCGCGCCCACCCCGCTGTCGGGCCTGAGCGTGCTGCGGACGATGACCGATGAGATGATCCGCCCCTTCTCCGCCGACCGCTCCGGCACGCTGTTCGGCGAGGGCGCGGGCGCGCTGGTCATTGAGGACCTTGAGCATGCCCGCGAGCGCGGCGCGCGGCCGCTGGCGGAGGTGCTCGGCTGGGCGGAGAACAACAACGCGTATCACGTGACTGCTCCGGACCAGGGCGGCGCCGGGATGACGCGCGTGCTGCGCGATGCCATCGCCGACGCGAACATCGACCCGCGCACGGTGGACTACGTGAACGCCCACGGCACCGGGACGCAGCCGCATGATCCGGCCGAGGTTCAGGCGGTGAAGAACGTGCTCGGCGAGCGCGCGCGGGAGATCCCGATGTCCTCCATCAAGGCCGCGACCGGGCACATGATGGGCGCGGCGGGTGCGGCTGAGGCGATCGCGACCGTCATGGCGGTCAACGAGGGCATCGTCCCGCCGACCGTCAACTACCGCGAGCCCGACCCCGAGTGTGACCTCGATCACGTGCCCAACGTAGCGCGCGAGGCCACTGTCGGCCGCGCGATCTCCATCTCCGCCGGCATCGGCGGCAACAACTCCTGCGTCGTCCTGGGGGCGTTAGACTGATGGCGGATGAGCTTCGCATCGCAATCACGGGCGTCGGCGCGGTGAGCGGGCTCGGCACGGGGATCGAGCCGATCATCGAGGCCCTGCGCGCGGGGCATGAGCCGCCCGGCGACCTGCTGGAGGCCGACTACGCGCCCGAGGAGTTCCGCGAGAGCCCGAAGACCTACATGGACCCCGCCTGCGAGCACGCCCTCGCGGCCTGCTGGCTGGCGGTGCGCAGCGCGGGCCTCGGCTGGGAGGGCGCGGCGCACTCAGGCTTCGACTCTGAGCGCATGGGCGCCTCGATCGGCACCGCATTTGGCCCGCTCGACTCGATGCTCAACATGACCGGCCGGGTGCAGCAGAAGGGTATGCGCTTCGGCTCGCCGATGATCTTCACGCACACCTTCATCAACGCGCCCGCCGCCCTGATCGCCATCGAGTATGACCTGCAGGGCCCGAACATGACGCACTCGCTCGGCGATGCCTCGGGCGCCGCGGCGATCGCGTATGCCCTCACGATGATGCGCGCCGGCCGCGCCGACCTGATGCTCGTCGGCGGCTGCGAGGCCCTGAGCGACCCGCTCCTGGCGGCGGTTGATGAGACGACTGACGGGCTGGAAGCCCGTCCTACAAACGGACTATTACGAACGACGCATGACCTCTTGGGTGAGGGCGCCGCAATCCTCGTCCTCGAGACCGCCGCCCACGCCGCCGCTCGCGGAGCCGAGCCGCTGGCGGAGCTGACCGGGGCGGCGATGCTCGCGCCCTGCCGCGGCGATGCGGGCGAGCGCGCGGTGATCGCGGCCGGGAGCGACTGCGCGCGCGTGATAGACGCCGCGAGCGCCTGCGGGCACACCTTCGGCGCGTCGGTAGCGCTGTCGGCGGCCTGCTGCGCGGCGCTGGTGGCTGAGGCCGAGGAGCCCCTCGCGGCGGTCTCCCGCGATGGCTCCGGAGCGGTGGTGATGGAGCGATGGCGCGCATGAACGACCCGATGCTGCTGGACGCGTGGCGGAGGATGCTGCTGATCCGCCGCTTCGAGGAGGCCGTCTCGGACGCCTTCGCGCAGGGCAGCGTCGTCGGCACCGCGCACTTCTGCATCGGGCAGGAGGCCTCCGCGGTCGGCACCGTGGACGCGCTCCGCCCCGATGACCTCGTCACCAGCAACCACCGCGGCCACGGGCACTTCCTCGCGAAGGGCGCTGACCCGAAGCGGCTGATGGCGGAGCTTTTCGGGAAGGCTACCGGCTACTCCGGCGGGCGCGGCGGCTCCCAGCACGTCGCGGACCTCTCGATCGGCTTCCTCGGCTCGCACGGCATCACCGCCGGCATGATCCCGGTCGCGACCGGCGCGGCGCTCTCGCAGAGGCTGCTGGACACCGGTCGCGTGGTGGTCGCGTTCTTCGGCGATGGCGCAACCGGCCAGGGCGCGTTCCACGAGGCCGTAAACATCGGCGCGGCGTGGCAGTTGCCGATCGTCTACCTCTGCGAGAACAACCTCTACGCGATGAGCACGCCGATTGGCGAGAGCTTCCGCGTGACCTCGATCGCCGACCGCGCCTGCGCCTACGGCATCCGGGGCGTGAGCGTGGATGGCAACGATGTCGAGGCGGTCTACCTCACGGTGCATGAGGGGGTTGAGCGCGCGCGGCTCGGTGGCGGCCCGACGCTCGTGGAGGCGCGCACCTACCGGATGTGCGGGCACTCCAAGTCCGACCAGTGCGAGTATCGCACGGATGAGGAGGAGGCCTGCTGGTTTGAGCGCGACCCGCTGACGATCGCGGAGGAGCGGATCCTCGAGCGCGAGATCGCGACGGCGGCGGAGCTTGACCCGATCGCGGAGGCGGTCACCGCAACGGTGGATGAGGCGGTGCGCTTCGCCCTCGACAGCCCCGATCCGGACCCCGCGACCGTCGCCGAGGGCGTCTTCGCGGAGTTCGACCTGGGTGCGACGAAGCATTGACGGGCTGGAAGCCCGTCGCTACAGAACGGATACGACACGAGGGCCCTGCCCGTCAGCCGTTAGTCGTCCCGCCGTGTCGTTCGTAGCTACGGGCATCCTGCCCGTCAGCCGTTCTGACGTGACGTCATCATGACGGGCTGGAAGCCCGTCGCTACAGAACGGATGCGGTACCATCCTGCCGGTCAGTCGTTCGCCGTTTCGTCGTGTCGTTCGTAGCGACGGGCATCCTGCCCGTCCAGCACCTCAAGCTGCCCACGTCCGCTACTTCTCACTCACGATGAGCGCATGCTCCGGATCGAGCACCAGCCACCCGCCTCCCGCCCGGTGCACCCACACGTCATCAACCGTCCCGGTCGCGGGCTCTGTCGGCACGAGCTTCCACCAGCCCGCGTCGCCGGCCCCGATCGCGAAACGCTGCTGGTCGATCGACTTCGCGGTGCAGTCGAAGTGCGCGATCTCGCGGCCGTCCGGCGCGCGGAGCGTCGCGGCCGCCGTCTCTCCCGGAGGCGAGGCGGCCAGCCACAGGTCAAGCTCCTCCGTGCCTTCGGGAACATGCACGTACATCGGCGCGAGGTCGCCGAGGAAGTGCACGCCCTGGCTGTCGGGGTAGTCCTGCACCGTCCAATCCGCGCCCTCCACCTGCAGCGAATAGAACGCCCCGCCCGCACTGATGAATGCGTGGTAGTATTCCGAGCCGTCCGGCTCGAAGATCAGCCACTCCCCGCGCGCGAAGACCTCGCGCAGAAGCTCGTTGCCCTCGGCATCGTAGACCACGCAACTCGGTAGCGCGCCGCGCACCTGGATGCCCGGCATCATCAGCCCGATCGGCCCGGGCGAGTTCTCGCGCAGGATCAGGTGCTGATTGCCGCGCAGGCGGAACGACGGCACCTCCTCCGCGTTCGGCACCTCACCCACCCGCTGCACGTCATACGCCACCTTTGCTTCCTCCGGCACCTCAAAGGCTTTCATCGGGGAGATGTAGAGCGAATCGCGATTCGCCTCCACCAGCTCCCGGAACGCCGCGTCATTGAGGTAGAAGCTGGATGCCTCCGGGTCGTCGAACATGCGCTGCCCGCGCAGGCTCCCGTGCAGGAGCGCCAGGTTCCCGCCGAGCCGCTCCAGCCGCACCCGCGCGCTCTCGTCGGTGACCTTCGCCTCCGCCGCGCGGTACAGCCGCTCGACCTCCGGGAAGCTCACCGCATAGACATCGCGCATCCACTGCTCCGTCAGATTGTACGAGGCGCCCTCGTTTGCGATGAAGTGCTGCTTCGTGGCCTCGTCCAGCAGCGCATAGATCGCCCCGACCTCCTCCGCGCCCTCGGCGTAGGCGGCGCGCAGGAAATCCTCGGTCAGCGCGGCGATATCCGCATCCGGGTCCCCTGCGAGCTTCGCCAGCAGGTAGTTCATCAGGGCCGCGTGCCCCCATGCCGCGTGGCCGTAAACGTAGACACCCCTGAAGCCAAGCTGCTTCAGCCGCGGATAGATGAAGCTGAGAATCTCCGCCCCCGGCGGATTGACCGCGCCGATGGAGTTGCTCACGCAGTTCGGCAGATCGTAGTACGCGATGCTGCCGGTGCTCTGCGTCCACTCGGCGGCAAGCTGCTCCCATCTTTCGCGCACCTCAGGCCGGAAGAGGCGGAATCCGTAATCGAAGTCCGGTGCCCAGACGAGGAAGAGGTTCGGATGGAGGTTGATCGGCTCCGGGGGCGGGAAGACGTAGTCCTGGTAGACGTAGCCGCAGAGGAGCCGATCGGGATATTCCTCAGCGACACGCTCGGCCACCGCATTGTAGAAACGCAGGATCGTGCCGGTTACCTGCCGCCGCGCGCCCTCCGGGGTGAAGTAGCCCGCACGGCAGTTCTCGCACTCGCACCAGCCCCCGCCGTCGCTCGGCGAGAGTGAGAACACCATCGCGCCGCCCGCGAAGCGCTCCATCGCCGCCTGCGCGAACTGCTCGACGACCTCGGGGTTCGAGACGCAGAGCTTGTACTCGCCCGTGGGCGGCATCCGCGCCCCACCATGCTCGGCGAACCACTCCGGATGCGTCTCGAAGGCCTCCGGGGGGATGACCTTCCAGTTGTGCCCGTGGTAGAGTTGCAGCGACTGCCCCTCAGGGCCGTGCCAGATCGCCATCCGCTGGCGCAGCAGCCACTCCTGCACTTCCGCGCGCTCGGGCTGGACGTAAGGCAGGCGGCGGTTGGCGAAGAACGGGGCATCCTGCAGATCGGTCTCGGGGATGGTCAGCGTCTCGGTAACCGGGACATGGTCGCCATGCTCGCCGGGCATCAGCCAGCGCACGCCGAGGAAGCGCTCCAGGAAGGCGTAGACGCCGTTGCGTGTGCCGGCCGAGGTCCCGCCCTGCGGGGTGAATGCGCCATCGGCGGTGTCGCGCCCCGCGATGAGCAGGTTGCCCTCTACGGTCGCGATCCGGAAGCCCTCCCACGCGAGCGCCCCCGTCTCGAGACCGGCAGCCTCGCCGAGGATGATCGCCGGTCCGCCCGCCTCCTTGGCGATGGGCAGCTCAGCTCCGGTCGCGCGCAGGATGTAGCCCTGCAGCTCGCTGGCGGCCTGCGTAACCGACGCGGGCGCACCGGGAGCATGAACGATCGCGTACTCGCTCTGCCCGTCCTGGACGATCGTGATCGGCTCGGCGCATGCCGCCGAGGCGATGAAGATGATCGCGACGACTGTGAGTGCGCGCGATATCATGCAGCGACCTCCGCGACCTATGATGGCATCAGCGAAGGTCAGTTTCCCTGCGCGTGCCCTGCAATCCTGCGAACCGCCTGCTCAGCTCGTACGGCAACGGATGACGGGCTGGAAGCCCGTCGCTACAGAACGGATACGGCTGACGGCAGGAAGCCCGTCGCTACAGAACGGATACCGCGACGGATACGTGCCCCAATTGCCCACTGCAAATTCCCAGTTCCCGCCGTTGCAGTCCCCCTTCCCCCTTCCCCCTTCACCCTACACCTTTCACCGCCGTCTCCAGCGCCGCCAGGGTCTCGCGCACCATCACGCCCTCCGCCTCCGCGGTGATGCCGAGGCCCGCGTGGTGCGCGCGCGCCGTGATCTCGTAGCCACCCTCGTCGAACGCCGAGGCGATCGGGATGTAGCCGACCGCGCCGCTCACGTGCGTCACCGGAAGCGTCGTCGCGAAGGGCGATCCCGCCCGCACCTGCTCGCCGATCTCAAAGAAGACCTCCGCCGGCCAGCCGACCAGCGCCACCTCGCCGATCGCCAGCACCTGCGCGAAGATCGGCAGGCCGCTCACGCCCTGCCCGGACTCGATCGCCTCAAGCTGCGCCCGCGCGTGGCGGAGGTTCCGCTCAAGCTGCCACTTGCTGAGGTCCGGGTCGCTGCCGCCCTGCTCGACCGCCTCCATGCGCGCCGCGAGGTCTTCCACCGCCGCCCGCACCTCGTCCTCAGGCGGCAGCGCGCCCACCGGCAGCTTGAACTCGTGCCGCAGTGTGACGATCGTCGCGTCCTCCAGCGGCTCCCCGACCTCCGTCGTGCCCTGCACTGCCGCCGCGCCCAGCCTCCGGCCCAGCAGCGCCACGTGCTCGAGGGCCTCCCGCGGGTGGGCGTTGATGTTCCCAGACGCGCCTGCGAGGAAGCCCGCGACGCCCGGGAGGTTCGCCTCCACGAACGCCTCCGCGGCCCCGGGCGCATCGCCGGAGATCAGGTAGTTGTTCGAGCCCATCACGACGCCATGCACCGCGTGCCGGAAGAGCGTGGCGAGCGGCTGCCCGCTTCCCGCGTCCGTGAAGCTCAGCACATCCACGAGCCGGTCGCAAGGGCCCTCGAGGTTCACGCCGAGGACGATGTTGCCATCGCGCAGTTCCCGGCGGTTCACCCCCGCCTGCACCGGCCGCTGCGCCACGGAGAGCGTGGCGGGCCGGGCCTTCGCGCGCGCCTCCTCCACCGCACCCGCGCAGATCTCCGCCAGCGCAGCAACGTAGGCCCGGTTGTCAGAGTCCTCGCGGTAGTCGGTGCGCGGCCCCGAGTGCGTGTGGGTGTTCGCGAGGAAGATCTGCTCGCGCGTGAGCCCCAGGCGCCGCTCGAAGGTCTCGGCGAGCAGGTCCATCTCCTCATTCGGCGTGTAGAGCAGGTCGCGGCAGAGCAGCGCGGCGCAGTTCGTGCCGTCGCAGAGGAAGAGCGCGCGCAGCCACAGCTCGTCATGGACCCCCTCGGCCCCGTGATCCCGTCCGGCGTATCCGGCCATGGTCGCGCCCACCGGCGGCGTGATGTTGCGCCTGACTGCACCGACCAGAAGCTCGCCCATCGTCATCGCTCCCTCGACCGCTTGACTTGCGCCCGCCTCGCGCATATTCTGTGTCCGGCACGCAAGCCCTCCCATGCTTTGCGCGAGGTCCCCCCCGGATGCGCCAGTCAGACCTCAGGCCCCGCCCGCTGGTCCGCGAGCACGTCCGGCCGCGGTCCATTGAGACGCGAACCGCGCTCATCCGGAGGCGGACGGATGGCGCGCTGGAGCTTGCGGTGCAAAGACGATTTGACCTGAGACTGAGAGACGCGTGGTGCCGCCTCGGCGGGGCGATCGCGCTTGTCGCGGAGGTGCAGATGTGATGGAGATCCCGCAGGAGGAGCGCGAGCAGAAGCTGTGGCTGGAGGAGCGCGCGGAGGCGGTGCTTGCGAGCATTCCGGTTGAGAACGGTGACGTGGTGGTGGACTTCGGCTGTGGCGCGGGCGCGTATGCGCTGCCTGCCGCCAAGATGGTGGGCCGCAGGGGCCGCGTGCACGCGATGGACTGCGAACTCGCGAACATGGAGCCGGTGGCGAGCGCGACGCGCAAGAACCTCAACGCGATCCATGGCGATGGCACGACGCACATTCCGCTCGATGACGAATCGTGCGATGTGGGCCTGCTCTACGATGTGCTGCAGAAGCTTGAGGACCGGCGCGGAGCGATGGAGGAGATGCACCGCGTGATCCGCCCGGACGGGGTGCTGTCGGTCTACCCGATGCACCTCGACGCGCGCATGATCCGCGCGGAGGTCATCAGCGCGGGCTTCCGCTACCGCAATGACTACGCTGGCCTGGTGATGCACTTCGTGAGGAAGTGATCGCTGGCGTCGTTTGCCCAGCCGTGTGGAGCGGAGGCGCTTCAGCGGCTCCGACGGTGGGCCGGGCACTTGGGGCGAATGCGTGGGAGCCGCTGAAGCGCCTCTCCTCCAGAACGACAACGACAGCGACAACGACCGGGCCGGCGTCGCGGAGATAAACGGCATCTCCGCTCTCCGGCCCCTCCAAACGGATCAGGCGGCTCATCAACTCCGCCCCAGTGATGCTCCTGTCTCACCCCTCTCTATGCCAACGCGCTCCAGCGGGTGCGCTCGTTAGCTCGCCCATTAACATAGCGCCCGGAGGCCTCTTCCTTTGTCATGTTCTTTCTATGGCGAGGTTCCGGAGAACTTGATTATGAATGGCAAGGTCTCGGGATTCCGGTGGGCGGGGGCTTGAGGCGCGGCTGAAACGCGGGCACCCCACCAGCACCCTCTCCGTGGAGCGAGGCAGATCATCGTTACGGTTTCGTAGGACAGATACTTCATTGTTCACTCATTCTAGATGCACGGAGGTGTCGTGTACTCGGCTGGCGAAGCAGCCTGAGCAGTTCTTCCTCGTGCGACGAACTACCCGACCCGGAAGTGGACTGATCAACGAATGCCTGGCGCATTGCTCATCAGCTATGGCGGCTATCCGTACACGCCCAGCAGCCTCACGCCGGATAACGGTCTGGCGAGTCTCGCCGGCGCGCTGCTCGAGGTCGGAGTGGAGCCGCAGATCCTCGACTTCGGCACCGTCTCCACGATGCGGCGGCTCTTCCCGCGCGAACTGACGGAGGCGCTGCGGCCTCGCGCGGCCGAGATGCTTGGCGGTGGCGGCGGGGAGCTGAGCGGCAGCGTGCAGGCGGAGTTGCGCCGGCTCGATGAGGCGGTGACGCAGCACCAGCAGGAGCAGATGCACGAGATCGCCGATGAGGTGGTGGAGGAGGTCCGCAACATCCGGCCGGACTTCATCGCCATGAAGCTCTGGAACGGCGACGCGTTCACCGGCAGCGTCATCATCGCCGAGCGTCTGCGCAAGCAGTTCCCGTCGCTCCCGATCTACGCCGGCGGCCCCCAGGCCTCATGGTGGGGCGCGGCCATCTACGAGCGCACCCGCGTCTTCAACTGCATCGCGCATGGCGAGGGTGAGCGGACGATCAAGCTGCTCGCCCGGCATGCGGCGGGGCGGGCGGATCTCGACAGCATCCCCGGCATCACCTACATGGATGGCTCCACGCCGCGCACGCTGCCCGACGCCGGCGGGCTGGACATGGACGCGCTGCCCGAGCCGGTCTACGATCACGAGCTGTATCCTGCGATGCTGGGCGATGAGAAGATCAAGATCGTGGTGATTGACGACAGCCGCGGCTGCCCACAGAGATGCGGCTTCTGCGCCCACCCGTCCGAGAGCGGCCATCGTCTGCGCACTGCCAGCGCGGGTGTGCTGGCCGACCGGCTGCAGCTGATCCTGGAGCGCTACGGGATCAGCGCCTTCCGCTTCTCAGGCTCATCCACGCCGGGGCGGCTGATGGCGGAGGTGGCGGACGAGATCCTCGCACGCGGGATGAATGTGCGCTTCACGAGCTTCGGCCACTTCGCCAGCGCCCGCCCGGACCACTTCCGGCAGATGGCGCAGGCGGGTCTGAGGGCGATCTTCTTCGGCCTGGAGTCGGGCTGCGAGGAGGTGCTCGAGCGCGCGGTCCGCAAGGGGATCAACCTCGACGACGTCGCCGCCACCGTACGGCGCGCGCAGGACGCCGGGATCTTTGTGGTGGCGAGCATGATCGTGCCGCTGCCCTTCGACACGCCGGAGACGATCCAGCGGAGCCTTGAGATGGTCCTTCAGTTGCGGCCGGATTCGGTTCCGGTGCAGTTCCCGGGGCTCGTCCCGGGGACGCCATGGTGGAACAACCCCGAGCGGTTCGGCTTTGAGTGTGACCTCGACGAGATCACGAAGGCGGGGCTGGACTACAAGATCAAGCTGCTCTTCCCGCCCTCGATGTGGGCAGAGCCGCCCTACAGCCTGCACGGGCGGCCTTTCCGGGAGTTCACGCAGGACACGATGAAGTTCGCGGCGGCGCTGGAGCAGGCGGGGATTCTCACGGCGGTCCCCGATGACAACGTGCTGATCGCGGAGTGCGCGGGGATGGACGTGCGCGCGTTCCGCGATGCCTCACGCCTGTGGTGCACCATCGGCGACGCAGAGGCGATCGGCCAGATGGTAGCGCGCGCGAACCGGAGCATTGTGGGGGATAGCTGTTAGCTGTCGGTGGCAGTCGCGAGAGGGATCATCTCACACAGCGCTGCATCAAGCAGGTGGGGCGCCCTCGCCCCACCTGCTGAGGGCGCGAGGCTGCCCTGCTGTCCGTGGATGCACGGGCGAGGACGCCCGCACCATCTAACCTGGTGCCCGCACTACCTCACCCTTCAAGCCCGTCCTCATGTCGTTGGGTCGGTTCATATCACTCCGCCGCCGAGCCCTCCACCATCAACTCGCCGACGATGCGCGAGAGCCGCTGAAGGTCGTACGGCTTCTCGATGGCCAGCTCCGCCACCTCAAGCTCCTCCGGCCGCGCCTCCTCCAGGAACGCGCTGAGGATGATCACGCGCGTCTGGGGGCTCAGGCGCTTGATGCGCGCGGCGACCTCGGTGCCCATCATCCCCGGCATGCGCAGATCCGTGATGACCACGCCCGGCGTCCTCCGCCCCGGGTCGCGCAGCATCTGCTCGAAGATCGGCAGCGCCTCCTCGCCCGACGAGGCCGTCACCACCGCGTAGCCGTGCGTCTGCAGGATCTCGCGCGTCACCGTCAGCATCCCCTGCTGGTCGTCGATCACAAGCACCGTCGGCAGCCCCATCTCCCCGCGCTCGAAGGCCTGCTCCTGCGTGATCGGCAGCCGCACGGAGGCCGTTGTGCCCGCGCCCGGCCGGGAGTCGAACTTGACAGTCCCGGCATGCTGCGCCACCACCTTGTGCGCCACGGTAAGGCCCAGGCCCGTTCCGCCCTCGCCCTTGGTGGTGAAGAAGGGCTCATGCAGCCGCGCGAGCACCTCGGCGGTCATCCCCACGCCCTCATCCGCGACCTCAGCCACCACGAAGGCCCCCTCCCGGCGGCTCCTGATGAACAGCCGCCCCGGTCGCCCGACCTCCTGCAGCGCATGGTACGCGTTGATGATGAGGTTGGTGAAGACTGCGCGCAGGCCGGCGGGGCTGCCGTCGATCTCGGGCAGGGTCTCCGCGAGGTCGAAGACGAGTGGGTGGTCCTCGGAGTGGTCCACGCGGCCCTGGCTGAGCTCGACCGCCGAGCGCAGCACCGCGTTGAGGTTGACGCACTCAAGCGGCTCGTAGGGGTTGGAGCCGGTGAGGGAGGAGATGCGCTCGAGCGCCTCACCGCCATCGCGCGCCGCCAGCGCGATCTGCTGCAGGCCATCGGCGAGGGTCTGCGAATCGAGCTGCTGCGCCTGGTCGAGGTCGAGCAGCATGATCTCGATGCGGAAGAGGATGGTGGAGAGGAAGTTGTTGAGGTCATGCGCGACCTCCGCGGCCACCTCACCGATGGAGCTGAGGCGCAGGACCTCGTTGAGCTGATCCTCGATGGAGCTGTGGGCGCTGGCGAGTCCCTGCGCGAACGAGGGATCGGCGGCGATGGAGCGCCCGTGGTTGCTCGTGATCTGGTCCGAGAGCGTGGAGATGGTGCCGGAGAGCTGCTCGAGGAGCAGGCGTCCCTCCTTCTGCTCGCGCCGGCGCGCCAGTGCACGCTCAACGACCGCCTCGACCTCAGCCACGCCGAAGGGCTTGGTGATGTAGTCGAGAGCTCCGAGGCGCATCGCCCGCTGTGCGCTCTGCACCGCGGCGTAGGCGGTGATCATCGCCACTTCGCACTCAGGCGCCATCTCCTTAATCCGCCGGAGGACCTCGGTCCCCTCCATCTCCGGCATTCGGATGTCGAGGAAGACCAGGTCGGGCACCTTCTCCCGAATCAGGTCGAGCGCGTCCGGGCCGTTGGAGGCCATGCGGACCTCGTGATCCTGGTTAAGGATCATCCGAAGTGATTCGCGCGGTCCAGCCTCATCATCCACGACAACTATGCTTGCGGCCACGGTCAGTACACCTCCTGGCGCGGAGCGACCTGCGCCTCCGAGCGCGGCAGGGTGACGCTCATCATCATGCGCCCTTCCTCATGCCATGCGTCCACCTGGCCCTGCTGGTTGGTGATGATCTTCTGGCTGATGACCGGCCCGAGATCGCTCTCCAGGCTCTGCATCGCCGTCAATGGGTCGAATACGGTCTCTGGATCGAACTTCCCGTTCTCACGCGTGCGGCGCGACATCCGCACCATAACGCCGGAGTCCTCGGGATCGCTCGCGAGGACCTCCACGTGCACCGGGTGGGGCCGACTGCCGGCGAGGTAGCCGAGGAGGTAGCTGATGGCGTCGCGCGTCGGCGTCGGGTCCACCAGCACCGGCGGAAGGTCCTTCGCGAACTGAAGGTCGAACGCCTGGCGCTTGACCTCCTCAGCCATCGGCAGCACATCGAGCGCACCGGCCACGAGGTCCTCGATGCGCGCAGGCTCCACGTGCGGCTCAGGCTGCTCGACCATTCGGAGCAGGTTCTTTAGCATGTGGTCGAGCCGGTCAATCTCCGGCAGCACCGTCTCCGACCAGAACCTGGCGAGCTGCGCGTCCTCTCGCCGTCCGGTCATCAGCTCAGCGTAGGTCTTCACCGCTGTCAGTGGGTTCTTGACCTCATGCGCGATCCGCCCGACGATGCGGGTGAGCACGTCCAGCCGCTCACGGCGGCTGCGCTCGCGGAGAAGCTCGCGCTCGGCCGTCACGTCATCGAGCATCAGGACGCTCCCGAGGGTCTGCCCGCTCTCATCGCATACGCGGGTGGTGGAGACGCGCAGGGCGCTCTGGCCGCCGCGGATCTCAACCTCGCCGCTGGTGAGGCCGTCGGCCTCCGACCTCAGCGCCGCATAGAGCATGTCGCCGAGCGGTGACGGGAGGGCGCGCAGGTCGGCGCTCTCAACCTCCGAACGGGACAGGCCGAGCACCTCCGCCGCGTAGGGATTGCAGACCGCGATGCGCTCGTCGATGCCGAGCGTGATCAGCCCCGCGCCCATGCTCTCGACGATGCTCTCCATCTGCGCCTTCGAGCGGCTCAGCTCGGTGTGCAGCTCCACGCCCTGGGCGGCCAGCGCCACGTGGTTGGTGACGCTGAAGAGCGTCTCAAGCTCATCCCGCGAGTAGCTTTCGCCGAGTGCCTTCTCCCCGAGCATCAGCACGCCGGCGAGCCGCCCGCGCACCATCAGCGGCAGCGCGATCTGCCCGCCGAAGACCTCCAGTTCGCGGCAGACGCGCACGGCGAGCCTCTGATCGCTCCAGTCGGCAAGCTCCGCGAGGCTCAGCACCCGCCGGTTCCGCCGGTACCACATCGGCAGCGCGTCGGTAGGGGAGAGGCGCCCCCCCTCGACGATCTCCGCGCGGAGGCCTCGGTGGCGGCTGACCCTCAGGCAGCCATCCTCGGCCTCCCACAGCAGCGTGTAGCCGGCGCACTGGCTGAACTGGCTGACTGCATCGGTGAACGCCTCGAGCAGCCTGTCGAGGTCGAAGCCGCTGGAGAGGCCGCTCATCAGCCGGTTGAGCGCGTCGAGATCGGGCGGCCGGCCATCACTGCTCTGCACGACCGGTGTGGCGGGGCAGAGGCCGGCCTGCATCCCGCGCATCTCAGTGCGCAGGGCGGCGGTCTCCAGCGCGGAGGCCAGCAGTCCGTTGCGGTGATCGGCGTCGGCGGACGCGGGCAGCCAGATGTCCGGGGCAGGCAGGCCCTCAACGCGGACGTGCCTGATCAGCTCATCCGCCGCGATGCAGACGATCAGGGCGTCACCGGCGACCTCCCGGAGGCGCCCAAGCTCCGCGAGACGCTCGTCGGTCAGCCGCTGAAGCTCCAGCACCACCACGTCCGCGGCGATGGACTGCAGGAGCTCCATCGCCGCCTCAGTGGTTGCCGCGCGCAGCAGGTTGGTCTGTGCGAGCGGTGACTGCTGTGCGTGGCGCACCCAGTCCGGGCTGAGATGTGTGAGCAGTGTCAGTATCATGCTGGCGCCCCCACCGGCGCGGCGACTTGCGTGCGGAGCAGCGGCAGCTCCACCACGAAGGTGGTGCCCAGCTCCGGCGTGGATTCCACGAAGATGCGCCCCTGATGTTCCTCAATGATGGTCTGACAGATCGCGAGCCCGAGACCGGTGCCGGTGGTCTTCTTGCTTACGAATGGCCGGAAGATCTCTTCAGTATGCTCCGGCTGGATGTAGCTGCCCGGATTGTGCACACTCACCACGACAGCCTCCCTGCCGTCCATGGTATTGCGCGCGCGTGCTCTCAGTGTGACGGAGCCGCCCGGAGGCTCCGCGTCTATCGCATTGCTGACAAGGTTGAGTAGCGCCTGGTGGATGCGCCCCGCATCGCCCATGACGACGCCCGGTAGGTCGGCGAGTTCCAGGCGCGTCCCGACCTCCCGTGCCTCCGCCATCCCGGCGGTGGCCCGCAGGACGCCGTCGCAGATCGGCGCGATCTCAACCTCATCTACGACGGCATCCGCGGGCTTCGAGAGCGTCAGCAGGTCTCCAACCAGCCGGTCGATGCGCCGGATCTCCTCCTGCACCACGGTCAGGAAGTTCGAGCGGAACTCCGGGTCATCCAGCCGCCTCGGCGCGAGCTCGGCGAAGGTGCGGATTGCCACGAGCGGGTTGCGGATCTCGTGCGCCATGCCGGCGGAGATGACGCGGATGAGCGCGAGGCGCTCGGCCTCCTGGCGCTCCCGCTCAAGCTCCTGGATGAGCGTGAGGTCGCTGATGACCGCGACGGCTCCCTGGCGGCGGCCCTCGAAGTCGGCCTCGACCGGGGAGGTGCTGCAGGCAAGCGGGATGATTGCCTCGCCGCGGACCATCTCAAAGTGCCTGCTCGGTAGGATGCGCCCGCTGCCGAGACTCGCCCGGATGCAGTGAGCGATGCAATCGGGGAGCAGGTCAATGGACGCGCCATGCGCCCGATCCGCGGGGACCTCGAACAGCCGCTCCGCCGCAGCATTGAAGATGACGATCTCCTCGTTCTCGTTCGTGACCACCACGGCGTTGTCCATCTGCGAGAGGATGCGCTCGTTGAACTCCTTCAGCGACGCGGTCTCCGCGTAGAGATCGGCATTGCGCAAAGCCAGCGACGACTGCATCGCCATCTCCCACACGAGGCGCAACTCATAGTCCTCGTACATCTCGCCGGAGAACTTGGAGCTCAGGATGATCGCGCCGATCAGCTCATCCTCCCATATCATCGGCGCGACAACCTGCGCATGTAGCTCATCCATCGCTTTTGAGAGGCGACGAGCATCGCTTTGGGAGGAGAAGCGGAAGACCTGGTCGCGCGTGAGCAGCGCGCCCTCCTCAGCCACAGCCTGGAGGACGGGGTGGCGCGTATCGATGGAGGGCTCAGCATCCGCACGCTGTCCGTGCGGGTGCCGCCGGACGGCTCGTGGCACCATCCTGTCGCCCGCGGCGGAGCGGGTGAAGATGGCCATGCTGGCGGGCTTGAGGGTCTCATCAAGGGCGCCGGCGAGCAACTCAAGCAGATGATCGCTGTCGAGGGTTCGCAGGATCTGCGATGAGGTGACCGCCTGGACGACGGCAGGATCGCTGGATAGGGCGGGCGTCTGGCGCATCATGGTGGTGAGGCGGCCGTGGAGGATGATGATGAGCATGCCCATCAGGATGCCCGCGCCGAGGTTGGCGGCGCTGAGCGGGATTCTGCTGTCGATCGTGAGCGGCTCGACCGCGCGCAGGATCTGCACGCCGAGGGTGAGCACGAGGCTGACTGTGACGACGGCGACGACGACGCGGCGGAGGGCGATCTCAGGCTGCATCAGCCGGTGCTTCGCGATGGCGTAGGCCATACCCGCGAGGGTGGTGATGTAGCCACCGGCACCCCATCCGCTGTAGGCTGTGGTGCCCCAGACGAGCGGGATGATGATAATCGCGACGCTGGCAATCGCGTGGCTTGTCATCAGCCCGACGAGGACCCAGAGGACCTGCACGCGCTGTACGCCCCGAAGCTTGCGCGCTTTCGAGAGCAGGACCAGGTCGGTGTACCCGAGGGCGGTAACCGTGAAGAGGCCGAAAGCGGCGAACGGCCAGCCGTAGTTGATGAGGACCGAGTCGCCTACCAGTCTGATGCTGTTGAACAGATTCGGAGCCAGAGCAACGAGACCGAAGAGGCTGCCGGTGGCATAGAGGATCTGCCGGCGGCGTCCATCAATGTAGTCTATGCGCTCAGGGAAGGTCCACGCGAAGTCAACGACGGTGCAGATGACCATCGCTACGACGGGATGCGTCAGCCGCAGCCACAGGCCTGCAAGCTCCGGCGTTGGGGCGGTCTCAACGAGGTAGTTGAGGAAAGTCCAGACGCCTCCGCCGGCTGCATGGACGGCGAAGAGACGATTCCAGGCGCGGTCGGGGGCGCGCTGGTAGACGGCTATGCCAATCGCGACCGCGGCTGTTGCGGTTATGGCCAGAGCCATCTCTTTGAGGTCCAACGCGCCACCTCCTTTCCGCGAGTGGGCGTATCAGTGCGGGCTTCCCGCACGCTCGTCGAAACGCCGAATGATCATGGCGGAGTGCGTCCCCCCAAAGCTATGCGAGTTCACAAGCACCGTATCTACACGTGCCATCCGTGCCCGGTTGGGCACGCAGTCGAGGTCGCATTGGGGATCAGGCGTCGTGTAGTTGCGCGTCGGGGCGATGATACCGGTCTGCAGCGTCATGCAGGCCGCTGTCGTCTGCCATGCACCGCCCGCCGCGAATGGCTGCCCGGTAGTTCCTTTGATCGAACTGGTCGGGATGCTGTATGCGCGTTCGCCGGCAACGATCTTGAGCGACCGCATGTCAGCGGCGTCGTACTCCCTATTGCCAATGCCATGCGCACAGAAGTAGTCGATATCCGTTGCGCAAAGGCGAGCCTCCTCGAGCGCCTGCCCTATCGCGGCAGCAAGCTCCTCGCCGGTAGGGATCGCCTTGGCCATGTGCTCTCCCTCCGTCGCGCAGCCGAAGCCCATGACCTCCGCGTAGATGGGTGCGCCACGCTCCATGGCGTGTTGCGCAGTCTCCAGCACCACGGCGCCGCCACCCTCGGCGACGGCAATGCCATCGCGTGTGGCATCAAAGGGACGCACAGCCGCCTCCGGGTCCTCATTGTGGCGCGTCATGATGTTGATCAACGCCAGCAGCGACATCCCGAACTGGCTCACAACGGCTTCGGAAGCGCCGACCACCATCACGTCGGCAGCTCCGGAGCGCAACACGGCCGCGCCCTCCTGTATCGCGTCGAGTGACGAACAGCAGCCCGTGGCCACCGAGCTTGACGGGCCCTTCATTTCATAGCGGATCATCACCCGCGAGGTAGCGGCGTGTGGCGCCATCTCAAGATGATCCAGTAGTCCGCACGCCTTTGGCCCGCGCTCGTAGTAGCGGCGGTATATGTCGTCCGTCACGTTGCCACTTCCGGCCACGGAGGTGCCGAAGATCGCCCCCTTGCGCGCCCGCGGCACCGAGTAGATGTTCAGTTGCGCGTCGGCTATGGCATGCTCGGCCGACGCCACGCTGAAGTGCACGAAGCGACCGCTGCGCTTGACTTCCGAACGATCCATGTAGTCCGTCGGATCGAACTCGTCATCACGAATCTCGCCGGCGATCCTGCAGTAGAGCTGCGATGCATCGAATCGCGTGATATAGCGCACGCCCGACCTGGCGTCACGCACGGCCTCCCAGAATGCCTGCCTGCCCATACCTGTGGATGACACGACCCCCAGGCCGGTGATCACCACGCGGCGCGAAGGATGTAACGCTCTCGCCATCATCTCTTTGGCCCCCGCGACTTCACGGCTACCAGTATCCGCCAATCTCTACCTGATGCGTCTGTGAGCCGCCGAATGCCGAGCCCACCGCGTCATCGTTCCAGTCGCTGGTGAACGCGTAGTTCGCGACCCACTCATCGCGTCTGAAGCCCGCGCCAAGCGACAGGCTCCCGTCGTTGCTGCCGGCTCGCACCGCGATCCCCGGCGCAGCCTCCACCTCCACGCCCAGATGCAGCCCCTCACTCTTGCTGCTGTACGCGCTGTCCTCGGACTTGAGCTCCATCCACTCAATGGCGGCCGTGACCTTGTCAGTGATGCGCTTCGATGCGCCCAGCGCCCACTCAGTCGAGGTGAAATCGAACTTCGCCGGAGCGAGCATCGGAGGCGCCTGGAAGCGCACATCCTCGGTGTACCAGTCGAATACCAGGCCGATGAAGCCGTCCGGCTCATAGTTGTACAGCGCGCCGAGGCGGCCGCCGATCTGGGCCTCGCTCTCCGCGAAGCTCAGCACGGAGCCATCCACGGGGTTGAAGAGCCGCGTCTCGGCCTTGAGCACGGGCGAGAAGCCGATGCCGAGCAGCCATTGGTCGGAGAGGCGACGGCCGTAGTGGACCGCGAGGTCGGTCTCCTCGATGCTGCCGGGAAGCGGCCCTGCCGGGGTCGTGATCGCGCCGCGGTCGGAGTCGAGCCTGAAGCCGAGGAACTGCATCCCCTCACCCTCGCCGGTCGGCGTGGCATACCACGCCTGGGTGCCGGTGAGGCTCATCCCGTCGCCATCGAACTCGGTGCAGGCGACGCGCAGCCCGGCCCGCGGCGACGAGAGCATCCCGGCGAAGGCCGGGTTCGGGAAGCCGATATCCTCAAGGGACGTGGAGACGCCGCCCATGCCGAATTGGCGGGCGGTGGTGGCTGTTGGGAGGGAGAACAGGTGCGGCGCGCCGTATGCCTCGGGGCCCTGGGCGCAGGCCGGTAGAAGTGCTCCGGCGAGGAGAGCGGCTGTGATGATCAGTACCATAACCGACGCTCCGGGGCGGTGAGTCGTGGCACGCCCCGGAATCGCGAACTGGTGCCGCTGAGTGCTCATGTTCGTCCTCCCGCTGGTGCGATCTCAGCTGTGGCTGCGGCACGGCGTCCATCTCCGCGGGCAGCAGACGAGGCTCCGACCCTCACCCCACGCGAGACGAACGTATGACCGGTTGTAGGCTCGTGCGGCCGCTCCGATGCGGTCGGAATGCGGCTTCACACGATGAACCGAGATCATTGTACATGATGTGACCTGGGAATGCAACCGCCTGCAGGGAGCAAATGCGGGGACCTGCGCTCAGACCGGGGCGGATGCCGTTGTGGAGGGGCCGCCCGAGCGTCCGCTGTCGTGTAGCGGCGCGAGGGTGAGGCGCGCCAGCGCCTCAGGTTCCACCCGGGCCCACGCACACCGATGACCGTCTGTTATGCCGGCGGGCGAACGGCAAACGACACGGGCCGGGGTAGGACCTCCCGCGGGGCTAAACGACAGCCCTCGCGGGACCCTCGCGCCGCGAAGCGGACGCTCGGGCGGCCCCTCCATCACCGCCGGCGGACCTTCGTCACGCGCTCAGATATGGCAGGTCCAGCCGCCGTCGAGGTCGATGATGGAGCCGCTCATGTAGCTGGAGGCATCGGAGGCGAGGTAGACCGCCAGGCCCTTGAGCTCCTCCGGCCGCCCCGCGCGCTGGAGAGGGACCTGCGTGCGCATCGTCTCCAGGAAGCTCTCGTCCTCGAGCATGTCCGAGGTCATCTCGGTCTCGAATGTCCCCGGGCAGATCGCGTTCACGCGGATGCAGCGCTTCCCGAACTCATACGCCAGCGACTTCGTAAGCTCGATCACGGCGCCCTTCGCACAGCAGTATGCGGCGGACTGCTCGAAGGCACTGTGGCCCGCGATGGAGGCGATGTTGATGATCCGGCCGCCATCGGGCATCCGCGGGATCGCGTGCTTCGCCATCAGGAAGTAGCCGTTCAGGTCTATGCTGAGGATGCGCTGCCAGTCCTCAAGGCTCGTCTCCACGACCGGCGTCGTGTAGTAGATGCCGGCGTTGTTGAGGAGGATGTCGATCGCGCCGAAGTCCGTGACGACCTCACCGACCGCCTCCGCAATTCGCGCTTCATCGGTCACATCCACCTGGTAGAACTTGGTCTGCACTCCGCACTTGCCCGCGATCTCCTCGCAGGTCTGCGTGCCATCCACCACATCGAAGATCGCGACATTCGCACCGAACTCAGCGAGGCCCTCAGCCATCGCTTTCCCGAGGCCACGCGCCGCGCCGGTGGTAATCGCTGTTTTGCCGGTGAGATCGAACATCCGCCACCAACCCCTCAGAAGGTCTCATTTACTAACATTGAGGCCTTCGCGGGGGGGCGGGGTTCTTCCTGCCTCAGATAGCAGCGGCCCGTGTCGCTGTCGTTTGGAGGGGCCGGAGAGCGGAGATGCCGTTTGTCTCCGCGATGCCGGCCCGGTCGTTGTCGTCGACGTGCGGGCGGACGACAAACGACGTGAACGGCCGGGCCGGCATCGCGCCGCTGGCAAACGACGCCAGCGGGCGCTCTCCGGCCCCTCCAGACTCCAAACGGCATGACGCGTCCTCAGTCCGTTTGCGCGGACGCAAGTCCCCGGCGCAGCCGCTCCATGTCACCGCTGCGCGAGCGATCCTGCTCCTCGGCAGCAAGCTCGTCGAGCCACTCCCGGCAGAGCGCGCGGGCGTCCTGAGGGCTGATCTCCCGCGCCCACAGCGGCAGATCTCCCGGGAAGTAGCCTGCGCGGTAGTAGTCGGTGTCGCAGGCAATCTCGATCCCGCGCCATGCCCGCGCCTGCACCTCGCGATCCTCCGCCCGGCGCCAGATCTCCAAACAGGCCTCCATCCCCGCGCGTGTGCCGAGGTAGCCCGGGGCCGCCGCGGCCGCGCACTGCAGATCGCGCGATGCCGCCGCGTCGCCAACGGCCGTCAGCACCATCGTCGGGATGCCCTCGTCATCGCCGAGGAAGCCGAGCGCTAAGAGCGCGTCCTCCGAGTCCTGGTGGCCCTCGCCCGCGATGATCGCGTTGCGGACCATCCGGCAGGCATCCGGCGCGTCCATCAGGCGCAGCGCAAGGCCGGCGTTCCGGGCGCGATGCACGCCCTGCTGCCAGTCCTCGCAGGCGGAGATGCCGGAGACGAGCCGCGCCGCCATGCTCCCGCGCGTCTGCTCCGGAACCATCGCCACGCCGCCGCGAAGCTCCTCGTCGGTCTGCGCGGTCAGGACCGCCTCCGTGAGCTCCGCGCGCCAGTCGCCGCCGACGCGGTTAACAAGCGTCTCCAGCTCATCCACCCGCGCGCCGCTCGCCTGCGTACGCCCAACCGCCCACGCGAGCACGGCAGTCTGCTCACTGTCGCGGGAGAGGATGGTGTCGCAGACCTCGGCGCACGCATCCGGCCAGCGCTCAGCCAGCCGCCGCAGCGCGCGCCGGCGGTAGTCCAGCGTCTGCTCCGCGCAGCGCGCAGTGGCCTGAGCGGCTTCGGCGGTCTGCGGGGCGGTGGTGATGCTGATCGCGAGGTCGCCATCGGCATCGGTCGAGGTCACGAGGCTGCCGCCGAAGGCCTCAAGGGCGCCCTGCGGCTCCACAAACTCGATGGTCTGCGGCATGAACTCGCCCTCGATCTTCTTGAGCGCAAGCTCGACCTCGCGGCCCTCCTTCGCGAGCGTCAGAGTGTCCTCGGCGCGCCCGGCAATCATCGCCAGCAGGCAGTCGGCGAGGTAGTCGGCCTCGAGCAGCACGCGATCATCTTCCCACCAGGCCAGCGTGCCCCAGTGGCTGCGCTTCAGGTCGGCGTCATCGGTCACCGCGGTCGGCCCGAGCATCGCGCTGAGCAGGATCACCTGGGGGGTGCCGGAGTAGTCGGCGGCGCGCCAGCGGATGATGTCGCCATCGCGCTCCACATCGAGCGGCTGCCAGGTGGGCGACTGCCCGACGGCGAGGTTCACGTCGCTGAAGTTGCGCCGGTCGGGGAAGCGCACCTCCAGGTCCACGCGGCGCACATCGCCCTTCCATGACGCGCCGGTCGCGAGGACATACGGGACCTGGAGCATGTTCCACGAATACTCGCGCGCCTCGCGGTAGCGCACGCGCATCGTGAGGTCGGCGTCCGCAGCGAAGGGCACCTCGAAGAGATGCCAGACGCAGTCGTGGGAGCGCTCGCCAAGCTGGATCTGCGCGGCCTCCTCCTGCACCGTCACGGGAAGCGGCTGCCCGTTGGCCTCGACGGTGAAGTCGCGGACGAAGTGGTAGCCCGGGCCGCCGAACTTGAGCGTGGGGAAGCCCATCGGGACTGCGCGCGCCTCGCCCGTGTTGTGGAACTGCAGGTCCACGCTGACGAGGGTGTCGGAGAGGCGGGGTTCGAGGATGATGGTCTCCTCGACGAGGCTGACCGTTGGGTGCTCATCGATGAGACTGACGGTGCCGCCGGACCACATGACGGCGCCGGGATCAGCGGCGGCGAGTGTGGTGAGCAGCAGAAACGACAGGACGACGCAAGCCGAGATGCGCATTGCGGACCCTCCTGTCAAACGGAAGTGCAGGTGTACGCATTCCGCTGCGAGGTGTGGGAAGGTTACGGATGGCGGGCTGGAAGCCCGC
>DHPY01000002.1:10694-14497 GCA_002411015.1 Armatimonadetes bacterium UBA5352 | reverse complement strand
GCTGGAAGCCCGCCGCTACGAACGGCGACGGCGAACGGCCAGAGGACGCACGAGCGGACGTCCGTGCCACAAACGGGACATCGGTGCCACGTTGCCGCGGGCGCGTTTCCGAGCCCGTCAGTACGTTCCCCCCTCTCCCGCCTGCGCCATGTCGTGTATGGCGCCAGGGGGAGGGGGCAGGGGGAGGGGCGGTCGTCAGATCCCCGCCCGCCTGAACGCCTCCCCGCGGGTCAGCGAGCCCTCCATCGGGCCGCGCACGGTCGCCGCCGCCGCGCCGCAGGCATTCGCCAGCCGCCCGCACTCCTCCAGCGACAGCCCCTCCGTCAGCCCGACCACGAAGCCCGCGTCGAAGCAATCGCCCGCGCCGGTCGGGTCCACCGCCTCCACCGGATAGCCCGCGACATCGAGGCTGCCCTCGCGGGTGACGACGCGGCAGCCCTCCTCGCCACGCTTGAGCGCCACGATCTCCACGCCGCGCTCCAGCAGCCCCTCGCAGGCCGCCTCGGGCGTGTCGGTCTTCGTGAGGATCTCCGCCTCCGTCGCGCTCGGCAGCACCAGCGTGGCCCGCCGCAGCACCGGGTCGAGCACCGAGCGCACCGCGGCCTCGCCGCCAAGAAGCTCCGGGCGCAGGTTCGGGTCAAGCGAGATCTTCGCGCCTGCGCGATGCGCGCGCTCGGTGGCCTCGTAGCAGCCATCGCGCATGCGCTCGCCGGCGGAGAGCGATGAGCCGCAGATGTGCAGCCACCGGCAGCCCTCGAAGTACTCGGCGGGCACATCGGGCAGATGGCTGGCGGCCGAGTTGCCGATGTGGAAGAGGAAGCGGCGGTCACCGTTGCTGAAGTAGGTGACGAATGCGCAGCCGGTCGAGACCTCATCCACGACCGCCACGTAGCTGGTGTCCACGCCATGGTCCTCGAAGCGCCGGATGTCCATGCGGCCAAAGTCGTCATCGCCGACGGCGCCGATGAAGCCCGCGGAGCGCCCGAGCAGCGCGCACTGGTCGGTGAAGATCGCGGGCGCGCCGGACGGGAAGGCCCCGGCGAAGGTCCCGGGGACATCTAGCGGCTCGTCCACGTGCATGCGCATGACGTCAACGATCAGTTCGCCGATCGAGATGATCTCGGGCATGGCGATCCCTCCGCGGGGCGAGTTCGGGCACCGGCGGAGGTTTCCGCGCGGACCGAGGCATGACCTGCCGTGTCGTTCTGGAGGGGCCGGAGAGCGGAGATGCCGTTTATCTCCGCGACACCGGCCCGGTCGTTGTCGTTTTCGTCGCAGTGCGGGCGGACGACGACAACGACCGGGCCAGCATCGCGCCGCTGGCAAACGACGCCAGCGGGCGCTCTCTGGCCCCTCCAGACGGAAAACGACGCCCTACTCGTATCGCCCGAACTTCTTGCAGGCCGCGCACATCGCTGCCACGTTCTCCTCAGGGGTGCCGGGGGCGAGGTTGTTGCCCTCGCGGAGGATGAACTTCCCGCCCTCCATCACCCCCGACTGGAGGATGCGCCGCCATCGCCTCGCGCACCTCAGCGTTGTGGGCTGCGAAGTCGATCATGCGCTCTGCCTCCGGATGCGGTCTGCGCGCGAGAAGCAGGGCTTAGCTTCCGCGCGGCGGCGCAATCACCTCCGCGGCGTGGGAGGTAACAAAGAGGCATGCGGAGAATGGCCGCTCAACTACCCGAAGCACGACCGGGGGAAAGCGATGATTGACTGGGAACGCGAACAGAGCATCCTGCGGATCCTGCTCCGCCAGAAGGCCCTCACCACGGAGCAGGCCCGCGAGGTCTACCAGGATGGCATGCGCGAGGACCTCTCCGCGCTGGAGATGGGAGTGCAGCGCGGGTACTTCACGCATGAGCAACTGCGCGAGGCCACCGGCGGTGAGGCCGATGACGTGGCGTCGCTGCGGGATCGTGACATTGACCCGCAGGTGGCGAACATCATCGAGCCGAGCGTCGGGCGGAGGCTGCGCGCATTTCCGGTGGCGATCCGCCAGGACGTGATCGAGGTCGCGATGAGCGACCCGGACAACGTGACCGCGATCGACGAGATCCGGCGGCAGACGGGCTACCGCGTACAGCCGCTGCGGGTCGCGGACCCGGAGATCGCGTGGGCGATGGACACCTTCTGGTCGAGCGCGGAGATCATTGACCTCGACGAGCGCGTGGCGGCCCGGGCGGAGGGGCTGAGCGAGGGCGTAGACAAGATCGCCGACCTCTCCGACGCCCCGGCGGTGGTGCAGCTTGCGAGCACGCTCATCACCCAGGGCGTGAAGAATGGCGCGAGTGACATCCACGTGGAGACCGAGCGCGAGGGGCTGCGGATCCGCTACCGCATAGACGGCGTGCTCGGGCCGCCGAACAGGCTGCCCGGGACGATCAAGGACGCGCTGCTCTCGCGGCTGAAGATCATGGCGGGGATGGACATCGGCGAGTCGCGCCGGCCGCAGGATGGGCGGTTCACGACGCAGGCGGCCGGGCGGCGGATTGACGTGCGCGCGGCACTGCGCCCGACCGCCTACGGCGAGAACATCGTGATGCGGCTCCTCGACAAGAACCGCCTCTACATCACCTTCGAGCAGCTTGGCATGTCCTCGCCGCTGCAGCAGCAGATGGAGGCGCTGCTGAAGGCCTCGCGAGGGCTCATCAACATCGTCGGCGGCACCGGCTCAGGCAAGAGCACCACGCTCTACTCAGCGCTGCATTACCTGCGCGGGGCCTCGCTGAACATCGAGACGGTCGAGGACCCGATCGAGTACCAGCTTGAAGGCATCAACCAGTCCTTCTCGCGCCCCGACATCGGCGTGGGCTTCGCGGAGCACGTCAAGGCGATGATGCGGCAGGACCCGGACGTGGTGATGGTTGGCGAGGCGCGCGACTCGGTGACGGTTGAGGCCGCGTTCCAGGCGGCGCTCACGGGCCACCTGGTGCTCACGAGCATGCACGCGAACGATGCGCCCGCCGCGGTAACGCGGATGCTGCAGATGGGGGTGGAGCCCTACCTGGTGTCCTCGGGGCTGCGGGCGGTGCTGGCGCAGCGGCTGGCGCGGCGGGTCTGCCCGGACTGCAAGGTCTCGCGCAAGGTCGAGGAGGTGCTGGGTGAGGCGCCGGCGCTGCTCAAGCGGCTGACGGAGCACCGGATCTCGGTGGTGGCGGCGGGCACGGGATGCGAGCGCTGCCGCGGGACTGGCTTCCTCGGGCGGATCGGGCTCTTTGAGCTGATGCGGATGACGCCGAAGCTCAAGGAGATGGTCCTCGGCGACGTGGACGAGCAGGCGATGCGCCACGCTGCGGTCTCGGAGGGGATGGTGCAGCTCTCGCAGGACGCGATGGCGAAGCTGCGCAGCGGGATGGTGGGCGTGGAGGCGCTGCTGTCGCTCTACGCTGATCTCTCGACGGAGTACGGCGACGAGGCCATCGACTTCGTGGGGCGGTGAGGGGCGTCTCGGCGACAACGGCAGAGGACTGACGGGCAGGATGCCCGTCGCCACGAACGGCACGGTACGGCGGCAGGCTGGAAGCCTGCCCCACGGGGGGTAGGCCACTTGGCACCGTGGCGCGGGCTTCCAGCCTGCGAGCCGTGCGGAGGGGCCGCCCGAGCGCAGCGAGGGTGAGTTCCGCCTGCGGAACTCAGCCGCTGTGCCGGCCCCTGTCGTTCGCAACACGGTAGCGCAGACGGTTGTGGTTGTGCGGTGGGCCGGGGTGGAACCTTCGGCGCTGGCGCGCCTCACCCTCGCGCCGCCAAACGACAGGCGGGCGCGAGGGCGGCCCCTCCAACGACAACGGCAGAGGACTGACGGG
>DHPY01000002.1:0-10478 GCA_002411015.1 Armatimonadetes bacterium UBA5352 | reverse complement strand
GGCTTCCAGCCTGCGAGCCGTGCGCGTTATCTTTCGTTCGCTGCCGGCATCACCATCTCGTCGCCCGGGGCGAGGACCACGATCTCGTGCGCGTAGCTGCGCTTCTCCTGGCCCTCGGTCACGCTGTCCCAGTTGCCGCGCGTGACCTTCTCGATGTAGGCCGCCTCGTCCTCGTCGAAGAGCGAGAGATCGAGCTTCTCCGGTAGCGGCATCACACGGTCGTTGTCCGCCGCGATCGTCACCCCGAAGCCCGCCGCGAGCATCTCCGGAGTCCAGAAGCCCTCCTCGCCCCAGCGGTCGCCGGGAAGCTGCACCTCCATCTCCTTGCCGAGGTGCATCATCCGGTAGCCATCGCGGGCGATCCCAAGCGCCGGCAGGTCCACGTGCATCGTCGCCACCGTCGGCACGCTCTCGGGGTAGAGCGCGACGCCGATCCAGTCGCCCTTGCGCAGCGCGCCCATCACGCGGAAGCCCTCGCCCTCGCAGACGACCTCCGGTCGCGACAGCTCCGCGACCTGCATCCAGAGCCACTGCGCAAGCTCCGGAGTCTCGCCCTTCTCAAGCTCAGTCATCAGGTCGAAGTGCACCGCGACGATGCCGCCCTGGCCGATGGCGCGCCGCGTCACCGCCGGGGTTCCGTCCTCGAAGGCGACGAGCACCTCCGTGCCCTCCAGCAGCTCGACCTGCCGCCGCGCGACGCCCGCGGGCAGGGCAATGCGCATCCCCTCCACTTCGAACGCGCATGTGGCCTCGGACAGCGGCTCACCGTAGCGGACGCCGAGCATCTCGGCGGTCACGTCCCGCTCGTCGGTGAGGTCGTCATCGGCGACGCTCCACGGCGCGTTGAGCGAGAGGATGGAGCCTCCGGCCTCGACGAAGCCGCGCAGTTCGCTCATGACGTCCTCGCTGAGGCCGCGCACAGCGTACGGTCCCGCCACGAGCAGGCGGTAGTCGCCGTGGAGTTCGGTCGCGCGCGTGAAGACGGTCTCGCAGGGCTGGTGGCGCTGGATCGCGTGGATGACCGCCTGCTCCTTGTTCGTTTCCGGGCGCGGGTCCTCGAGCAGCATCTGCAGCGACTCCTGGTTGTGCAGCACCGCGACGCGTGCGAGTGACTGAGCGCCCGCCCATTCGCGCTGGTTCTCGATGTGCCGCGCGACCTGGCGGGCGACACCAGGGTTGTTCCCGTACATGATCGGCCGCCAGAGCTGGTTGAAGGTGAAGTAGGCGCCGCCGATGCTCTCGCGGAAGCAGTGGGTGTTGTAGATGTCCCAGCCATCATGCGCGTGCGCCCAGCGGATGGAGTTCGGGTAGTAGGCGGCGGCGGTGGTGCCGGGCGACATCGTGAGGAAGTCCGCCCCGAGGCGCGCGAGCTCCACGCTGTCCATCCCCCAGCACCAGCCGGAGGAGTAGTGGGCGGTCGCGAGGATCTCCAGCCCGAACTGCAGGTCCCGGCCGTGGCAGTAGTTGATGAGATCGCGCAGGTAGTCGGTGATCGCCCACTGCTTGAAGAGGATGTAGCGCCTGCGCCAGACGTCCTCGGTGTCCGTCCACTGGCGCTGCAGGGCGAGCCTCGCGCCGATGTCATCGGGCAACTCCGCGCCGAACCGCTCGCGCGAGAAGCGGTCGAAGGCCTCGAGGTCATCGCCATGGAAGTCCGCGTAGGTGAACCAAAGCTCATCGTAGCAGCCGATGCCCTGGAAGCTCTCGTGCTCGCCGTAGCGCTCGGCGTACTCGTCGATCAGCGCATGGCAGCGCTCGCGCCAGGTGGGGCTGAGGACGTCCTCGCAGTAGGCGTCGCTGCCGTAGACGTAAAGCTTGCCCTCCGCGTCCTTCGCGCAATACTCCTGCGCGAACTCTTCGCTGCGCGCGGTGGAGTGCCAGGCGGCCCAGACGTTCATGCCCTCCTCATCGGCGATCTCACAGAGCATCTCCAGCGGGTCGAAGCGGTACTGCGCGGCTGAGTCGGGCACCTCGGTGGTGCGGAAGACGCGCTCTCCGGAGACGTCAGTCCACCACATGATGTCGGTGATGCCGAGCCACTTGAGGCGCAGAACGTCGGAGTGCAGGCGCGCGCGGAAGAAGGCTAGCTGCTCATCGGTGGTCGCGCGCCGCATGGCGTAGCCGCGCCAGGTCTGGGCGTCGTAGGTGATGAAGAAGCGCCCGCCCAGCTCCGTAACGGGCGGCCGGGTGAGGTAGCTCGCGTGCAGCATCTCGCCCGCGAACCAGTCGTCGGTGGGCATGGCCGCGCGCAGCTCCTCGAGCGCGAGGTCCTGCTCCAGCGCGCGCCGGGCATCGGCCAGCTCAGCCGCGGGCATGGCCGTGATGCGCGCCTCCCCGGCCCAGCGGAGGGCGTTGAGGACGAACTGCAGCTCGCCGCCGGTTGGCGGGCGCTCTCCGTTCGCGAAGGTGGCGGCGTCGTAGAAGTAGCCGGAGGCCATGCCGCTGAGGACCACGCGCCCGCTCCCCTCCTGCCCGGCAACCGCGACCACCGCGTCTGAGCGATCACGCAGGACGGGCGTCCCCGCCTCGCCGGGCGTGAGCAGCAGGTGGTCTGAGTAGGCGTGCTCGAACTCCGCGGGCAGGCCCTGCGCGATGGGGTGACCGCCCGCCGTAAGCACGATCGTGTCCTCGCGCCTGCCGGAGACCAAGCTGGCGACCGCCGGGAAGGGCGTCTGCGGAAGGTCGCGGCCGGTGGCGGAGTGATTGAGCACGATCCCTCCGCCGACGCCGGCGAACAGGCGCAGGGCGTTGAGGGAGGCCGGGTCGTCCAGCCGCGTGGAGCCGACGAAGAGCGCGTCGTGCTGGAGGAGCGTGTCGGCGGTGAGGTCGCCGATGAGCGTGGCCTCGAAGCCCTCCTGCGCGGCCAGCGCCTCGGCGACGGCTTTGCCGCCGAGGCCACCCTCGTAGACCGCGACGCGCAGAGGTTGCGCGAGTGCGGCGGATGCGAGCAGGATGCACAGAGCGACGGCCAGGAGCATCGGGCGTCTCATCAGTGTCTCCTCCTTAGTGTGCGCGGATCACTGCGCGTCGTAGATGACGAACACGCCGTCAAGAGCCGGGACGGTCAGTTGCCCGCCGAGCTCGGCGCCGGTGAGCACCTCGCGGGCATTCGCCAGCCCCTGAGCGGGCGTGAGGGTGACCTGCACCGGCTCGAGCGTGCGGTTGGTAATGCCGACGAGCACCCGGTCGCCCGTCGCGAATGCACGGTGGAAGATGCCCTCGGGCCCTTCGACGGCCACGCGATCATCCGCGCGCTCGCCCTCCCACGCGAAGGGCTCGGACGCCTCGAGGAGTCGCGCAAGATCGGACAGCAGCGCGAAGTGGCGGCCGTCGAAAAACGGGAGCACCCAGAAGTCGAGGCCCTGCACGCCCTGGGCGATGTGCGTCTTCGCCTGCCAGCGGAGGTAGTCGGGGTTGGTCCAGGTGCCGCCGGTCCCTGAGCCGATGTTCAGGCACGGCGCGAGCGGCACGTCCCAGGGGTTGTCCACGGTCGCCTCGACCCGGTTGAACGCCCAGGTCAGCCCGTACTGGTAGTCCCAGGTGTCCTCGCCGTGCGGGTAGACGCCGTTCGCCATGTCCGCGATGTCGAGCGATGGCAGGAACTGCGCGATGTCGTAGCCGTACTCACGCTCCTCCGCGATCCGCCCGCGGTAGACCTCGGCGTGCGGCCCCTCAGCGGCGCGCTCGTAGAGGCTCATCGTAAACCACGAGTAGAGCAGCGCATCCGGATCGCCGGCCTTCACGGCCTCGCGGATCGCGGCGACATGGCGGCCGATGTTCCAGACGTGGAAGTCGAGCCAGCGCTCATGCAGCGGCCCATCCTCCTGCACCGCCGCGGGCCAGTCGAGGTCGGCGGCCACGAGCCCCGCGTGCTCGGCGAATGCGCTCCGGCAGCGCTCGCAGAAGCACTGCTGATGGACGCCCTCGTGGTCGAGATCGAAGCCCTCCCAGCCCTCGTCGCGGATGCGTTCCGTGATCGGCCCGAAGACCTCGGCCACGTTCTCGGCGGCGTATGTCGGGCACCACTGCATCGCCTGGCTGTAGCGGTCGGCGAAGATCGGCTGACCGTCGGCGTCGTAGCGGGCCTTCTCCGGGTCGGTCGTGTCCGATGGGAAGACGGTGCGGTTGAAGCCCCAGGGGCTCGCGAGGCTCACCAGCATCCCGGCATCGCGCGCGGGCGGGATCTCGTCGGCTTCACTCAGGATCATCCGGGAGACGCCCACCTGCTGCAGCCGGGCGTAGGTCTCCGCGCGCAGGCTCTCGCGCAGCGCAGCCTCGGGCTCGGACGCGGAGGCGCTGACGGTGGTGTAGGCCCAGACGCCGAGGCGCGAGCGGCCCGGCTGAGGGGCATCGGCGGGCGCGGGCAGCACGGTCAGGGGAGCGACGACCTCCATGCCCTCGCCGCCCTGGGAGAGCGAGCGCCAGCGCATCGTATAGGCGCCGGGGCCCGCCTCGCAGCGGAGGTAGAGGGTGAGCGGATGGCCCGCGAAGGTGGTCCAGTCGGTCTCCGGGCCGACGACCGCATCGTCCGGGAGCTTGAGCGTGTAGACGGTGGCGGCGCCATCACCGGCGCGCTCCTCGATGGCGATCTGATCAGTCCAGCCGGTGCCCGCGGGCAGCCATGGCGTGAGGAGCGTGACCCCGGCGGGGAGCTCCAGTTCCATCCCGAGCGCCATCGCACCGGTGGTGTCGGTGTTGCGCGGTCGGAACTGCACGGGGATCGTCATCCCCTCGCAGAGGAACAGGCCCTTGCCCTCGCTGATGTTCGGGCCGAAGTCCCACGCGAGCTTCTCCGGATCGTTCACGTCCATGCGCGCGGTGCTCAGCTCGATCGGCAGGCGCTCCCCGCCGACGATGACGGAGACGCCGCGGAGCAGCACCGCATCGGTGGCGGCGGCGTGGCTGATGCGCAGCGTGTTCCGCCCGGCGCGGGCGAGGTCGCTGATGTCGAAGAGGTAGCCGAGGCCGCCGAGGTCCTCGCGCTCGCCCGTGGCGAACTCCGGCTGGGCTGGCAGCGCCCACGAGCGCGGGGCGTAGGGGCCGGTGCCTGCCTGGCAGTACTCGGCGGCCTTGTTGGCGGAGTGCTCGGGGCCAAGCTCGCGGTCGTTGATGGCGATGCGCAGCACGCCGGCGGAGTGGCTTGCGGCGCGGAAGCGCAGGATCGCCTGGAGGTAGAGCTGGACGGAGCCGGGGTTGGCGGGGAGGTCGAAGGTGGCCTCCGTGACGTGCGCGCTCGGAAGCTCGACCTCCGCGCCCTGATCGGCGGCGTTCAGCTCATCGAGGAGCGTCTGCGCCATGGCCGGGAGGGCCATGAGCAGGAACGCCAGTATGATCGTGATGGTGCGTGCAGTGCGTGCCATGAGCGTCACCTCTCGTGGCACGGGCGTCTCGCCCGTGCGCCGTTAGCCGTTGTCGTTGTGGCACCGGCGTCTCGCCCGTGCGCCGTTGGTCGTTAGCCCGCCGGTATGAAACGGAGGGGCTTCAGAGCCCGTCCCCACACGACTGGACTCGAAGGCCGCTACTCCCGCGCGCCGTAGTCCCGCAGCGTCAAATCATCCACAAGGTAGCTGCCGGGGAGGTGGAAGAAGACCGTTAGTGAGATCTTCGCCGTCCCGGGCGGCGTGGTGAAATGCACGATCGCCTGCTGCCAGTCATCGGTGTTCGGCGGAACCTTCAGGCTCGCCCAGAAGTAGCCGGTCGAGTCGGTCACCGACTGCCCGGCCGCGTCCTTGAAGATCACGCGCACCTTCGGCGAGTCGGTGATCGTCGGGTGCGTCCCCACGCCCTGTGTCTGGTAGCGGAACGTGAAGGCGTACGCGTGTCCGGCCTCCGCCGCGACGGTCGTGGCCGCTGATGCGAGGGCCTCCGGGTCCTCGGGCACCACAATCCGCAGCGCATGCTCGGAGGCGTAGCCCTCGCCCGCCACGATCTCGGAGCGATACTCGCCGCGGCCGGAGAATGCCCAGCGATCGGCAGCGTCCTCGAACGAGCCTCCCTCCAGCAGGTTCACGCGCTCCTCGCCGAAGATCAGGTAGCTGCGCTGCCAGAGGCCGCCCGCGCCCGAGCGGTCACGCACACGCACCGCGACCGCGTTCGTGCCCGCGCGCAGCTTGCCCGTTACGTCAATATCCAGCGGCTCCTGCCAGCTATTCTCGTTCACGTTGATGTCGAAGATGATCTCGCCGACCTGCTCGCCGTTGAGCCACACCCAGCCATCCTCGTCGATCGCGCCGATGCGCAGCGTGACCTTCTCAGCGGCCGCCTGCTCCTCCGTCAAGTCGAAGCGCACGCGGTACCAGCCGACGCCGTCGAAGCCCTCGTAGCCCTGGCGCTCCCACGGAACGCTCGTGCCGATCAGCGGCCAGGCGCTATCACCGAACTCCGGCAGGTGCCAGCCTGCGGCCTCTCCCTGACCCTCGCCCTCCACTTGGAAGTGCCACTGCAGCGGCAACTCAAAGAAGCGCCCCGCCTCGTCGGCCACCACGGTCAGGCGATCAGCAATGCCCTCGCCCCAGCGCCCCTGCGCCTCGGCCTCCAGCAGCGCCGGGCGGTGCAGCGCGGGCAGGTCGCCCTGGCCGTCGATGATGGCCCAGCGGCGCTCATGCAGCGCCAGCGCCTCCCGCAGCCATCCGATCAACTCCTCCTCGCTCGGCTGGTGGTCGATCGGCACACTCTCCACGATCCCCAGCGACATCCCGGCCGAGTTGAGCCTGCCGGCGATGCGCATCAGTTCGGTGGTGACCTCCGTGTACTCCAGCCCGATCTTCACGAAGTCGAGGCGCGCGCGGATTGTCGGGTCGTCGGTGCGTGTGTAGGCGCGCTCCAGCGCGGCCCTTGCCCGTGAGAGCGTCTCTGGGTTGAACTGCATCGGGAGCTTCGCGCGGTTGGCAGAGCCGGCCCCCGCGGCCTCCGGACCAAGCTGCTCCAGGCGCGTCTCAAAGATGTCGTAGTACTCGGCGACATCATCGGCCGCCGGGCCGAAACCTGCGCGGTAGTAGTCGCTCAGGACCTCCTCGCGCGTGAGGCTCGTGTCCCAGATCATCCGGGCCGCGAGGTAGTAGTTGGGCCCATGCGTCGAGAAGTTATCGCACATCTCCGAGTCGAGCCCGATGAAGCCGCGGTCTTTGAGGTAGGCGACCTCCTGCTCGATCAGGCGCGTGTGGACGTTCGGCATATCCAGCCAGTAGATCAGGCCCAGGTACTCGCGTGAGACCAGCGGGTTGCCGTAGCGCGACCAGGCGTCGATGTAGCCGCGGTAGTCGGCCCTCAGTTCCGGGTCGCGGAACCAGTGGCAGGCCTGCGCGAAGAACAGGACGATGTTGTCCTCGAGGTCGTCGATGTGCGCTGGCGGCGGCTTGAAGAACGTGTAAGCGTAGTGCCCGAGGAGCTTCTGCGGATCGCGCTCGGCGACAATGTGCGCCACCTGGTTCACGAATGTGAAGATGCGGTCGGTGAGCGCGATCATCTCCCCGCCGCCCCACGGCATCAGGTAGTCGTCCACGTCCAGCGCGCGGCAGTTGGGGCACTCGCAGAAGCCGCTGCCGTCGTTGGGGGCGATCGGCGCGATATCGCGGGTGTCGGTAAGCGCCGATTCCGCCACGATCCGCACGACCTCCGGGTTGCTGGTGCAGATCTGCCCGCGATTGCCGGTGAAGGGCTTGCGCTGCCCGCCGACGAGCGCGTAGTACTCCGGATGCACCTCGAAGAGCGCGTTGCCGCCCATGCGGCTGTAGTAGGCGTGGCCGGAGTTCCCGGTGAGCGCCTGGCCCTGGCCGGTGCGCCGGTACCAGCGCATGTAGCGATCGCGCACCCGCGGCGGATTCTTGTAGGTCAGCCAGAGGTGGCGGATGGCGAAGTCAGGCGCGACGGCGCGGTCGAGACCGTCCGGGACGCTGAAGTCGGGCGATTGCGGCACGACCTCACCAAGCTCCCCCGGCCAGAGCCAGCGGACGCCGCCGAACTCGCGCAGCAGCTCATAGACACCGTAGAGCGTGCCGGTGCGCGCGGTGCCGAGCGGGTCCTCGGCGGTGTCTTCGCCCGCGATCAGCAGGTCGTCGCCGATGTGGCGGATGGCGTATGCCTCGCGCTCCTCAGGCACGAGTCCTGCGGCGATGGCTGCACGGCAGGGGCCGACGTAGATGCACGGGCCCGCAGGTGCGTCGGCCTCGGCGACCAGCGGAAGCTGTGCGCCGGTGATGCGCTGCAGGTAGCTCTGCAGCTCCTGAGCGGCCATCTGCGCGGTGGGCGTGGGCTCGTCGGGCATGACTATCGTGAAAGCCGACTGTCCCTCGGAAACGATCTCCAGGGCGCAGGCAGATGAGGCGATGAGGACGACGAGTAATGCGACTATGATCGCTGCACGTATGCGCATGGTGCACCTCCAGAGCGGTGATTTCGCCTCGGGGGTGTCTGAGACCTCGCGCGGATGAGGGCGCTTTGCGAAGGTGGAGCTACGCAGTGCGCACTGGTTGCAGGTCACCTCGCGTGCTCGGGCGAAATCCGTGCCTGGTCCGCGAACAGGCATGCTCGCACTCCCGGAGGAGGTACTGCGGCGCCCGCACGCGCCGTTTCCGCTATGAAGACAGTCGCTTACGTGCTGGCTGGAGTGTTCGGCGCACTTGGCATCGCCTTCATCCTGGGTTCAGGCCAGGGACCAACCGTTAGGTGGTTGGTGTATGGCGGTGTGCTCCTCGGGACTGCAGTCTTCATGATCTACCTCGCGCGCTCCAAGGGCCCGGAGATGAAGATCACCCACAAGGTAGACTTCACCGGTGATACCGAGCTTCAGCAGCTGCGGTGCAAGTCCTGCGGCGCGCAACTCGCCTCCGATGCTCTCCAGATGAAGGAGGGCGCGATCTACGTCAAGTGCCCCTACTGCGGCACCGAGTATCAGCTTGAGGAGAAGCCCAAGTGGTAGCCGACGGCCTCTTCAGCCGGCTGCGCGATGGCATCCGTGACGACCTCGGGCGTCTCGGCACGCGACTGAACGCGCTCACGGCTGCGACCGACCGCGTCACGCTGCGACATCGCTGCACCGACGGCCCGGATGGCCGCGTGCGGCTGCACCTGCGCACGCACGCCGACGGCACCGGCCTTCTGGTCGTGGATGGCGCGGACGCGCTGCACCTCTCGCCGCTGCAGGCGGAGTGCGCGGCGCTCGTCTTCGATGAGGTGCCGAGCGACCGCGTCGTGCTGCATCTGCGCACGCGCTTCGGCGGCCCGCGCGATTTCGCGCTGCAGGCCGAGTATGACCGCGTGCGCGCGGCGATCATGAAGCTCAGCCGGCCGTCCGAGCGCTGCCGCATCTGCGAGGCGGGGATCCCGCAGCCTGCGCCGCTGTCCATCCGCGCGCAGGCGCCGCTGAAGGCCGATCTCGCGCTCACCTACGCCTGCAATAACCGCTGCGCGCACTGCTACAACGAGCCGGGGCGACGCGAGATGCCGTCGCTGAGCGTGGCGCAGTGGCGCGAGGCGCTCGACCGGCTCTGGGCGATCGGCGTCCCGTGGGTGATCTTCACCGGAGGCGAGCCCACGCTCTACGAGCAGCTACCCGAGCTTGTGCGGTATGCCGAGGGCCTCGGGATGATCTGCGGCATGAACACGAACGGCCGGCGGCTGAGCGACACGGCGTTCGTGGACGCGCTGGTGGAGGCCGGGCTCGATCACGCGCAGGTTACGCTGGCCTCGCACCGCCCGGAGCTGCACAACCGCATAGTCGGCGCGGAGGCCTTCGAGGAGACGGTCGCCGGCGCGCGCACCTGCCTTGAGCGCGGCCTGCACACTATCACGAACACGACGCTCGTCGAGGAGAATGCGGACGAGGCCGAGGAGATCGTGGAGTTCCTGCACTCGCTCGGCCTGCGCACCTTCGCGATGAACGGCATGATCCACTCCGGCTGCGGGGCGGCAAATCCGTCCGCGCTGAGCATCCCGCGGCTGCGCGAGGTGCTGGCGCGGGTGAGGGAGCACGCGTCGGCGCTGGAGATGCGCTTCCTGTGGTACACGGTCACGCGGCACTGTGAGCTGTCACCGATGGCGGAGGGCGTGGGCCTGCGCTTCTGCAACGCGGCGGAGTACTCGGTCTGCATTGAGCCGAACGGCGATGTGCTCCCGTGCCAGTCATACTACGAGGCGGCGGGCAATCTGCTGCGAGACCCGTGGGAGCGCGTGTGGGAGTCGGAGCTTTTCACGCGCGTCCGCCTCCGCCGGGAGCATCCGGAGCAGGCCGACCTGCCTGCGAAGTGCTGCGGCTGCGAGGACCTGCGGCTGTGCGGCGGAGGATGTCCGCTGGAGCGCGCGGCTTCGTCGTGCCGTTCTGGAGCGGAGGCGCTCTAGCGGCTTCGTCTCGATCTAACGTGGGAGCGGCTGAAGCCCCTCCCCTCCACACGACTGGGAAACGACCCGGGGGGCGCGCGGGTCCGTCGGGCCGTTCTGGAGCGGAGGCGCTTTAGCGGCTTCTTCTCCGTCTAACAAGGGGG